>NZ_JBIRZD010000004.1:46642-375781 GCF_044390505.1 Streptomyces sp. NPDC018947
GTGTCCGTCCTCGGAACGGCGCGGAATCGGTCGGCCACAGAAGTGCCGGCGTTGACGCGCCAACCGCTGCGGGCGGACACCCCCCGACCCGTCCCCTTCCCGCCGTACGCGGCTGCGGGCCGTCGTCGCCCGACCCCGGCTCCCGCCGAACCGCCCCGGCTGACCGCCCTCCCGCTGGGGCGGCACGGGTGGGCGGTGGGGGTCCCCCGCTCGAGCGAAGCCGAGGGTGGGGGAGGCACCCCGTAGCGCCGGGCGCGCGACCCACCCCCGCGCCCGTACCGACGCCGGGCGTCCAGGAAACGCCGGGCCGCGCACCCGCGCCGGGCGCCGCTGGGCCGGTGGCAGCTACATGCGGGACACGTTGCGTTCGTAGACCAGGCGGAGCCCCATCAGCGTCAGCCACGGCTCGTGCTCGTCGATGACCGACGACTCGCCCAGGACCATCGGCGCCAGACCCCCCGTCGCGATGACCGTGACGTCGTCCGGGTCGTCGGCCAGCTCGCGGGCCATGCGGTTGACGACGCCGTCGACCTGGCCGGCGAAGCCGTAGACGATGCCGGACTGCATCGCCTCCACCGTGTTCTTGCCGATCACACTCCGCGGCCGCGCCACCTCGATCTTGCGGAGCTGCGCGCCCTTCACGCCGAGTGCCTCGACGGAGATCTCTATGCCGGGCGCGATGACCCCGCCGATGTACTCCCCGCGCGCGCTCACCGCGTCGAACGTCGTCGCCGTACCGAAGTCCACGACGATCGCCGGGCCGCCGTACAGCTCGACCGCGGCGACGGCGTTGATGATGCGGTCGGCACCGACCTCCTTGGGGTGGTCCGTGAGGATGGGGACGCCGGTCTTGACGCCCGGCTCCACGAGGACCGCGGGGACGTCGCCGTAGTAGCGGCGGGTGACCTCGCGCAGTTCGTGCAGGACCGAGGGGACCGTCGCGCAGATGGCGATGCCGTCGATGCCGTCGCCCAGTTCCTCGCCGAGCAGCGGGTGCATACCCATCAGGCCCTGGAGGAGGACCGCCAGCTCGTCGGCCGTGCGGCGCGAGTCGGTGGAGATGCGCCAGTGCTCCACGATGTCCTCGCCGTCGAAGAGGCCGAGGACGGTGTGGGTGTTGCCCACGTCGATCGTCAGCAGCATGCCTCTACTCCGCTTCCCGCAGGTCCAGCCCGATGTCCAGGACGGGCGAGCTGTGGGTGAGGGCTCCCACGGCCAGGTAGTCGACGCCCGTCTCGGCGTAGGCCTTGGCGTTGGCGAGGGTCAGGCGGCCGGACGCCTCCAGGGCGGCGCGGCCCTCGACCAGGGCCACCGCCTCCTCGCACTCCCCCGGCGTGAAGTTGTCCAGCAGGATCAGGTCGGCGCCCGCGTCCAGGACCTCGCGGAGCTGGTGCAGGGTGTCGACCTCGACCTCGATGGGGACGTCCGGGAAGCGCTCGCGGACCGCGCGGAAGGCCGCCGCCACGCCGCCGGCGGCGACCACGTGGTTGTCCTTGACCAGCGCCGCGTCCGAGAGGGACATGCGGTGGTTGACGCCGCCGCCGCAGCGCACCGCGAACTTCTCCAGGGAGCGCAGGCCCGGCGTGGTCTTGCGGGTGTCGCGGACCCGGGCCTTCGTGCCCTCCAGGGCGTCCGCCCACGCGCGCGTGGCGGTGGCGATGCCCGACAGGCGGCACAGGAGGTTGAGCGCGCTGCGCTCGGCGGTGAGCAGGTCGCGGGTGCGGGTGGTGACCGACAGGAGCTTCTGGCCGGGCTCCACGCGGTCGCCGTCCGCCACGTGGCGCTCCACCTCGAACTCGTCCGTGGCGACGATCGACAGGACCGCCTCGGCGACCCTGAGGCCCGCCACGACGCCCGCCTCGCGCGCGGTGAAGTCCGCGGTGGCCACCGCGTCCTCGGGGATGGTGGCGACCGTCGTCACGTCCACGCCGTGGGCGAGGTCCTCCTGGAGGGCGACGTTCGCGATGTCCTCGACCTCCACGGGGTCGAGTCCGGACTCCAGCAGGAGTGCCGCGAGCGCGGGGTCGAGGCCGCACTCCAGGTACGTCGCCTCGTCGGTGTCCGCGCCGCAGGCGCAGCCGTCGCCGCAGCCTCCGCTGGAGGCGAGGGGAAGATCGGGGGTGTTCACTGTCACTGCTCCTGGGGACGCTGCGCCGGCTGGGGGCTCGGGGTGGTCGGGGGAAAGTCTGCGGTCTGCGTGGTGTCCACGGCGAGGGTGCGGTCGGGATTCAGCCGTACGACGATGTGGCGGCGCCACGTGGTGTCGTCCCGGTCCGCGTGGTCCTCCCGCCAGTGGCAGCCCCGCGTCTCCTCGCGCCGCGCCGCCGCGGCGACCAGGACGCGGGCCACGCACAGGAGGTTGGTGGCCTCCCAGGTGTCGACGCCGGGCTCGGCCGTCTTGCCGTTCTCGTGCAGCGCCTCGCGGGCCTCGGTGTGGAGCCGGTGCAGCCGGTCCGCCGCCCGCGCGAGGGAGTCGGCCGAGCGCAGGACGCCCGCGCCCTCGGTCATGATCCGCTGGATGGCGAAGCGGTCCTCGGACGGCAGGAGGGGGTGCGCCGGCTGGGCCGGCTGCGGCACGGGCGCCGCCGCGCCCGCGTGGAGGGTGCCGTCCGCGTGGCCCGCGACCACGTCGGCGGCGATGCGCTCGGCGTAGACCAGCCCTTCGAGGAGCGAGTTGGAGGCCAGCCGGTTGGCGCCGTGCACACCCGTGCAGGCGACCTCGCCGCACGCGTACAGGCCGGGCACCGTGGTGCGGCCCCGGGAGTCGGTGCGGATGCCGCCGGACGCGTAGTGGGCGGCCGGGGCGACCGGGATCGGCTCGGTGACCGGGTCGATGCCGTGGGCGCGGCAGGCGGCGAGGATGGTCGGGAACCGCTGCTCCCACATCCGCGCGCCGAAGTGGCGCGCGTCGAGGTACATGTGCTCGGCGCCCTGCTCCTGCATGCGGCGCGTGATGCCCTTGGCGACGATGTCGCGGGGGGCGAGTTCGGCGAGTTCGTGCTGCCCGAGCATGAAGCGCACGCCGTCGGCGTCCACCAGGTGGGCGCCCTCACCGCGTACCGCCTCGGAGACCAGGGGCTGCTGGCCCTCCGCGTCCGGGCCGAGAAAGAGCACCGTGGGGTGGAACTGGACGAACTCGAGGTCGCTGACCTCGGCGCCCGCGCGCAGGGCGAGCGCGACGCCGTCGCCCGTCGAGACGGACGGGTTGGTCGTCGCGGAGAAGACCTGGCCCATGCCGCCGGTCGCCAGGACCACGGCGGGCGCGTGGACCGCCCCGACGCCGTCGTGCTGGCCCTCGCCCATGACGTGCAGGGTGACGCCGGCCGTGCGGCCCTCGGCGTCCGTCAGGAGGTCAAGGACGAGGGCGTTCTCGATGGTGCGCACTCCCCGCGCGCGTACCGCCTCGACCAGGGCGCGGGAGATCTCCGCGCCCGTGGCGTCGCCGCCCGCGTGGGCGATGCGGCGGCGGTGGTGGCCGCCCTCGCGGGTGAGGGCGAGGCCGCCCTCGGACGACTCGTCGAAGTGCGCGCCGGTCTCGATGAGCCGCCGGACGGCGTCGGGGCCCTCGGTGACCAGGAGGCGGACGGCTTCCGTGTCGCACAGGCCGGCGCCGGCCACGAGGGTGTCGTCCAGGTGCTGCTCGGGGGTGTCGCCCTCGCCGAGGGCGGCCGCGATGCCGCCCTGCGCCCAGCGGGTGGAGCCGTCGTCGAGGCGGGCCTTGGTGACGACGACCGTGTTCAGGCCGGCGGCCTCGCAGCGCAGCGCCGCGGTGAGCCCGGCGACCCCGGAGCCGACGACGACCACGTCCGCGGCGATGGCCCAGCCGGGGGCGGGGGCGTGCAGTCGTATGCCTGTGCTGGTCACGAGGCGGCTCCGAAGGTCAGGGGGACGTTGTCGATCAGCCGGGTCGCGCCGACGCGGGCGGCGACGGCGAGGACGGCCTCTCCGGTGTGGTCGTCGCCGATCTCGGTGAAGTCGGACGGGTCGACCAGGGCGAGGTAGTCCAGCTCCAGCGGCGGGTCGAGGCGGGCGGCCTCGTCCAGGACCAGGCCGGCGGCGGCGCGGACGGCGGTGGCGCCGCCGGGGACGGAGGTGGCGACGGCGTGGGCGTCGGCCGCCGCGCGGGACTCGCCGAGCGCGCTGAGCGCCTCGGCACGCGCACGCGTGGCGGGCACTTCGCGGGCCCGCGCGCGCAGCGCCTCCTGGGCGGCGTGCCGGTCGAGGCCGGCGAACAGGGCCTGGGAGAGCGCGAGGGCGGTGCGGCGCTCGGCGGGCGAGAGGTAGCGGTTGCGGCTGGAGAGGGCCAGGCCGTCGTCCTCGCGCACGGTGGGCACGCCGACGATCTCCACGCCGAAGTTCAGGTCGCGGACCATGCGGCGGATCAGGGCGAGCTGCTGGGCGTCCTTCTGGCCGTACAGGGCCAGGTCGGGGCGGGTGAGGTGGAGCAGCTTGGCGACGACGGTGAGCATGCCGTCGAAGTGGCCGGGGCGCGAGGCACCCTCCAGGCGCTCGCCCATGGGGCCCGCCGTGACGCGGACCTGGGGCTCCCCGCCCGGGTAGACCTCCTCCACGGAGGGGGCGAAGACGACGTCCGCGCCCGCCTGCTCGGCGATCTTCACATCGGCGTCCAGGGTGCGCGGGTAGCGGTCGAGGTCCTCCCCGGCGCCGAACTGGAGCGGGTTGACGAAGACGGTGACGACCACCTCGCCGTCGGGGCCGGCGGCCCGCCGGGCCGTGCGGATCAGGGTGGCGTGTCCCTCGTGGAGGGCGCCCATGGTCATCACGACGGCCCGGCGACCGTGACGTACGCGCGCGTGCAGTTCCTCCGCGGTGCGCAGCAGGGTGGTGGTCATCGGGCGTCTCCCTCGGTGCCGTTGTTCCCGTCGGTTCCGTCGGCGCGGCCGGCCGGGTCGCTCCCGTCGGCGAGTACCCCGAGCAGGTCTTCCGCGAGTTCGGGCTTGAGCAGCCCGTGGTCCAGTGCGCGGTCGGCCGTCGCCCGGGCCATCGCCACGTAGCCGGCGACGGCCTGCGGGGCATGCGTGCGCAGTTGCGTGATGTGCGCGGCGACCGTGCCCGCGTCCCCGCGCGCGACGGGACCGGTCAGCGCGGCGTCGCCGGAGCGCAGGGCGTTGTCCAGGGCGGCGCCGAGCAGCGGGCCGAGCATGCGGTCGGGGGCCTCGACGCCGGCGGTGCGCAGCAGCTCCATGGACTGGGCGACCAGGGTGACCAGGTGGTTGGCGCCCAGGGCGAGCGCCGCGTGGTAGAGCGGGCGCTTGTCCTCGGCGATCCACTCGGGCTCGCCGCCCATCTCGATGACCAGGGCCTCGGCGGCCAGCCGCAGTTCCTCGGGGGCGGTGACGCCGAAGGAGCAGCCGGCCAGGCGCTGGACGTCCACCGGGGTGCCGGTGAAGGTCATCGCCGGGTGCAGGGCGAGCGGCAGGGCGCCGGCACGCAGCGCGGGGTCCAGCACCCTGGATCCGTACCGCCCGGAGGTGTGCACGAGGAGCTGGCCCGGGCGCACGGCGCCGGTCTCGGCGAGGCCGGCGACCAGTCCGGGCAGGGCGTCGTCAGGGACGGTCAGCAGCACCAGCTCGGCGTGGGCGAGGACCTCGGCGGGCGTCATGAGGGGCACGTCGGGCAGAAGGGCCGCGGCACGTCGTCTGGAGGCGTCGGAGACCCCGGAGACGGCCACCGGACGGTGCCCGGCGAGCTGGAGGGACGCGGCCAGCGCGGGGCCCACGCGTCCGGCGCCGACGACGCCTACCGTGAGCCGCGCGGGGCGGTCCCTGGGGTCTGGCTGTGGGGTTGTGTTCACGCGACGGCGGCCTTCCCGTTCCAGTCCGCTCGGGGTACCGGACGATTTCTCGTCATGTTAACGCGATTGGTTCCGGGGACGTCCGGTTGTCCACAGGCTGTGGGTTTTTGTGGAGCCCTGCGCGGGTCGGGCGCTCCCGCGCGCGGGCGCACTGCGCGGGCGGAAACCGCGTGCCCCGGCCGCCCTCCGCACGGCATGATCCCGGCATGACCGACACAGGGGAGACCGGGGACACGGCGGAGCGGCCGGAGCGGAGCGAGTCGCCGGAGGAGCGGCACCGGCGCACGCGCGCGCGGCGCGTGGCGGTGCATCGCGGCGCGAAGCGCCTGCTCGCGCGGCCGGGTTTCGTCGACAGCCTGCGGGACCGGATGGGCCTGCTCGACGGCGCCGAGGAGCTGTACGACCTGGACGAGTCGTCGGACGTGTACGGCGACGGCGTGGTGGAGGCGCTGGAGCGGCGGACGGCCGCCCTGCTCGGCCACGAGGCCGCCGTCTTCTTCCCGACCGGCACCATGGCCCAGCAGGTGGCGCTGCGCTGCTGGGCGGGCCGCACCGGCAACCCGGTGGTCGCCCTGCACGGCCTCGGCCACCCCGAGGTGCACGAGCGGAACGCCTTCAGCCGGGTCGGCGGCCTGCGCCCGGTGCGGCTGACCAGCGAGCCCCGGCAGCCCTCCGCCGAGGAGGTGCGCGACTTCGAGGAGCCGTTCGGCGCGCTGATGCTGGAGCTCCCGCTGCGGGAGGCCGGTTACCTGCTGCCCACCTGGGAGGAGCTGACCGGCCTCGTCGACGCGGCACGGGAGCGCGACGCGGTGGTCCACTTCGACGGGGCCCGCCTGTGGGAGTCCACGGTGCACTTCGGCCGCCCCCTGGACGAGATCGCGGGCCTCGCGGACAGCGTGTACGTCTCGTTCTACAAGTCCCTCAAGGGCTACGGGGGCGCCGCCCTGGCCGGTCCCCGCACCCTCGTGGAGGAGGCGAGGGCATGGCGGCACCGGTACGGCGGCACCGTGTTCCAGCAGTTCCCCACGGCCCTGTCGGCGCTGGCCGGCCTCCGGCGGGAGCTGCCCCGGCTGCCGGAGTACGTGACGCACGCGCGCGTGGTGGCCGCCGCGCTGCGCGAGGGCCTCGCGGCGGCCGGGGTGCCGTGGGCGCGGGTGCACCCGGAGGTGCCGCACACCCACGAGTTCCAGGTCTGGCTGCCGTACGAGCCCGACGTCGTCGGTGAGGCCGCGCTCCGGCAGGGCGAGGAGACGGGCACCGTGCTGTTCTCCGCGCCGTGGGACGAGGCCGGTCCGGGGATCGCCGTCACCGAGGTCGGGGTGGGCGCGCCGGGTCTCGCGTGGACGGCCGACGACGTGCGGGCGGCCGTCGCGGACTTCGTCGCACGGCTCCCCCGCTGACCGCACGGCCCGCGGGGCGGAGGGTCCCGCCGACCGCACGCCCCGCGGGTCGGCAGCACGCCCGGTACGAACGGGCGTCCGGGGTCAGCCGGCCGAACGCGGGGGCAGGGACCGCCACCGGCGCAGCAGGCTCCGTACGCGGCCCTCGGCGGGTCGGCCGGCGAGAACCGCCCGGAACCGGCGCCGGTCGCGCCACTCGCGCACGACCCGCGCGTCGTGGGTGCCGGGCGCGGGCGGCGCGGGCTCGCCGAGCCGCCCGGCGCGGTAGGTGTCGAGGAGGTACTGCTGGGTGACGCTCATGGCGGACCGCCCTCTCGGGGCAAGAAGGGACTCGGGTCGGGATGTCGGGCTCCGCGGCAGCCCCGGACGCCCCAGAGTGCTCCGGGCGCACCGGAGGCGTCGCGTCGATTGACGGGGGCGGTCAATCCACGGCCGGGTTGTCGGTGGGGGCGTGCACCATGGGGGCATGAGTGTGCGCATCGACATCGCGGGGCTGCGGCCGGAGAGGGTCGCCGTCGTGCCCTCGCCCCTGGCCGAGCTGTGCATGGCGCTGCACGCGCTGTCCGAGCCGGGCCACCACCCGGGGCTCCAGGGCTGGGTGACGGGTGTCACCGCCCGGCTCGACCCGCACCTGGCCGACCGGATGTGCGAGGCCGACTTCCTGTGGCGGACGACGTTCTCGGACCTCTTCCTGCCGTTCGCCGGCATCCCCGGCGCCAGCACGCTCCCCGGCGCCACCCTCGCCGAGGACCTGGACCTGCTGGACAAGCTGTCGGACGAGCAGTTCGTCGACGCGGCGCTGGAGTTCACCTGCGCCATGCCCTACGGCACCCGGGGCGCCTCCGCGCTCTCCGACGGCGTGCTGCGCCGACGGGCCCTGGACCTGGCAGCGGCCCGCGGGCCCCGGCAAGTGCGCTTCAGCGAGCGGCTGCTGGCCGACCCGCCGCGCATCCGGGACTGGCTGCGCCAGTTCCTGCGGGACTGCGACGAGGCGTTCTTCGCGGACGCCTGGTCCCGGCTGCGCCACCAGCTCGCGGCCGACGCCCGGCACAAGACGGAGCTGCTGCGGCGCAAGGGCCTCGCCGCGGCGCTGGCCGCGGTGTCCCCGGCGGTGAAGCTGGACGAGGCGGCGGGTCTGATCACCGTCGACAAGCTGGGCGACGGCCGTACGGTCACCGGGGACGGCGGCCTGATGCTGCTGCCCACCAGCTTCGGATGGCCGCACCTGTCGGTCCTGCACCGGTACGGCTGGCAGCCGGTCCTGCACTACCCCGTCGGCGCCGCCGAACCCGTCTCGCCGCCCTCGGTCGAGCAGCTCACCCTGCGGATGACCGCGCTGTCCCACCCGGTGCGCATGCGGATCTGCCGCCATCTGGCCCGCAGCGCGTACACGACGAGCGAGCTGGCCCAGGCGCACGGCATGACGCCGCCGGAGATATCCCGGCACCTGGGCGTCCTCAAGAAGGCCGGCCTGATCACCACGCGCCGCCGCGGGCGGTACGTCCTGCACCAGCTCGACGTCACCGTGGTGGCCCGGCTGGGCAGCGACTTCCTGGAGGGCATACTCCGCTGACGCGCCCCCCCGCGCCGGTCAGTCGAAGCGGATGTGACGCAGCCCCACGCCCGCCTGCCGCAGCCGGGTCCGCAGCGCGCCCCCGCGGTGGGGTTCCAGGGTGAGCCCGGCCAGGACGGCGATCCGGTCCGCCGTCTTGGGCACGGTCGTGCGGTCCGTCCACAGGTGCTCGGCGAACTCCGGCTCGCGCAGCCGCTCCAGGCAGTGGTCGAGCTTCTCCACGGCCCAGCTCTCGCGGCGCGGCCCGGTGTCCCTCCCGACGACGAACCGCAGGGCCCGCACGAGCCCGCGCTCGCGCAGCCGCCCCAGGACGGTCTCGCGTTCGGCGAGGAGCGTGAAGTGGTGGACGTCGTGGCCGAGTTCGCGCAGCCGTCCGACGGTCTCGGCGAAGTACGCCGGCTCGGTCACCGTCATGGGCGCGATCACCACACCGTCGTGCCGGGTCAGGGCCAGGTCGAGGACCTCCACCACGCCCTGCCGCCAGGACACCAGGTCCTGGAAGTCGCCCCGCAGTCCGGGCGGCATCATGCGGCGCAGACCGAAACCGGCGTGCTCGGGGTCGCAGACGACGCTCCCGGGCAGTCGGCGGCGTATCTCGTGCGCGGTCTGTGTCTTGCCGCCCCCGAAGGGGCCGTTGATCCACAGCAGCATGCGCGGCACCCTACCGACGCCGGGGCCGCGCCGGGGCGTTCTCAGCCGTGTCCGCCGCCGGCCCGCACCAGCCCGGTCTCGTAGGCGAGGACCACCACCTGCACCCGGTCGCGCAGGCCGAGCTTGGTGAGGATGCGGCCGACGTGCGTCTTCACGGTCGCCTCGGACAGCACGAGCCGGGCCGCGATCTCCCCGTTGGACAGCCCCTGCGCGACCAGCACCATCACCTCCCGCTCGCGTTCGGTGAGCCGCTGCAGTTCCTTGTGCCGGGGCTGCCGGCCGGCGGCGGGCAGCATCGGCGCGAACCGGTCGAGGAGCCGGCGGGTGGTCGAGGGGGCCACCACGGCGTCGCCGCTGTGCACGGAACGGATCGCGGCGAGCAGCTCGCCGGGCGGCACGTCCTTGAGCATGAAACCGGAGGCGCCCGCCTTCAGCGCCGAGAAGGCGTACTCGTCGAGGTCGAAGGTGGTCAGGATCAGCACCTTCGGCGCGGCCGGGTCCGCGCAGATCCGGCTGGTGGCCTCCACCCCGTCCAGCTTGGGCATGCGGACGTCCATCAGGACCACGTCCACGGCGGTCGACCGCAGCACCTGGAGGGCCTCGACGCCGTCGCCCGCCTCCGCGACGACCTCCATGTCCGGCTGGGCGGCCAGCACCATCCGGAAGCCGGTGCGCAGCAGCACCTGGTCGTCGACGAGCATCACGCGGATGGTCATGGGTCTTCCGTTCTCCTGCTGGGGCGGGTGGTCGTGACAGGTGCCGGGCGGTGCGGGACGGGCGCGCAGGTCAGTGGGCGGGCTTCAGCGGCAGCAGGGCGCTGATGCGGAAGCCTCCGCCGGGCCGCGGACCCGCGTCCAGGGTCCCACCGACCATGCCGATGCGTTCCCGCATGCCGATCAGGCCGTGGCCCTGGCCGTCGAAGCCGCCCTCCTCGTACAGCTCGTGCGGGGCGCCCTTGCCGTCGTCCTCGATGAGCAGGCCGAGTCCGTCGTCGAAGTAGACCAGGCGCACGCTCGCCCCCGCGTTGGGCCCGCCGTGCTTGCGGGTGTTGGTGAGCGCCTCCTGCACGATGCGGTACGCGGTCAGCTCGACGCCGCTGGGCAGCGGGCGCGGGGTGCCCTCCACCTTGAAGTCGACGGGCAGCCCGGAGGTGCGGCACTGCTCGACCAGTTCCTCGATCTGCTGGACGTCGGGCTGCGGGACGTACTCCCCGGCCTCCTGGTGCTCGCCGGTGCGCAGCACGCCGAGCAGGCGGCGCATCTCGGCCAGGGCCTGCCGACCGGTGGAGGAGATGGTCTCCAGGGCCTTCTTCGCCTGGTCGGGCGCCGCGTCCAGGACGTAGGCGGCACCGTCGGCCTGCACCACCATCACGGAGACGTTGTGCGCGACGACGTCGTGCAGTTCCCGCGCGATCCGGGCCCGCTCCGCGGCGACGGCGACCTTGGCCTGGGCCTCGCGCTCCTTCTCCAGCCGGGCGGCCCGCTCCTCGAGCTGGGCGAAGTAGGCGCGGCGGGTGCGGATGGAGTCGCCGAGCACCCAGGCGAGGGCGAACGGCACCGCCTGGAAGACCGTTATGGCGATGTTGCCCGCTATGCCCGTGTGGTCGCTGGGCCAGCGGAGCTGCGCGAGGGGCGCCGCGCACAGGCCCATCGTGAGCGCGACCCGGGAGGCCCAGCGGGCGCCGGTCGCGGCCACCGTGTAGACGATCACCAGCAGGGCGAAGTCGGCGGGCATCGTGGCGACGTCCAGCGCGAGCTGGCCCACGCCGAGCGCGGCGCCCAGCAGCAGCATCTTCTCCGGCATCCGCCGGCGCAGCGCGATCACCAGGCAGAGCAGCACCGCGAGGGGGACGATCAGCGCCGTGACGGCCGTCCCGGGCTCCTCCTGCCGCGGGGCGACGGACGTCAGGGAGATCCCGAGCAGGACAAGGGCCCAGAAACAGTCGACCCCGGTCGGGTGTCTGCGGAGGAAATCGTAGAGGCGCTGCACGTAACCCAGCGTAGGGAAGCGGAATAGGTGCAGGGGTCAACCGAAGGGCCGATCCCCGCACCGCGCGCGTACTCCGCAAGGTGGAGGCTCCGCTCCCCTGTACGCCTAGCCTGGCCCTGTGACGGCGAGAACAGCGGTGACCGGAGAGGCGTGGGTGGCCGAAGGAGGCTGGCGGGGCTGGCGTGAGGCCACGGCCGAGGCCCTGTACGGACCGGAGGGGTTCTACAGGGGACCGGAGGGGCCCGCCGGGCACTTCCGTACGTCCGTGCACGCGTCGCCGCTGTTCGCCGGGGCCGTGGCGCACCTGCTGTGCCGGGTCGACGCCGCGCTGGGCCGGCCCGCGTCACTGGACTTCGTGGACATGGCCGCAGGGCGCGGTGAGCTGGTCACCGGGGTGCTGGCCGCGCTGCCCGCCGGCGTGGCCGCGCGCACCCGCGCGTACGCCGTCGAGGTCGCGGGACGCCCCGACGGGCTCGACCCGCGCGTCGCGTGGCTGGCCGAACCGCCGTGCGAGGTGACGGGGCTGCTGTTCGCCAACGAGTGGCTGGACAACGTCCCGGTGGACGTGGCGGAGGTGGACGACGGCGGCGTGGCGCGGCGGGTGCTCGTCCGGGGCGACGGGACGGAGCGGCTCGGGGAGCCGGTGGACGGGGCCGACGCGGCGTGGCTGGCGCGGTGGTGGCCGCTGCCGGCGGAGGAGGGGCTGCGCGCCGAGATCGGGCACCCCCGCGACACGGCGTGGGCGGCCGCCGTCTCGACGCTCCGCCGAGGGCTGGCCGTGGCCGCCGACTACGCCCACACGAGGGACACCCGCCCGCCGTTCGGCACGCTCACCGGGTTCCGGGAGGGCCGGGAGACGCGTCCGGTGCCGGACGGCTCCTGCGACATCACCGCGCATGTGGCACTGGACGCGTGCGCGAAGGCCCCGGGGGCGGCGGGAGGGGCGGACACCGGCCCGGACGAGCGGGAAGCGGGGCGCGATCGGCACGGGTCGGCGCACACACCGGCGCACGCGCTCCCCGCCGCCCGGCTGCTCCCCCAGCGCGACGCCTTGCGCGCCCTCGGTGTCGCGGGCGCACGCCCCCCGCTGGCGCTCGCCTCCACCGACCCGGCGGCGTACCTGCGCGCCCTCGCGGGTGCCTCACAGGCCGCCGAGCTGATCGCTCCGGGCGGCCTCGGCGACTTCGTGTGGCTCGTCCAGCCGGTGGGGCCCCTCGACGCCGACCGGCTACTTGTCGATGTCCCCGACGACGAAGAACAGTGACCCCAGGATCGCCACCATGTCCGCGACCAGCGTCCCGGGCAGCAGCTCGGTGAGCGCCTGGATGTTGTTGTAGGAGGCCGAGCGCAGCTTCAGCCGGTACGGGGTCTTCTCGCCCTTGCTGACCAGGTAGTAGCCGTTGATGCCGAGGGGGTTCTCGGTCCACGCGTACGTGTGGCCCTCGGGCGCCTTCAGCACCTTGGGCAGCCGCTGGTTGATCGGGCCGGGCGGCAGCCCGGCGAGGCGGTCCAGGCAGGCGTCGGCGAGGTCGAGGGCGTTGTGCGTCTGCTCCAGGAGGCACTCGAAGCGGGCGAGGCAGTCGCCCTCGGTCCGGGTGACGACCTTCAGGGTGTCCTGGAGTTCGCCGTAGGCCAGGTACGGCTCGTCGCGGCGCAGGTCGAAGTCGACGCCGGAGGCGCGGGCGATGGGCCCGCTGACGCCGTACGCGTGCACGGCCCCGGCGCTCAGGGCGCCCACCCCGCGCGTGCGGCCACGGAAGATCTCGTTGCCGAGCACCAGGTCGTCGAAGACGTCCATGCGGGAGCGCACGGCGGCGACGGCGGCACGCGCGCGTGCCGCCCAGCCGGACGGCAGGTCCTCCTTGAGGCCGCCGACGCGGTTGAACATGTAGTGCATGCGCCCGCCGGAGACCTCCTCCATGACGTTCTGGAGGACCTCCCGCTCCCGGAAGGCGTAGAAGACCGGCGTGATGCCGCCCAGCTCCAGCGGGTACGACCCGAGGAACATCAGGTGGTTGAGGACCCGGTTCAGCTCCGCGAGCAGCGTCCGCGTCCACACCGCGCGCGGGGGGACCTCCATGCCGAGCATCCGCTCGACGGCGAGGACGACGCCCAGCTCGTTGGAGAACGCCGACAGCCAGTCGTGCCGGTTGGCGAGCACGATGATCTGACGGTAGTCACGGGCCTCGAACAGCTTCTCCGCGCCGCGGTGCATGTAGCCGATCACGGGCTCCGCGCTCGTGATCCGCTCGCCGTCCAGGACGAGCCGCAGCCGCAGCACGCCGTGCGTGGACGGGTGCTGGGGGCCGATGTTGAGCACCATGTCGGTGCTCTCCGCGGCGCCGCCGATACCGACCGTGGTCTCCGTCGTAGGAGTCATGACCACAGTCTCCCCTACGTACGCTGGCCCCATGGAGACGGGGAGCCCGGACGGCACGGGCACGGCGGGGGCGACCGGCGGGGCCGGTGCGGTGGCGGACGAGCCGGTGTGGACCGGGCTGCCGCCGGGACTGCTGCGGATGCGGCGGCTGTTGCTGGTGGTGTGGACGGGGCTGCTGACGATCGCCGCCGGCATCGTGCCCGCCCTGCTCCTGGCACCCGCCTGGGCTGCCTCGGCGCTGCTGCCGCCAGCCCTGCTGGTCTGGGGCTGGAGGATGCTGGAACGCAACTGGCGCTCCTGGCGGTACGCCGAGCGCGCCGACGACCTGCTGATCAGCCGGGGCGTGCTGTGGCGGAAGGAGACCGTCGTGCCGTACGGCCGGATGCAGCTCGTCGAGGTGAAGTCGGGTCCGGTCGAGCGGCACTTCGGGCTGGCCCGCGTGCAGTTGCACACGGCCGCCGCCGCGAGCGACGCGGCCGTCCCGGGCCTGGACCCGAAGGAGGCGGAACGGCTGCGCGACCGACTCACCGAGCTGGGCGAGGCCCGGTCGGCGGGGCTGTGAGCGCCCCGGGCGCCGGCGACGGGACGACCGAACGCCGGCTGCATCCCGTCACGCCGCTGCGGCGGGCGTGGGCACCGGTCGCCGTGGTCATCGGCTGGGCCGTGCACGACCCCGACCAGACGCAGCGCCAACTGGCGCGGCTGACCACCACCACGCTGCTGCTCGGCCTGGCCGCGCTGATCCCGGCCGCCGCCCTGTACGGCTTTCTGACCTGGTGGTTCACCCGCTTCGCGGTGACGGACACCGAGCTGCGCATCCGTACCGGTCTGCTCTTCCGGCGCACCGCGCACATCCGCCTCGAACGCATCCAGGCCATCGACGTCACCCAGCCGCTGCTGGCCCGCGTCGCCGGGGTCGCCAAGCTGAGGCTCGACGTCATAGGTGCCGACAGGAAGGACGAGCTGGCCTTCCTGGGCGCCGCCGAGGCCCGGGCGCTGCGGGCCGAGCTGCTCGCGCGCGCGGCCGGCTTCGCGCCCGAGACCGCGCACGAGGTGGGCGAGGCGCCCTCGCGGCACCTGCTGCGCGTGCCGCCCGGCGTCCTCGCCGCCTCCCTGCTGCTGACGGTCGGGGTGTGGGTGGCGGTGGCCGCCGCCGTGGTCGTACCGGCGCTGCTGTGGACGGCCACCCACAGCCTGTGGACGATCCTGGCGACCGCGCTGCCGCTGCTGGGCGCGGCGGGTGCGAGCAGCGTCGGCCGGTTCGTCGGGGAGTACGACTGGACGGTGGCCGAGTCACCGGACGGGCTGCGCATCGACCACGGGCTGCTGGACCGGGCGCACGAGACGGTGCCGCCGGGCCGGGTGCAGACGGTGCGGATCGTGGAACCGCCGCTGTGGCGGCTCCGCGGCTGGGTCCGGGTCGAACTGGACGTGGCCGGGTCGTCGAACTCGGTGCTGCTGCCGGTCGCCCCGCGCGAGATCGCCGAGTCGGTCGTCGCGCGGGTGCTGCCCGGGGTGAGCGTGCCGGAGCCGTCGGCGCTGTCGCGTCCGCCCGGGCGCTCGCGCTGGTACCTGCCGCTGTGGTGGCGCGGCCACCGGCTGGTGGTCACCGACGCGGTGTTCGCCGCCCGGCACGGGCTGCTGCGGCGGAGCCTGGCGCTGGTGCCGCACGCCAAGGTCCAGAGCGTGCGGCTGACCCAGGGGCCCTGGCAGCGGGCCCTGGGGATCGCCGACGTACGGGTGGACACGGGAGCGAACAAGACGGTGCCCGCGCGGCTGCGGGACGCCGAAGAGGCGGCGGGGCTGCTGCGCGGGCAGGCGGAACGCTCGCGGACGGGGCGGCGCGACGCGCGGCCGGACCGGTGGATGGCGTAGCGCCCCACCGGTCCCGCGTTGGTCAGGACGCGGCGCTGCGCAGTCCCTGTACGTCGATCTGCTCGGTCTCGTCGTGGGCCGTCAGGTCGATCACCCGGCCCACCGCGCGGGACTCCTCGCCGGCCGGCTTGAAGGCGGCCTCCGTCTCGGCCTCGTGCAGTGCGAGGGCCTCCTGGCCGACCACGTCGGCGAGATCCTCGTTCTGGACGGCCTCCAGGGCGGCGGGGGACGCCGTGGTGTCCTTGGCGTTCTTCGTGCCGAAGAAGTCGAAACCGCCCTCGGCCACCGGGCGCCGCGCGGGAGCGGCCGGCACCACGGCCACCGCGGCCGGCACGGGGTGGTGCGCCGCGGGCTGCTCCCCGGTCCGCGCGGACCGCTCGCCGGGCCGGCCCGACTGCGTGGCGCCGGGGGCGGTCTCGTGCCCGTCGGCCGCCTCGGGCCGCTCCGGGGCGGTCTCCTCCCGCGCCGCCTCGGCCGCCGCGGCGGACTCGCCGCCGCCCTTGCCGCCGCCGTCACCGTCGTCGCCGCCGTCGTCACCGTCGCCGGCCTCCTGGTCCGCCGCCGTGGACGCGTCGCCGGCGAGCCGGGCCAGCGCGGAGTTCGCCCGCAGGTACAGCTCGGCCCCCGCCGGGGAGAACACGGCGGGGAACCCGGCCCTCTCTTCACCGGCCTCGGGCACACGGGTCTCCTGCTCCGGCGCCGGACGGGCGGCGGGCAGCGCGGGCGCCGACGGCGTCGCCTCGATCTCCAGCAGGCGGCGGCCCTCCAGCGCGCTGGCGCGTTCGGTCTCCGCGGTGGCGTACCGGCGCAGCAGGGCGGCGTGCTCGTTGCGCAGGCCCGCCAGCTCCGCGCGCTTGGCCCGCAGCCGCTGCTCCAGCTTCACGCGCAGCTCGCGCGACTCGTCGAGGTCGGACTCCAGTTCGGCGACCCGCTCCTCGAAGCGCCACTCGTCGCTGGCACGCGCGCGCGTGAGGTCGGCGACGCGCTTGCCGGCCTGGGCGTCCCAGTGGCGCATGACGACCGCGCCGACGACCGCCGTCACCGCGGCGGCCCCCGCGAGCGCGCGGAGAATCACCGCCTCACTGAACACCCAGGGGCTGAACGCGCAGACGACCGATACGCCTGCGATCGCCGACGGAGGAAGCAGCCTGTGCAGAGGCGGGGAATGACGGTGACGTCCACGTGGCATGGCCAGAAACTTACCGCGCGTAGGCGAATCTTGGCGCCCCGCCCCGCAAAAACACGGCCGTACCGCAGCCGTTCACAGAGCATCGGGAATCCACTTGCCCACCGGCAACCGAATTACTCCAAGATCATTTCTGGGATTCACGCCCGTACGCACCGCGATCCGCCCCCTCCGCCCTGGCCGCCACTGACCAGCGGCCTCTCAACGGGCGCTCAGCCGCCCGCCGAGCCACTCCAGCGCCGCGGGGATCTCGCGCCGCCACGTATTGAAGTTGTGCCCGCCCCTTTCGAGGATGATCGATGAGATCCGGGCGGGCTTCTTGTCCTTCACCAGCTCTATGAACTTCAGCGTGTCCTTGTAGTTCGTCTCGCCGGACTTGCTGCTGGT
The DNA here is from genome assembly GCF_044390505.1 of Streptomyces sp. NPDC018947. Taxonomy (NCBI): domain Bacteria; kingdom Bacillati; phylum Actinomycetota; class Actinomycetes; order Kitasatosporales; family Streptomycetaceae; genus Streptomyces; species Streptomyces sp. NPDC018947. Next base: position 63,899 of record NZ_JBIRZD010000004.1, read on the forward strand.
GACGAGGAGCGAAGTGGCTTGCGCGGGCGTGTTCTTGACGTACCACCAGAGATCCGCGCGATTGCGCAGCCCCTCGTCGCCGTGGAACAGATCGCCCGTGGTCGGGTCGCTCGGGGCGTCGTAGTACGGGGAGAGCCCGGCACCGGCGGCGTACACGCCGGGATGGTGCAGCGCGAGCTTCAACGCGCAGTACCCGCCGGTCGAGTTGCCCACGATGCCCCAACTGCCCGCGCCCCTGCCCACGCGGTAGTGGGCGAGGACGGCCTCGGGAAGGTCCTCGGCGAAGAACGACTCCGTGCGCGGACCGCCCGGCACGTCCACGCACTCCGTGTCCCGCGGCGGCGCCACGGTGGGCCGCAGCATCACCAGCACCATCGGCTGCATCCGGCCGCTTCCGGCCAGGTCCAGCGCCGTGCGCGGATAGCGCAGCTTGCTCACCAGCGCCTCGGTCGTCCCCGGGTACCCCGTCAGCACGACGGCCACGGGGAACGTACGGGTGCGGTACCGCTGCTGGAAGTACTCCGGCGGCAAATACACCTCGGCGGGCGTCGCGATGCGCGTCGTGCGGCCGACAATCCTGACGCTCTGGATCTGCCCGCCGGTCTCCGGCCGGGCCCCGCCCGCCTGCGGCACCCGCCGGACGTCGACCACCCGGAGCGGGCCGCCGTCCCCCGCCGAGTGGTCGACCACCACGCCCTGGCCGGTCTCCCGCCCGAACAGGTCCGCCCAGCTCGCGTAGAACCCGAAGGACCGGTTGGCGGCCAGGCCGACCGCGGCGAAGACCGCGAGCTGGGTGGCGAGCAGCAGGCCGATCCGTCCCAGGACGGCACGCCCGCCGCGCCGCGACAGCCGGGGCCACAGCCACACCGTGCCGGCGAACAGCAGCACCCCGCACACCACCGCCAGCGCCAGCACCCCGTTGCTCGTCAGACCCATACCTCGCCACCCGCATTCCCACGGCACACCCGGCCCCCCGTCGGACGCGAGGGGTGCCCCGTAACTTTCCCCGGCCTTGAAGAGGGCTTTGAGAAGGGGAGTGAACCTCTCTCCCCGAGACACCGTCCTAGAGGGCGCAATGTCGCCGGATGCCCGAAACGGGCCCGGATCCACCGTCTCTCGCAGAACTACGGGTGCGATGTCTGTCAGGACAGATGAGGAAATGTCGGGTGCGGTTCCGGGGGTCGCCCCGAAGACCGCCGACCCGTCGGCCGTACGCCGGCTGCCGCGCGGCCCGCGCCCGGAGGCCGTCCCCGTCCTCGTCGGCAGAGCATGCACCCTGGTCGGCCTGCTGGACATCGCCGCGGGTGTCTTCCCGCGCTTCCGGCACAGCCGTATGCACGCCCTCGCCGAGGTGCTGCCCGGCGCGTTCGGCCCGTTCGCCGCGGCGCTCTCGCTGAGCGCGGGCGTCCTGCTCCTCCTGCTCGCGCACGGACTCAAGCGCCGCAAGCGCCGGGCCTGGCGCGCCGCTGTGGCGCTGCTGCCGTTCGGCGCCGTGGCCCAGTTCACCTACCGGCACTCGCTCGCCGGCGTGCTGATCTCCCTCGCCCTGCTCGCGCCCCTGCTGCGCCACCGCGACCAGTTCGCGGCCCTGCCCGACCCGCGCAGCCGCTGGAAGGCGGTGGCCAACTTCGTCCTCATGGGCGCGGGCTCGCTCGTCCTCGGCCTGATCATCGTCAGTGTCCACCCCCACCGCATGGTCGGCGACCCGAGCCTGGCCGACCGGATCGCGCACGTGCTGTACGGCCTGTTCGGCTTCGAGGGCCCCGTCGACTACCGGGGGAACACGTCCTGGACGGTCGCCTTCTCCCTCGGCGCCCTCGGCCTGCTCACCGCCGTCACCACCATCTACCTGGCCTTCCGCCCCGAACACCCCGCCGCGCGCCTCACCGGGGACGACGAGACCCGGCTGCGCGCCCTGCTCGCCAAGCACGGCGGCCGCGACTCCCTCGGCCACTTCGCGCTGCGCCGCGACAAGGCGGTCGTCTTCTCCCCCAGCGGCAAGGCCGCCGTCACCTACCGCGTCGTCTCCGGCGTGATGCTGGCCAGCGGCGACCCGATCGGCGACGTCGAGGCGTGGCCGGGCGCCATCGAGCGCTTCATGGACGAGGCCCGCGCCCATTCCTGGACGCCCGCCGTCATGGGCTGCTCCGAGACCGGCGGCGAGGTGTGGACCCGGGAGACCGGGCTCGACGCCCTCGAACTGGGCGACGAGGCGGTGGTGGACGTCGCGGATTTCTCCCTCGCCGGCCGCGCGATGCGCAACGTGCGCCAGATGGTCAAGCGCATCGAACGTGCCGGTTACGAGACCCGGGTACGTCGCGTGGCCGACCTCGGTGACACCGAGCTGGACCGGATCCGCCGGGCCGCCGACGACTGGCGCGGCACGGACACCGAGCGCGGCTTCTCGATGGCCCTGGGCCGCATCGGCGACCCGGCCGACGGCGACTGCCTGGTCGCGACCGCGCACAAGCCGGAGGCCGAGCCCGGGGAGTACGGCGACCTCAAGGCGATCCTGCACTTCGTGCCGTGGGGCACCGACGGCGTCTCCCTCGATCTGATGCGCCGCGACCGCTCGGCCGACCCCGGCATGAACGAACTGCTGATCGTGGCCGCGCTCCAGGCCGCCCCGCGGCTGGGCATAGCGCGGGTCTCGCTCAACTTCGCCATGTTCCGCGCGGCGCTCGCGCGGGGCGAGAAGATCGGGGCGGGGCCGGTGCTGCGGGCGTGGCGCGGCCTGCTGGTCTTCCTCTCGCGCTGGTTCCAGATCGAGTCCCTGTACAAGTTCAACGCCAAGTTCCAGCCCCGCTGGGAGCCCCGCTTCGTCGTCTACCGCGCCCCCGCCGACCTGCCCCGCATCGGCTTCGCGGCGATGCAGGCGGAGGGCTTCCTCACCCTCACCCCACCCCTCCCCCGCCTCCTCCGCCCCCACGCCCGCACCCCCCGCCCGTGCCCCCACCGAGTCCCGGAACGCGACGCCAGAACAGCGTGAGCCCACTCGAAGGCGGCTCCCTGATCCGGCACCGCCCGGCCGACTGCCCGCAGCCAGGACGGCGCGGCGGCCCGTAGCTACGGCGGGAGGGCGGTCAGCCGGGGCGGGACGGCGTCAGCCGGGGTCGGGAGACGACGGCCCGCAGTCGCGTACGGCGGGAAGGGGACGGGTCGGTGGGTGTCCGCCCGCAGCGGTTGGCGCGTCAACGCCGGCACATCTGTGGCCGACCGATTCCGCGCCGTTCCGAGGACGGACACCCCCCGACCCGGCCCCGACCCACAAGACCACCGAACGCGCTACGCGCACCCCCACCAAACCCGCACAGGCCGCCGCAGGCACCCCACCACGCACCGAACCCGCACAGGCCGCCGCAGGCACCCGCACCCCCCACCGCCCCGCACAGCCCGCCGCAGGCACCCGCACCCCCCACCGCCCCGCACAGCCCGCCGCAGGCACCCCACCCCACCGCCGGAGGCACCCCCACCCCGGGGGCCTACGCTGAACACATGAGCAAGCAGACCGGCCGCCGCCCCCTGGCGGGACTGACCGCATGGGACCGCTGTGCGGTCATGGGGGTCGTCAACGTGACCCCCGACTCCTTCTCCGACGGCGGCCGCTTCTTCGACACCACGGCCGCCATCAAGCACGGCCTGGACCTCGTGGCCCAGGGCGCCGACCTCGTGGACGTCGGCGGCGAGTCCACCCGCCCCGGCGCCACCCGCGTGGACGAGGACGAGGAACTCCGCCGAGTCGTCCCGGTCGTCCGCGGCCTGGCCTCCGAGGGCGTCACGATCTCCGTGGACACGATGCGCGCCTCCGTCGCCGAGCAGGCCCTCGCGGCCGGCGCCGCCCTGGTCAACGACGTCAGCGGCGGCCTCGCCGACCCCCGCATGATCCCGGTCGTCGCCGACGCCGACGCCCCCTTCGTCGTCATGCACTGGCGCGGCTTCCTGGAGGGCGGCAACATCCGCGGCACCTACGCGGACGTCGTCACCGAGGTCGTCGACGAACTCCGCGCGCGCGTGGAGGCCGTCATGGACGGCGGCATCGCGGCCGACCGCATCGTCGTCGACCCCGGCCTCGGCTTCTCCAAGGACGCCGACCACGACCTCGTCCTCCTCGCCCACCTGGACCGCCTGCTGGCCCTCGGCCACCCCCTCCTCGTCGCCGCCTCCCGCAAGCGCTTCCTCGGCCGCGTCCTCGCCGGCCCCGAGGCCACCCCGCCCCCCGCGCGGGAGCGCGACGCCGCCACCGCCGCCGTCTCCGCGCTCGCCGCGCAGGCCGGCGCGTGGGCCGTACGTGTCCACGAGGTGCGCGCGACCGCGGACGCCGTCCGGGTCGCACGCGCCGTCGAAGGGGCCCGCACCCCGGGCAGAGGTCCGGAAGGAGCCCGGTGAACGCCCCTCACGTCGACGTCGAACAGGTCGAGGCCGCCAACACCGCCTACTACGAGGCAGTGGAGCAGGGCGACTTCGAGAAGGTGTCCGAGCTCTGGCTCGCCCCGTCCGACCTGGGCATCGACGAGACGTACCACGACCCGGCCGACGCCGGCGTGGTCTCCTGCGTGCACCCCGGCTGGCCGGTCCTCACCGGCCGCGGCGAGGTCCTGCGCTCCTACGCGCTGATCATGGCGAACACGGACTACATCCAGTTCTTCCTCACCGACGTGCACGTCTCCGTCACCGGCGACACCGCCCTGGTGACCTGCACCGAGAACATCCTCAGCGGCGGTCCCGCCCCGCAGGGCGACGACGAGCTCGGACCGCTCGTCGGCCAGCTCGTCGTCGCCACCAACGCGTACCGCCGCACGCCCTCCGGCTGGAAACTCTGGTCGCACCACGCCTCGCCGGTCCTCGCGGAGAGCGCCGACGAGGACGGCGAGGACACCACCCCCTGACCGGGTGGAAGGAACCGGCGAGGACGGCGAGGACACCACCCCCTGACCGGGCGGAGGGAAGAAGTGGCCGGAATCACGCGCTCCCGGCCACGAGCGGCCGACAGCCCGTGACAAGCCGGGCCGGCCAGGGCGAACGCAGGGTGAAATCTCGGGCGCCCGCCCACGCCCGGGACCCCCGCGGCCCGGTGCTGTCGGTGCGCGCGGGTAGATTCGAGTCAGGCCGGCGTGCCGCCCGCACGTGGCACCGCCCGGCCGTGACCGACGACTGCAGGAGTGATTCGTGTGGATCGTGTCGCGCTGCGCGGCCTGAAGGCCCGTGGGCACCACGGTGTGTTCCCCAAGGAGCGCGAGGAGGGCCAGACCTTCCTCGTGGACGTCGTCCTGGGCCTGGACACCCGACCGGCCGCGGCCGACGACGACCTGACGAAGACCGTGCACTACGGCATCGTGGCCGAGGAGGTCGTGGCCGTCGTCGAGGGCGAGCCCGTCAACCTGGTCGAGACACTCGCCGAGCGCATCGCCCAGGTCTGCCTGAAGCACGAAGGGGTCGAGGAGGTCGAGGTCTGCGTCCACAAGCCGGACGCGCCGATCACGGTGCCCTTCGACGACGTGACCGTCACCATCATCCGGAGCCGTGTATGAGTGTCCCGTTCCTCAACGGTCCCAGCGACCCGACCGTACAGCCGGTACCCGCCTCCGTGGTCGAGAGGGTGGACGCCGCCGACAGCACCCTGTCCAACCCGAAGCGCGCCGTGATCGCCCTCGGCGCCAACCTCGGCAACCGCCTGGAGACCCTCCAGGGCGCCGTCGACGCCCTGGAGGAGACCCCCGGCGTGCGGGTCAAAGGCGTCTCGCCGGTGTACGAGACGGAGCCCTGGGGCGTCGAACCGGGCACTCAGCCGTCCTACTTCAACGCGATCGTGGTCCTGAAGACCACCCTGCCCCCGTCCTCCCTCCTGGAGCGGGCGCACGCCGTCGAGGAGGCCTTCCACCGCGTCCGGGACGAGCGCTGGGGCCCGCGCACCCTGGACGTCGACATCATCGCCTACGCCGACGTGGTCTCCGGCGACCCCCACCTCACCCTGCCCCACCCGCGCGCCCACGAGCGCGCCTTCGTCCTCGCCCCCTGGCACGACCTCGACCCCGGAGCCGAGCTGCCCGGCCACGGCCCGGTCGCCGGGCTCCTGGAGGCGGTGACGCGCGAGGGCGTGACACCCCGCCCCGACCTGGAACTCCACCTGCCCGAGTAGTCGTTAAGGTCGAGACGAGCGAAGTCCGCCGCCGGACGCCCTCCGTCCGGGGCGTGCGGCAGCCGGCGCCACAGCCGGGCATCCGGGGGAACGAAGGGGCACCGTGAAAGAGTTGCGCATCAGGACGCTGGCCGCCGTGTTCGTGGTCGCCGGAGTCCTGTCCTGGGCGGGCGCCCGCCTGTGGAACTCGATCGGGACCCTCCCGAGCGTCCCCCTCGCCGCCCCCATCGTTCTGGCGCTGATCGCCGTGGTCCTGCTGGCCACGGCGCTCTCGCTGCGGGCCCGCCTGAAGGCCCAGCGCGACCGGGTCCCCGGCGCCAAGGGCGTCGATCCGCTGATGGCGGCGCGCGCGGTCGTCTTCGGCCAGGCCAGCGCCCTGGTCGCGGCCCTCGTCGCCGGCATGTACGGCGGCACGTGCGTCTTCCTGCTGGAGTACCTCGACATCCCCGCCCGCCGCGACCAGGCCATCTACGCCGGTTTCTCGGTCGTCTCCGGCATCGGCGTCATAGCGGCCGCCCTCTTCCTCGAACGCGTCTGCCGCCTCCCCGACGACGAAGACGAAAACCCCCCGGGCACCGCCCCCACCACCTGACCGCCCCTGGCGCCGGCGCCTCAGCGTCCGATGATCAGGCTCATCGCCTCATTGCGCGTAGCGGGGTCACGGAGCTGCCCCCGCACCGCCGACGTGAGGGTCTTGGCACCCGGCTTGCGGATACCGCGCATCGACATGCACATGTGCTCGCACTCCACGACGACGATCACGCCGCGCGGGTCCAGGATCTCCATCAGGGAGTCCGCGATCTGCGTGGTGAGCCGTTCCTGCACCTGAGGACGGCGAGCGTAGACGTCCACGAGGCGGGCCAGCTTGGACAGACCCGTGATCTTGCCGCTGGTGGACGGGATGTACCCGACGTGGGCGACGCCCCTGAAGGGGACGAGATGGTGCTCACACGTGCTGAACACCTCGATGTCCTTCACGAGGACCATCTCGTCGTGTCCCAGGTCGAACGTCGTCGTCAGCACGTCCTCGGGCTGCTGCCAGAGCCCCGCGAATATCTCCTTGTACGCCCGCGCCACCCGCCCCGGCGTCTCGCGCAGGCCCTCGCGGTCCGGGTCCTCGCCGACCGCGATCAGCAGTTCGCGGACGGCGTTCTCGGCCCGCTTCTCGTCGAACTCACCGATCGGGCCCTGGCCGTCGAGCGTCACGGGGTCGGTCATGTCGTGCCTCGTTCCTGTCTTCTGGCATGTCGGCATAAGGGAATGCCGCGCCCCCCAAGGCTAGAACCTGGGGGGCGCGGCATACATTCCGGGCCTGGTGGGGCCGCGGGGAGGGCCTGGGTCAGCTCTCCGGGCGGTCCTCCGGGGCTCGTTCCGGTGCCGGGGCGGTGGCCGGCTCGGCCGCCGTGCTCTTGGCGGTGGAGATGGCCGCCGTCGCGCCGTTCGCCCCGTTCGTCAGCGCCAGCTCCTTGGGGGAGAGCACCGGCGGACGGGTCGAGGGGGTGCGACGGGAGGAACCGGTCCAGGCGGGCCGGGGCGGGCGCTTGACGATCGGGGCGAAGATCTCGGCGATCTCCTCCTTGCCGAGCGTCTCCTTCTCCAGCAGCGCGAGGACGAGGTTGTCGAGGACGTCGCGGTTCTCGACCAGGATCTCCCAGGCCTCGTTGTGCGCCGTCTCGATGAGCTTCTTGACCTCTTCGTCGACCAGCGCGGCGACCTCTTCCGAGTAGTCGCGCTGGTGCGCCATCTCACGGCCGAGGAAGGGCTCGGTGTTGTCGCCGCCGAACTTGATCGCGCCGAGGCGCTCGGTCATGCCGTACTGCGTGACCATCGCGCGGGCCAGACCGGTGGCCTTCTCGATGTCGTTGGCGGCACCCGTCGTCGGGTCGTGGAAGACCAGTTCCTCGGCCGCCCGGCCGCCCAGCATGTAGGCGAGCTGGTCGAGCATCTCGTTGCGCGTGGTCGAGTACTTGTCCTCGTCCGGGAGCACCATCGTGTAGCCGAGGGCGCGGCCGCGGGAGAGGATCGTGATCTTGTGCACCGGGTCGGAGTTCGGGGAAGCCGCCGCGACCAGGGCGTGACCGCCCTCGTGGTACGCGGTGATCTTCTTCTCCTTGTCCGACATGATCCGGGTCCGCTTCTGCGGGCCCGCGACCACGCGGTCGATCGCCTCGTCCAGCATGTGGTTGTCGATCAGCTTCTGGTCGCTGCGGGCCGTCAGCAGGGCGGCCTCGTTCAGCACGTTGGCGAGATCGGCACCGGTCATGCCGGGCGTACGGCGGGCGACGGCCGACAGGTCGACGTCCGGGGCGACCGGCTTGCCCTTCTGGTGGACCTTGAGGATCTCCAGACGGCCCTGCATGTCCGGCCGGTCGACGGCGATCTGCCGGTCGAAGCGGCCCGGGCGCAGCAGCGCCGGGTCGAGGATGTCGGGCCGGTTCGTCGCGGCGATGAGGATCACGCCGCCCTTGACGTCGAAGCCGTCCATCTCGACGAGGAGCTGGTTCAGGGTCTGCTCGCGCTCGTCGTGACCGCCGCCGAGGCCGGCGCCGCGGTGGCGGCCGACCGCGTCGATCTCGTCGACGAAGACGATGGCCGGGGCGTTCGCCTTGGCCTGCTCGAACAGGTCGCGCACCCGGGAGGCACCGACACCGACGAACATCTCGACGAAGTCGGAACCGGAGATCGAGTAGAACGGCACGCCCGCCTCGCCCGCGACGGCGCGCGCGAGCAGGGTCTTGCCGGTACCGGGCGGGCCGTACAGCAGCACGCCCTTGGGGATCTTGGCGCCGACGGCCTGGAACTTGGCCGGCTCCTGGAGGAACTCCTTGATCTCGTGGAGCTCCTCGACGGCCTCGTCGGATCCGGCGACGTCGGAGAACGTCGTCTTCGGGGTGTCCTTGGTGATGAGCTTCGCCTTGGACTTGCCGAAGTTCATGACCCGGGAGCCGCCGCCCTGCATCTGATTCATCAGGAACAGGAAGACGACCACGATCAGGACGAACGGCAGCAGGGAGAGCAGGATGCCGACGAACGCGTTCTGCTTGGACGGCGACACGGTGTAGCCGTCGGGGATCTGCTTGTCCTGGTACTTGTTCTGCAGCGTGCCCGCGATGGTCACGCCCTGATCGCCGATGTAGCTCGCCTGGATCTTCGAGCTGCCCTTGATCTTTTCGCCGTCCTTGAGCTGGACCTTGATGGTCTGCTCGTCACCGGTGGTCAGTTTGGCCGACTCGACCTTGTTGTCGTTGATCGCCTGGACGACCTGGCCCGTGTCCACCGTCTTGTAGCCGCCGGACGAGCCGACGACCTGCATCAACACGACCACGGCAAGGACGGCCAGCACGATCCACATGACCGGCCCACGGAAGTATCGCTTCACGTCCATCCACACGGAGCGGTGCCGCCCCGTCCCTCCTGCCATAGTGAGTTTGATAAAGACAGTTCTTCTGACGGTACCCCAGCATGATGGCCCGAAGTCGCACGGACGACTGGCATTACCGTCTTCCTGCTCCAACGGCGCGAGGGTGGCTCGGGTTCCCGGTCACCCTCGCTGATTGCCCGGGGTCGCGTCAGCCACCGTAGACGTGGGGCGCGAGCGTCCCCACGAACGGGAGGTTGCGGTACTTCTCCGCGTAGTCGAGGCCGTAGCCGACGACGAACTCGTTGGGGATGTCGAAGCCGACCCACTCCACGTCGATGGCGACCTTGGCGGCGTCGGGCTTGCGCAGCAGCGTGCACACCTTCAGCGAGGCGGGCTCGCGCGAGCCGAGGTTCGAGATCAGCCAGGAGAGGGTCAGGCCGGAGTCGATGATGTCCTCGACGATCAGGACGTGCTTGCCCTTGATGTCGGTGTCGAGGTCCTTGAGGATCCGCACCACGCCCGAGGACTGGGTGCCCGCGCCGTACGACGACACGGCCATCCAGTCCATGGTGGCGGGGGTGGACAGCGTCCGGGCGAGGTCCGCCATGACCATCACGGCGCCCTTGAGGACGCCGACGAGGAGCAGGTCCTTGCCCGCGTACTCCGCGTCGATCTTCGCGGCCAGTTCGGCCAGCTTCGCGTCGATCTCTTCCTTGGTGATGAGTACCTTCTCGAGGTCGGCACCCATGTCGTTCGCGTCCACCCGCATCACTTTCGGTCGTCCCACCGGCCACTCCGGAACGCCCCGGCGATCCGTACGCGGATCGGTGGGAGGGTCCGGATTCAGCCTTGCCGAATCACCAGTCTGCCACCCTGCCGCTGGGCGACGACTTTGCCGGGGAGGTTGATGGCCCCCTGGCCGCGCCAGCCGGTGATCAGCCGGTCGACTTCCTCGATGTGGCGGGCGAACAGCGCACCGGCCGGAGCACCGGCCTCGATGGCGGCCCGGCGCAGGATGCGGCGCCGTACGGCGGGCGGGAGGGCGTAGAGCTTGGCGCACTCCAGCATGCCGGTGGCGTCGCGGACGCCGGTCTCGGCCTGGCGGGCCCAGGCGTCGAGGGCGTCGGCATCGTCCCGGGAGAGCTGGGCCGTACGGGCGAGGGCCTCGACGACGCCCTTGCCGAGGGCCTTCTCGAGGGCGGGCAGTCCCTCGTGCCGCAGCCGCGAGCGGGTGTACGCCGGGTCGGTGTTGTGCGGGTCGTCCCAGACGGGCAGGGACTGGACCATGCAGGCCTTGCGCGCGGTCTGCCGGTCGACGTGGAGGAAGGGCCGCCGGTAACGGCCGCCGGCCCCCGAGACCGCGGCCATGCCCGACAGGGAGCGGATGCCGGAGCCGCGGGCGAGGCCGAGCAGGACCGTCTCGGCCTGGTCGTCCCGGGTGTGGCCGAGCAGGACGGCGGCGGCACCGTGCCGGGCGGCGGCGTCGTCCAGGGCGGCGTAGCGTGCGTCGCGGGCGGCCGCCTCGGGTCCGCCGACGCGGCCCACGGTGACGGCGGTGGCCTCGACGGGGTCGAGACCGAGTTCGCGCAGGCGCAGGACGACTTCTTCGGCGCGCAGGTCGGAGCCGTGCTGCAGGCCGTGGTCGACGGTGACGCCGCCGGCCCGGATGCCGAGCCGGGGGGCTTCGAAGGCGAGGGCGGAGGCGAGCGCCATCGAGTCGGCTCCGCCGGAGCACGCCACGAGGACGAGCGGTGACGGCGGGCGCTCGGCGGCCGTCCCGGCGGGGACGCCGGCCGTGGCGTGCAGTTCGGTGAGGATGTCGTGGAGGACGCGGCGGACCGCCAGGCGTATCGCCGCGACCGCAGGATGGGGACCCATGTCCGGTGCCCTTCATGATGTTTTCGGGGTGAGCCCGAGGGTTCGGTCACGCAGAGTGTGTAGATGGTGACAGAAACGGGCCGTTCCCTGAGCATCGCACGCCTGCGGAGGGCTCACGGTCCCTCGGACGGGTGATTGGAGGGGCGTTCGCCTGCCGTCGGCCGGATTCGTTCACGCCGTGCGTCCGGGGCTCACGCCTCCGGCTTGCGGTGCACCCGTGCGATCCAGTCCGCCGGTTTGGCGATCTCCGCCTTGGTGGGCAGGGTGTTGGGCGAGGTCCAGACGCGGTTGAAGCCGTCGACGCCGCACTCGTCGACGACGGCGCGGACGAAGCGCTCGCCGTCGCGGTACTGCCGCAGCTTGGCGTCCAGGCCGAGCAGCTTGCGCAGGGCCATGTCGAGGCGGGAGGCGCCCTTGGCGCGGCGCTGCTGGAACTTCTCGCGGATCTCGCCGACGCTCGGCACGACCGAGGGGCCGACGCCGTCCATCACGAAGTCGGCGTGACCCTCCAGGAGGGACATCACGGCGGTGAGGCGGCCGAGGACCTCCCGCTGGGCGGGGGTCTGCACGAGTTCGACGAGCGAGCGGCCGCCGTCGTCCTCCTCGCCCTCGGGGCGGCCCCCGGCGAGCGTCTGGGCTGCGTCGCGGATCCGCTCCAGCACGGTCATGGGGTCGACGTCGGTCTCCGCCAGAAACGACTGGATCTCGCCCTCGAGGTGGTCGCGCAGCCAGGGCACGGCGGTGAACTGGGTGCGGTGCGTCTCCTCGTGCAGGCACACCCACAGGCGGAAGTCGTGGGGTTCGACGTCGAGTTCCCGTTCGACGTGCACGATGTTCGGCGCGACCAGCAGGAGCCGGCCGCCGCCGTCGGCGCCGGCGGGCAGCTCGCGGGTTGCGGGGGCGAAGGTCTCGTACTGGCCGAGGACGCGGGAGGACAGGAACGACAGCAGCATGCCCAGCTCCACGCCGGTGACCTTGCCGCCGACGGCGCCGAGGACCGCCCCGCCGGGGGTGCCGCCGCGCCGTTCCTCCATCTTCTCCAGCAGGGGCTTGAGCAGCTCCCGGAAGCCGGCGACGTTGGCCCGGACCCAGCCCGGGCGGTCGACGACCAGGACGGGGGTGTCGTGGACCTCGTCGGTCGCCATACGAGTGAAGCCCCGGACGTGTTCCTCCGAGGCCTTGGCATGGCGGCGAAGCTCCGCGACGACGGCCCGGGCCTCGTCGCGGCTCACCTCGGGCCCCGGCCGTACGAGCCGGGTCGCGGTCGCCACCGCGAGATTCCAGTCGACCATGCCGGAAGATGCGCCGATGCTCGTCATCCCTCAACGGTACGTGAGCGCTGCCGCTGGGGGCAGGCCGTACGGGGCGGTGGGGTGGGCGGCACCCCGGCGGGGCCGGGCCGGGGCGGGCGGGGCCCGGCGGGGCCGGGCACCCGCTAGGCGCAGCCGCAGGCCGTCAGGCGGGACGCCGCCGCGTCCAGGGCCCTCTGGGCCGACGGGGCGTCCGTCGTCCCGTCGGCCAGGAAGGCGAAGGCCAGCACGCGGCCGTCGGCGGTGACCACCGTGCCGGCAAGGGTGTTCACGCCGGTCAGGGTGCCGGTCTTGGCACGGACGAGGCCCCCGGCCGCGCCGTCCGGGTAGCGGCCCGCGAGCGTGCCGGTGAAGCCGGCGACGGGCAGGCCGGTCAGGGCCGGGCGGAGTTCGGGGCGGGCCGGGTCGGCGGCCACGGCGAGCAGGGCCGTGAGCAGGTCGGCGCTGATCCGGTCGGTGCGGTCCAGGCCGCTGCCGTCGTGGAACACCGCGCCCCGCACGGGCAGGCCGAGCTGCTTCAGCCGGGCGGTGACGGCGGCCGACACGCCCCCGAAGTCGGCGGGCTGCCCGGTGGCCACGGCCGTGTGGCGGGCCAGGGCCTCGGCGATGTCGTTGTCGCTGTGGGTCAGCATCCGTTCGACCAGGGCGGACAGCGGGGGCGAGGAGACGGTGGCGAGGGTCTTGGCGCGGTTCGTCGCCCTGGAGGGGCCGGGGGCCGACGCGGTGATGCCGTGGTCCTCGAGGAATCCGGCGAAGGCGCGGGCGGCCTCGGCGGCCGGGTCGGCGACGCGTGGGGCGGGGCCGCTGGTGGAGTCGTCGGTGCGGCCCTCGTCGGCCATCAGGGCGGTGACGGGGGCGAGGTTCTCGTTGACCCCGATGGGGTGCGTCTCGGCACCGGTGTAGAGCGTCGTGTCGTAGGACAGCGTGACCGTGCCGATGCCGCGCTTCTTCAGGCCCGCGGCGGTCCGCTCGGCGAGGGGGCGCAGGCCGGCGAGGCCGCGGGGGTCCTCGCGGGCGGTGAGGGTGGGGTCGCCGCCGCCGACCAGGACGAGTTCGCCGGTGTCGGCCTCCAGGGCGGTACGGGTGGTGAGGCGGTGGTCGGGGCCGAGGGCGGAGAGGGCGGCCACGGCGGTGGCGATCTTGGTGGTGGAGGCGGGGGTGAGCGCGGTGCCGGAGCCGAGCCCGTACAGGCGCTTGCCGGTGCTGAGGTCGACGACCGCCGCCCCGCGCCGGGTGCCGAGCGCCGGGTCGTCCAGGAGGGGTCCGAGGGCGTCGGCGAGGGGCTCGCCGCGCGGGGCCGCCTTGACGCCGCCCGCGGTGCCGTCGGAGGCCCCGGTGAGGCCGGTCAGGACGGCGGGGGCGCTCGGGGCGGGGCGGGGCGCGCCGGGGCCCGCGGATCCGTCGCCGTGATCTGCGCCACCCGTGTGCGCAAGGGCGACTGCCCGGTCCTGCTCGGCCGTACGCTGACCCGTGGAGTCCCAGGGGCCGGCGGCGGTCACGACACCGGCGGCCAGTGCCAGGCCGGCGGTGGCGGCACCGGCGGTGTACTGCCAGGTCTTCGGCCTCGTGATCCGCGCGAGCTGCGGCGTCGTGGCCCGTGCGAACCGCGTGAGAGGCTGTCCGGCGGCGCGCGCCGCACGAGCGAGACGTGGACGTACGGCGCCGGCGGCCCGCACCACGTGCGGTCCCGCGGCCCGCCAAGGCCTCAGCTCTGGCACTGCCACCAGCCCCTTTCGCTAGCACACACCTGCGTGAGGGACACTTAACCACCAGAACTATGTGCTGATCATGGAGGAGCGTCCGGTGGAGTTCGACGTCACGATCGAGATCCCGAAGGGTTCGCGGAACAAGTACGAGGTGGACCACGAGACGGGTCGGATCCGCCTGGACCGTCGGCTCTTCACCTCGACCGCCTACCCGACCGACTACGGCTTCGTCGAGAACACCCTCGGCGAGGACGGCGACCCGCTGGACGCGCTGGTCATCCTGGACGAGCCGACCTTCCCGGGCTGCCTCATCCGCTGCCGCGCGATCGGCATGTTCCGCATGACGGACGAGGCCGGCGGCGACGACAAGCTGCTGTGCGTCCCGTCGACGGACCCGCGCGTGGAGCACCTGCGTGACATCCACCACGTGTCGGAGTTCGACCGCCTGGAGATCCAGCACTTCTTCGAGGTCTACAAGGACCTGGAGCCGGGCAAGTCGGTCGAGGGCGCCAACTGGGTCGGCCGCACCGACGCGGAGGCCGAGATCGAGCGGTCCTACAAGCGCTTCAAGGAGCAGGGCGGCCACTGATCGGTGCCCCTCCCCCGGCGGGCCGCACGCGAAGGCGTGCGGCCCGTTCGCGTTTGGGTACGCATACTGAGGGCTACAGGAGGGTGAGTTCGTACCAGGGAGCGTTACGCAGGTGACGGAGGCGGAGGACCGCAAGCCGCAGTCGGACGAGGCGCACAGCGCGTTCCGGCAGCCCGGCGGGGTCCCGGCGTCGGCGGACGGCGAATCGTCGACGACGTCGGAGTTCGAGATCCCCGAGGGGCTGGCCGTGCCGCGGCCGGCCGGCACGGAGTCCGAGACGACGTCGGAGTTCGCGCTGCCCGAGGGGCTGGAGGTGCCCGCCCAGTCCGCCGAGCCGGAGGGGTCGGCGTTCAGCACACCGAGCACCTACAGCGCGTGGAACACACCGGCCGCGTTCACGCCGGCGAGCGGTTTCCCAGCGGTGAGCCTGACCAAGGACCTGCCGTGGCAGGACCGGATGCGCACGATGCTGCGCATGCCGGTGGCCGAGCGTCCGGCTCCCGAGACGGCGCATCGGCACGACGACGACACGGGCCCCGCCGTGCCGCGCGTGCTCGACCTGACGCTGCGTATCGGTGAGCTGCTGCTGGCGGGCGGCGAGGGCGCGGAGGACGTCGAGGCGGCGATGTTCGCGGTCTGCCGGTCCTACGGCCTGGACCGGTGCGAGCCGAACGTCACCTTCACGCTGCTGTCGATCTCTCACCAGCCGTCCCTGGTCGACGACCCGGTGACGGCCTCGCGCACGGTGCGCCGCCGGGGCACCGACTACACGCGCCTCGCGGCGGTGTTCCAGCTCGTCGACGACCTCAGCGACGCGGAGACGCACATCTCCCTGGAGGAGGCCTACCGGCGCCTCGCGGAGATCCGCCGCAACCGCCACCCGTACCCGACCTGGGTGCTGACCGCGGCGAGCGGTTCGCTGGCCGGCGCGGCCTCGCTGCTCGTCGGCGGTGACGTGATCGTGTTCTTCGCGGCGCTGTTCGGCGCGATGCTCGGCGACCGGCTGGCGTGGCTGTGCGCGGGGCGCGGGCTGCCGGAGTTCTACCAGTTCGCGGTGGCCGCGATGCCCCCGGCGGCGATAGGGATCGCCCTGACCCTGACGCACGTGGACGTGAAGGCGTCCGCGGTCATCACCGGTGGACTGTTCGCGCTGCTGCCGGGGCGGGCGCTGGTGGCGGGCGTGCAGGACGGTCTGACCGGCTTCTACATCACCGCCGCCGCGCGCCTGCTGGAGGTCATGTACTTCTTCGTCAGCATCGTCGCCGGGGTGCTGGTGGTGCTGTACTTCGGCGTCCAGCTCGGCGCCAAGCTCAACCCGGACGCCGCGCTGGGCACGGGCGACCAGCCGGTCGTGCAGATCTTCGCCTCGATGCTGCTGTCCCTGACCTTCGCGATCCTGCTCCAGCAGGAGCGGTCCACCGTGCTGGCGGTGACGCTGAACGGGGGCGTCGCGTGGTGCGTGTACGGCGCCATGCACTACGCGGGCGGGATCTCGCCGGTGGCGTCCACGGCCGCGGCGGCGGGGCTGGTGGGTCTGTTCGGGCAGCTCATGTCCCGGTACCGGTTCGCGTCGGCGCTGCCGTACACGACCGCGGC
Organism: Streptomyces sp. NPDC018947; assembly: GCF_044390505.1. Lineage (NCBI taxonomy): Bacteria > Bacillati > Actinomycetota > Actinomycetes > Kitasatosporales > Streptomycetaceae > Streptomyces > Streptomyces sp. NPDC018947. Next base: position 80,475 of record NZ_JBIRZD010000004.1, read on the forward strand.
GATCGGGCCGCTGCTGCCCGGTTCGGCGACGTACTTCGGGCTGCTGGCGATCGCGCAGAACGAGGTCGACCGGGGGCTGGTGTCCCTGTCGAAGGCGGTGGCGCTCGCCATGGCCATCGCCATCGGGGTGAACCTCGGCGGCGAGATCTCGCGGCTGTTCCTCAAGGTCCCGGGTGCCACGAGTGCCGCCGGCAGGCGGGCGGCCAAGCGGACCCGGGGCTTCTAGCCGCGCGCCCACGGACCCGCTCCGGCGGGTCCGTGGGCGCGTCGTGGCCCTGGGGACGTCTCAGCGGCCCTGGCCGTACGGGTACTGGTCGCCGTACTGCTGGTTCTGGCCGCCGTAGTTCCGCGGGTACTGCTGGGCGTACGGCTGCTGCTGGTTGCCGTAGCCCTCGTCGTACGGCTGCTGCTGGTTGCCGTAGCCCCCGTTGTACGGCTGCTGGGGCTGTTGGGGCTGCTGCGGCTGCTGGTACGGGTCCACGCGACGGAGCTGTGTCGTGGCGTCGTCCATGGGCATGTACGGCGGCCGGTCCTGCTGCTGGGCGGGCTGCTGCTGCGGTGCCGCCGCGGCGGCGCGCTTCTTCTTGCCGCGCTCGCGCAGGTACTCGATGGCGATCGGGACGACCGAGACGACGACGATCAGGACGAGGATCGGCTCGACGTTGGTGCGGATGAACTCGATCTGGCCGAGCCAGTAGCCCGCGAGGGTGACGCCGGTGCCCCAGGCCACGCCGCCGATGACGTTGTACGTGAGGAAGGTGCGGTACTTCATGCGGCCGGCGCCCGCCACGATGGGGGCGAAGGTGCGCACGATCGGCACGAAGCGGGCCAGGACGATCGCCTTCGGGCCGTACTTCTCCATGAACTCGTGGGCCTTCTCCAGGTTCTCCTGCTTGAAGAGCTTGGAGTTGGGCCGGTTGAAGAGCTTCGGGCCGAGGAACTTGCCGATCATGTAGCCCACCTGGTCGCCGATGACGGCGGCGGCCACGATCAGCGTGCACACCAGCCACAGCGGCTGGCTGATGTACTGGCCCTGGGCGACGAACAGACCCGCCGTGAACAGCAGCGAGTCGCCGGGCAGGAACGCGAAGAGTCCGGACTCGGCGAAGACGATGAGCAGGATGCCCGGCAGAGCGAAGGTCTCGATCAGGTAGTCCGGGCTCAGCCACTCGGGGCCGAGCGCAAGCGTGGTCACGGGATTGTGGCTCCTGCACTGGGAGGCGGGCTGGGGGCTTGGCTGCCCCAACGTATCAACGCAGCCGTGCTGCTCCGGGTTCCACGGGTGCGTCGGGGGTGCAGCCGGCGTCCGCCCGAGGAACCCTGTGAACCATGGGCATTGAAGAATACGGCGGCGGACAGGGCCCTCAGCCCGACGTGCTCGTCGTGACCACGAACGACCTGCCGGGCCACCGCGTGCAGGAGGTGCTCGGGGAGGTCTTCGGACTGACCGTGCGCTCCCGGCACCTGGGGAGCCAGATCGGTGCCGGGCTGAAGTCGCTGGTCGGCGGTGAGCTGCGCGGGCTCACCAAGACCCTCGTCGAGACCCGCAACCAGGCCATGGAGCGGCTCGTGGAGCAGGCACGCGCGCGTGGCGCCAACGCGGTGCTGGCGTTCCGCTTCGACGTGACGGAGGCCGCGGACGTGGGCACCGAGGTGTGCGCGTACGGGACGGCGGTGGGGGGGGGGGGGGGGGGGGGGGGGGGGGGCCCCCCCCCCCCCCCCGGGGGGGGGGGGGGGGGGGGGGGCGCGGGGGGGGGGGGGGGGGGGGGGGGGGGGGGGGGGGGCGGGGGGGGCCCCCCCCCCCCACGACCGCTCAGGAGGTGTGCCGGACGGCGTTGGCGAGGAAGGCGTCGCGCTGGTAGGCGGCGAGGCCCGGCCGGGCGGCGTCGATGTTCCTGGTGAACCGCTCGTCCGAGACGTACATCTCGCCGATGCAGGTGTGCATCTCGTACCCGCAGTCGTAGTGGTTGCGTGACATCCAGCGGCGGTGCTCCTCGGCGGCGTCCATCGCCGCCTCGGAGTCGGCGGGCGCCCCCTCGTCCAGGAGGGCGATGAAGCGCTGGTTGATCTCCTCGGCCTCGCGCTGGATGCGCTGCCAGTCCTCCTTCGTGTACGAGGCGGCTCGCTGCTGCGACTGGCGGTAGGCGTCGGTGTCGCCCCAGCGCTGCTCGACCTCCTCCTGGTACTGGTCCGGGTCGTAGTCCCCGAAGACCTCGAACTTCTCCTCGGGCGTGAGGTTGATGCCCATGCTGCGTGCCTCCATGGCCTGTTCCACGGCCTCCGCCATCTTGCGCAGCTTCTCGATCCGGGCGGTCAGCAGCTCGTGCTGGCGGCGCAGGTGCGCGCGCGGATCCGCGTCCGGGTCGTCGAGCAGGGCGGCGACCTGGTCGAGCGGGAAGCCGAGCTCGCGGTAGAACAGGATCTGCTGCAGCCGGTCGAGGTCCGCGTCGCCGTAGCGCCGGTGGCCCGCGTGGCTGCGCTCGCTCGGGGCGAGCAGGCCGATGTCGTCGTAGTGGTGCAGGGTGCGCACCGTCACTCCGGCGAAGCCGGCCACCTGTCCCACGGAGTAGCTCACTTCCGCTCCCTTCTGTGACGCCGTCCACGCTGCCTCCTCACGTCACGTGAGGTGCAAGCCCGGGTGCGGTGCCCGCGGTCCGCGCCTAGCGTCGGTCCCATGCCACTGCACCACGGGCACGGCCCGAAACGGGACGACGACGGCCACCGGCGCCGGCTCGCCACGAACCCCTTCCACGGCGAGGCCAACCCTCTCGGCGGCATGACGGAGGCACCGCCCACGCACCGGCTCCCGGACTCCCCCCTGCCGCCGTCGACGGCCTACGAGCTGGTCCACGACGAGCTGATGCTGGACGGCAACGCACGGCTGAACCTGGCCACCTTCGTCACCACCTGGATGGAGCCGCAGGCCGGGGTGCTGATGGGCGAGTGCCGCGACAAGAACATGATCGACAAGGACGAGTACCCGCGCACCGCCGAGCTGGAGCGGCGCTGCGTGGCGATGCTCGCCGACCTGTGGAACGCGCCGGACCCCTCGGCGGTCGTGGGCTGTTCGACGACCGGGTCGAGCGAGGCGTGCATGCTGGCCGGGATGGCGCTGAAGCGGCGCTGGGCGCTGCGCAACGCGGACCGGTACCCGGGGGCGCGGCCCAATCTGGTGATGGGCGTGAACGTTCAGGTGTGCTGGGAGAAGTTCTGCAACTTCTGGGAGGTGGAGGCCCGGCAGGTGCCGATGGAGGGCGAGCGCTTCCACCTCGACCCGCAGGCCGCGGCCGAGCTGTGCGACGAGAACACCATCGGTGTCGTCGGCATCCTGGGCTCGACCTTCGACGGTTCCTACGAGCCGGTCGCCGATCTGTGCGCGGCCCTGGACGCCCTCCAGGAGCGGACGGGTCTCGACGTCCCGGTGCACGTCGACGGGGCCTCGGGCGCGATGGTGGCGCCCTTCCTGGACGAGGACCTGGTGTGGGACTTCCGGCTGCCGAGGGTGGCGTCGATCAACACCTCGGGGCACAAGTACGGGCTGGTCTACCCGGGGGTGGGCTGGGCGCTGTGGCGGGACGCGGAGGCTCTGCCCGAGGAGCTGGTCTTCCGAGTCAACTACCTGGGCGGCGACATGCCGACGTTCGCGCTGAACTTCTCCCGGCCGGGGGCCCAGGTCGTCGCGCAGTACTACACGTTCCTGCGGCTGGGCCGCGAGGGCTACCGGGCGGTGCAGGGGGCCGCGCGGGACGTGGCGACGGGCCTGGCCGAGCGGGTGGAGGCGCTCGGCGACTTCCGGCTGCTGACGCGGGGCGACCAGCTTCCCGTGTTCGCGTTCACGACGGCCGACGCCGTGACGGCGTACGACGTCTTCGACGTGTCCCGGCGGCTGCGGGAGGCCGGCTGGCTGGTGCCGGCGTACACCTTCCCGCCGCACCGGGAGGACCTGTCCGTGCTGCGGGTGGTGTGCCGCAACGGCTTCTCGGCCGACATGGCGGACCTGCTCCTGGGCGACCTGGAGCGGCTGCTGCCGGAACTGCGCCGGCAGCCGCACCCCCTCACCCACGACAAGGACGCGGCGACCGGCTTCCACCACTAGGCCCCGTCAGCGGCTCGGGCGGGCGAACCTGCGCACGGCCAGCGGGAAGAACACCGCGAGCAGGGCCAGCGGCCAGGCGACGGCCGCCCAGAGGTGCCCCGGTTCCCCGCCGGGTCCGCCGAACAGGTCGCGTACGGCCGTGGCGGTCCGGGACATCGGGTTCCACCGGACGACCGTGCCGAGCCAGTCGGGCATGGATTCCGGTGCGGCGAAGGCGTTGGACAGGAAGCCGACCGGCCAGACCAGGATCTGCACCGCCTGCACCATCTCCGGCTTCCCGGCCACCAGGGCGAGGTGGATGCCCACCCAGAGCATGGCGAAGCGGAAGAGCAGCAGAAGGCCCATCGCGCCGAGGAAGCCGCCGAGGCCGCCGTGGGTGCGCCAGCCGAGCGCGTACCCGACGCCGGTCATCACGACGAGCCCCGCCGCCGACTGGAGCATGTCGGCGGCCGAACGGCCCACCAGCACCGCCCCGTTCGCCATCGGCAGCGAGCGGAAGCGGTCGATGACGCCCTTGTCGAGGTCCCGGGTGACGGCGATCATGGTGCCCTCCAGGCCGAAGGCCATGGTGAGCGCGAGCATCCCGGGGACCAGGTAGTCGACGTACTCGCCGCTCACGCCCCGGCCGCCGCCGACCAGGTAGCCGAACATCAGCAGCAGCATGACGGGGAAGACCAGGTTGACGGCCACCGTGACCGGCCGGCGGCCCCAGCGGGCCAGCTCGCGGCGGGTCATGGTCCAGGAGTCGGTCAGGGCGCGGGCGGTCACACGGCCTCCTCGGCGTGGTCGGTCAGGTGCAGGAACACCTCGTCCAGGGTCGGCCTGCGCAGCGCCACGTCCTCGGCGTCGAGCCCGGCCTCCCGCAGCGCCCGTACGACGCCGTAAAGGGCCTCCATGCGGTCGGTGACGGGGGCGCTGAGCAGCCGGCGGTCGGCGTCGACGCGGACGCCGGTGAGCGGCAGGAGGGCCGCCGCCTCTCCCAGCCGGCGGGCGTCGCGCAGGACGACGTCGATGCGGTCGCCGCCGGTGGCGGCCTTCAGCTCGTCCGCGGTCCCGTCGGCGACGACCCGCCCGGCGTCGACCACGCAGATGCGGTCGGCGAGCTGGTCGGCCTCCTCCAGGTACTGGGTGGTGAGCAGGACCGTCGTACCGCCGCCGACCAGGGAGCGGACCGAGTCCCACACCTCCGCGCGGCCCCGGGGGTCGAGGCCGGTGGTCGGTTCGTCCAGGAACAGCACCTCCGGCTCGGTGATCAGGGACGCCGCGAGGTCCAGGCGTCGCCGCATGCCGCCGCTGTAGGCGCTGACCGGTGTGCGTCCGGTGCCGGTCAGGCCGAAGCGCTCCAGCAGTTCGTCGGCACGCGCGCGTGCCCGCCGGGCGCCCAGGTGGTGGAGGCGGCCGAACGTCTCCAGGTTCTGCCGGCCGCCCAGTTCCTCGTCGAGCGCCGCGTGCTGGCCGAGCAGGCCGATGCGCAGCCGTACGGCGTACGCCTCGGCGACGACGTCGCGGCCGGCCACCTCGACCCGGCCCGCGTCCGGTCGCAGCAGGGTGGACAGGATCCTGACCAGGGTCGTCTTGCCGGCGCCGTTGGGTCCCAGGACGCCGTGCACCGTGCCTCTCGGGACGGTCAGGTCGAGCCCGTCCAGCGCGGTCCTGCCGCCGTACTCCTTGCGTGCCCCCTCGACGGTGATCGCCGCGTCGGCCACAGAGCCTCCCCTTTAGTCAAACTTGACTACTCGATCGGCGAAGGTACCCCCGCCTCAGGGGATTGGTCAAACTTGATCAGTCGGCCGGGTCCTCCGGGTGCCGCTCCCCCGTGGCGTACGGGTTCTCCTCGCCCTCGGCCAGGACGCCGACGAACGGCTCGCCCTCTCCGGCGAAGGTGTACGCGCCGCCGCGGACGCGCTCGACGAGCGCGCGGGTCCACTCGGCGCCGGAGTCGGCGGAGTGCACCCAGAAGTTCATGATCTCGCCGATGTGCCCGTACTGCCCGGGGCCGCCCTCGGGCATGTAGTACTCGGTGACGGACCTGCGCCACTCCTCGATCGCCCGGATCCGCTCCTCCAGGAGGGCCAGCACCTCCTCGCGGCCGAGGTCGACCATGAAGCCCAGACCGGCGGAGAGAACGTCCGGCTTCTGGTCGTAGGCGGTCAGGGACTCCCGCAGCAGCCTGAAGTACTCCTCCGTGCCCTTCTCGGTGATCTCGTACTCCGTGCGCGGGGGGCCGCCCGCGGTCGACGGGGCGATCTCGTGCGCGTGCAGCAGGCCCTGCTTCGCCATCTGCTTCAGCGCGTGGTAGATCGAGCCGGGCTTGGCGTTGGACCACTCGTGCGCGCCCCAGTACTCCAGGTCGTTGCGCACCTGGTAGCCGTGGGCCCGCCCGTGCTGGCGGACCGCGCCGAGCACCAGGAGACGGATCACTGACATGAGCCCAGACTAGGCGGGCACACCCCGGTTCCCCGCCACCAGGTCCCGGGCCGGGGCCCGTCGGGCGGTCAGGGGACACGCGCCGGACATGCACCTGGCGGGCACCAGGCGCATGTCCGGCGACCGCCGGTCACGAACCCCGTCAGAACGGGAAGCCGCTCCGGCCGTGCTGGACCGAGATCCACTTCTCGGTGGTGAAGGCGTCCAGCATGGAGTCGCCGTTGAGACGGCCGACGCCGGAGTGCTTCTCGCCGCCGAAGGGGACGATCGGCTCGTCGTGCACGGTGCCGTCGTTCACGTGGAACATGCCGGCGTCGATCCGCTTGGCGAACGCGACGCCCCGCTCGACGTCGGCCGTGTGCACGGCGCCGCTCAGACCGTACGGGGTGTCGTTGACCAGGCGTACCGCCTCCTCCTCGCCGTCGAAGGGGACGAGGAAGACGACCGGGCCGAAGACCTCCTGCCGGAGCAGCGCGGAGTCCTCGGGGACACCGGTGAGCACGGACGGCTCGACCAGGTTGTCGGTGGTGGCGCCGCGCACCAGGGCGGTCGCGCCCTCGGCGATCGCCTGCTCTACCACGCCCGTCAGCGCGTCCGCCTGGGAGGAGTTGATCACCGGGCCGATCACCGTGGAGGGGTCGCGCGGGTCACCGGCCTTGAGGGACTTCACCTTGGCGACGAACTTCTCGGTGAACCGGTCGGCGACCGAGCGGTCGACCAGGACGCGGTTGGCGGCCATGCAGACCTGGCCCTGGTGGACGAAGCGGCTGAAGACGGCGGCGTCGACCGCGTAGTCCAGGTCGGCGTCGTCCAGCACCACCAGGGCGCTGTTGCCGCCGAGTTCGAGCACCGAGCGCTTGAAGTTCGCGGCGCAGACGGTGGCGACGTGGCGGCCGACCTTGTCCGAGCCGGTGAAGGAGATCACCTTGGGGACCGGGTGTTCCAGGAACGCGTCGCCGATCTCCGCGATGTCGGTGACCACGACGTTGAGCAGACCGCCCGGCAGGCCGGCGTCCTCGAAGAGCTTCGCGACCAGGGTGCCGCCGACGATCGGCGTGTTCTGGTGCGGCTTGAGGACGACGCCGTTGCCGAGGGCGAGGGCCGGGGCGACGGACTTCAGCGAGAGCAGGAAGGGGAAGTTGAACGGGCTGATGACGCCCACGACACCGACCGGCACCCGGTAGACGCGGTTCTCCTTGCCGTCGACCGGCGAGGGGATGATGCGGCCCTCGGGGCGCAGCGCCAGGTGGACGGCCTCGCGCAGGAACTCCTTGGCGAGGTGCAGCTCGAAGGCGGCCTTCAGACGCGTGCCGCCCAGCTCGGCGACGATCGCCTCGCTGATCTCCTCCTCGCGCTCCTCGACCAGCCGCAGCGCCTTCTCGAACACCGCGCGGCGGGCGTACGGATTGGTCGCCGCCCACTCCTTCTGCGCGCGCTCGGCCGCCCGGTACGCGGCGTCGACCTCGTCGGCCGTGGCTATCGCGATCGACGCCAGCTTCTCGTTGTCGTACGGGTTGAAGTCGATGATGTCCCAGGAGCCGGTGCCCGGGCGCCACTCGCCGTCGATGTACTGCTGGGCGAGGTCGGTGAAGTACGACGACATGTGATCCCTCAATCCCCTGGATGCCGGTCGGCCGTCCGTCTGATCGAGCGTCATCGTACTGACGTTTCAGGAGAGTTGGAGAAGTCCCCGCAGAAGATCGCGGCTCTCGTCCGGCCCGGGACTGTCCTGCTGCAGCTCCTTGAGCGCCGTCTCGTACTGGGTGACGTCCTCGGGCTTGTCGAGGTACAGCGCGCTGGTGAGCTGCTCCAGGTAGACGACGTCCGACAGGTCGGACTCGGGGAAGCTCAGGATGGTGAACGCGCCGCTCTCGCCCGAGTGCCCGCCGAACCCGAACGGCATGACCTGGAGCCGCACGTTGGGCCGCTCGGACATGTCGATCAGATGCTGGAGCTGCCCGCGCATCACCGCGCGGTCGCCGTACGGGCGGCGCAGCGCGGCCTCGTCCAGGACGATGTGGAACTCGGGGGCGTTCTCGGCGACGAGGTGCTTCTGCCGCTCCAGGCGCAGGGCCACCCGGCGCTCGACGTCCGCGTCGCTCGCGCCCTTCATGCCGCGCCGCACGACCGCCTGGGCGTACTCCTCGGTCTGCAGCAGGCCGTGCACGAACTGCACCTCGTAGACGCGGATCAGCGAGGCCGCGCCCTCCAGGCCCACGTAGGTGGGGAACCAGCTCGGCAGCACGTCGGAGTAACTGTGCCACCAGCCGGCCACGTTGGCCTCCTTGGCCAGGGCGAGCAGGGAGGCGCGCTCGTGCTCGTCCGTGATGCCGTACAGCGTCAGCAGGTCCTCGACGTCCCTCGTCTTGAAGCTCACCCGGCCCAGCTCCATCCGGCTGATCTTCGATTCCGAGGCGCGGATCGAGTAGCCCGCCGCCTCGCGCGTGATCCCCCGCGTCTCACGCAGTCGCCTGAGTTGTGATCCGAGCAGCATGCGCCGCACCACCGATCCGGGCTCTCCCGCGCTCACGTTCGCCAGCCTCCCCAACCGTCTTCAGGGGCCGAAGTCTGCCACTAAAACACTTCGAGCTGTACTCGTCCGGTTACGGAAACGGAATCGCGCCATCGCGAACGGGCGCGGGAGGGACGGGAGTTGACACAGAACACGCCGAGAGGCGCATGAAGAACGCGCGAAGATGACGGAAAAATTGCCCAACAAGCGGTACGGGCAGGTCCATTTCGGTCACGTGCACGTGCATCTGCCCTTGCATCTACGGATCGCTTCCGAAACCATGGTCCCGCACCACCGCGCCGCATCGCTACGACCGCGAATTCCCGGGAGTGCCTCGCATGGGGACGAATGGATCGACCATGCTCGAGCCGTTACGGCAGGGCCTTCCGCCGCTCGACCCCTCGGCCGTCGCCAACGCCGCGTCCTGCGCCCTGCCGCCCCGGTTCGAGGCGGTGCGCGAGGCCAGGCACTTCACCCGCCGCACGCTGGACGGGTGGGAGATGGGCGACCGGTTCGACGACGTCTGCCTGGTGGTCTCCGAACTCGTCACCAACGCCCTGCGTCACGCGCTGCCCGCGAACACCCCGTGGCCCGCGGACCGGACCGGTCCCGTACGGCTGCACCTGATGCGCTGGCCGGAGCGGCTGGTGTGCGCGGTGCGCGACCCCAGCCACGACAGCCCGGTCACCCGCGGGACGGACGACTTCTCGGCGGAGTCGGGCCGCGGGCTGTTCCTGGTGGAGTCGTTCAGCGACAGCTGGGGCTGGCACCCGCTCGCGGGCACCCTGGGCGGCAAGGTGGTCTGGGCGCTGTTCCGGCTCCGGCCGGCCGAAGGCTGACGGGGCCCGGGGACGTCCTTCTCCGGGTGCCCGCCACGGGGGCACCCCGTGCGCGCGGCGCGGGTCAGCTCGCGATCAGGTGGTCGAACTCGCCGTCCTTGACGCCCAGCAGCATGGCCTCGATCTCGGCGCGCGTGTAGACCAGCGCGGGGCCGTCCGGGAAGCGGGAGTTGCGCACGGCGACGCCGCCGCCGGGCAGCCGCGCGAACTCCACGCAGGACCCCTGCGAGTTGCTGTGCCGGCTCTTCTGCCAGGCCACGTCGTGCAGTTGCGTGGCGGCGATGCCGTTGTACACGCCGGACGCGTCGTCAACGTCGTACACGTCGTGGTCCACAGGTCGCTCCCCGGTGGTGCACTGGCTGGTATGGCCATTGATGTGCAGTGGTCAACTGGTCCGGATCATAACCCTGTTCACGTGCCTTTGCATGAGCAGATGCACGTGCACGCGCGGTGTTCCTGCGGTTACAGCTACGCCGCCCGGTTCGCCAGCGGTCCTGCCCCTTCTGACGCCCGCTCCGGGGAAGTCGTTCCCGCGTATGCCCCGGAAGCCGCAGAACATGCCACAGCACCGGGGCCGCCCGACGGATTCGGGCCCCGGTGCTGTGGGGGCGCTTGCCGGCCGGTGCCGGTCAGCGGGACGCGTACGGCAGCAGTGCCATCTCCCGCGCGTTCTTGACCGCCCGGGCCAGTCGCCGCTGCTGCTGCGACGTGACGCGGGTGACCCGGCGGCTGCGGATCTTGCCGCGGTCGGAGAGGAACTTCCGCAGCAGGTCGGTGTCCTTGTAGTCGATGTACGTCACTCCGGCCCGGTCCAGCGGATTGGGCCGGGGCACGGGGGACCTGCGGTCGCTCTTGCGGGGCATGGGATCAGACCTCCAGGAGGGCGTCGAAGGCGGGCGGCAGCCGTCGCCAGGCGTCCTGCCCGGCGGCGTACTCGGCGTCGGTCAGCAGGCAGGAGTCCAGGAGCCGTTCGAGGCCGTCGCGGTCGAGTCCGGGCGAGGTGAAGACCAGGTGCTGGCAGCGGTCTCCGTGCTCGGGGTGCCAGTCCAGTGCGGCCGCGGCCCGGCGCACGGGCGGGACCAGCTCCCAGGCCGCGTCGGGGAGCGAGGCGAGCCACGGCCCCACGCCCTCCACGCACAGGGCCCCGCCCGCGGCGTCCCAGTGCAGCAGCGAGTCCGTCCTGTCGGCGAGCCAGAACCGGCCCCGGCTGCGGGCGGCGGCGCAGGTGAGGTCCTCCAGCGCCCGGTACAGCCGCTCCGGGTGGAAGGGCCGGCGCCGGCGCCAGACGAAGGTGGCGACGCCGTGCGCGTCGGCCTCCGCGGGCAGCAGCGCGCAGGCCGGGTGCTGGGCGGCCGCCGCGGCCTCCACGTCGAAGCCGGCGAACGCCGCGTGCGCCAGCGCCGAACGGGTGCCCGCCGGGTCGCCGTGGCCGATCGGGACCCGGCGGGCCGTCGGATGGAGCTGGGTCAGCAGCTCGTGGTCCTCGTCGTCGGCCTCGGGCGAGTCGGCGACGGCGAGGACGGGGGCGTACTCCAACTGGCGCGCGAAGGTGTCGGCGACGGTGCGCCGGTCGGTGGCCGCGGCGGCGAGGCCGCCCTCGGCGAGGTCGTCCCCGTTGCCCAGGTACGGCAGCACCAGCGCCGGGTCCACGGCGGTGATCACGCCGGTGACCGTGAAGCCGCCGGCCGTCACCACCTCCGCCATCGCCTTGGGCTCGACCGAGTCCCACAGTTCGACCACGGCGAGCGGGGTGCCGCCGTGGTCCGCGAGGCGCCGCAGCTCCGGGACGAGGTCCTCGCGCAGGGCGCAGCAGGCGCAGTCGTTGACGAGCGGTGCCTCGCCGGCGGAGAGGACGCCGGCGGCGTCCCGCACGGTCCGCACGACCGTGCCCGCGGCGGCCGTCGCCAGGTCGTGGTGCAGGACCACGCTGCCGGGCACCTCGGCCAGCAGCCGCTCCACGGCCGCCCGGCGGGCGTCGGCGTGCAGTCCCCCGACGATCACCACCGGCAGCGCCGGCCGGTCCGGCAGGCCCTGGCTGCTCATGCCCCGCCCCGCTTCCCGTACCGGCGCTCGAAGCGCTCCACGCGGCCGGCGGTGTCCAGGACGCGGGCCGTGCCGGTGTAGAAGGGGTGGCTGACGTGCGAGACCTCGACGTCGACGACGGGGTACGTGTTGCCGTCCTCCCACTCGACCGTGCGCTCGCTCGTCATCGTGGAGCGGGTCAGGAAGGCGTAGCCGGCGGCGCGGTCGCGGAAGACGACCGGGCGGTACTCGGGGTGGATTCCCTTGCGCACGGCGGTCAGCGCTCCTCTCGGAAGTCGACGTGGCGGCCCGCCACCGGGTCGTACTTGCGCAGGGTCAGCCGGTCCGGGTCGTTGCGGCGGTTCTTGCGGGTCACGTAGGTGAAGCCGGTCCCGGCGGTGGACCGCAGTTTGATGACCGGCCGGAGTTCGTTGCGTGCCATGCTGGTACCTTACTGAAAATGAATCCCATTAGCAGCTACGCCTGAACGAGAGGTACGTCACCGTGTCCGCGCACTGCATGCTGACGGGCGCCCAGCCCGGCTTCGGCAACCGCATCTCCCATTCGCACCGGCGCACTTCGCGCCGCTTCGACCCCAACGTCCAGACCAAGCGCTACTGGCTGCCGAGCGAGGGCCGGCACGTACGGCTGCGGCTGAGCACAAAGGCCATCAGGACCGTCGACGCGATCGGCGTCGAGGCGGCCGTGGCGCGCATCCGCGCCCGGGGGGTGCGGATCTGATGGCGAAGAAGAGCAAGGTCGCCAGGAACGAGCAGCGGCGGAGGACCGTCGCGCACTACGCCGCCCGGCGGGCCGAACTGAAGGAGATCATCCGCCGGCCGTCCTCGACCGAGGAGGAGCGCGTGGCCGCGCGGCGCGAGTTGAGCAGGCAGCCGCGGGACGCGAGCCCCACGCGCGTACGCAATCGCGACCAGGTCGACGGGCGCCCCCGGGGTTACTTCCGCGTCTTCGGCCTCTCCCGGGTGAACCTGCGGGAGCAGGCCCATGCCGGACATCTGCCCGGGGTCCGCAAGTCGTCCTGGTAGCTTGCGGCTACTGGGGCCACCCCGGCCGTCCGGCGACAGCTTGGAGCTTGCGGTGACGTTGGTGACTGCGGAGAGTACGGCTACGGCGATTGCGGCGAACGCGCCGAGTGCGGCGGGCACTTCGGGCCCGGCCGCCCGTGATGACCGCCGGGTGCGTAGGGGGTGGCCCTTCCCGGCCGCCCGGGCGGCGGCCGTGGCCGTCGGCCTGGTGGGCGCGCTGGGGCTGACCGCCTGCACGGACGGCGGTTCCGACGGCGGCTCGGGCAAGGGCGACACGTCCTCGGCCGTGCCCAGCGCGTCCGCGAGCGAGGACACCGGCGGCGCCGGGGACCCGGCCGGCTCCGGCGGCGGCTCGCCGTCCGCCGCATCGGAGCTGGAGGGGAGCTGGCTGGCCACCACCGGCGGCCGAGCCGTCGCCCTGGTGGTCACCGGTGACAAGGCCGCGCTCTTCGCCACCGGCGGCTCGGTGTGCAGCGGCACCGCGGGCGAGGAGTCGGGCACCCGCACCATCCGCCTGAAGTGCACCGACGGCAGCACCGACAGGGCGGCCGGGACGGTCGAGTCGGTCGGCGGGGCGTCGATGACGGTGAAGTGGCAGGGCGCCCTGGGCGAGGAGACGTACACCAAGTCCGAGGGCGGGACCCTGCCGCCCGGCCTGCCGACGGCCGGACTCGGATCCTGACCCCTCCCCCTGTCCTTCGGATCCCGAGCCGCACGGCACCTACGTCGGATCCCGAACCGCACACACCCGAGGAACCACCACCCATGCGCACCACCCGGCCCGCCCTCGTCCTCACGGCCGTCGCCGCCTCGGCGCTCCTGCTCACCGCCTGCGGCGGCGGGGGCGGGGGCGGCGACGACAGCGGGGGCGGCGACCATGAGGACCGCGGCTCCGCCGCCTGCCGGATCGGCGAGCTGGACGCGGACATCGCGCCCAGCCCCGCCCCGGCCGCCGGGGACACGGGCACCGTCACCGTGAACCTCACCAACCGCGGCCCGGCGTGCACGCTGGACGGCTTCCCCGCCGTCACCCTCACCGCCGACGGCGCCCCGGTCGAGGTCCCCGCGGACCGGGCCGCCTCGGCACAGCGGCTGACCCTCGCCGAGGGCGGTACGGCCTCCTTCACCCTGACCTACGTGCGCGGCGGCGCCGGCCACCTCGCCGTGCGCTCCGCCGAGTTCGCGCTGCCCGGCGACGATGCCACCCACCGCGTCCCGTGGTCGTACGGCGAGGTGGCGACGGAGGGCGGGACGCCCGAGGCCACGGTGGGGGCGTTCCAGCGGGCCGGGGACTGAGCGCGGGACCTACGGCAGGGGGTGCCGGCGGCCGACCTGTGCCCGGTCGGCCGCGCGGGTGCCCTCGGTCCAGCCCGCCGCGTCGTCCACGCCGCGCAGCCGGGTCGTGGTCGTCTCCGGGAACATCCGGTCCAGCCGCTCGGTGACCGCCACCTCGCGGGAGGCGAGGACGGGGAGCGGATCGGCGTCCGCCGTTCCCGACTCGGCGGCCGTCCGCTCGGCCACCGCCCTGAGGCGGGTGCCCGCGCGATGGGCGTAGGCCGCCAGGAACGACTGCCGGAAGGTCTTGGTCCGCTTGCGTCCGCCGGCGCGCTGGGCGGCCTCCGCCTTCGTCATCGCGGTCTCGGCCTGCACCAGCAGGGAGGTGTAGAGGAGTTCGACCGCCTCCAGGTCGGTCTCGAAGCCGACGACGGTGGAGAAACCGAGGGCTTCGTTCCACACGGCCCGGCAGTGGTTGGCGTCGGCCACCGCGTCCAGGAGCACCGCCTTGGCCTGCTCGTACGGCGCGTCCACGCCGATCCGGCAGGCGCCGGGCGCGTCGGGCGAGGGCGCGTGCGCGGACAGCAGCGCCTCGTCGACGCTGTGCCGGGCCATCAGCTCCTGTGCCTTGGCGCTGAGGGCCTCCGCCTCCTGCGGGTAGCCGGTCGCCTCGGCCTTGGCGAGCAGCGCGCGGATGCGGGCGAGGGCGCGCGACTCCGGCCGGGCCTCCCGTCGGGGCCCACCCGGCACCTCCAGCGGCTCCAGCACGGGCAGGCGCAGCAGCAGGCGGTACAGCTCCAGTACGGCGGTGGCGTGCGAGAAGCGGTCGGTGCGGGGCGGCGTCACGTCCGGGAGGCCGTCGAGCTGCGCGGCCCAGCGGGCGCCCCGGGGGCGGTCGTCCGGCGCCTGCTCCCGGATCAGCGCGGCCGCCAGCCGTACGTGTGCTTCGTCCAGTTCGCGCCTCACGATCCGTACGACGTCGGCGGGCTGCCAGCCGCGGCGCCAGGCCGTGGCCACGAACTCCCGGCCCCGGCGGGACAGTTCGGCGTCCGCCGCCGGGTCGGCCGCGAGCAGCGAGGCCGCGGTGTCGAGGGCGGTGTCGGCGGTGTCGTACAGGGCGGCCCCGAAGGCGCGGTCGACGGTGCTGGACGTACTCACCCCGCGATGGTGCCACGGCGGGGCCCGGCCGGGTTCACTCGCCGTGAGGTGTCAACCCAAGGTTGACGCCCCTGGGGGCGCAACCTACGGTTGACACATGGCGACGAACACGAGCATCACGTCATCCGTACGTCTCGACGACCTCATCCACGCGATCAAGAAGGCGCACGCGGAGCCGCTCGAACAGCTCCAGGACGCCGTCATCGCCGGGGAGCACCTCGGCGAGGTGGCCGACCACCTCATCGGGCACTTCGTGGACCAGGCCCGTCGTTCGGGCGCGTCCTGGACCGACATCGGCAGGCGCATGGGCGTCACGCGGCAGGCGGCGCAGAAGCGCTTCGTGCCCAAGGAGTCCGCCGACCCGGACGCGAGCCAGGGCTTCAGCCGTTACACGCCCCGGGCACGCAACGTCGTGATGGCCGCCCACCACGCCGCCAAGGAGGCCGGCGCCGCCGAGGGCCTGCCGGAGCACCTCGTCCTCGGCCTGCTCACCGAACGCGAGGGCCTGTCGGCCAAGGCGATCGCCGCGCAGGGGGTGACCCTCGACGCGATCCGCGAGGCGGCCCTCGCGGCTCTTCCCCCGGCCGCCGAGGAGGCCCCGGAGCTGGTGCCGTACGGCCCCGCGGCCAAGAAGGTCCTGGAACTCACCTTCCGCGAGGCCCTGCGCCTCGGCCACGGCTACATCGGCACCGAGCACATCCTGCTCGCCCTGCTGGAGCACGAGAACGGCGAGGGCGTACTGAGCGGTCTCGGCCTCGACAAGGAGGCGGCCGAGCGCTACGTCACGGAGGTGCTGGCCCAGTTCCTGGATACGGACGAGGAGCAGGGGGCGGACGGGCAGGGGTGACGACCGGGGGCGGACCGGTCGCCTCCGCGGGGTGTGCCCACCGGGGCCGGCACCCGGGCGGGGTCCGGTGCGCCGGCGCCCGGGCCGTGAGCCGGGGCGGGCGCCGTCCGGCCCCGGCCCCGTTGTCAGACCCCCCTGGCACACTCCCCGTATGGCCGACCGGTGGGCGCTCGCCGTGGCCGAGGACGGTGGCGTGGACGTCGCCCCCCTCGGCCCCGACGGGCTGCCCGCCGGACCGGTGCGGCGGGAGCCCGGTCCCGCCGAGGCCGTGCGCGGCCGGCCGGACGTCACCCGCTGGGTGTGGCGGTCCACCGCCGAGGTGTATCCGCGCCTGCTCGCCACGGGGGTGCGAGTCGAGCGGTGCTACGACGTGGAGGCCGCCGAGACCCTCCTGCTCGGCCACGAGGGCCGGTACGGGGAACCCCGGTCGGCCGCCGCGGCCCTCGCCCGGCTGCGCGGCGGCCCCGTGCCGGCCGACCCGCCCCAGCGCTCCGCCGAGCCGGGCGCGCAGTCCCCGCTGTTCGAACCCGAGGGCGTGCGCCTCCCCCTGGACGACCTCCTCGCCGTCTACGCGGAGCAGCAGCGCCGCCACGACCGCTCCGCGCACCCCGACCGGCTGCGGCTGCTGACGGCGGCCGAGTCGGCGGGGATGCTGGTGGCCGCCGAGATGAACCGCGCGGGCCTGCCGTGGCGGCCCGACGTGCACCGGCAGGTGCTGAACGACCTGCTGGGCGAGCGGTACGCGGGCGGGGGCGAGCCGCGCCGCCTGGCCGAGCTGGCGGAGGAGGTGTCCGCCGCCTTCGGGCGCCGGGTGCGTCCGGACCTGCCCGCCGACGTGGTCAAGGCGTTCGCGCAGGCCGGGATCAAGGTCGGCTCCACGCGCCGCTGGGAGCTGGAGTCGGTGGACCACCCGGCCGTGAAGCCGCTGCTCGAGTACAAGAGGCTGTACCGGATCCGGGTCGCCCACGGCTGGTCCTGGCTCCAGGACTGGGTGCGCGACGGACGCTTCCGCCCGGAGTTCCTCGCGGGCGGCACGGTCACCGGGCGCTGGGTGACCAACGGCGGGGGCGCCCTGCAGATCCCCAAGGTGATCCGGCGGGCCGCCGTCGCCGATCCGGGGTGGTGCCTCGTCGTCGCCGACGCCGACCAGATGGAGCCGCGTGTCCTCGCCGCTATCTCCCGCGACCCCGGGCTGATGGAGGTGGCGGGCCGGGAGACCGACCTCTACCAGTCGGTGTCCGACCGGGCCTTCTCCGGCGACCGCGCGCAGGCCAAGCTCGCCGTGCTCGGCGCGGTGTACGGCCAGACGTCAGGCGACGGCCTGAAGAACCTCGCCGCGCTCAGACGCCGGTACCCCCGGGCCGTGGCGTACGTCGACGACGCGGCCCGCGCCGGTGAGGAGGGCCGCCTCGTACGGACCTGGCTGGGGCGCACCTGCCCGCCGGCGACCCGAACGACCGGCGACGACACGGGCGGGGAGGCGGGCATCCCCCAGGACGGCCCCGAGGAGTGGACGCCGGGCCACTCCACCGACGCCCGTGCCCGCGGCCGCTTCGCCCGGAACTTCGTCGTCCAGGGCAGCGCGGCCGACTGGGCCCTGCTCATGCTCGCCGCTCTCCGGCGGGCCTGCGCGGACATGGCGGCCGAACTGGTCTTCTTCCAGCACGACGAGGTGATCGTGCACTGTCCGCGGGAGGAGGCGGACACGGTCGTCACGGCGATCCGCGAGTCGGCCGACCTGGCGGGCCGGCTCACCTTCGGCCCGACGCCGGTGCGGTTCCCGTTCACGACGTCGGTGGTGGAGTGCTACGCGGACGCCAAGTGAGCCGGGCGGTGGCGGGTGCCCGCGCCCCCGGGAGGGCGTGCGGTCAGCCGAGCGCCGGAGGGGTCCACTCGGCGTGGCGCAGGATCGTGCGGAGCGTCGCTCCGGAGGGGGCCAGGCGCAGTGCCGTGTTCCGCAGGGCGACGGCCAGGGGGTGCGCGAGCTGCTGTCCCATCCGGCCGGCCCGGCGGGCGTCGCGGGCGACGGACTGGCTGCGTGGGCGGCGCTCCGCGTCGTACCGGGCCAGCGCCGATGCGACGGTGGGCCCGGCGGCGAGGGCGGCGGCCAGCACGACGGCGTCCTCCAGTGCCTGACAGGCGCCCTGGCCGAGGTTCGGGGTCATGGCGTGGGCCGCGTCGCCGAGCAGCGCCACGCGGCCCACGGCGAAGGCGGGCAGGGGCGTCGCCAGTTCGTGGATGTCGTGGTGCAGGACGTCGTCGGGACGGGTGGCGTCCAGCAGCGCGGGAATCGGGTCGTGCCACGCCCCGAAGCGGCGGCGCAGCACGGCAAGGGCGTCCGGGTGCCGTACGCCGGGCGGGGAGTTGAGCACCGCGTGCCACTCGGCCCTGCCGTCGGCGAACGCGATGTGGCCGAACTCGGCGCCCTTCCCCCAGGTGAGTTCGAAGTCGGTGTCCAGCCGCACCGGGCGCTCGGTGATGGCGCGCAGCACGGTCGACCCGCTGTAGGCCGGGTTGGGGTGACGCGGGAACAACTCGGCGCGCAGCCGGCTGCCCACTCCGTCGGCGGCGACGACCAGGTCCGCCTCAAGGACCGTGTCCCCGAGCGGTATCCGCACCCGGTCGGGGTCACAGCGGTCGACGGAGGTCACCTCGGCGCCGGCCACCAGGCATTCGGCCGGCAGCGCCGCGCGCAGTGCGCGGTGCAGCAGCGCCCGGGGGATGCCGACGATCGGTGTGCCCAGGTCGCGTTCCAGAGCGGCCCCGTCCATGCGGGCCAGCCAGCGGCCGCCCGGCGCCCGGGTGCCCCCGGTGTACTGCGGCCGCGCGGCCGCGCGCACCGCCTCGCCGACACCGAGGGCGTCGAGGGCGCGGATGCCGTTGGCGTGCAGGGAGATGCCCGCGCCCACGTCGGCCAGGACGGGGGCGCGCTCGACGACCGTCACCTCCCAGCCGATCCTCCGCAGCCCGATCGCCGCGGCCACTCCCCCGATGCCCGCCCCCACCACCACCGCGCTGCCGCCCATACCGGCCTCCCCTGCCCGCCCACGTCTTCTACATCTGTAGAAGCAGACTACGCCGACGCTCTACAGGTGTAGAAAGGGGGGATGTCCACAGACCGACGAACCGTCCTCGCCGACGCGGCCATCGACGTGCTCGCCGAGGCCGGGATGCGGGGGCTGACCCACCGCGCGGTCGACCGGGCGGCGCACCTGCCCCCCGGCACCACCTCCGCCTACTTCCGCACCCGCCAGGCGCTGCTCACCGCGCTGGTCCGCCGCCTGGTCGCCCTCGACCAGGCGGAGCTCCAGGCGTCCGGCGAACGCACGCCGGTGCCGCGCGACGCCGGCGAACTGGTGGCCGCCATCGCCGCGTTCGTCGAGCAACGGCTCACGGGCGACGGCCGGCGCCGCTCCCTGGCACGCTACGCGTGCGCCATCGAGAGCGTGCACCACCCCGAACTGCGGGAGATCCTGATCCCGCGCCGGAACACGGGACGGCGAGTCGTACAGGACTTCCTCACCGCCCAGGGCGTCCCCGACGCCGAGAACCGCACCATCACCCTGCTGACCTGCGTGGACGGCCTGGTCTTCGACCGCCTGGTGGGAGGCGGGGCCGTGTCGCCCGAGGAGATCGAGCGCCTGCTCACGGCAGCACTCGGCTGACCGGCCCCACCCGCTCCCCGGCGATCGCCGCCGGCCCCCGGGCAACAGAAAACCCCGGGTCGGCAACAACCTGACCCGGGGTCCCAAGGGAGCCGCCTTCGGGATTCGAACCCGAGACCTACGCATTACGAGTTGTCCGTCCCTGCTCCAACGTAATCCACAGACGTCCGTCGGTGCGTTATTCCCCCTGCTCATCGGCCATCTCAGACAACAGCGGACAAGAGCGAACCACTGCGGATCGGGCAGCAACTGAGACTGGAACTGAGACCGTCGCTGCCTCACGACCGAATGTTCGCCAGCCTTTGAGCCTCGCCTTACAAGTTCGGCCTCGCCCCAGCACGGGCGCTGTACACCCTGCGGTGCGGGTGCCGTAAGAGTCTGCCGGTTGCCACCACTGTCCGTGGGCGTTGATGTCAACGTTGGATGTCAGCGGAACAGATACGAGGGTCTCGCCGGTCGCCGGTTCAGGCGTCGCACCCCACACCGAGCGGCGGCCCTCACCCACTGGGATCTGGCACCCGAAGCCTTAGTCACCAACCTCGGCGAAAGAAGATCTCTAGAGCCTAGCCCGATCGACTTGTCGCTGTTGTTAGCCTCAAGCTGCGTATGCAGTGCAATCGGTGCAGTCTGGAGGTATGAGTGGGAAGCGTCGAGTGGGATCTGCTCACCCAAGCTCAGGTAGGCGCCGAATCGTGACACGGCGTCTCAGCGATCTCCACCGTTACCAGAGGAACAAAAGGTTGCCACACAGGCACCACGATGAGGACAAGTCGCTTCGGGTTGCGGATCTTTGGAAACTCGCTCTTCTCGGTCTGTCTAGCACCACACTTGCTAGCATTGGTGTCGTCGCAGCCAATAGCGGAAGTTCGACAGGACTCACCGATATCCAGTCGATTCTCCTAGTTGTATTTGTAACCCTTGCTCTGGGATCACTCTTCGGAGTGGAGTTCTTGCGCACGCGGCGCGACCAGGCGGCTAGAGCTGCGCAACAAAAGGCAGAAGAGTCTGCAATTGATCGACTCCGTGAAAAGATGGAGCTTCCGAGCTTGATAGACCTGAACCGCCTCATGATGGACCGTTACCACGACATTGCGACGAAGCAGGCCAGCAAGTCATTTCGATGGAGTCTTATCGCGATGGGGATAGCCCTAGCCGCCATCCTAGGGGGTGCCAGTCTAGCCTTGAGCAAGCACTCGACGCCGGACCGGGTGTTGATTGGGGCCTTGGCTGCTTTAGGAGCCACACTGTCCGGATACCTAAGCAAGACATATCTATCCGTGTACTACAGATCACTAAGGCAGCTTAATCAGTACTTTAACCAGCCATTGCTGAATAGCTACTTCTTGTCTGCGCAGCGCCTGGTGGAGGAGCTCCCCCGCGGAAGCGACCAACGCAATGCCCTCTACGCGAAAATAATCGACGAGATTCTAAGTAGCGCAATGAAGATGCACGACGCGGCTATGCCTAACTTGAAAGAGACCTCGGAATAGCGCCTCGCGGAAAAACTGCATGCCGCTGGAAGGCGTGGACTTCCTGATGCGATTAGGTCGGTGGAGCGGCTTTGGGCTGGAGCTGATTTGGCGCGAGTGATCATGGCCCATTACGCTAGCCAGCGGATCGGGCAGGTTTGTGAGCCTGCCCGTTAGTGCCCGATCTTGGGCCATGATCTTCGAGGCTCGCGCCAAATTGGCTGCCTAAAGCCGTGGAGCCGACCGCCCCAGCCACAGAGGGTTTATCCCACGACATGCCCGCAGCCGCCGAGCGCGCCGCCGGGCGCGGCCAGCCGGGGCGAAGACAGGAGGCAGGCCGCGCCGCAGAGGCGGCGCGCGCCCGCGCCGTGCGCGGGCCTTGATCGAGTAGGGCAAGTTGTACCGTGCTGGGAAGGCGCATGAGGCGCTGACTAGAAACTTCCCTCAGACCCGGAAAGCCGGCCCCTGGCCACAACTTGGCCACAGGGCTCTTCAGTCTCGTGCAGCGGCCGTCGGAACGAGGCGGCTCGTGAAGCCGTCAGCAACGAGACGGCGAAATGCCATCTCAACGTCCTGCGGAATCTCCTGACGGATCATGAAGCCTTCGTCCGGGTAGATCACGAGCCGCTGCTGCGCTCCCACCAACATGTCGATGACCAGACGTTCGTCGCCGATCGAGGCGACGTACTCCGCGAAGCTCATCGGCGCGGAAGCGCAGACCCACTCCACATCGGGCCACAGTTTCCGTGCCGTTGCGTACGCTCGCCGTTCCTCGTACGGCTTGCAGACAAGCAGGACAGACGAAACGGCAATGCCCTGGTCAGCAATCAGCGCACGCGAGAACGTGATGTTCTCTCCGGTGTTCCTGGCGTTTGGTTCTACAAGGATGGCGGCCGCCGGCACGCCCAGCTCCTCGGCGCGCTCCCGGTAATGCTCCGCTTCGCCACGCGGCATCCGCTCGCGGGTGGTCCGGCTGGTCGCTCCCGTGAAGACGATGAGCGGCACCATACCGTCGTGGTAGAGGGCTGCCGTTGCGTCGGCTACGCCGAGGTCATGACTGCCTAGGCCGATGGCGACCGAACAGGGGCGTACCTCGTGGCCCATCTGCTGAAAGTCCCACAGGCATCGCGCATCCGCCCATGACTCCTGCGAGACCACTACTCCACTCCGCCTTCTGCCGCAGAGTCGGGCACCTTGAAGTCATACGTCCACGAGAAGCGCGTAGCCGCGTGCACCCCAAGCGCGAACTCGACCACTGTGCCGTCGGCTGTGAACGTCGTTCGATGCAGTTCTACAACCCACTCGCCGGGGGCGAGCTGCAAGAGCTGCACTTCGTCAGCAGTGGGCACGCGAGCAAACAGAGTCTCTCGCATGTGATCGATCTCGTACCCCGCGTCGTACAGCACGCGGAACCCGCCACCCCTGCCTGCCGGGCCCGGCGTTGGGTCGACAATGCGCGTCCCCTCGACGTGTTCCGGACGGTAGTAGCTCGTCAGGGTGTGCGTGGGCTGCGTTCCTTCCTTGACCAGCCGCGCGCGAGCATAGACGTCTGCCCCATCTGGCAAGCCGTGAGCTGCCGCCGCCGCTGGTGGCGCTGGGACCTTGCTGACGGTCTGAGTCTGTTCGTTACGTCGGTAGGAGCGGCCAGACGCCACCCGGTCGGCAATGAAGGCGACTTCGTCACCGTCCCTCCACTTGGCCTTGTCGTACCGCTCGATTCCGAGCCGCTTGAGCGCAGGCCGGTCGCGGACGACCGTGCCGTGCCCCCGGGAAGACGTCACCAACCCTTCCGCTTCCAGCGCCTTGTAGGCCGCGTGAACAGTGGACTTGGAGCCTTCACCGGCCTCCACCAAGTCCCTGATCTGCGGCAACTGATCACCCGGCGCGTATTCGCCAGACCGGATCTTCTCTGCGATCCGATCTGCAAGCTCCCGCCACTTCGGCGCCATGCAGAACCTCCCGTCGACATCAACCAGTGAAACACAGTCCTGGGACTGTCAGCCATTGTTCTGGCAGGCGGCCTCGCAGTCCTAGGACAGCGTGGCTCAGCAGCTCCTCTTTGGGCTGCGCAGACGCACGGGGCGGGGACGCTGCAATCCCGCTAAAGGCCAGGTGGAACAGGGTTTCGGCCCGTACTGGCGAGGTGGCCCGGTGACCGCGAGCAACGGCCGGAGAGTGGGGACGCGATCCCCCTTGCAGTGCTTCATCGCTGTTGATCTCACCGAAAGGAACCTTGATGTACCGACGAAGACCCTGTGCGCCGCCGTTTCGGACCAGTCGGCGTCGCCTGGAAGGCGTACCCGGTCCTTCTTCGATCTCGCAGCGCTGACGCTGCGGCCGGCTGCCTCTTCCGCCCGTCCGTTCCGCGCACTGCGCGAGGACGTACGGGCGGGGGTGCGGGGAGCCGGAAACCGACTCCAACGGCAAGCGGCCCCCGGGGTGCCACCCGGGGGCCGCGTTTGGGCCGTTCCCACCTGTGAGAGGACCACGACCCAATGGACCACATCGTCACTGTTCAGGACGCTGTTACCGCGTTCGCCGACTTCATGGAGCCGACGGCCGCGGAGCTGGACGCGATCGAGCGGGAGATGCCCGTCATCCTGGCGGACGTTGAGCTGCTGGACGCGCAGATCGTCACGCTGGACCGCACGCCGACCGAGCTGGACGTCCGCCGTATCCGTCGGGCCCGCCGCCGCGCGCTGGCCGCCCGCGTCGCGCTCCTCAACTCCGCGGCCGGCGCGAACCTCTCCGGGGGTGTCGCTTGAGCGCCACCGACCACCCCTTGGCCGCCGCGCACGCTGAGGTGAAGGCGGAGATTGCGCGGACGGACACGAAGACGGCGTTGCTGCTGGCGTTCGTCGGCGCGGTGCTCGCCGGAAGCTGGACGGTCGCCCGCGACCTGTCCCTGAACGTCCCCGCCATCGTCGCGGGCGCCATGGGTCTGGCGCTGCTGGTATGTGCGGCCGGTCTGCTGCTGCGGTCGGTGCGCCCGAGCCTGGGCGGCCGGCACGGCTTCCCCCTGTGGGCCGCCCTCACCGCCGAGCAGATCGCCGCTGCCGTCACCTCGGATCTGGCTGCCGACATCGCCGGGCTGTCCCGGCTGGCGGTCGCCAAGTTCACGTGCCTGCGGCGCGCGGTCGACCTGACCATGACCGGTGGCGCGCTGATCATCCTCGCCTCGCTGCTCACCGTCGGGGGTGTGGCGTGAACAGTGTTCAGACGCGTTCAGCGGAGCGCGCGCTGTCGGGCGGCACGTGGCTGATCGTGTGCGGGGCGATGCTCTATTCCATCCTGACCGTGACGCCGTTGATGGCGGCGCACACGGCTGAGGAGTGGGACTGGACGGCGCCGATCCTGCCCCTGGTGGTGGACGCCGCGGTCGTGATCGTGGTCAAGCTGGATGACGTGCTGGCCCGTCTGGGCGGGCACGGTGGACGCTGGCCCATCACCCTGCGCTGGATGACCGGGCTGATGACGCTCGCCCTCAACACCGCGGACTCCGCACTGAAGAAAGACCTGGTCGGCGTGGCGGTCCACGCGGTGGCGCCGCTGCTGCTGATCGTCACTGCGGAGACCAGCCTCGCCTACCGCCGTGCCATCGCCGCCGCCGTGGCCGCGCTGGAGGAGCAGCAGCGGGTCGAGCGGGAGCGGCGCGAGCGGGCGGCGCGGGAGCGGGAGGAAGCCGCCCGCCGGCAGGCCCGCGAGGAGCGCGAGCACGCCGCGCAGTTGGAGCGTGAACGGCGTGAACACGAGGCCGCGCTCGCCCGTGAGCAGGCCGAGCGGGAGGAGCGTCGCTGGCGCGAGGAGCGCGAAGCCCGGGAGCGCGCGGAGGCTGCGGAGCGGGCCGAGCGTGAACGCCGTGAACGCGAGCGTGAACAGCGTGAGCAGGAGCGTGAACGGGCCGAGCGGGAAGCCACCGCACGCCGTGCCCGCGAGCACGCCGAGCGGCAAGCGCGTGAACGCCGTGAACAGCAGGAGCGCGAGGAGCAGGCCGAGCGTGAACGGGCCGCGCTGCTGGCGCGCGGCCCGGCCAACGGCAAGCTGCCCGAGGACGAGGCCCGCCAGATCGTTGCCGCCGCGTTCGATGCCGGGCTGTCGGTGCGGTCGACGGCCGAGCTGTGCGGCTGGTCGGTGGGGTGGGTGTCCACCCGCTACGCCGAGCACCGCGACCCCAGCACCCGCGGTGCTGAGCTGGCCATTGCGAGCCAGTGATGAGCGCCGTTCCGGTCTACCGGTGGCGGCTCGCCCCTGACGGGCTGGCCACCCGCCGCCAGCTCCGCGCCCTCGGGCTGCGGCCCGGCGGGCAGGACGTGGCCGCACAGATCGAGCGCCCGCGGCGCCGCCGCGGCCCGCTAGTCGCCTACCTCTACCGCGTCGACGCGGCGAAGCCGGTGCGGCCGATGACCCCGGCCAAGTGGGCGGCGCTGGCCAAGGCCAACACCGCCCGCCGTATCTGCCCCGAGTGCCGGCGGGATGCCGGATACGTCATCCCGCCCTCGCTCGGCATGTGCACCCCGTGTGCCTTCCCCGACGAACAGCGCGCCGCCTGAACCTCCCACCGACTTTCCTGGAGTTCGCTGTGTCCAGTCGTACCCGTGCCCGCGGCGCCAAGACGGCCGCCGGGGTCCACACCGTCCGTATCCCCCGCCAGCGTGGCCGCCGCGGCGCTCAGCCGTTCGTCGTCGTCGTGCCCGAACGCCCCTCCCTGACCCGCGAAGCGCTCGGCGTGGTCGGTGGATGGCTGTGGCGCTCCCGCCGCGCGCTCGCCCCGACCGGGCTCGCGGTGCTGGCCTTGGTGGTGGCCGCGCTGCTGCATCTGATCGCGTGGTGGTCCGGTCTGCTGCTCGCCCCCACCGCGGCCGGCCCGCTGGTCTGGCTGTTGGTCATGCAGCGCCGTCGCCCCGCCACCGGCTCCGTCCTGGCCTGGCGAATCGGGCTGGCCGCGCTCACGTCGTCCGCGCTCGCCTGGCTCGCCGTCGCGGCCGGGTTCGGGCCGCTCGCCGGGGCGCTGGAGCTGTGGTGGCTGCTCACCCTGATCACCGCTCAGTCCGCCTGGCTCATCGTCCGCCGCACCCACTGACCTGCGAGGAGACCTGTGATGGCAGCCCCTACGCGTAACGGCACCGCGGGTGCCGACAAGGGCAACAAGTTCGCCAACGCCGGCGCCGCCGCGGGCGGTTTCGTCGGCGCCCTGGGCGGCTCGTTCGTCCCCCCGGTCAACGTCACCGTGAACAACAACAAGGGCACCGCCCACGGCGGCGGTGGCCGCTCGCACGCCGAGTCCCTGCTGCCGGCACCGGAGTTCACCTCCCCGGCGCAGGTGCGGAACTACTGCAACACCCTGCGGGCCGCCGCCGTCACCCTCTCGATCGAGGTGGCGATGGGCGCCGAGATCCTCAAGGGCGTCCTCGCCGCGGTGCCCGACCCGGACGGGCGGGCGTTCGGCTCGCGGGTGCGGGCAGCGAAGGTGGCGCGCAAGATGCAGCGCTCCGCGGACGCCCTGCGCGACGCCGCGAAGAACGCCGCCGCCTGCTACGCGGTGTTCCAGCAGGAATACGAAGAAGAGATCAACCGGGTGCGCCACCGCGCCCGCAAGCCCCAGCAGCCCGTCATGAACTGGGCCCAGCAGTAAGGGAGGTACGACCATGGCACGCAAATGGACCCATCAGGACAGCCGGGCGTACCCGCTCGCCGTCCCCGAGGACATGAACGCCACGGGCGGCTCCGTCCGGGCGTACCTGCTCAACCGGGCCAAGCCGCACCTTCCCCCGTGGCTGGCCGTCGGCGGCGCGGGGCTGGCGGGGGCGCTGGGGAACTGGCGGTGGTCCGACAGTTCCGCGGCCGGCGTCGGCCTCACCCTCGCCTCGGTCGCTTTGACCGGCGTCACCTGGTGGGCCGGGAAGTCGACCAGCTCTCAGCGGCGTCTCCACTCCGCCATCACCGTGGCCGCCGGCTCCGCGTGGGTGACCGCCGCCTGTCTGGCCGGGCCCACCGCGGGGCCGGTCGATGACCTGTACCTGATGGGCGGGCCGGCGCTGGCCCTGTCGTGGAACGTGCGGATGGTCATGCGCCGCAACGACGCCACCGGCGAAAGCGGCGACAAGGGCCTGTTGGAGAAAGTCGGGCTCGCGCGGGCGCAGATCGGGGCGGCGAAGGTGGAGCCGAACCGGGTCACCGCGCCGGTCGCGCTCGCCCCGGGTGAGCAGACCAACGACGACATGGCCAAGGCGCTCGGCAATCTCGCTTCCGCGCTGGACCTGCCGACTTCCGCCGTGCGCTACACCCCCGATCCGGACTCGAACCGGCGCGGGGACCTGGTCATCGTCCCGGAAGACATGCTCGCCGAAACGGTCGAGTGGGAGGGCCCGTCCAACCTGGGCGGGTCGATCGCTGAGCCGCTGGTCATCGGCCGCTACGACGACGGTGCCCCGCTGGTCATGTGGCTGCCCGGCGACCCGGATGCGGGCCGCAACTCCACCCACGTGCTCATCGCCGGCGGCACCGGCTCCGGCAAGGGCGACACCGCCCTGAACCTGCTGACCGAGATCCTGTCCCGGCGGGACGTGGTCATCTGGTTCTCCGACCCCAAGGCGTTCCAGGACTTCGCCCCGCTGCGGCCGGGCCTGGACTGGGCTGCGGAGGGCGGCGCGGACACGGAAGTCATGGTGGCCGCCGTCCAGGACGTCATCCCCGCCCGCACCCGCTGGCTCGGGGCGCACGGCTACCGGCAGTGGGCCCCCGCCGCAGCCCAGCCGCAGAACGACCCGGAGCACACCTGCCGGACGGACGGCCGGGCGTGCAACTGCCCAGGGATGCCGTTCCTGGTCACCTGGTTCGAGGAAGCCGCCAACACCCTGCGCGCGCTCGGCGACGACGCGTTCACCGGCATCGCGCAGGAAGCCAGGTCCGCCGGGATCTCGCTGATCGTGTCGCTCCAGCGCCCCTCGTACGACCAGATGTCCACCTCCACCCGCGCGTCCCTGCCGTCCGTGATCGCGCTCGGCTGCGACCCGCGCGACGAGGGGTTCTGCCTGCCCGACGAGGTGCTGGCCGCGGGCGCCCACCCCGGGGCATGGGGCAACCGCAGGCCCGGATACTGCTACGTCGTCTCCCCCGGGATTCCGGAGGACCGCTACCCGTCCCCGGGCCGCACCCGCCGCTTCACCCACCGGGCCGTCCCGGTCATGGAGCTGCTGGCCACCTGGGCACAGCGCAACGGCGCCACCGCCGACCCCGTCACCTCCGGGGCCGCCGTGGGCGTCGCCGGAACCGCCTACACCGGCCGCACCCCCGACGGCGCGCAGCCGATGCCGCTGCGGGCCGTCACCGAGGAGGACGACATGAACCACGGCGGGCTGCTGGTCGACCCCGAGGACGCCGGCATCGACCCCGAGGCGGACCTGCCCGGGGCCGAGGAAGGCGACGACGCCCCGATCTTCGGACAGGAGACCGGCCGCAAGCCCACCCCCGAGGAGGCGCGGGAGCTGTTCGCCGCCGCGCTGGAGGAGTTCGAGCACAACGGGCAGATGATCGTCGGCCCGAAGGACTTCACCGACTGGTGCGACCGCCACAACCTGGGCCGGTCCTGGGTCTCCAAGCGGCTCAAGGAAGCAGCGCAGGAGGGCCGCTTGCAGGCGACGAACACCACCGGCCGGTGGCGCATCGTCCCCGCCATGGCCGCCGCCTGACCACGTCACATGTGACGGACGCGTCACACCCAAACCCCTAGGCAGACACGGGTGTGACGCGCCCTCACAGCGCCCCGTCACACCCCCGTCACACCCGCCATCACAGCCGCCCGTCACACCCCCTCGCAGCGCCCCGGCCGGGGCGTTGCTGCCTCCCTGACCCACGCCCGGAAGGGAATCCACATGTACCCCGAGCACACTCCGCGCGTGCCCGCACAGCGGGCTGTAGAGGTGCACCAGCCGACCCCGCTGCCGCCCGCCGCCACCGTCCCGGCGCCGCTCGTGCCGGTGCAGCCGAGCAGCGTTCCGGCGGTGGCGAGCATCGTCCTGCCCGACGGCCGCGTCGTCACCGGCTACGCCATCGACCCCACCCGCCCCGAGCCGGTCACGGCCCCGTCGGCCGTCTCGCGGACGGCGGTGAACGCCGCCCTTGGCGGGGTCGGCTTCCTCGCGGTGTGTGGCGGGCTGCTGCTGCTCACCTCGTTCATCGCCGCCCTGACCGCGTTCATCACGCAGCTCATCATCCTCGCCGCCGTCATCTTCGGCGGCTGGATCGCCGTCCAGGTGCTCAGCGCGAGCGGCCACAGGGGCGGGACCACGGTGAACATCCGCAGGGCCGTGTTCAAGCGCAACCACTTCCACGGATGACAAGGAGACCAACCCCGTGATCCGACTCCGCTTCAAGGTCACTCACTGCCCCCGCCGGGCCCTGACCTTGGCCGACACCCCCCGCCCCGACTGCCCCGCCTGCCAGGGCGATGGCGGCACCGCGCACGACTACGGCGACCACACCGGCGAGTACGCGGGCACCGAGTGGGAGCCGTGCCCCTGCTGGACGCAGTGGGCCGTGATCCTGCTGCCCCTGCCGCGCTGGCCGCGCCGCACCCCGACCGGCTACAGCGACGAACCGCCCTTCTAGGGACGCCAAGGGCGGCCCCCCATTCCGCCAAGAACACCGGGGCCGCCCTTGTCAGCCAGAACCCATCAAGGAACTGGAGATACCCCAGCATGACGCAACCCACGCTCTATCCGCAGCACACGGCGCTGAGTCTCGCCGCGTCTGGCGTCCCGGTGCTGCCCCTGCGCCGGGGCAAGGTGCCGTTCGGCAACTGCCCCGCGTGCGCGGACAACGCGTGCGGCGGCCGGCCGAACATGAAGACCCCGGGCCCATGCCGCTGTCCCGGCGTCTGCCACGCCTGGGCCGCCGCCACCACCGAGCCGGCCGTCATCGTCTCGCCCTCGTGGGAAGCGGCGTGGCGGCGGGCGGCGGGCGTGGGCTACCACCCCGGCGGCGCTGGGCTGACCGTGGTCGACCTGGACGACGCTGACGCCATCGCCTGGGCCCGTACCACCCTGCCCGCCACACGGACGGTGCCGACGACGCGCGGGGAGCACTGGATCTACTGGGGCGCCATGGCGTCACGGAACGCGGTGCGCCCCGGCGTGGACATCAAGTCGACCATGGCCTACGCCCGCTACCTCGGGCCCGGCACCGGCCCGATGGCCGACCTGCCGGACGCCGTGCGCGCGCTGGCCGTGAAGGAGTCGCCCATGGTCCGCCCGGTGGCCGTCGCCGGGTTGGCCGGTGTCGGGGGCGGGGAGTGCCCGCACCGCACGCCCGCCTACCTCGCCCGTGGCATCGCCATGGCGGAGCAGCGCATCACCGAGGCGTCCAGCGCGGTCCACGCGACCGTGTACCGGACGTTCCTTGCGGTGCTGTCCCGGCACGGCCGGTGCGGCTGCCTCACCGACACCCACGTCAATCGGCTGTTCGCCGCCGCGCAGAGCAAGGGCGAGACGACCCGGCACTGCGCGGACGCGTGGACCAACGCCCGCACCACGTTGGGACTGTGACCATGTCCGAGGACGAGAAGACTCCCGCCCGCGAGATCATCACCGACTACGCGCAGGCGCACTTCCGGTACTTCCGCACCGCCGACGGGACCGTGTACGCGCAGCGCAACGGCCACCCCGTGGCCCGCCCGATCCGCTCCCAGGGCACGACCGGAAGCCACCGGCAGGAACTCATGGTCGGACTCTTCCGCGACGGCATCGGCGTGTTCAACGGCACCGCCATGAAAGAAGCCCTCGACCTGATCGAAGCGCTGGCGCTGACCGAGGACGTCCAGCCCGTGCACATCCGCGTCGCCCCCGGGTACGACGGGGCGACCTGGCTGGACTTGGGACGCAGCGATGGGCAGTCCGTGCGTATCCACCCCACCGGCTGGGACATCCGCACCCCGGACCCGCAGGAAGTCTCCTGGCGGCGCACCCAGCTCACGGGAGAGCTGCCCCTGCCGGCCCGGGACACCGACGGCAAGGGCATCGACCTGCTGATGCGGCTGTGCAACTTCGCCACCGCCGAGACCGAGTGCCTGGCCATCGCCTGGCTCATCGGCTGCCTCGCACCATCCGTGCCCGTCCCGGCACCGTTCCTCACCGGACCGCAGGGCGCCGGCAAGTCCACCGGCGGCCGGATGCTCGTGCGGATCATCGAGGGCATGAGCGGCGACCTGCGCCGAGCCCCCAAGGACGAGGAGAACCTGACCACGGCGGTGGCGGCCGGATGGGTCACCGCCCTGGACAACCTCTCCCACATGACCCCAGACCTCTCCGACGCCATGTGCCGCATCGTCACCGGCGCCGAGGACGTCAAGCGCGCCCTGTTCACCGACGGGGACGTCTTCCGCATCGGCTACCGCCGCCCCCTGCTCCTGACCGGCATCGACGTCGGCGTGATCCGGCCTGACCTCGCCGAGCGGCTGCTGCCGCTCCGGCTGGAACGCCCGCGGGTGCGGCGCACCGAGGCGGAGCTGTGGTCGGACTTCGCCGAGGTGCTGCCCGTCATCCTCGGCTCGCTCCTGGACCTGACCGTGCAGGTGCGGGCGGCTGAGGCGGACATCCCGACCGACCTGCGGATGGCCGACTTCGCGCACCTGTGCGCGCAGCTCGACGCGGCCACCGGTCTGGGAGCTCTCGCCGCCTACCGGGCCAGCCTGGACGACCTCAACGACGACGTCATCGAGGGCGACCTGTTGGCGCAGACCGTGCTCAAGCACGCCGCCGGCATCGACCCGGGCACCGAGCAACGGATGACCTCGGCCGAATGGCTGCACTGCCTCACCAGCCTCTACACAGGCGAGGACTTCCGCCCCCTACCCAAAGGCTGGCCGACCACCGGCAAGGTGCTCTCCGACCGCCTCAAGCGCCTACAACCCACCCTCGCCGCCCGAGGCGTCCTCATCGACTGGGGCCGCACCAACACATCCCGCTACATCGAGATCGCCCGACCGGCCGCCGCGCCGCCCTCACCGGAGCAGGAAGCGGCCTTCTGACCGCCCGGCACCCCACCGGGCCCGGACAAGCAAGAGGAGCACCCGGCCACGCGTGCTCCTCTTGCTGTTCGGCGGCGGCGCCGCCCTGCAAGGGTCGCGCCGCGAAGCGGCTCCTTCTTTGCTCTCTGAGCCGCGCACCACAACAGACAGCCCCTCTTTGTCCTAAGTAGAGAGACGCTACGTCACCTGCGTCACCCGCACCCCGAAAACGGCCGGTGACCTGCCCAAAGACGGGTGACGCAGACAGCCGAATCCTGCGTCACCCCGCGTCACCTGCGTCACCCCATGACGCAGGTCTGTGTCACCGGTGACGCACCCCGACCGAGCTGCGTCACCTCAAAGCCGCAGGTCAGGTCGACGGGTGACGCACATGACGCAGGTGACGCAGAAATCCGCACCTCGGACAGACGCAAGCCCAGACAGTGCCCAAGCCTTGAGGAGACACCCGGATGAGCACCGCGATCACCGCTCCCGTCGACCGGCTCCTTTACAAGCCGGAAGAGGCCGCCGAAGCACTTGCCATCGGCCGTTCCACTGTCTATGAGCTGATGGCCCAAGGCGCCCTCAAGTACATCAAGTTGGGCCGCACGCGTCGGATTCGGCGTGCCGACCTCGAAGCGTACGTAGCCAATCTCGCCCCGCTGCCCAACTGACCCCGAAGCACGTCACCGAGGCACCCCGAGCATTCCGCTCGGGGTGCCTCCCGCATGGAGGAGCACATGAGCCCCCGCAAGCCCAACATGGAGTCGTCCATCTACTTCGGTGCCGATGGCTGGTGGCACGGCCGCGTGACGATGGGCGTGAAGAGCGACGGCGGCCCCGACCGACGTCACCGGCGGGCCCGCACCGAAGCCGAGATCAAGCGCAAGGTGAAGGAACTGGAACGCCAGCGGGACCAGGGGCGCGCGCCCGCCGCAGGCCGCAAGCCGACCGTTGCCGCGTGGATGGAGACTTACCTGACCGACATTGCGAGCCTGAAGCTCAAGCCGCGCTCGCTCGATGACTACTGGTCGAAGACCCGGAACGACATCATCCCTGGTGTCGGCAAGCACCGCATCGACAAGTTGCAGCCCGAGCACCTGGAGCGGATGTACCGGGCCATGCTCGAAGCCGGTCACGCTCCTTCCCACGTTGTGAAGGTGCACCGCATCCTGTCCCGCGCGTTGAAGATTGCCCACCGCCGGCGCATCGTCGGTGAGAACGTCGCCACGCTCGTGGACCCGCCGAGCATTGACGAGACCGAGGCCAACCCCTTCACGAAGGAGGAGGCGAAAGCGTTCCTCGAAGCCGCGGCGAAGCGGCCCACCTTCATGCGGTGGATCGTCGGTGTGGGCATGGGGTTCCGGCAGGGCGAGACGCTCGGGCTGCGCTGGTCGTACGTCGACCTGGAAGCGGAGCTGTTCCGCCCCGAGTGGCAGCTTCAGCGGCTCACGTGGCGGCACGGCTGCGCCGATCCACACGCCTGTGGAGGGCGTCTGCATCGTTTCGAGCCCTGCCCGCCGGACTGCACCACGCACAAGGGGTACAAGCGCGGCTGTCCGAAGCCGTGCACAAAGACCTGCACCAAGCACGCGAGCGCCTGCCCGGAACGCAAGGACGGCGGGCTCACCTTCACCCGGCCCAAGACCAAGAAGAGCCGGAACGCCGTGCCGATCCCGCCCGTCTTCGTTCCCTTCCTGCTCGACCACAAGACTCAGCAGGAAGCGATGCGGGAAGCTGCCGGGGAGCTGTGGCAGGAGCACGATGTCGTGTTCGCGCGGCCGGACGGCCGGCCGCTGGACCCGCGCGTCGACTACGAGGAGTTCAAGGAGCTGCTCAAGGAGGCAGGGATCGAGGACCGCCGCCTGTACGACGGGAGCCGCCACACCGCCGGCACGATCCTGAACGAGTTGGGCGTCGACATGCCCACGATCATGGAGATCTTGCGGCACACGCAGATCAGTCAGACCCGGCGCTACGTCAAGGGACGGTCCCACCTGTCCAAGGACGCCATGCGGCGGATGGGCGAGTTCTTCGTACCGCCGCCGGCGCCTCCATCGGCCCCGGATCCTGGCCCCACTGAGACCAGAAGTGAGACCGCCGACACCCGTGCGGAACGCGCCCGGCGTCGGCGCCGCATTCGCTGAACGAAAAAGCCCAGCTCAGACGATGTCTGGGCTGGGCTTTCAATGGAGCCGCCTTCGGGATTCGAACCCGAGACCTACGCATTACGAGTGCGTTGCTCTGGCCATCTGAGCTAAGGCGGCGCGCCGTGCGCACCATGGTGCGATCAGCAACGTCGGTAAGTCTACACAGTTTCCGGGGGTGCTTCGTACCCGCCCCGGAGGTGGGGGTTCCGGGGCGGGGCGAGGGGGCTAGGAGCAGCGCTTGCCGTCCGCCGGCGGGGTGCCGCGCAGCAGGTAGGCGTTGATCGCCGCGTCGATGCACGCGCTGCCGCGGCCGTAGGCGGTGTGGCCGTCGCCCTCGTAGGTGAGGAGGCGACCGGAGGAGAGCTGGCCGGCCAGGGCCTCGGCCCAGCGGTAGGGGGTGGCCGGGTCGCGGGTGGTGCCGACCACGACGATCGGCGAGGCTCCCGCGGCCTCGATGCGGTGCGGCTCGCCCGTCGGGTGCACGGGCCAGTAGGCACAGTTCAGGGAGGCCCAGGCCAGGCCCTCGCCGAAGACCGGGGACGCCTTCTCGAATGCGGGCAGGGCCTCACGGACCTCGTCCGGGGAGGAGAAGGCGGGCGGGAGGTCGAGGCAGTTCACCGCCGCGTTGGCGAACATCAGGTTGCTGTAGCGGCCGCCGGCCTCGCGCTCGTAGTAGCTGTCGGACAGCACCAGCAGGCCCGCCCCGTCGTTCTCCTTCATCGCCGAGGCCAGCGACTCGCGCAGTTGCTGCCAGGCCCCCTCGTCGTACATCGCCGCGATCACGCCGGTGGTGGCGAGGGACTCGGTGAGCTTGCGCCCGTCGGCGTCGCCGGTGGGGACGGGCCGGGCGTCCAGGTCATCGAAGAAGGCCTTCAGGTTCTTGCCGACCTGCTCGGGAGGGGTGCCCTTGCCGCCGAGCGGGCAGTCCGGCCGGCTCACGCAGTCCTCGGCGAAGGACTGGAACGCCGTCTCGAAGCCGGCCGTCTGCTCCAGGTTCAGCCGCCGTGCGGGCAGGGACGGGTCCATCGCGCCGTCCAGGACCAGCCGGCCCACGCGGCCGGGGAAGAGGCCCGCGTACGTCGCGCCGAGGAAGGTGCCGTACGACGCCCCCACGTACGTCAGCTTCTCGTCACCCAGTACCGCCCGCAGGATGTCCATGTCCCGCGCCGCCTCGACGGTCGAGACATGGCGCAGCAGCTTCGGCGCGTCCGCCCCGCAGCCCTCGGCGAATTCCTTGTACGCGTCGACCAGCCCGTCGGTCTCCCGGGCGTCGTCCGGGGTGGTGTCGGTCTGCGTGTACGCGTCCATCTCGCGCCCGTCCAGGCACTCGACGGGCTCGCTGCGGGCCACACCCCGGGGGTCGACGGCCACCATGTCGTACCGGGCGCGGACCTGGGCCGGGTAGCCGATGCCGGCGTACTGCTGGAGGTAGCCGATCGCCGAGCCGCCCGGGCCGCCCGGGTTCACCAGCAGCGAGCCCAGCCGCTTGCCGGGGCCGGTGGCCTTCTTGCGGGCCACGGCCAGTCCGACGTCCCCGCCGGACGGCTTCGCGTAGTCGAGGGGCGCCTTCATGGTGGCGCACTGGAAGCCGGGTACACCGCAGTCGCGCCAGCTCAGCTTCTGCCCGTAGTACGGGGCCAGCACGGAGGGCGTCGCCTCGGGGAGCGCCGCCAGGGTCTCCTTCGCCGGCTCGGTCGCTCCGGCCGCGTCCTGTGCCGCCGTCGAACCGGCCGACGTCGACACGCCCCCGGTCGAGCAGGCGGTGGCGAGCAGTGCGGCGGCGAGCAGCGTGGCAGCGGAGCGGGTCCTGCGGTGGATGCGCCTTGTATGCATCCAGCGAGCGTAACTGTCAGCAACCGTACGCATGCGCTGCGTGCCCGTCGTGGCTCGGACGAGTTACGTCGTCAACCGCCGTCGGGGTTGCCTGTCAGCCCGCTCTCAGGGCCATCGTCATCGCCTCCACCGCGAGCAGCGGCGCCACGTTGCGGTCGAGGGCGTCGCGGCAGGCGGCGATCGCCTCGATGCGGCGAAGGGTGGCCTCGGGAGTGCCTTCGCGGGCGAGTCGCTCCAGGACGTCCCCGGCGTCCGCGTTGGCGATCGCCACCCGTGAGCCGAGCTGCAGGGCGAGGACGTCCCGGTAGAAGGCGGTGAGGTCGGTCAGGGCGAGGTCGAGGCTGTCGCGCTGGGTGCGCGTCCTGCGGCGCTTCTGCTTGTCCTCCAGGTCCTTCATCACGCCCGCCGTGCCGCGCGGCAGCCGGCCTCCCTGGGCCGCGCCGAGCGCCGCCTTCAGCTCCTCGGTCTCCTTGGCGTCCATGTCCTCCGCGAGCTGCTTGGCGTCCTCCGCAGCCGCGTCGACCAGTTCCTGGGCCGCCTTGAGGGCGCCGCCCACGTCCGCCACGCGCAACGGCAGCTTCAGCACGGCGGCCCGGCGCTCACGGGCGGCAGGGTCGGTGGCCAGGCGGCGGGCCCGGTCCACGTGGCCCTGGGTGGCGCCGGCCACGGCGGCGGCGACCTCCGGATCGATGCCCTCACGGCGTACGAGCATGTCGGCGACGGCCGCGACGGACGGCGTGCGCAGGTTCAGGTGGCGGCAGCGGGAGCGGATCGTGGGCAGGACGTCCTCGACGGACGGGGCGCACAGCAGCCACACCGTGCGGGGGGCCGGCTCCTCGACGGCCTTGAGGACGGCGTTGGCGGACTTCTCGTTCAGCCGCTCGGCGTCCTCGACGAGGATGATCTGCCAGCGGCCGTTCGCCGGCGAGGTGAACGACTTGCGGACGGTGTCGCGCATGTCGTCCACGAGGATCTGCGAGCCGACGGCGGCGACCGTGCTGACGTCGGCGTGGGTGCCGATGAGTGCCGTGTGGCAGCCGTCGCAGAAGCCGCAGCCGGGTACGCCGCCGAGGGCGCGGTCGGGGCTCACGCACTGCAGGGCGGCGGCGAAGGCGCGCGCCGTCTGCGTCACTCCCGCGCCGGGCGGGCCGGTGAACAGCCAGGCGTGGGTCATGCTCGACGTCTCGGGGAGGGGGCCGTCGGCCGCGGCGGCGGTGACGAAGGCGTCGGCGTCCCGCGCGGCGGCGGCGAGCTGGTCGCTCACCTTCTCCTGCCCCACGAGGTCGTCCCACACGGTCATGGGCCACGCCGTCCTTCCGTCACGCTCCGCCGCACCTTTTGTCCGACGCCCTCCATTGTGCGGGGCGCCACTGACAACGGGCGCCGGCCCGCGGTGTGCCCCGCGGCCCCGGGGGGTCCCCGCGGCTATGGGCCCCCGTTCGCCGCAGGCCCGCCGGCCTCGGCGCACCGCCTCCGCTCAGCGCCGTCCCCGGCCCCTCCAGCGGCCGCCCTCGCCGTCACGGCCCGAGCCGTCCTCCCCGCGTTCCTCGTCCCGCGGGCCCAGCAGCTCGTCCGCCAGGGTCGGCAGATCGTCCAGCGGGGTCTCCTCGGCCCAGTCGGACCGCCGCCTGCGGGGCGGCGCCTGGTCGGGGTCGATCTGGGGCAGCTCGCGCGTGCGGTCCTCCGGCTCGGCGGGCCGCTCCTCGCGGAAGTATCCCGGCGGAACCCGGTCGGCCGGGTCGTCCCCGCGCACGGGCGGCAGCACGGCCGTCTCCTCGGGATCCGGGACCTGCGGCAGTACGGCCGTCTCGTCGGCGGCCCCCGGCCGAACCGCCGGCAGCACGGCCGTCTCGTCCGCGGCGCCCTGCGGCTCCGGCGGCTTGGGCAGCTCCGTCGTCACCTCGGACTCGGACTCGGCGGCGCGTCCGGTGCTCCGCGCGCCCTGACCGCGCTCGCCGTCCCGGTCGTCGCGCACCGGTCGCAGGACCGTGGTGTCCTCCACCGGCCCGTCGGAGGAGTCGGCCGGCGTCACGACCGGGGTCGGCACGGTCAGCGCGTCCGAGGGGTCCGACGCGTCCCTGGCAGGTGCGGCCGGGGCACGACGGGGAGCGTCCGCGGCGGAAGGCGCCGTCGGCCTCGGGCCCGCCGCGGCGGCCGCCGCGGCCTCCTCCGCCGCCCGGCGTGCCTGCTCGGCCCGCATCAGGGCCTCCTCGGCCTTGCGCTGCTTCTCCAGGCGCAGCGCCTCGGCCTCGGCGCGCAGCCGTGCCTCCTCCTCGGCCTCCCTGCGGCGCCGTTCCTCCTCGGCCCTGCGGCGGGCCTCCTCCTCGGCACGGGCCTTCTCCTCGGCGAGGAGCCGGGCCCGCTCCTCCTCGGCCTTGCGGCGCGCCTCCTCGGCCCGCTGCCGGGCCTCCTCGGCCTGCCGTTCGGCCTCGCGCCGCTGCGCCTCCTCCAGCTCGCGCCGCTTGCGCTCCTCCTCCTCGGCGCGCAGCCGCTCCATCTGTTCGAGGCGCTCGCGCTCCAGGCGCTCCTCCTCGGCCTTGCGGGCGGCCTCTTCCTCGGCCTTGCGCCGGGCCTCCTCCTCGGCCTTGCGGCGCGCCTCCTCCCGGGCCTCGATCTCGGCCTCGGACAGCGGCAGCACCTGGTCGAGCCGGTGGCGTACGACGGTGGTGACGGCCTCGGGCTCCTGGCCCGCGTCCACGACGAGGTAGCGGCCGGGGTCGGCGGCGGCCAGCGTCAGGAAACCGGCCCGCACGCGCGCGTGGAACTCGGCGGGCTCCGACTCCAGCCGGTCCGGCGCCTCGGTGAACCGCTCGCGGGCGGTCTCCGGCGGCACGTCCAGCAGGACCGTCAGATGCGGGACCAGCCCGTTCGTGGCCCAGCGGTTGATGCGGGCGATCTCGGTC
The DNA here is from genome assembly GCF_044390505.1 of Streptomyces sp. NPDC018947. NCBI lineage: Bacteria > Bacillati > Actinomycetota > Actinomycetes > Kitasatosporales > Streptomycetaceae > Streptomyces > Streptomyces sp. NPDC018947. Next base: position 119,719 of record NZ_JBIRZD010000004.1, read on the forward strand.
GGCGACAGGTCGCGCCCGGCGCCCTGGTAGGCCACCGAGGAGTCGATGTACCGGTCGGAGATGACCACGGCGCCCCGCTCCAGCGCGGGCCGGACCACCGTGTCGACGTGCTCGGCGCGGTCGGCGGCGTACAGCAGGGCCTCCGCCCGGTGCGACAGCCCGGCGCTCGACACGTCCAGCAGGATCGACCGCAGGCGCTTGCCCACCGGCGTCGCGCCCGGCTCGCGCGTCAGCACCACCTCGTGCCCCTTGCCCCGGATCCACTCGGCGAGGGCCTCCGCCTGGGTGGACTTCCCGGCGCCGTCGCCGCCCTCCAGGGCGATGAAGAAACCGTTCGCCGCGGGGGTCGGGACCGGGTCGTCGCCGCCGAGCAGCGCGTCGCGCAGGTCGTGCCGCAGCGGCACGCCGGAGCGGTCGTCGACCTTGGCCAGCACCAGCGCGGCCACCGGCAGCAGCAGCGCGCCGACCAGCATCAGCACGAACGCGGCGCCGCCGTGGGCGAAGACGAACTTGCCGTTCTCCAGCCGGTGCGGCCCGATCGCCGCGGCCACCACGGGCGCGATGACCGCGCCGAGCGCCACGTACACCCGGACGACGGCGTGCAGGTGCTCGGTCGTCCGCGTCCGGCGGTTGTCCTCGGTCTCCTGGTCGAGCAGCGCGTGCCCGGTGTTGGCGGCCACGCCCGCGCCGACGCCGGCCAGCAGCAGGAGCAGCAGCACGGTGGTGACGTCGGGGACGAGGCCGGCGGCCAGCAGGCCGACGCCGACGAAGGCGACGGCCAGGGCCAGCAGGCGCCGGCGCGACAGGGAGGGCAGCAGGGCGGGGGCCGTGCGGATGCCGACGACCACACCGCCGGTCAGCGCGCCCACCATCAGCCCGTACAGCACCGGCCCGCCGTCGAGGTCCGTGGCGTGCAGCACCGCCACGGCGACCGCCGCGGAGACGGCCCAGGCGACGGCCGCGCAGGCGAACACCAGCAGCGGCAGGGCGCCGGTGCGGCCCTTGTCGGCGCCGGCGGCCGTCCTCGGGCGGCGCAGGCCCTCCAGCGGGGACCGCGCGCGCGGGGTGCGGGTCCCGGGCAGTTCGAGGAAGCTCACGACGGACAGCGAGGCGGCGAAGAGTCCGGCCGCGACGTACGAGGCGAGGGCCGCCTGGTGGTCGGCGAACCAGTCGATGCCGGCGCCCAGCAGGTTGTTCAGCAGCCCGGCGACGACGAGGGTGATGCCGGCGAGCGGGATCGCGACGAAGCCCGTACGCAGCGTCAGGCGGCGCAGGGCGTCCATGTGGTCCGGCAGCGGACGTACCGTGGCGCCCTCCGGGGGCGGCGCCGGCAGCAGCGCCGGGGCCGCGCTCTCGCGGCACACCGTCCAGAACCGCTCGGCGACGCCGGTGACGAAGACGGTCACCAGGAGCACGGCGAGGGCGTCGTCCGGCGTCCAGTCGATCCACAGCGGCGCCACGATCAGCAGCGCCGCGCGCAGCCCGTCGGCGCCGACCATGGTCCAGCGGCGGTCGAGCGGACCCTCCTGCGAGGTGAGCGACGTGAGCGGGCCGAGCAGGACCGCGCCGAAGAGCAGCGTCGCCAGGATGCGCACGCCGAAAACGGTCGCCACTGCGAACGCCACGCCCCGGTAACCCCCGCCGAAGGAGCCCGCGCCGATCGCGGCCTGCACGGCGAGGAGGACCAGCACCAGCAGGGCGAGGGTGTCGCCGACACCCCCCACGAGCTGAGCGCTCCACAAGCGCCTCAACTGCGGTCGGCGCAGCAGGGCGCGGACGGCACGCTCGCGGGAGTCCGCGACGAGGGCGTCGTCCGGGGCGGAGTGAGGGGCCGTTGGCTGCTCGGCTCGCGTCATGCGTTCAGCCTATCGGGCGGCGCCGACAGGCCGTGGCACCCGGCCGAACGTACGCACGCCCCGACACCGAATCGATGCCGGGGCGTTCGCTCGGCGAACGAGGGGGCGTGCCGTGCGGGGCGCGCGGACCCGCTCAGTCCTCGGACGACGGGGAGGGGGCCGCCGGCGAGGTCTTCCTCGCCGCGGTCTTCGTCGTCGCCTTCTTGGCCGTCGTCTTCTTGGCGGCCGTGCTCTTGGCGGCCGTCGTCTTGGCCGCGGTCTTCTTCGCCGCCGTCTTCTTCGCCGGGGCCTTCTTGGCGGCGGTCTTCTTGGCCGCCGTCTTCTTCGCCGTCTTCTTGGCGGGCCCCTTGGCACGCTTCTCGGCGAGCAGCTCGTAGCCGCGCTCGGGCGTGATGTCCTCGACGCTGTCGCCGGAGCGCAGAGTCGCGTTGGTCTCGCCGTCGGTGACGTACGGGCCGAAGCGGCCGTCCTTGACCACGACCGGCCTCTCGCTGACCGGGTCGGTGCCCAGCTCCTTCAGCGGCGGCTTGGCCGCGGCCCGGCCACGCTGCTTGGGCTGGGCGTAGATCGCCAGCGCCTCCTCCAGCGTGATCGTGAAGAGCTGCTCCTCCGACTGGAGGGACCGCGAGTCCGTGCCCTTCTTCAGGTACGGGCCGTAGCGGCCGTTCTGCGCGGTGATCTCCACGCCCTCGGCGTCGCTGCCGACGACGCGCGGCAGCGACATCAGCCTCAGGGCGTCGTCCAGGGTGACCGTGTCCAGGGACATCGACTTGAACAGCGAGGCCGTCCGCGGCTTCACGGCGTTCTTGCCGGTCTTCGGGGTGCCCTCGGGGAGCACCTCGGTGACGTAGGGGCCGTAGCGGCCGTCCTTGGCGACGATGGTGTGGCCGGTGGCCGGGTCGGTGCCCAGCTCGAAGTCGCCGCTCGGCTTGGCGAGCAGCTCCTCCGCCAGCTCGACGGACAGCTCGTCCGGCGCCAGGTCGTCGGGGACGTCGGCGCGCTGGTGGTTCTCGGCGTCCTTCTCGCCGCGCTCGACGTACGGGCCGTAGCGGCCGACGCGCAGCACGATGCCGTTGCCGACGGGGAACGACGACACCTCGCGGGCGTCGATCGCGCCGAGGTCGGTCACCAGCTCCTTGAGGCCGCCGAGGTGGTCGCCGTCGCCGTTGCCCGCCTCGGCCGCGCCGCCGTGGCCGGCGCCCTCGCCGAAGTAGAAACGCTTCAGCCACGGCACGGCCTGGGCCTCGCCGCGGGCGATGGCGTCGAGGTCGTCCTCCATCTTGGCGGTGAAGTCGTAGTCGACGAGCCGGCCGAAGTGCTTCTCCAGCAGGTTGACCACGGCGAAGGAGAGGAAGGACGGGACGAGTGCCGTGCCCTTCTTGAAGACGTAGCCGCGGTCGAGGATCGTGCCGATGATCGACGCGTACGTCGACGGGCGGCCGATCTCGCGCTCCTCCAGCTCCTTGACCAGCGACGCCTCGGTGTAGCGGGCCGGAGGCTTGGTGGCGTGCCCGTCGACCGAGATCTCCTCGGCGGTCAGGGCGTCGCCCTCGGCGACCTGCGGCAGCCGGCGCTCGCGGTCGTCCAGCTCGGCGTTCGGGTCGTCGGCGCCCTCGACGTACGCCTTGAGGAAGCCGTGGAAGGTGATCGTCTTGCCGGACGCGCTGAACTCGACGTCCCGGCCGTCGGAGGCGGTGCCGCCGATCTTCACGGTGACGCTGTTGCCGGTCGCGTCCTTCATCTGGGAGGCGACGGTCCGCTTCCAGATGAGCTCGTAGAGCTTGAACTGGTCGCCGGTCAGTCCGGTCTCGGCCGGGGTGCGGAAGCGGTCGCCGGAGGGGCGGATCGCCTCGTGCGCCTCCTGCGCGTTCTTGACCTTGCCGGCGTACGTGCGCGGCTGCGCGGGCAGGTAGTCGGCGCCGTAGAGCTGCGTGACCTGGGCGCGGGCGGCGGTGATCGCCGTGTCGCTCAGGGTCGTCGAGTCCGTACGCATGTAGGTGATGTAGCCGTTCTCGTACAGCTTCTGGGCGATCTGCATGGTCGCCTTGGCGCCGAAGCCGAGCTTGCGGCTGGCCTCCTGCTGCAGCGTCGTCGTACGGAACGGGGCGTACGGCGAGCGGCGGTACGGCTTGGACTCGACGGAGCGGACGGCGAACCGCGTGCTCTCCAGGGCGGCGGCGAGCGCGCGGGCGTTCGCCTCGTCGAGGTGGAGGGTGTTCGCGCCCTTGAGCTGCCCGAGGGAGTCGAAGTCGCGGCCCTGCGCGATCCTGCGGCCGTCGACGGTCTGGAGCCGGGCGACCAGCGACGACGGGTCGGAGGCGTCACCGGCGCGGCCGGTCGCGAAGGTGCCCGTCAGGTCCCAGTACTCGGCGGAGCGGAACGCCATCCGCTCGCGCTCCCGCTCGACCACGAGCCGGGTCGCCACGGACTGGACACGGCCGGCCGACAGGCGCGGCATGACCTTCTTCCACAGGACCGGCGAGACCTCGTAGCCGTAGAGGCGGTCGAGGATGCGGCGGGTCTCCTGGGCGTCGACGAGCTTCTGGTTGAGCTGGCGCGGGTTGGCGACGGCGGCCCGGATGGCGTCCTTGGTGATCTCGTGGAACACCATGCGCTTGACCGGGATCTTCGGCTTGAGGACTTCCTGGAGGTGCCACGCGATGGCCTCGCCCTCGCGGTCCTCATCGGTGGCGAGGAAGAGTTCGTCGGAGTCCTTCAGCAGGTCCTTGAGCTTCTTGACCTGCGCCTTCTTGTCAGCGTTGACCACGTAGATCGGCTGGAAGTCGTGTTCGACGTCCACACCGAGGCGGCGGACCTCGCCGGTGTACTTCTCGGGCACCTCGGCGGCGCCGCTGGGAAGGTCGCGAATGTGCCCGACGCTCGCCTCGACGACGTAGCCAGGACCGAGATAGCCCTTGATCGTCTTCGCCTTGGCAGGCGACTCGACGATGACGAGTCGGCGGCCGCCCTTCGCGGTCTCGCTGGTCGGGGACAACTTCGCTCTTCTCTCCGGTCGACACTGGGGCCTGACCCAGGCGGTGCTCCCGGGGTCGGGTCGTGCTGCGTTTCGGTCGTGACGCTGCGGAGTGTGACGGTACCTCCCGCCCCCGTGTCAAACGGGAAAAGCCCGCAACGGCCACTCGAACGGTAACCCGACGAACCCTGTTCCTGCCGCCCGGAGTGCCCGGCGGCCCCGATGCCCGTACCCGGAGCGCGGTCCCCCGGATCCCCGGGCCGGTGTGCGGCCACCGTCCGGATCCGGCCCCTCACACGCGGGTCAGGCACCACGCCCCGACGGTCAGCGCGGCCACCGCGGCGACGCCCGCGAGGGCCGCCGATGCGACGGGCCTCACACCGAGCGCGACGGGCCGGCCGTGCCGCACCCGTGCCACGGTCCACACCAGCAGGCCGCCCCCGAACAGGGCGAACACCATTCCCGCGAAGATCGCCGGCCCGCTCTCCATGGTCCCCGTGCCCCTTTTCTCCGCCTGTGAGTGCCCAGCCCCGGGGAGGCTGTCACCCACGGGCGGCGGGGAGGCGAACCCGAGGTGAACGGGGAGCCGACGGTTTCCGGCCCGTGGCGCGTTCCCGTTCGTGGCCGCGGCCCGTTCCGCCGCGGGAGAGGACTACGCCGGTTCCAGGAAGCCCTGCTCCACCAGCAGCCGGATCTGCGCCGGTGTGCGGTCGCGCAGCGCCACCGGGTCCTCGCCGACGAGCTGGGCGATGGCGTCCAGGATGCGGCCCGCGCTCATCGTGCCGTCGCACACGCCCGCGAAGCCGGCGCCGACGGTGTCCACCCGGGTGGCCCGGCGCATGCCGCGGTTCTGGCGCAGCACGACGTGCTCCGGGTCCTCGGCTCCGGGCAGGCCCACCTGCTCCTGGACGACCTCGGCGGCCAGCGTGAAGAACGACTCCAGCAGGGCGGCGTCGTCATGCTCGCGCAGGTAGTCGAGGCGCTCGAAGTGCGCCCGCACCGTCTCGCCGAGCGGCTGCTCGATCGGGTGCGGCCACTCCTCGGCCGTGACCGAGGTCTCGGCGGCGTCCGTCCTGCGCAGCGTGATCCAGCCGAAGCCGACGGCCCTGACCTTGCGCGCCTCGAACTCGTCCAGCCACGCGTCGTACCGCGCCTGGTACTCGGCCTCGTCGCCCCGGTGGTCGCCGGCGTCCCTGAGCCACAGCTCGGCGTACTGCGTGACGTCCTGCACCTCGCGCTGCACGATCCAGGCGTCGCAGCCGCGCGGCACCCAGGAGCGCAGCCGGTCCGTCCAGTCCTCCCCCTCCACGTGCTGCCAGTTCGCGAGGAAGTGCGCGAACCCGCCGGCGTTCAGGCGCTCCCCCGTCGACTTGACGAGCGTGCGGCACAGGTCGTCCCCGCTCATCCCTCCGTCCCGGTAGGTGAGGCGGGCGCCCGGAGAGATGACGAAGGGCGGGTTGGACACGATCAGGTCGTACGTCTCCGCATCGTCGACCGGTTCGTACAGCGAGCCCTCGCGCAGGTCGGCGGCCGGGGCCCCGGACAGGGCGAGGGTGAGCGCGGTGATGTGCAGGGCGCGCGGATTGACGTCGGTCGCCGTCACGCGCGTGGCGTGCCGGGCGGCGTGCAGCGCCTGGATGCCGGACCCGGTGCCGAGGTCGAGGGCGGCGGCCACGGGGGTGCGCACGGTGAGCCCGGCGAGCGTCATGGAGGCGCCGCCGACACCGAGGACGACGCCCTCGGCGCGATTGCCGATGCCGCCGGCGCCGCCGACGGCGCAGCCCAGGTCGGAGACGATGAACCAGTCCTCGCCGTCGGGTCCGCCGTACGGCCGCACGTCCACGGTGGCCGCCAGGTCGCCGTCGACGGCGACGAGCCACCCGGCCTCCAGGCACGCGTCGACGGGCAGGACCTCCGCCACACGCGCGTGCGGCACCGGCTGCTGGAGCAGGAACAGCCGTACGAGCATTTCCAGCGGCGTGTCGCCGCGGGTGGCCCGGAGCGCGGGCACGACCTCGCTGCGGGACAGGGCCGCGTAGGCGGGTGCGCCGAGCAGCTCCAGGAGTCCGTCGGCGGTGAAGGACGCCCCGAGCAGGGCGTCCCGCAGCCGCGCGGTGACGTCGGGACGGCCGGCGGAGGGCAGGGGGGAGAGGCTGGCGTTACTCACCCCCCCATTGTGGCCCGCGCTCCGCCGCGCGCCCGGGGAACGGACGCCGGCCGGCCCACGGGCCCGGCGCCGGCGCGCCCCGCCCGGCCGTCAGCTCCCGGCCGCCGCCGACGGGGTGGCCGACTTGCAGCTCGGCTGCTTGGCCATCGCCTGGCCGACCTCGCCCTCCTCCAGGGTCTTCAGCGCGTCGCTGCCGGACTGGCTGAGCTTGTTCAGCTCGGTGGCGACGTCCTTGAGGCCGTCGGCGAACTTCGCCTGGTCCTTGGTGTCGAGGCCCTCCACCTGCTTCTTCAGCGAGGCGTAGGAGGCGGAGAGGCCGTTGAGCTCCTTGACCGCGTCCTGCTGCTTCTTCTCGCCGTCGTCGACGTTCGGCGGACCTGCCTTCTGCACGGCCGCGCCCATCGCCCTGTAGGCGTCGGACATGTCCTGGAAGGCCTTCGCGTCGGTCTGCTGGACCTGCTCCGGCGTGCTGTTGTCCGAGGTCTCCTTCTGGATCGCGGCGTTGGCCGCCTCGATCTTCTTCGCCTGCGGCTGCACCGCGTCGCAGACCTGCTTGGCCCAGGAGTCCAGCTTCTCGTTGCCGTCGTCGCTGCTGCATCCCGTCAGCGCCAGTACCAGTACCGCACCGCCGGACAGCGCGGCCGCGAGCTTCTTGTTCACCGGATTGGTCCCTTCCATGGCTCTCGGCCCCGGAACATACACGCCGGATGGAGGACATCCGCATGACGAACATCCATTAAGACCGTATTGCAGCCATTTGCACCATGGGAGAGAAGGCTCACGGCGAACGAGCGCGCACGCACTGCGCGGGCGGAGGGCGCTTCACCCAGCGCCCTCCGCCCGCGTCTTGACCAGGGGTCCCGTGCGCCCCTCGGCGCCCGCCGCTACGAAACCACCGCCGTGTTAGCCGACTTGGGCTCCTGGTCGGGGTTGTCCTCGTCACCCACGGCGATGCCGCGCCGCTTGGACACGTACACCGCGGCGCCGATGACGGCGAACGCGAGGACCGCGACCAACACCCGTACGCCGACGCTCTTGTCGGCGCCGTAGGAGAACTTGATGACCGCGGGCGCGATGAGCAGCGCCACCAGGTTCATCACCTTCAGCAGCGGGTTGATGGCGGGCCCCGCGGTGTCCTTGAAGGGGTCGCCGACCGTGTCGCCGATGACGGTGGCCTCGTGGGCGTCGCTGCCCTTGCCGCCGTGGTGACCGTCCTCGACGAGCTTCTTGGCGTTGTCCCAGGCTCCGCCGGAGTTGGCGAGGAACACCGCCATCAGCGTGCCCGCGCCGATCGCGCCCGCCAGGAACGCGCCGAGCGCGCCGACGCCGAGCGTGAATCCGATGAAGATCGGCGCCATCACGGCGAGCAGTCCGGGCGTGGCGAGTTCGCGCAGGGCGTCCCTGGTGCAGATGTCGACGACCTTGCCGTACTCCGGTGTCTCGGTGTGGTCCATGATCCCGGGCTTCTCCCGGAACTGTCTCCGCACCTCGAAGACCACCGAACCCGCGGAGCGGGACACCGCGTTGATCGCGAGCCCCGAGAAGAGGAAGACGACCGCCGCTCCCGCGATCAGCCCGACCAGGTTGTTGGGCTGCGAGATGTCCATCATCAGGCTCATCGGCGCGCCGTCGCCGCTGAGCCTCTCGCCCACGTCCCGCGCGCCGGTGGTGATGGCGTCGCGGTACGACCCGAACAGCGCGGAGGCCGCGAGGACGGCCGTGGCGATGGCGATGCCCTTGGTGATGGCCTTGGTGGTGTTGCCGACGGCGTCCAGATTGGTGAGCACCTGGGCGCCGGCGCCCTCCACGTCGCCGGACATCTCGGCGATGCCCTGCGCGTTGTCGGAGACCGGGCCGAAGGTGTCCATGGCGACGATCACACCGACCGTGGTGAGCAGGCCGGTGCCGGCCAGGGCGACCGCGAACAGCGCCAGCATGATCGACGTGCCGCCGAGCAGGAAGGCCCCGTAGACACCGAGGCCGATCAACAGGGCGGTGTAGACGGCGGATTCCAGTCCGATGGAGATGCCGGCGAGGACGACGGTGGCGGGACCGGTGAGCGAGGTCTTGCCGATGTCCTTGACGGGCCGCCGGGTGGTCTCCGTGAAGTAGCCGGTGAGCTGCTGGATCAGGGCGGCCAGCACGATGCCGATCGCCACCGCGACGAGCGCGAGGATCCGCGGGTCGCCGTCCTTGCCGGCGATGGCCGCGTCGGTGACGCCGTCGAGGTCGGCGTACGAGCCGGGGAGGTAGACGAAGACGGCGACCGCCACCAGCACCAGCGAGATCACCGCGGAGACGAAGAAGCCCCGGTTGATCGCGCTCATCCCGCTGCGGTCGGACCGCCGGGGCGCCACCGCGAAGATGCCGATCATGGCGGTGATCACACCGATCGCCGGCACCAGCAGCGGGAACGCCAGCCCCGAGTCCCCGAAGGCGACCTTGCCGAGGATCAGCGCGGCGACCAGGGTCACGGCGTACGACTCGAAGAGGTCGGCCGCCATGCCCGCGCAGTCGCCGACGTTGTCGCCCACGTTGTCGGCGATGGTCGCGGCGTTGCGGGGGTCGTCCTCCGGAATGCCCTGCTCGACCTTGCCGACCAGGTCCGCGCCGACGTCGGCGGCCTTGGTGAAGATTCCGCCGCCCACACGCATGAACATCGCGATCAGCGCGGCGCCGAGACCGAAGCCCTCCAGCACCTTCGGCGCGTCGGCCGCGTACACCAGCACCACGCAGCAGGCGCCCAGGAGACCGAGTCCCACCGTGAACATGCCGACGACGCCGCCCGTGCGAAATGCGATCTTCATCGCTTTGTGCGAGACGAGGGTGAGATCCTTTTCCGGTTCACCCGCGGCAGGTGTCGCTTCCCGTGCCGCCGCGGCGACACGCACATTACTGCGCACGGCGAGCCGCATGCCGATATAACCGGTGGCCGCCGAGAACGCCGCGCCGATCAGGAAGAACACCGATCGTCCGGCACGCTGGTTCCAGTCGTCCGCGGGCAGCAGCATGAGCAGGAAGAACACCACGACCGCGAATACGCCGAGTGTGCGCAGCTGCCGGGCCAGATAGGCGTTCGCGCCTTCCTGGACCGCCGCCGCGATCTTCTTCATGCTCTCGGTTCCCTCGCCCGCCGACAGCACCTGGCGCACCAGGATGCCCGCAAGCACCAGCGCGGCCAGCGCGACGACCGCGATGACCGCGACCAGGGCGCGGTTCCCGTCGGTCAGCACGGCGGCGGCCAGGGCCGAGGAATCACTCAACTGATGAGGGGTGGGAAGCTCCGCCATTCGTCCTCCTTGACGCTTGGGCTGAGCTCGACCTGATCAAAACAGTGCACGACAAAGGGAATTACCCTGTCAACCGGAAGGACTCCGGAAGTGGCGCACGTAGTAATGCCCTTCCGGCATTATCGTTCCGCCGATCTTTTCCGCGATCTTTCGCCTCACCTTTTCCGGCGATCCTTTCCGCCCGATCGGTGGCTCGAATGATCGTGAAGGAATTCACTAGAGGCCGCACGGAACCACTGTAGGCGCGACCCCCATTTTCCGCACATGACAAAGGGCCCTACGAGGTAGGGCCCTTCGGGTGAAGCGGTGGGGGGTGTGTCAGACCGGCGGGAGCATCGCGGACGCGGTCGGCCACGTCATGCGGATCCGGCCGCCGCCCTCGTCGGCGGTGACCTCCACGTCGTCGACGAGACCGCTGATGACCGCGAGGCCCATCTCGTCCTCCTCGGCCTCCGCGTCGTCGACGGCCGCGCCGGGCGCCGCGGGTGAGGCGTGCGGCGCCTCGTCGCCGACCTCGATGGAGAACTGCTTCTCCTCCTCGATCAGCGACACCATGACCGGCGCCGTGATGCCGCCGTGCCGGTGCAGGCCGACGGCGCGGCTGCACGCCTCTCCGACGGCGAGCCTGACCTCGTCGAGGACGGCCTCGTCCACTCCGGCCCTGCGCGCCACCGCAGCCGCCACCAGACGGGCGGTACGGACGTGCTCGGGCAGCGCGCTGAAGCGGAGTTCGACGGTGGCCATGCATCCCCCTCGTACTACGGGCGTGCGTCGAGGGACCGGGCCGCCGACAGCCCGGCCCCTCCTTGTTCGGATCGCACCGGGCCCCTGGGCCCGGAACAGTCGTCAGTCGGTGGCCGCCACCGCTTCCTCGACCGAGGTGTGAATGGGGAACACCTTGGTGAGGCCGGTGATACGGAAGATCTTGAGAATGCGCTCCTGGTTGCAGACCAGGCGCAGCGAGCCCTCATGGGCACGCACCCGCTTCAGTCCGCCGACCAGCACGCCGAGCCCGGTGGAGTCGAGGAAGTCCACGCCCTCCATGTCGACGACGAGGTGGAAACTCCCGTCGTTCACCAGCTCGACCAGCTGCTCGCGCAGCTTGGGCGCGGTGTATACGTCAATTTCGCCACCGACCTCGACGACCGTGCGATCGCCGACGGTACGGGTCGACAGGGACAGGTCCACGGATCCTCCAGCACCTTGCTATCGAGCGGTCGTCCCTCGGGACACCTCGGCTTGAAGCCCCCAGGACGGTTCGCCAGCCGCGATGGCATTCAATCACTTACCGGCAGGCGTGCACGACGCCTTGGTCCCATTGTCCGTCACGCCGGTGACACACTCGGTGCCGATGGCCGAGAATCACCGATCCGACAGACCCCCGGCGGGGCCCGGCTCCCGGCCGGATCCGGGCACGGTCCTGGGCCGGCTGGCCGCCGGACCGAGCCGGGCTGCGCGCATCACTCATACGGAGCACTTGCCCCCGCGTGCGGGACGTCATGCCGTCTGGCCGGACCGGATTCGCCCGGAGGTCGTGGCGGCGGTGCGGGCGGCGGGCATCGAGCATCCGTGGGCCCACCAGGCACGGGCCGCGGAGCACGCCCTGGACGGCGACTCGGTGGTCGTGGCCACCGGCACCGCGTCCGGCAAGTCGCTGGCCTATCTGGTGCCGGTCCTGTCGACGCTGCTGGACGGCTCCGAGGCCCCGAACGGCCGCGGCGCCACCGCCCTCTACCTGGCCCCGACCAAGGCCCTGGCCGCCGATCAGTGCCGGTCCGTGAAGGAACTTTCACAGCCTCTGGGCACATCCGTGCGGGCGGCGGTGTACGACGGGGACACGCCGTTCGAGGAACGCGAGTGGATCCGCCAGTACGCCGGCTACGTCCTCACCAATCCGGACATGCTGCACCGCGGCATCCTGCCGTCCCATCCCCGCTGGTCCTCCTTCCTGAAGTCGCTGAAGTACGTCGTCGTCGACGAGTGCCACACCTACCGCGGCGTGTTCGGCTCGCATGTCGCCCAGGTGCTGCGCAGGCTGCGCCGGCTGTGTGCCCGCTACGGCGCGTCGCCGGTGTTCCTGCTCGCCTCCGCCACGGCCGCAGAGCCCTCGGTGGCGGCCCGCCGGCTCACCGGGCTGCCGGTCGTGGAGGTCGCCGACGACGCCTCCCCACGCGGTGAACTGGTGTTCGCCCTGTGGGAGCCGCCGCTGACCGAACTGGAGGGCGAGAAGGGCGCCCCCGTCCGCCGCACCGCCACCGCCGAGGCGGCCGACCTGCTCACCGACCTCACCGTGCAGGGCATGCGCTCGATCACCTTCGTCCGCTCCCGGCGCGGCGCCGAGCTGATCTCGGTGATCGCCCAGGAGCGGCTGGCCGAGGTCGACCGCTCCCTGACCCGGCGTGTCGCCGCCTACCGGGGCGGCTACCTCCCCGAGGAGCGCCGCGCCCTGGAACGGGCCCTGCACTCCGGCGAACTCCTCGGCCTCGCGGCGACCAACGCCCTCGAACTCGGCGTCGACATCTCGGGCCTCGACGCCGTGGTCATCGCGGGCTACCCGGGCACCCGGGCCTCCCTGTGGCAGCAGGCCGGCCGGGCGGGCCGCTCCGGGCAGGGCGCGCTGGCGGTGCTGGTGGCCCGCGACGACCCGCTGGACACCTTCCTCGTCCATCACCCGGAGGCGCTGTTCGACCAGCCGGTGGAGTCCACGGTGCTCGACCCGGACAACCCGTACGTCCTCGCCCCCCACCTGTGCGCGGCCGCCGCCGAGCTGCCCCTGACGGAGGACGACCTGCAGCTCTTCGGCCCCGCCTGCGAGGAGCTGCTGCCCCAGTTGGAGGCGGCGAAGCTGCTGCGCCGGCGGACCCGGGCCTGGCACTGGACACGCCGTGAGCGGGCCGCCGACCTGACCGACATCCGGGGGGAGGGCGGGCGGCCGGTCCAGGTCGTCGAGGCCGGGACGGGTCGGCTGCTGGGCACGGTGGACGCCGGCGCCGCCCACACGACGGTCCACGAGGGCGCCGTCCACCTGCACCAGGGCCGCACGTATCTCGTGCGCTCCCTCGACCTGGAGGACTCCGTCGCCCTGGTCGAGCAGGCCACGCCGTCGTACTCGACCGTCGCCCGCGACACGACGTCGATCTCCGTCCTCGGGACCGACACCGAGATCCCCTGGGGCGACGGCCGGCTGTGCCTCGGCTCCGTCGAGGTCACCAACCAAGTGGTCTCCTTCCTGCGCCGGCGCCTGATCACCGGCGAGGTCCTGGGCGAGACGAAGCTCGATCTGCCTCCCCGCACGCTGCGCACGCGTGCGGTGTGGTGGACGGTCACCGAGGACCAGCTCGACGAGGCCCGGATCAACCCGGAGATCCTCGGCGGGGCCCTGCACGCCGCCGAGCACGCCTCGATCGGCATGCTGCCCCTGTTCGCCACCTGCGACCGCTGGGACATCGGCGGCGTCTCGGTCCCGCTGCACCCGGACACTCTGCTGCCGACGGTCTTCGTGTACGACGGCCACCCCGGCGGCGCGGGCTTCGCCGAGCGCGCCTTCCACACGGCCCGCGCGTGGCTCACGGCGACCCGTGAGGCCATCGCCTCCTGCGAGTGCGACGCCGGCTGCCCGTCCTGCATCCAGTCCCCCAAGTGCGGCAACGGCAACGACCCGTTGCACAAACGCGGAGCCGTACGACTGCTCACGGTGCTGCTGCGAGGGGCGACGGGGACGGGTGCCCGGCCCGAGGTGGAGGCCCGGTAGGGGGTGGGGGCTGAGGCGCCTCCCGAGCCCGGGGCTCGGCAGGGGGGAGCGCGGCCCGAGGTGCGGCAGGCGCCGATGTGCCTGGCTGGGGGACGGGGACGCCGACGGCCACGCTCTGCGGGGCAGGGGCGCCGACCCGCGTCAGCGGAGCTGGCTCGCCGGCCCCCATAAGCGGGCCGGGATCGCGGGCCGCCGCCGGGGGAACCGGCCCTGCCTCAGGCTCCCCCGGGCCGGCTCTGGCCCGGACCTCCGCCATGAAGGGCCCCCGGCCCGACGCCGCCGTCACGTCCGAGATCCGGCCGGTGAGCACGCACCGCACCAGCCGCGTCCCCTGGGCACGTGCGATCCGGTCCGCGTGGGCACATGCCCGCGTGCCGCCGAGCGACCAGTGGTCCGCCGCCGCGAGCGCCGCCAGGTCGGCCCCGCCGGCCGCGCGATGCCGGGCCACGACGGCCTGACCGAGAGCCAGCACGACGCCGAACACCAGGCACAGAACGGCGATGGCTCCGACACTCCAGACGGTGGCGGACCCCCGGTCGAAGTGCCCGTCGAGGCGGCGACCGGCCACCCGGCGCGGCGAGAGACCGCGCCTCATGATCCCTCCTCCGCCGTTTCCCCCACCGCCTGTTCGACCGAGGCCACGGCTTCCTCCCGCACCTCGAAGGGCAGGCCGCCCAGCAACGGAGGTTCCGTGACGACGACCACCCGGACGCGGTCCGCCTCCCGGCCCACCGTGACCCGTGCTCCGCGCGGCGCCGCTTCCCGGGCGACGGCCACGACCGCGTCGGCGGGATCCTGGCGGGCCGCCGCCCGGGCGCCCGTGCGGGCCGCGTCCGCGCACTGGATCTGGACGGCCACCGCCAGCAGGGCCCACACCAGCGCCGTCACGAACACCACCAGCACGGGCAGCACCACCGCGGTCTCCGCCGTCACGAACCCGCCGTCGCCTCTCCTACGGGCTCCGACTCGCGCCGGCCGCTCACATCCGCGCATCGAGCGCCCGCTTCACGATGCCCTGGAGCTCCGCGCTGACCGCCCCGCTCGTGACGACCTTGTACAGCACGACCGCGAAGGCCACCGCCGCGACGATGCCCATCGCGTACTCGGACGTGACCATCCCCGCGTCCCGCCGCCGTAGGGCCTGCCACCGCGCCGTACGCGCCCCGCACACCAGGGCACGCACCCGTGCCCGTACCCACTGCTTCATCTCGACCCCCGTGAGGTTCGGTTCCGTAAGTCCACTCGTTCGTTCGTCGGTCACTCGCTCGCCGGCTTCACGCCGTTCCGCTTCTCCGTGTCACCCACCTCCTCCCAGCACCCCGCCGGCCAGGCCGATCACCACCGGCAGTACGCCGACGGCGACGAAGGCGGGCAGGAAGCACAGCCCCACGGGGCCGGTGACCATGACGGCCGCCCGGCGGGCACGGACCGTCGTGGCACGGGCCCGGTCGGCGCGGGCCTGGGCGGCGAGCCGGGCGACGGGACCGGCCGCGGGCAGCCCCGACAGGTCGGCCCGCTCCAGCAGCCGCGCCAGGGGCCCGGCGTCCGGCAGCGCGGCCAGCCCGCGCCAGGCGGCGCCCGGTTCACCTCCGAGCCGGACCTCCGCGGCGCCGCGCGCCAGCGCGTCCCCGAGGGGCCCGCCGAGGGCATCGCCCACCGCCTGGGCCGCGACCACCGGGCCGGCGCCCGCCGCGATGCAGGCCGCCAGCAGGTCCGCGGCCAGGGGCAGCTGGCGGGCCGCCTCGGCGGCGGTCTTCGCGGCCGACGTCCCGCCGGGGGGCCGCCGCGCGTACCAGCGCCCCATCGCGGCCGCCGCGGCCAGTCCGACCAGGACGCCGACGGCGCCGCCCACCAGGGCCCATCCGGCGCCCACCGTCGCCACCAGGGGCAGCCATCTGCGCGCGGCACCCCGTGCGGCACCGCTCGGTGGACCGGTCCGCACCTGTGCCGGAACCAGCAGCACCGCCAGTCGCTTGCGCGCCGCCCGCTCCCGGCGCCGCACGACGGCCCAGCGCGCCAGCCATCCGCCGACCAGCACCACCCCCAGTACCGCCCCCAGCCTGTGGACGACCTCCCCGCTCACGTCACCGCCTCCGCTCCCCGCACGATCCGGCTCACCCACCACACCCCGAGGCCCTCCAGCACCGCGCCGGCCAGCAGGCAGCCCAGTCCCGCGCCGGTGTGCAGCAGCACGTGCAGGGGGTCGGAGCCGAGGGCGACACCGAGGAGCAGGCCCAGTGCCGGCAGCCCGGCGAGCATCACCGCCGTGGCGCGGGCGCCCGCCAACTGGGCACGCAGGTCGGCCCGCTGGTCCCGCTCGGCGCGCAGTGCGCCCTCCAGCCGGTCGAGCCCCGCAGCCAGGCCGGCGCCCTGGTCGACGGCCACCCGCCAGCAGGCCGCGAGGCCCAACAGCCCTTCGGCGCCCGGTTGTCGTGCCGCCGCCGCGAGCGCGCCCGGCACGTCACCGCCGAACCGGGCCGCCGCCAGCACCCCGGCCCGGGCCTCACCGAGCCCGCCGGAGTCGTGGGCGGCACTCAGCAACGCCTCGCCCGGCTGCCGTCCCGCCCGCACCTCCCCGGCGAGCGCCCCGCACAGCGCGATCACCGCGTCCTGCCGGCGTTCCCGGTCCCCTCGGTCCCGGGCGGCGAGCCGCACCCGGCGCAGCACCGGCACTCCGGCCGCCCCCGCGACGACCGGCAGCACCGACGCGCCCAGTACCGCAAGCACCAGTCCGGCCACCAGGGACCACCACTCGCCCCGGAACCGGCCGCGAACCCGCCGCAGCGAGTCCGTCACCCGGTGCATCGTGGGCGGTCCGACCCCCACCGTCCCGCCGCCCACGAACAGCGCACGCGCACGCCTGGCCCCCGCATGCCGTCCGGCCGTCAGCCAGACTCCCGCGCCCAGGCATGCCAGGGCCGCAACCGCCGTCGGTTCAGCCGTCCCCGTCACCGGCTCGCCCCCCTTCCGCTCCCTGGTCGCGCAGCAGCTCGCTCAGCCGCTCCCACCCGCGTTCGGCCACGAACGACTCCGCGCCCCACCGCAGCGCCGGTACCGTCCGCACCAGCCCCGACGCGTCCCGCTCCAGTACGTGCACCTCCGAGATCCGCCGCCGCCCCGCCCGGTCCCGCACGAGGTGGAGGACGACCGACAGGGCCGCCGCCAACTGGCTGTGGAGGGCCGCCCGGTCGAGCCCGGCGGCGGTGCCGAGGGCCTCCAGGCGGGCGGGTACGTCGGCGGCGGCGTTGGCGTGCACGGTCCCGCACCCGGCGTGGCCGGTGTTCAACGCGGCGAGCAGGTGTACGACTTCGGCCCCGCGCACCTCACCGACGACGAGGCGGTCCGGCCGCATCCGCAGGCCCTGCCGCACCAGGTCCTCCAGGGTGACCAGGCCCGCGCCCTCCTGGTTGGCCGGTCTGGTCTCCAGGCGCACGACGTGCGGATGGTCCGGCCGCAGCTCCCCGGAGTCCTCGGCGAGCACGATCCGTTCACCGGGTCCGACGAGGCCCAGCAGCGCGCTCAGCAGCGTCGTCTTGCCGCTGCCCGTGCCGCCGCTGACGAGGAAGGACAGCCGCGCCCGCAGAAGCGCCCGCAGCACCCGGTCTCCGCCGGGCGGTACGGTGCCCGCCGCCGCCAGTTCGTCGAGCGTGAAGGCGCGCGGCCGTACGACCCGCAGCGACAGGCACGTGCAGCCGACGGCGACCGGGGGCAGCACCGCGTGCAGGCGGGTGCCGTCGGGCAGCCGGGCGTCCACCCAGGGCCGGGCGTCGTCGAGCCTGCGCCCGGCGACGGCCGCGAGGCGCTGCGCGAGCCGCCGTACCGCCGCGGCGTCCGGGAAGGCGACGGACGTGAGTTCCAGGCCGCCGCCCCGGTCCACCCAGACCCGGTCCGGGGCGGACACCAGGACGTCGGTCACGGAAGGATCGGCGAGCAGCGGCTCCAGCGGCCCACTGCCGACGATCTCCGACCTCAACTGCTCGGCGGCACCGAGGATCTCTGCGTCCCCGAGCACCCGTCCCTGCTCGCGCAGCGCCTGCGCCACACGTGCGGGGGTCGGCTCGGCGCCGCTCTCGGCAAGCCACCGCCGCACACCGTCGAGCAGCCCGGAGACGGACCCCTGGGCCACCCGTGGTCCGGCGCCCGGAGCCACATGGTCAAGCCGGTCCACCCCGCCCGCGGAAGCCGGCCCGGACACCACGCGGGGCGCCGGCCCCGTTGCCGTCCCGCGCACGCGGCCTCGAAATCCACCGGGCACCGGCCCGGAGGCCACGCCAGGGGCGGCCCCGGCAAGCCCACTGGGGACCGTCCTCGCAGGCTCCCCGCGTGCCGGCCCCCACGACACCCCGGGCACCGACGCCGAAGGAGCCCCACGTGCCGCTGCCCCTGGAGCCACGCCGCCTGCCGCCGTCCGCGCGGACGCGCTCACGCCCGTCCCTGCGACCACCGCTCCGGATCGCCCGGCACCCACCGCCGCACCAAGCTCTGAGGCACCGGACACGACCCCCACCGGCCCCCTCGCACACGACCCCCCGCTCTCCGGCCCGGGCGCCCCGGCCCCCGCCCAAGCGGGCCGCCCGCGCACCACCTCCCGCGCCATCCCCACGTGCCGTCCGGCATCCGTCCCGGCACCCATGGCCGCCGCTTCCGCCCTCATACCGCCCCGCCCGTCTCCGTCGTCGTCAGCGCCCGCTCCCAGAACTCCCGGCAGAAGCGCGCCAGTGGTCCGCGTCCGGCGGCGCCCGGTGGGCGCCTGTTCTCGGTCGCCCGTGCCAGCCCGGACTCGACGGGCACCTCGCCGGCCAGCGGCAGCCCGAGCAACCCGGCCACCTCCCGGTCGTCGAGCCCGGGCGCGTACGGGCCCCTCACCGCGACCCGCAGGTCGCGCAGCACCATGCCGACCGCGGAGGCCACCCGCCCGGCCGCGGCGACGCCGCGCAGTTCCGCCGGGACGACGAGCAGTCCGACGTCGATCTGGGCGAGCACCTCGGCGACCCCGTCGTCGATCCGGCGGGGCAGGTCGACGACGACCGTGCCGCCCCTGCGCCGTGCCGCGGCGAGGACCGCCCGTACGGCCTGGGGCGGCACGGCGACGCAGTCGCCCCGGTCCCAGCTCAGTACGCGCAGCGAGTGCAGTTCGGGCAGCGACTCCTCCAGGGCGCCCCCGCCGACCCGCCCGCGTGAGGCCGCGAACGCGGGCCACCTCAGGCCCTCGGCCGTCTCTCCGCCGAGCAGGACGTCGAGCCCGCCGCCCAGCGGATCGGCGTCGACGAGCAGGCTGCGCAGCCCCTGGCGCGCGGAGGTGACGGCGAGCGCGCAGGCCAGCGTGGAGGCGCCGGCACCGCCACGGCCGCCGATGACCCCCACGGTGAGGGCGGGCCGGCCGACGCCTTCCGCGACGTCGGCGATGCGGTCGACCAGCCACTGCTCACCGTCGGGCAGCATCAGGACGTGGTCGGCGCCGATCTCGACGGCCCGCCGCCAGACCCCGGAGTCGTCCTGGTCGCGGCCGACCAGCACCACACCGCGTCTGCGCGCGGCCCCGCGTACGCGCCGGGCGGCGTCGTCGCCCACCAGGACGAGTGGTGCGGCGTCCCAGCTTCCGCGCTGTCCCGGCACCGAGGGCTCTCCCGGCAGGGAGTGGTGCACCTCGGGCGTGGCACCCGCCGCCGCGCACAGGCGGAGCAGGTCGTCGAGGAGTTCGGTGTCCTCGGTGACGATCAGTGGTCCGCCCTGCCGCCCTCCGGCGGAGGACGGTGGGTCGTGTGTGACAGTCCCGGTCATGACGGGATCCCCTTCGCTTCGCTTCGCTGCTCGCCGTCCCTCGCGCGACCCGCGACGCCCCGTCGGTCTCCGGCCGTGCGACGAACCGGAAACCGCCGGGCGGCGCGGCCCGAACGCGTGGAATCACGGTGCGGTGCTCCGCGAAAACTTGTGGATCTTGGTCGATATCTGGGGACGACCCGGTCGCCTGTGGATATCGACGCGACCCGAACGGGTGAGTACCGGGCCGCTCCACAGCCTCTCGGAGCCGTCCCCACAGCCTCTCGGAGCCGTCCCCACAGCCGTCTCGGAGCCGCTCCCGCACCGCTCCCGGGCCGCCCCGCCCACACGCCCCCTCGACCCGTTCGCAGAGCACCCCCACAACTACTCAGAGTCATATATCAGGAGCATGACAAGGAACCCATTCACGCGACTCCGCCAAGCCATCCGCACCTGCGGCAAAGAGGAAAACCCGCCCGGACATGCGACGACCCCCGCCGGGGGGGAGAGCGGGGGTCGTCTCCACGGCCGACTCGGGGGGGGAGGAGTCGGACCGGGTTAGCACGGTCGCGAACGATCCGTGACTTCCATGGTGTACCCGAGAGCCTTCTCAGGCAAACCCACACGCCCCACCTTACGCCGAATGGGCTGCCCCTATGCTCAGGGTCGTGGAAAACCACTCCTCGCCCCGTACCGCGGCCTTCTTCGACCTGGACAAGACGGTCATTGCGAAGTCGAGCACGCTCACCTTCAGCAAGTCGTTCTACCAAGGCGGGCTGATCAACCGCAGGGCCGTCCTGCGCACCGCGTACGCCCACTTCATCTTCCTCGCCGGCGGCGCCGACCACGACCAGATGGAGCGGATGCGCGAGTACCTGTCCGCGCTGTGCCGCGGCTGGAACGTCCGGCTGGTCAAGGAACTCGTCGCCGAGACGCTGCACGACCTGGTCGACCCGATCATCTACGACGAGGCCGCCTCCCTGATCGAGGAGCACCACACCGCCGGCCGTGACGTCGTGATCGTCTCCACGTCGGGCGCCGAGGTCGTCGAGCCGATCGGCGAGCTGCTGGGCGCCGACCGGGTGGTGGCCACCCGCATGGTCGTGGGCGACGACGGCTGCTTCACGGGCGAGGTGGAGTACTACGCGTACGGCCCGACCAAGGCGGAGGCAATCCGGGAACTGGCCGCGTCCGAGGGGTACGACCTGTCCCGCTGCTACGCGTACAGCGACTCGGCCACCGACCTTCCGATGCTGGAGGCCGTCGGCCGTCCGCACGCCGTCAATCCGGACCGCGCCCTGCGGCGGGAGGCGCTCGCGCGCGAGTGGCCGATCCTCGATTTCCACCGGCCGGTACGGCTCAAGCAGCGGATCCCGAGCCTCTCCGTACCGCCGCGCCCGGCCCTCGTCACCGCCGCCGCCATAGGCGCCGCGGCGGCCACCGCGGGCCTCGTCTGGTATGCCAGCAGGCGCCGGACGGCAGCGGCCTGACGCAGACCCTTTCACCCGTGTTTGACCGTGGAAGTAAAGAAGTGCGGCGAGGGCTTCCGCTTACCCCCGGTCAGGAGTACAAAGGACTCAACGGCCCGCGAGACCAAGGACATCCGAAAGGATCACCTTAGAAACGCAATTGGCCCCACGGACCGAGCATGGACACCGGGAACCCACGCGACGTCGAC
The DNA here is from genome assembly GCF_044390505.1 of Streptomyces sp. NPDC018947. Classification (NCBI taxonomy): domain Bacteria; kingdom Bacillati; phylum Actinomycetota; class Actinomycetes; order Kitasatosporales; family Streptomycetaceae; genus Streptomyces; species Streptomyces sp. NPDC018947. The sequence goes on from NZ_JBIRZD010000004.1 coordinate 141,195, forward strand.
CCGTCGATTACGGGCCAGCCGCACCAGGTGACGGGCAAAGTTCCCGACCTGATGGGCAGATATCGAGGACGCTTGGTAACGCGGTGAACATGCCAGCGGCGGTACGAATTCTCGTACCGCCGCATTCCGTTGCGGCGCGCGCCGCACGTCGGCCGCTGCCGCGTTCCGGTTACGCCGCGCCGCGCTGGAGCGCCTCGCACACCGCGGTCGACTCGCGCGCCCCCAGCTCGACGGCCCTGCCGCAGTGCGCGATCCAGGCGGACATGCCCTCGGGGGTGCCGGAGACATAGCCGTCGAGGGCCGCCAGATAGGCCGCGCGGCCCAGCTCGGCGTGGCCGACCTCGGCAGGGCAGACCGACTTCGGGTCCAGGCCGCTGCCGATCAGGACGATGCGTTCGGCCGCGCGCGCGACCAGGCCGTTGTGCGAGGTGAAGGGGCGCAGGGCCATCAGCTCGCCGTGCACGACCGCGGCCGTCACCAGCGCCGGCGCGGAACCCCCCGCGATGATCAGCTCGGCCAGACCCTCCAGCCGTCCGTGCGCCTCCGCGGCACCCGGCAGCGGCAGCTCGACGAGGGGTTCGTCCACCGGCTCCCCCTCCTGGCGCGGCCGCCCGACCTGATCGGCCTTGTCCGCGGCCGCCACCAGGTGCAGCCGGGCCAGCACCCGCAGCGGCGACTGGCGCCAGATGGACAGGAGTTGGCCCGCCTCGGCGGTCAGCCGCAGCGCGGCACCCACCGTGCGCGCCTCGGCGTCACCGCTGAAGTCGGTGCGCCTGCGCACCTCCTCCAGGGCCCAGTCCGCGCCCGACAGCGCCGCCGAGCCCCGGGAGCCGCGCAGCGCGGCCTCGGAGGTGATCTCGTTGCTGCGCCGTCGCATGATCCGGTGACCGTAGACCCGGTCCACGGCCTTGCGTACGGACTCCACGGACTCGGCCACACCGGGCAGGGATCCCAGGGCCGCGAGCGGATCGGCGGTCGCGCCTGTCGTACTCATGGGTACGACCCTACGCACCCGGGCGCCGCACCCCACGAAGGAGTGGTCTTCTTCACGCGCCCCACAGCTCCGGTGCCACGTACAGCGACCGATCCCCTACGCTTCGTGAACATGAAAATTGCTTTCGTCGGGAAGGGCGGCAGCGGCAAGACCACTCTGTCCTCCCTGTTCGTCCGCCATCTCGCCGCCACCGGCGCACCGGTCGTCGCGATCGACGCCGACATCAACCAGCACCTCGGGGCCGCACTGGGCCTCGACGAGGCGCAGGCGGCCTCCCTGCCCGCGATGGGCGACCACCTGCCACTGATCAAGGACCATCTGCGCGGCACCAACCCGCGTATCGCCTCGGCCGACACGATGATCAAGACGACGCCGCCCGGAGAGGGGTCGCGTCTGCTGCGGGTGCGCGAGGACAACCCCGTCTTCGACGCCTGCGCCCGGCCGGTGGAACTCGACTGCGGGGCCGTCCGTTTGATGGTCACCGGGCCCTTCACGGAAGCCGATCTGGGAGTCGCCTGCTACCACTCCAAGACGGGAGCGGTGGAGCTGTGCCTGAACCACCTGGTCGACGGCCGTGACGAGTACGTCGTGGTCGACATGACGGCGGGCTCGGACTCGTTCGCCTCCGGCCTGTTCACCCGCTTCGACATGACGTTCCTCGTCGCCGAGCCGACCCGGAAGGGGGTCTCGGTCTACCGCCAGTACAAGGAGTACGCCCGCGACTTCGGCGTCGCCCTGAAGGTCGTCGGCAACAAGGTGCAGGGACAGGACGACCTCGACTTCCTGCGCGAGGAGGTCGGGGAGGACCTGCTGGTGACCGTCGGGCACTCGGACTGGGTGCGCGCCATGGAGAAGGGCCGCCCGCCCCGGTTCGACTCCCTGGAGGACGCCAACCGCCGGGCACTGCGGACGCTGCACACGGCCGCGGACGCGGCGTACGAGCGGCGGGACTGGGCGCGGTACACGCAGCAGATGGTGCATTTCCACCTGAAGAACGCCCGGAGCTGGGGCAACGAGCGGACCGGGGCCGACCTGGCCGCTCAGGTCGACCCCGCCTTCGTCCTCGGCGAGGAGGTCGCCACCCCCGCGTGACGACCTCCCCGGCGCGGTGGCCACCCGGGTGCCGCGGCCACCGCGGTACGGCGGCCGACCCCGCCGCGGTACGTCTACTGCTTGGCCGCCGGCGCCCCCGGTACGCCCTTCGGGGCCGGAGCGGGGGCCGCCGACAGGAAGGACGCCCAGCCCTGCTTCGGGGCCTCGCCGACACCCAGGGTGCGCAGCTTCTCCAGGGTCTTCGGGTCCTGGGCGTCCAGCCAGTCCGCGAGCTGCCGGAAGGAGACGCAGCGCACCTCCTCCTTGGTGCACACCGTCTTCACGACCTCCTCGACGGCGCGCATGTAGGTACCGCCGTTCCAGGACTCGAAGTGGTTGCCGATGATCAGCGGCGCGCGGTTGCCGTCGTAGGCCCGCTGGAAGCCCCGCAGCAGGCTGTCGCGCATCTGGTCGCCCCAGTACTCACGCTTGGCGGGGTCGCCCTGGGTGCTGGTGCCCGACTGGTTGACCATGAAGTTGTAGTCCATCGTGAGCTGCTCGAAGGTGTGCCCGGTGAACGGCACGAGCTGCATCGACAGGTCCCACAGGCCGTTCTTCTTCTTGGGCCAGAGCTGGTTGTTCACACCGCTGCTGTCGTAGCGGAAGCCCATCTGGCTCGCCGCCTTCATGAAGTTCTCCTGGCCCTCCAGGCACGGGGTGCGGGCGCCGATCAGCTCCTTGTCGTAGTCGAAGGGCAGCGGGGCGCCGTTCTTGAGGCCGGTGTTGGTCTTCCAGGTCTTCACGAACTGCTTGGCCTGGTTGATCTCGCTCTTCCACTCCTCGACCGACCACTCGCCGCCCCCGCCGCCCGGGCCGCAGAAGTGGCCGTTGAAGTGAGTGCCGATCTCGTTGCCCTCCAGCCATGCCTGCCGGAGCTGGGAGACGGTGTCGGTGATGCCCTGCTCGTCGTTGAAGCCGATGTCGGAGCGGCCCGGGGAGTGCTGCGGCGGCTGGTACAGCTCCGCCTTCTCCTCCGGCAGCATGTACACGCCGCTCAGGAAGTACGTCATGGTGGCGTTGTTCTCCTTGGCCACCTTGCGGAAGTGGGAGAACAGCTTCTGGCTGTCCTCGCCGGCGCCGTCCCACGAGAACACCACGAACTGCGGGGGCTTCTGGCCGGGCTTCAGCCGCTCGGGCCGGGGCAGATGCGGCTGCGCGCCGGTGTACGCCGTCGATCCGTCGCCGATCAGCCGTACCGCGCTCCCGGGCGCCGGAGCCGCCTTCCCCTTCTCCTTCTGCGGGCCGTGCGTCCCTTCGCCGGAATCGTTTCCGCCGGCGCCCATCGCACAACCGGCGAGCGAGGCGGCGCAGACCGCGGCGATGACGGTGCGCGTGGCGATCCTGTGGGTGGCGGCCATGTTCCGCCCACCTTCTTCCTTCTCTCGGGCCAACGCCGACGAGGGCGATGTCGGGTGCTGTACCGGGATGTGCCGTCAGCGCCGTCAAGGTGGCACGAGACCGAGAAGGAATTAATACGACAAGCCGATGAAAAGACCGATTCACTCGCTTGCGCGGTGCACTACTCCGTTTGCGCGAAAAGTCTATGCCATCCCTTTACCCTGAATTACGATCCGTTTACTGAGCGCAATGATCGCGTGCTCGCGTATCCCGCCGCTGTATGCCGTGACCCACGGCCGCGCACCGCCCCGCCCCGCGGCGGCCCATCCCTGACCGCGACCGCGCAGCACCGGAGGAGACGGGAAAGATGTCAGCCTGCGTACCCGCCCGCGCCGATTCGGCCCGCACCAAGCACGTCCACCAGCCCCACAGTCCGCCACCCGGGCGGCCCCGGCGATTCCGCGTCGCGGGCGCCGACGTCTCGGCCGCGATCGCGGTCTTCCTGATCGCCCTGCCCCTCTCGCTGGGCATCGCCCTCGCCACCGGCGCCCCGCTCCAGGCCGGGCTCGTCGCCGCCGCCGTGGGCGGGATCGTCGCCGGACGCATCGGCGGCTGCCCGCTCCAGGTCAGCGGCCCCGCCGCCGGACTCACGGTGGTCACCGCCGACCTCATCCAGCGCTACGGATGGCGTACGACCTGCGCCATCACGGTGCTCGCCGGAATCGCCCAACTGGGCCTCGGCTGCCTCCGCGTGGCGCGCACCGCCCTCGCCGTGAGCCCCGCCATCGTGCACGGGATGCTCGCCGGCATCGGCGTCACCATCGCCGTCGCCCAGTTGCACATCGTCCTCGGTGGCACCCCGCAGAGCTCGGTTCCCGACAATCTGCGGGCGCTGCCCGCCCAGTTGGCCCACCTGCAGCCCGCCGACCTGGCGGCCAGCGTGCTGACCCTGACCCTGCTGACACTCTGGCCCCGCGTCCCGGGCCGGACCGGAGAGCTCCTGGGCAAGGTTCCCGCCGCCCTGGTCGCCGTCGCCGGTGCCACCGCGGTCGCCGCCCTCGCCGGGCTCCGACTGCCGAAGGTCGACCTGCCGTCCTGGAGCAGCCACGCTCTGGCGACACTGCCCGACGGTCCGGTGCTCGGCCTCGTCGCCGCCGTCCTCACCACCACGCTCGTGTGCAGTGTGCAGTCCCTGCTCGGCGCGGTCGCCGTGGACAAACTCGTCGCCGCCCGGCCAAGCCCCGCCGGTCCTGTGGGGCGCTCCGACCTGGACCGCGAGCTGCTGGGCCAGGGAGCGGCCAACGTCGCCTCCGGGGCACTCGGCGGACTGCCCGTCGCCGGTGTGGCCGTGCGCAGTTCGGCGAATGTGCAAGCCGGTGCCGTCAGCCGGAACTCCACGATGCTGCACGGCGTTCTCGTAGTGATCGCCGCACTGCTGATGGTCCCGGCCCTCGAGTTCATCCCGCTCGCCTCGCTCGCTGCCCTGGTCATGGCCGTCGGCCTCAAGATGGTGTCCCTGAACCACATCCGCACGGTGACCCGCCACCGTGAGGTCCTGGTCTACGCGGTCACCACCGGCGGCGTGGTGTTCCTCGGCGTCCTGGAGGGCGTCGCCCTGGGCGTCGCCGTCGCCGTCGGTGTCGCCCTGCACCGCCTGACCCGCACCCGTATCACGCACGTCGAGACGGAAGGAGTCCATCACGTCCATGTCAGAGGCCAGTTGACGTTCCTCGCGGTGCCACGGCTCAGCCGCGTCCTGCACCACGTCCCGCACGGCGCCCCCGCCGTCGTGGAGCTGGACGGGTCGTTCATGGACCACGCGGCGTACGAGGCGCTCCAGGACTGGCAGAAGACGCACACCGCGCACGGCGGCTCGGTCGACATCACCGGGCGCCGCCCCGGCCTGCGGATCTCCGAGCCCACCGAGACGGACGGCTGCCGCTGCCGCCCCTGGACACCCTGGCGCAACCACCAGTGCGACCGCCCACGGCCCGCGGCCGCATCCGCACCCGGCCCTGACCGGAAGCCGGACGGCGCCCGGGTACCCGGCACGGACGGCAGGCACGGCACGGACGGAGCAGACGGACCTAAGGCCCTGGTCGGACACTCCGAGGCCGTCGGAGCGGGCGGGGCCGTGGGACCGCGCGGACCCGGCAGGGCGGACCGGGCCCCCGGACCCGGCGGTGCCGGCGGGCCGCGCGGCCCGGCCGGATCCAGCGCGCACGAACTCGCCCACGGCATCCGCGCGTTCCAGCGCAACACCGCCCCGCTGGTGCGCGACGAGCTGGCCCGGCTGGCGCGCGAGGGACAGCAGCCCTCCCAGCTCTTCCTCACCTGCGCCGACTCCCGGCTGGTCACGTCGATGATCACGTCCAGCGGCCCCGGCGATCTCTTCGTCGTGCGCAATGTGGGCAACTTCGTCCCGCTGCCCGGCGAGGAGAGCGGCGACGACTCGGTGGCCGCCGCGATCGAGTACGCGGTGGACGTGCTGAAGGTGCGGTCCATCACGGTGTGCGGCCACTCCGGGTGCGGAGCCATGCAGGCACTGCTCGGCGCCGGATCCTTGCGGGCGGACGACGGCGCGCGGACGCCGCTCGAGCGGTGGCTGCGGCACGGGCTGCCCAGCCTGCGGCACCTGGCCGAGGACGAGGGCGCCTGGACCGGGCTGGCCGGACGCCCGCCCGCCGACGCGGCCGAGCAGCTCTGCCTGGCCAACGTGGTCCAGCAGCTCGAGCACCTGCGCGCCCACGACTCGGTCGCCCGCGCCCTGCACGAGGGTGTGCTGGAACTGCACGGCATGTACTTCGACGTGGGCGAGGCCCAGGCGTACCTGCTCACCGAGGGGCACGGGGACGGACGGTTCGAACCGGTACGGGAGACCGGCCTGCCGGCCTGAACCGCCGGGCGTCGGCGGGGCGGAGTGTGAGAGGCGTTACACACCCTGAACCCCGCACCGCCGGCGCCCGTGGGTACGGATGACGCAGGCCACGGAGACGACCACCGGTTCCGGACAGGTCTAAACCATTTCTCCGTCGACCCTTGTCATCGGCCCCCCGGGTCTGATGAGGTGTGGCATGGGACACAACGGACAACCCTGAGAAAGGGAGATGTCGTGAGCAATGACAGCTTGGCCAACCTCCTGAAGGAGGAGCGACGCTTCGCGCCGCCCGCTGACCTGGCCGCGGGCGCCAACGTCACGGCAGAGGCGTACGAACAGGCCAAGGCTGACAGGCTCGGCTTCTGGGCCGAGCAGGCCCGCCGGCTGACCTGGGCGCAGGAGCCGACCGAGATCCTGGACTGGTCCAACCCGCCGTTCGCCAAGTGGTTCAAGGACGGCAAGCTCAACGTCGCCTACAACTGCGTCGACCGGCACGTGGAGGCCGGCCACGGCGACCGCGTCGCCATCCACTTCGAGGGCGAGCCCGGCGACAGCCGTGCCCTCACCTACTCCCAGCTCAAGGACGAGGTCTCCAAGGCCGCCAACGCCCTGCTGGAGCTGGGTGTGCGCAAGGGCGACCGGGTCGCCGTCTACATGCCGATGATCCCCGAGACGGCCATCGCCATGCTGGCCTGCGCCCGCATCGGGGCCGCCCACTCGGTCGTCTTCGGCGGCTTCTCCTCCGACGCGCTCGCCACCCGCATCCAGGACGCCGACGCCCGTGTCGTGATCACCTCCGACGGCGGTTACCGGCGCGGCAAGCCCTCGGCGCTCAAGCCCGCCGTCGACGAGGCCGTCGAGCGCGCCGGCAACGTCGAGCACGTCCTCGTCGTCCGCCGCACCGGCCAGGACGTGGCCTGGGACGACTCCCGCGACAAGTGGTGGCACGAGACCGTCGACCGGCAGTCCGCCGAGCACACGCCGGAGGCGTTCGACGCCGAGAACCCGCTGTTCATCCTGTACACGTCCGGGACCACGGGCAAGCCGAAGGGCATCCTGCACACCTCCGGCGGCTACCTGACGCAGGTCGCGTACACGCACTGGGCGGTCTTCGACCTCAAGCCGGAAACCGACGTCTTCTGGTGCACCGCCGACGTCGGCTGGGTCACCGGTCACTCGTACATCGTCTACGGCCCGCTCGCCAACGGCGCCACCCAGGTCATGTACGAGGGCACCCCGGACACCCCGCACCAGGGCCGTTTCTGGGAGATCGTGCAGAAGTACGGCGTGACGATCCTCTACACCGCGCCCACCGCGATCCGGACGTTCATGAAGTGGGGCGACGACATCCCCGCGAAGTTCGACCTGTCCTCCCTGCGTGTGCTCGGCTCGGTCGGCGAGCCGATCAACCCGGAGGCCTGGGTCTGGTACCGCAGGACGATCGGCGCGGACAGCACCCCGGTCGTCGACACCTGGTGGCAGACCGAGACCGGCGCCATGATGATCTCCCCGCTGCCGGGCGTGACCGAGACCAAGCCGGGCTCCGCGCAGCGCCCGCTGCCCGGCATCTCCGCCACCGTCGTCGACGACGAGGCGAACGAGGTGCCGAACGGCGGTGGCGGCTACCTGGTCATCACCGAGCCGTGGCCGTCGATGCTGCGCACCATCTGGGGCGACGACCAGCGGTTCATCGACACGTACTGGTCGCGTTTCGAGGGCAGGTACTTCGCCGGCGACGGTGCCAAGAAGGACGACGACGGCGACGTCTGGCTGCTCGGCCGCGTGGACGACGTGATGCTGGTCTCCGGCCACAACATCTCCACCACCGAGGTCGAGTCCGCCCTCGTCTCGCACCCGTCGGTCGCCGAGGCGGCCGTGGTCGGCGCGGCGGACGAGACGACCGGCCAGGCCATCGTGGCCTTCGTGATCCTGCGCGGTACGGCGACGGAGAGCGACGACCTGGTGGCCGAGCTGCGCAACCACGTCGGCGCGCATCTCGGCCCGATCGCCAAGCCCAAGCGGATCCTGCCGGTGGCCGAGCTGCCGAAGACCCGGTCGGGCAAGATCATGCGGCGTCTGCTGCGCGACGTGGCGGAGAACCGCCAGCTCGGTGACGTCACGACCCTGACCGACTCCACGGTCATGGACCTGATCCAGGCCAAGCTCCCGGCGTCGCCGAGCGAGGACTGATCCGGCAGACTGAATCGGACGCTCCGAGGGCACCCGGCGGGAGAACCGCCGGGTGCCCTCCCGCGTGGGGGCGTCCACGGCGCGAGACCGGTGCGGCCCGTCCACGCCGGTGCCACGTTAGGTAAGCTAAAGAAAGCGTCAACGTCACAACAAGATCCTCATGGTGCGCCGGGAAGTCTGGTCGGCATGTGTTCCGTGCTGCCCATCGACCGGAGGTCCACCCCGTGACAACGCCCCGCACTCCCCGCAAGGTCTTCAACCGGCTGTCCCTTCCGGAGCGGACCTACGTCGTGGACGCGCTGCGCACCGAGACCGTCGGCGGTGTCCTGCTGCTGGCCGCGGCGGTGGCCGCCCTGATCTGGGCGAACATACCGGCGCTGCGGGACAGCTACGCGAGCGTCAGCCACTTCCACTTCGGGCCCGAGGCACTCGGGCTGAACCTGTCGGTCGCGCACTGGGCGGCCGACGGGCTGCTGGCCGTCTTCTTCTTCGTGGCCGGGATCGAGCTCAAGCGGGAGCTGGTCGCGGGCGACCTCAAGGACCCCAAGGCCGCCGCGCTGCCGGTGGTGGCGGCCCTGTGCGGCATGGCCGCACCGGCGGTCGTCTACGCGGTCACCAACGGCGTGGGCGGCGGCTCCCTGGCAGGCTGGGCCGTACCCACCGCCACCGACATCGCCTTCGCGCTCGCCGTCCTCGCGGTGATCGGCACCTCCCTGCCGAGCGCGCTGCGCGCCTTCCTGCTGACGCTCGCCGTCGTCGACGACCTCTTCGCGATCCTGATCATCGCGGTCTTCTTCACCGAGAGTCTGAACTTCGCCGCGCTCGGCGGCGCCGCCGCCGGTCTCGCGGTGTTCTGGCTGCTGCTGCGCAAGGGCGTACGCGGCTGGTACGTGTACGTCCCGCTCGCCCTGGTCATCTGGGGCCTGATGTACAACAGCGGCGTCCACGCCACCATCGCGGGCGTCGCCATGGGCCTGATGCTGCGCTGCCACACCCGCGAGGGCGAGTCGCACTCCCCCGGCGAGCACATCGAGCACCTGGTGCGGCCGCTGTCGGCCGGGCTGGCCGTACCTCTGTTCGCGCTGTTCAGCGCGGGTGTGTCCCTCTCGGGCGGTGCGCTGGCCGACGTGTTCACCCGGCCGGAGACGCTCGGCGTCGTGCTCGGGCTCGTCGTCGGCAAGACGCTCGGCATCTTCGGCGGCACCTGGCTGACCGCGCGCTTCACCAAGGCCTCGCTCAGCGACGACCTCGCCTGGGCCGACGTGTTCGCCGTGGCGACGCTGGCCGGCATCGGGTTCACCGTCTCGCTGCTCATCGGCGAGCTGGCCTTCGAGGGCGACGCGGCGCTGACCGACGAGGTCAAGGCCGCCGTCCTGACCGGCTCGCTCCTCGCGGCGCTGCTGGCCACGGTGCTGCTGAAGATCCGCAACGCCAAGTACCGCCGCATGACCGAGGCCGAGGAGCGCGACGACGACCTCAGCGGAGTGCCGGACGTCTACGAGGAGGACGACCCGGCGTACCACCTGCGCATGGCCGCCATCCACGAGCGCAAGGCCGCCGAGCACCGGCGGATCGCGGCGGAGATGGAGCGGGCCCGGCTTGCCGAAGTGCCGGGCGGGGCAGGCGAGCAGGGCGACGGTCCGGCATGATCTGACGAGACGGTACAAAAGACGGGACCGTTCGCGCGCGGCCGAAGGACGACCGCCACGGAACCGTAGGCAGCGAGCCAGCAGAAGAGGGAGACCGCGATGAGCGCACCCGACGGCAGCCCGGTCGGCGCCGAACGCACCATCGGACAGCTTTTCGCCTCGGCGACCACCGAGATGTCGGCGCTGGTGCACGACGAGATCGCGCTGGCCAAGGCGCAGCTCAAGCAGGACGTCAAGCGCGGTGCGACCAGCGGCGGCGCCTTCTCGATGGCCGGGCTGCTCCTGGTCTTCTCCCTGCCGATGCTGAACTTCGCCCTGGCCTACGGGATCCGCACCTGGAGCGGCTGGAACCTCGCGGTCTGCTTCCTGCTGTCCTTCGCGGCGAACGTGCTGGTCGCAGGGCTGCTCGCGCTGATCGGCGTCGCCTTCGCCAAGAAGGCCAAGAAGGGCCGCGGCCCCCAGAAGGTGGCCGCCTCGATGAAGCAGTCGGCGGGCGTCCTGCAGAACGCCAAGCCGCACCCGCGCACCGAGCTGCCCGGGGACCGGTCCCCCCGGGCCATCGAGGCTGTGGCACGCTCGTCCTCATGACGGACCCCGCCACTCCAACGGTGCAACCCACCTCGGTCGTACGGATCGGCCTACCCGGCGGGCGCGAAGTGACCCACCGGGACGTCGCCGCCAACGGCGCCCGCTTCCACATCGCCGAGCTGGGCGACGGACCGCTGGTGCTGCTGCTGCACGGCTTCCCCCAGTTCTGGTGGACCTGGCGGCACCAGCTCACGGCACTCGCCGACGCCGGTTTCCGCGCCGTCGCCATGGACCTGCGCGGCGTCGGCGGCAGCGACCGCACCCCGCGCGGCTACGACCCCGCGGGCCTCGCCCTGGACATCACCGGCGTGGTGCGCTCGCTCGGCGAGCCGGACGCCGCGCTGGTCGGCCACGACCTGGGCGGATACCTCGCCTGGACGGCCGCCGCGATGCGCCCCAAGCTGGTGCGCCGGCTCGCGGTGACGTCGATGCCGCATCCCCGGCGCTGGCGCGCGGCCATGCTCGGGGACGTCCGGCAGAGCCGGGCCGGCTCGTACATCTGGGGTTTCCAGCGTCCCTGGGTGCCGGAACGGCAGCTCACCGCGGACGACGGCGCGCTGGTCGGCCGGCTCATCCACGACTGGTCGGGGCCACGGCTGCCGGACGAGGAGGCGGTGGAGGCCTACCGCCGGGCCATGTGCATTCCGTCCACGGCCCACTGCTCCGTGGAGCCGTACCGCTGGCTGGTGCGTTCCCTCGCCCGGCCCGACGGCATCCAGTTCTACCGCCGCATGAAGCGGCCGGTGCGGGTGCCGACGCTGCACCTGCACGGCTCGCTGGACCCCGTGATGCGGACGAAGAGCGCGGCGGGATCGGGACAGTACGTGGAAGCGCCGTACCGCTGGCGGCTGTTCGACGGGCTCGGGCACTTCCCGCACGAAGAGGATCCGGTCACGTTCTCCACCGAACTGATCAACTGGCTTAAGGATCCCGAACCCGATCGGTGACCGAACGATCGCGCCCGGTATCCGAACCGGAACGCTTGTCCTATGAACGGCCACTTGCCCGGCGCATAGGCCAATTGGGGGCCGCGGACACGGTTATCGACCTTGGGGCGGGGGCACACGTCCCGGTATGGGCTGGACGCACGACTACAGTGACGTAGCACGCGACGGCCGCTCCACGAGCGGCGCGAGCACCCACCGCCGAGGCGGCACCCCGCAACTGGCGGGCACCGACCTACGGGTGGTGGGCATTCCGCGCATCCTGCGCCGCCGGGCCCGCTGGGTCTCCGTACGCCTGCGTCATCCGCGCGGCTGAACACCGCGCGGCCCCGGCTCGTCCCCCGGACTAGAGCGCGCAGCTGTCGCTGTCCACCTGCTGGTTGGCGGCGCGGCCCTCGGTGATGTCCTCGCGGATCTCGTCGGCGGTGAGCGCGTAACCGGTGTCCGCGTCGTCGAGGGACTTGGCGAAGACCACGCCGTACACCTCGCCGTCGGGCGTCAGCAGGGGGCCGCCGGAGTTGCCCTGACGGACGGTCGCGTACAGCGAGTAGACGTCGCGGCGGACGGTGTCGCGGTGGTAGATGTCCGGGCCGTTGGCCGTGATGCGCCCGCGCACGCGCGCGGCGCGCACGTCGTACGCCCCGTTCTCCGGGAAGCCGGCGACGATCGCGCTGTCGTCCCTGTTCGCGTCCTCGTCCGTGAACCGCAGGGCGGGCGCCTTCAGTTCCGGGACGTCCAGTACGGCGATGTCGCGCCGCCAGTCGTAGAGGACGACCGTCGCGTCGTACTTGCGGCCCTCGCCGCCTATCTGGACGGTGGGTTCGTCGACGCCGCCCACGACATGGGCGTTGGTCATCACGCGGCGCTCGGCGAAGACGAAGCCGGTGCCCTCCAGGACCTTGCCGCAGCCGGTGGCCGTGCCCACGACCTTGACGATGGAACGCTTGGCGCGGGTGGCGACCGGACTGTTGACGAGGGCCGGGTCGGGCGGCTGGACGTCGGTGATCGGCTCGTTGGAGAACGGGCTGAAGACCTGCGGGAAGCCGTTCTGCGCGAGGACGGACGAGAAGTCGGCGAACCAGGTGTCGGCCTGCGTGGGCAGCGCCCGGGAGACGCCCTGAAGCACCTTGGAGCTGCGCACCTCCTTGCCGAGCGTCGGCAGTGTGGTGCCGGCGAGGGCGGACCCGATGAGCCAGGCGACCAGGAGCATGGCGACGACGTTGACCAGGGCGCCGCCGGTGGCGTCCAGGGCGCGGGCCGGTGACCAAGTGATGTACCGGCGCAGCTTGTTGCCCAGGTGGGTGGTCAGTGCCTGGCCGACGGAGGCGCAGACGATGACGACGACGACCGCGACCACGGCGGCCGTCGTGCTCACCTCCGCGTTGTCCGTCAGGGCGTCCCACGCGACCGGGAGCAGATAGACGGCGACGAGACCGCCGCCGAGGAAGCCGATCACGGACAGGATGCCGACCACGAAGCCCTGGCGGTAGCCGACGATCGCGAACCAGACGGCGGCGAGCAGCAGCAGGATGTCCAGCACGTTCACGGATTCAGGCCTCGCCTCGTCGTCCTACGCTCACACCGGTCACCCTGTCATGACCGCCAGTCCAACGGGACCCGCTTGTCCCTGTCCCAGGGCCGCTCCCAGCCCGCGAAGTGCAGCAACCGGTCGATGATCCCGGCGGTGAAGCCCCACACCAGGGTCGATTCGACCAGGAATGCCGGGCCTTCGTGACCGAGAGGGTGGACGGCGGTGACCCGGTTGGCGGGGTCCGTGAGATCTGCCACGGGGACCGTGAAGACCCGCGCCGTCTCGTTCGGATCGACGACGCCCACCGGGCTCGGTTCGCGCCACCAGCCCAGCACCGGCGTGACGACGAAGCCACTGACCGGGATGTAGAGCTTGGGCAGGGCTCCGAAGAGCTGCACTCCGGACGGCTGGAGGCCGGTCTCCTCCTCGGCCTCGCGCAGCGCGGCCCGCAGGGGGCCCTCACCCTGCGGATCACCGTCCTCCGGATCGAGGGAGCCGCCCGGGAACGAGGGCTGGCCCGCGTGCGAGCGCAGGGAACTGGCCCGCTCCATGAGCAGCAACTCGGGGCCGTGACCGCCCTCGCTCTCGGCTCTGCCCTCGCCGAACAGGACCAGCACGGCGGACTGGCGCCCGGCACCGTCCTCCGGCGGCAGGAAACGGCTGAGCTGCCCCGGCCGCACCGTCCGGACGGCCCGCGCCACCGGCTCCAGCCAGCCGGGCAGGCCCGTGTCACTGAGCGCCACGCCCTGGGTGTTGCCCGCCCGTGTCATCGCCACCCCCGTTCCGCCCTGTCCAACGCCCGGTGCCCCCGTGTTCGTTCCGTCATCCGGCCCCCAGCGGCGGCGCCGGGGTGCCGCCCGCGTCCAGATAGGCCTGCGGGGGCTTGAGCCGCTGGCCGGGAAGGCCCCCCTTCTCGTACTTCAGCAGCTTCTTCGCCTTCTCCGGGTCCGTCTCCCCCTCGCCGTAGGCGGGGCAGAGCGGGGCGATGGGGCAGGCCCCGCACGCGGGCTTGCGGGCGTGGCAGATGCGGCGGCCGTGCCAGATCACATGGTGGGACAGGTCCGTCCAGTCGCTCTTCGGGAAGAGCGCGCCGACGGCGGCCTCGATCTTGTCGGGGTCGGTCTCCTCGGTCCACTGCCAGCGGCGCACCAGGCGCTGGAAGTGCGTGTCGACGGTGATGCCGGGGCGGCCGAAGGCGTTGCCGAGCACGACGAAGGCGGTCTTGCGGCCGACGCCGGGCAGCTTGACGAGGTCGGCGAGACGGCCGGGGACCTCGCCGCCGAAGTCCTCCACGAGGGCCTTGGACAGCCCTATGACCGACTTGGTCTTGGCCCGGAAGAACCCGGTCGGGCGCAGGATCTCCTCGACCTCCTCCGGGTCGGCCGCGGCCAGGTCCTCGGGGGTGGGGTACCTGGCGAACAGGGCGGGCGTGGTCTGGTTGACCCGCAGGTCGGTGGTCTGGGCGGAGAGCACCGTGGCCACGACCAACTGGAAGGGGTTCTCGAAGTCCAGCTCCGGGTGGGCGTACGGATACACCTCGGCCAGCTCGCGGTTGATGCGGCGGGCGCGGCGGACCAGGGCGGTGCGCGACTCGTGGCGCGGGGACTTCGGGGCGATGGTCTTCGCCGGGGCGAGGCCCTCGACGGCGGCAGCGGCCTTCCCGGGGACGACGGCCGGCTTCCTGGCGGGCGCCTGCGCCTTGATCGCCGCCCGCTTCCCGGGCTTCGCCCGCTTCTTGGGCTGCGCCTGCTCGGCTCCGGGGGGCTGCTTCTCGGCCGACGCGGTCCTCTTGGCAGCCGCGCCCTTCTCGGCCGGTGCGGCCTTCTCGGCCGACGCCGCCTTCTTCGCCGACGTGGCCTTCTTCGCGGGTGCCGCCTCGCTCGCGGACGCGGCCTTCGCCGGCGCCGGCTTCCCCGCCGCCCCGGCCTTCTTCGCGGGCGCGCGCTTCTCCGCGGTCACCCGCTTGGCAGGTGCCGCCCCTTTTGCCGTTTTCGCCGTTTTCCTACCGCCGCCGGGGCCCTGTTCGCCCACAGCGGAATCGCGACGTACAACCACCCGCGCAGCCCCCTAGGCCTGTGCTCTCACCGGCGACTTGGACACCCGGCCAGCCTACGACCCGCCACCGGCATCCGCCCCGGACCCTGAAGATCGGCGTCCAATTGGACCCCTGCCGCGTACCCCGGGACATGTGTGCGGCATCCTTGTGACAGATCACACTGTTTGGACTGTCCGGCAAAATGGGCACCACGGACCCCTGGTAGACGGGGGAACAAGATCCTCTGAGCCGGTCGACAAGGAGAGAACTCGTGGACGACGTTCTGCGGCGCAACCCGCTCTTCGCGGCGCTCGACGACGAGCAATCCGCGGAACTCCGCGCCTCCATGAGCGAGGTGACCCTCGCCCGGGGCGACTCACTGTTCCACGAGGGCGACCCCGGAGACCGCCTTTACGTGGTCACGGAGGGCAAGGTCAAGCTGCACCGCACCTCCCCCGACGGCCGCGAGAACATGCTGGCCGTGGTCGGCCCCAGCGAGCTGATCGGTGAGCTGTCGCTCTTCGACCCGGGCCCGCGCACGGCGACCGCCACCGCGCTGACCGAGGTGAAGCTGCTCGCCCTCGGCCACAGCGACCTCCAGCCCTGGCTGAACGTCCGCCCCGAGGTGGCCACCGCGCTGCTGCGTGCCGTCGCACGCCGGCTGCGCAAGACCAACGACGCCATGTCGGACCTGGTCTTCTCCGACGTCCCGGGCCGTGTCGCCCGCGCCCTGCTGGACCTCTCCCGCCGCTTCGGCGTGCAGTCCGAGGAGGGCATCCACGTCGTGCACGACCTGACGCAGGAGGAGCTGGCCCAGCTCGTCGGCGCGTCCCGCGAGACGGTCAACAAGGCCCTCGCCGACTTCGCCCAGCGGGGCTGGCTCCGGCTGGAGGCCCGAGCGGTGATCCTGCTGGACGTGGAGCGGCTGGCCAAGCGCTCCCGCTGACCGCGGTTCAGTCGGGGAGCTGGATGAGCCCGTGCTCCCCCAGGTACTCGAGCTGCGCCCGTACGGACAGCTCCGCCGCCGGCCACAGTGAGCGGTCGACGTCCGCGTACACGTGGGCGACGACCTCGCCGGGTGTCCGGTAGCCGTTCTCCACGGCCGTCTCGACCTGGGCGAGGCGGTGGGCGCGGTGGGCGAGGTAGAACTCGACGGCGCCCTGGGCGTCCTCCAGGACGGGCCCGTGGCCCGGCAGCACCGTGTGCACGCCGTCGTCGGTGGTGAGCGACCTGAGCCGCCGCAGGGAGTCCAGGTAGTCGCCCAGACGGCCGTCGGGATGCGCCACGACCGTCGTGCCGCGCCCCAGGATCGTGTCGCCCGTCAGCACCGCCCGGTCGGCGGGCAGATGGAAGCACAGGGAGTCCGCGGTGTGGCCCGGGGTCGGGACGACCCTCAGCTCCAGGCCGCCGACCGTGATCACGTCTCCCGCGGACAGCCCCTCGTCGCCGAGCCGCAGCGCCGGGTCCAGTGCGCGCACGCCGGTGCCCGTCAGCTCCGCGAACCGGGCGGCGCCCTCGGCGTGGTCCGGGTGACCGTGCGTCAGCAGGGTCAGGGCGATCCGCCTGCCCGCCCGTTCGGCGGTGTCGACGACGTGCCGCAGGTGCGCCTCGTCCAGCGGGCCCGGGTCGACCACGACGGCCAGGTCGGAGTCGGGCTCGGCGAGGATCCAGGTGTTCGTGCCGTCCAGGGTCATCGCGGAGGCGTTGGGCGCGAGGACGTTCACCGCGCGCGTGGTGGCCGGTCCCGACAGGACCCCGCCGCGCGGCTGGCCGGGCAGTGCTGCTGCGTCCGTCATTCGGGGGCTCCCCCGGTCGGGTCGGAAGGGGTGGGGCCGGAGGGCGCCGGCGTGCTCGGGATGTGCTTGGTGAACTCGTCGTGCCCCGGCCAGGAGAGCACGATCTCGCCCTCGGCCAGCCGTGCCTTCGCCACTACGGGCGTCATGTCGCGGCCGGTCGCCGACGCGAGCGCCTCGGCCGCCGTGCCGTGCTCCGCGAGCCCGCGCAGGGTGGCGATGGTCGGCGGCATCATCAGCAGTTCGCCCTTGTCGTACCCGGCGGCCGCGTCGGCCGGGGTGATCCACACCGTGCGGTCGGCCTCCGTGGAGGCGTTGCGCGTGCGCTGCCCCTCGGGGAGGACGGCCACGAAGAACCAGGTGTCGTAGCGCCGGGCCTCGAACTCCGGGGTGATCCAGCGGGCCCAGGCGCCCAGCAGGTCCGAGCGCAGCACGAGCCCCCTGCGGTCCAGGAACTCCGCGAACGACAGCTCGCGGGCGACCAGCGCGGCCCGGTCCGTCTCCCAGTCCTCGCCCGTCGTGTCACCGACCACCGCGTCGGGGGCCGCGCCCGCGAGCAGGACGCCCGCCTCCTCGTAGGTCTCCCGTACGGCCGCGCAGACGATCGCCTGGGCGCCCGCCTCGTCGACGCCGAGCCGGTCCGCCCACCACGCGCGCGTGGGGCCCGCCCAGCCGATGTCGCGGTCGTCGTCGCGCGGGTCGACCCCGCCGCCCGGATAGGCGTACGCGCCCCCGGCGAACGCCATGGAGGTGCGGCGGCGCAGCATGTGGACGGCGGGGCCGGAGCCGGTGTCCTTCAGGAGCATGACGGTCGCCGCGCGCCTCGGGGTGACCGGGGTGAGGGTGCCGGCCGCGAGCGCGCGGATGCGGTCCGGCCACTCCGGGGGGTACCACTGACCATTCGCCTGCCCATTCGCCATGGCCGGAGGCTATCCGGTGACGGGCGGATGTTCGAGTGGCCCCCGGGACCGGTCGGCTCAGCCGGGGAGGTTGGCCAGCCACTCGGTGAGCAGCCGGTTCGTCTCCTCGGGCCGCTCCTGCTGGAGCCAGTGCCCGCAGCCCTCCAGGAGGTGCGAGGCGGTGAGGCCGGGCAGGGTGGCGGGATACGCCTCGATCGCCTCGGAGAGCCAGGTGGTGGAGGCGTCCCGGCCGCCGCCGAGGAACAGGGACGGCTGGGTGACGGGGGCGCCCGCGTGGCCGGCCAGGTCCGCCCAGTCCCGGTCCATGTTGCGGTAGCGGTTGAGGGCGCCGGTCAGACCGGTGCGCTCGAACTCCCCCGCGTAGACGTCCAGGTCCTCCTCGGTGAGCCAGGAGGGCAGCCGGCCGTCGGCCGGGAAGCGGTCGCGCAGCCTGCCGCCGGGGGTGACGAAGTGCGGGTCGGGCGCCTCGGGGCCGGGCATGGTGTCGGCGGACAGGGACGCGTAGAAACCGGCGAGCCAGCCTCGGACGTCGGGTTCGATCTCCGCCTCGGCGCGGCCGGGTTCCTGGAAGTAGGAGACGTAGAACTCCTGCCCGGCGAAGGGGCCACCGGGGGCGCTCATCCCTGCGAAGACCTCGCTGGGCCTCGGGCCGCCGGGCGGGGTGTACGGCACGCTCAGCAGGCCGACCGCGCGGAACACGTCGGGTCGCAGCAGCGCGGAGTGCGCGGCGACGGTCGCGCCCCAGTCGTGGCCGACGATCACCGCGGACCGCTCGCCGAGGGCCTCGACGACGGCGACGTTGTCCGCCACGAGGTCGAGCATCCGGTACGCCTCCACGGCGCCCGGGCGGGAGGAGCGTCCGTAGCCGCGCACGTCGATCGCGGCGGCGCGGAAGCCCGCGGCGGCCAGCGCGGGGAGCTGGCGGCGCCAGGAGTACCAGGACTCGGGGAAGCCGTGGACGAGCAGGACCAGGGGGCCGCTGCCCTGCTCCACGAGATGGATCCGCCCGGCCGGCGAGGGCACCAGCCGGTGGACGGGACGCTGGTCGGTCACGGACGTCTGCTGCATGGCTCCTCCGGGCACGTCTGTCGGCACGGCACCCGCGTCCGGCCGTCCGGCCGCGGCCCCGGGGACGATGCTGCGAGGCCGGCCTCGGGAGGGGCGAGGTTTGTTGCCGGGCCGGCAAAACGCGGGCCGGGGCGACACGGCCCGAACGAGCCGTGCCGGGGCGACACGGCCCGAACGAGCCGGGGCGGTGGGCCGGGGCCGGCCCGGGGCCTCGAGCGGCGTGTGCCGGACCGGAGCACGGATGCGGAGGGAGTCCCCCGGGAGGGCCGCCTCGGCGATCGGACACCGGCAGGCGCGTGCCCGTCCGGCTCACCGGGCGTCTCGGGCGGCAGCCCGGCGCGGGCGAGGGGCACCCGCCCCGGGCCGCGGAGTCGGCGCCGGTCACCGCGGCGCCCCGCGAGGCGGCCGATCAGCAGACCGGGCCGGCAGCGCTGGGGAGCGCGGGCCGGACCCGCCACAGGGGCGGCCGGGCAGCGGGCCCGTCACTGCCCGCTCCCGGCCCGCCCGACAGGCCCCTGTGCCGCCATGACCCCGGACCACGCACCGCCGCACCGCTCCCGCGGTGGCCCGGAGCCCGCCCCGGCGCGGCCCGCGCAGTGAGCCCGCGCGCCCGCGTCGTGGGCGCTACGCCTGCTCGAGCTCCACCTGGATCTCGACCTCCACCGGCGCGTCCAGCGGCAGCACCGCCACACCGACCGCGCTGCGGGCGTGCACGCCCTTGTCGCCCAGGACCGCGCCGAGGAGTTCGCTGGCGCCGTTGATCACGGCGGGCTGGCCGGTGAAGTCGGCCGCGGAGGCGACGAAGCCGACGACCTTCACCACGCGCGCGACGCGGTCGAGGTCACCGGCGACGGACTTCACGGCGGCCAGGGCGTTGAGCGCGCAGACACGCGCCAGGTCCTTGGCCTCCTCCGGCGTGACCTCGCCGCCCACCTTGCCGGTGACGGAGAGCTTGCCGTCCACCATGGGGAGCTGGCCGGAGGTGTAGACGTACGGGCCGGACTGCACGGCCGGCTGGTACGCGGCCAGCGGCGGGACGACCTCGGGAAGCGTCAGGCCCAGCTCGGCCAGCTTCGCCTCGACGGCGCTCATGCCTGCTTCTCCCGCTTCAGGTAGGCCACGAGCTGCTCGGGGTTGTTCGGCCCGGGCACGACCTGGACGAGCTCCCAGCCGTCCTCGCCCCAGGTGTCCAGAATCTGCTTCGTCGCATGGACGAGCAGCGGCACGGTTGCGTATTCCCACTTGGTCATGCGGCCGACTCTAGCCGCTGCCCACGACCCGGCAGACGGCCGACCGCGACGCCGTTGTCCACAGCCTCGGGCGTACTCGGCGGGCGGACTGGTTACGCTCGAATACGTGAGCAGGCTCCAGGTCGTCAGTGGCAAGGGCGGTACCGGCAAGACCACGGTGGCCGCGGCCCTCGCGCTGGCTCTGGCCACCGAGGGGAAGCGCGCGCTTCTCGTCGAGGTCGAGGGCCGCCAGGGCATCGCGCAGCTCTTCGAAACGGAGGCGCTGCCTTATGAGGAGCGGAAGATCGCCGTCGCTCCCGGGGGCGGGGAGGTGTACGCCCTCGCCATCGACCCCGAACTGGCCCTTCTGGACTACCTCCAGATGTTCTACAAGCTGGGCAGCGCAGGGCGGGCGCTGAAGAAGCTCGGCGCGATCGACTTCGCCACCACCATCGCACCGGGTGTCAGGGACGTCCTGCTGACCGGCAAGGCCTGCGAGGCGGTCCGGCGCAAGGACAGAAGCGGCCGGTTCGTGTACGACTACGTCGTCATGGACGCGCCCCCGACCGGGCGCATCACCCGCTTCCTCAATGTGAACGACGAGGTCGCCGGGCTGGCCAAGGTGGGCCCGATACACAATCAGGCACAGGCCGTGATGCGGGTGCTGAAGTCCCGGGAGACCGCCGTGCACCTGGTGACGCTGCTGGAGGAGATGCCGGTCCAGGAGACCGCGGACGGCATCGCCGAGCTGCGGGCGGCCCGGCTGCCGGTCGGCCGGGTCGTCGTCAACATGGTCCGGCCGGGGATCCTGGACGCCGCCGACCTGGAACTCGTACGGAGCACACCGCGTGCGGCGCTCGCCCGGTCGCTGTCCGGGGCCGGGCTCGGCGGGGCGCGGCGGGGCGGGCACGCCGAGCGGCTGGTGGACCCGCTGCTGGCGCAGGCCGACGAGTACGCGGAGCGGTACGCGCTGGAGCAGGAGCAGCGGGTGGTCCTGGGCGCGCTGGACCTGCCGCTGCACGAACTGCCGCTGCTCGCCGAGGGCATGGACCTGGCGGGCCTGTACGAACTCGCCACCGAGCTGCGGAAGCAGGGGATCGCATGAGCCCGGACCCGGACCGGCCGAGGGAGGGCGGGCGCCGTCTCTCCGCGGCGCGCGTGCTGGACATCGACCCGCTGCTGGAGGATCCGAAGACGCGCATCGTGGTGTGCTGCGGCTCGGGCGGCGTCGGCAAGACGACCACCGCGGCTGCCCTCGGCCTGCGCGCGGCCGAGCGGGGCCGCAAGGTGGTCGTCCTCACCATCGACCCGGCCCGCCGGCTCGCGCAGTCCATGGGCATCGACTCGCTCGACAACACCCCGCGCCGGGTCAAGGGCGTCGACGACTCGGCGGGCGGCGAACTGCACGCCATGATGCTCGACATGAAGCGCACCTTCGACGAGATCGTCGAGGCGCACGCGGACCCCGACCGGGCGGCCGCGATCCTGGGCAACCCCTTCTACCAGTCGCTCTCGGCGGGCTTCGCGGGCACGCAGGAGTACATGGCGATGGAGAAGCTGGGGCAGCTCCGGGCGAAGGACGAGTGGGACCTGATCGTCGTCGACACCCCGCCGTCCCGTTCGGCGCTGGACTTCCTGGACGCCCCCAAGCGGCTCGGGTCCTTCCTGGACGGACGGCTCATCCGCGTCCTGCTGACCCCCGCGAAGGTCGGCGGCCGGGCCGGCATGAAGTTCCTGAACGTCGGCATGTCGATGATGACCGGTGTCCTCGGGAAGGTGCTCGGCGGGCCGTTCCTGAAGGACGTGCAGACGTTCGTGGCCGCGATGGACTCCATGTTCGGCGGGTTCCGGACCCGGGCGGACGCCACGTACAAGCTGCTCCAGGCACCGGGGACGGCGTTCCTGGTGGTCGCGGCGCCGGAGCGGGACGCGCTGCGCGAGGCCGCGTACTTCGTGGAGCGGCTGGCGGCCGACAACATGCCGCTCGCCGGCCTGGTGCTCAACCGGGTTCACGGCAGCGGCGCCGACGGGCTGTCCGCCGAGCGGGCGGTCGCCGCCGCGGAAAATCTTGAGGACGCCCGCATTGTGGATCAGGACGACGGGAAAGCTGGAGGGCGTACCCCCCCTCCCGACAACTCTCCTGACACACACGGCAGTTCGGACTCCGACGGCATCGAGGCCCCCGACGCCGCGGAGACGCCGGAGCAGTCCGTCGACCGGATCACCGCGGGTCTGCTGCGGTTGCACGCGGAGCGGATGCACCTGCTCGCCCGTGAGCAGCGCACACGCGACCGCTTCACCGCGCGCCATCCCGAGGTGGCGGTCACCGAAGTGGCCGCGCTGCCCGGCGACGTGCACGACCTCGCGGGGCTGCGGGACATCGGCGCCCGTCTCGCGTCGGACCGCACCGAGCTGCCCGAGCCCGGAGCCTGATCCGGCCCTCGACCGGTTCTCGTTCCGGCCGGGGTGCCCCTTTCGGGGAGCACCCGGCCGCCTCACCCCACGGCCGCGTAGTTCTCGTAGACCTCGTCGTCGTCGAGGGGCACGATGCCGGCTCCTCGCTCGTACTCCGTCCGCGCCGTCTCCAGCAGACGGCGCCAGGAGGTCACGGTGGGACGCCTGCGCAGCAGTGCGCGGCGCTCCCGCTCCGTCATGCCTCCCCACACGCCGAACTCGACGCGATTGTCCAGCGCGTCGGCCAGGCACTCGGTCCGCACCGGGCATCCGGTGCACACCGCCTTGGCTCTGTTCTGCGCTGCTCCCTGAACGAACAGTTCGTCCGGATCGGTAGTGCGGCAGGCGGCCTGCGCACTCCAGTCGGTTACCCAGCCCATACCGGCGCCGTCCTCTCCCGAATCGAGGCTCCCCCACGGCGGCAGCGGCATATTCACCGCCGCCAGTTGAGGACGTTACGGAAGGTGGGCACAGCGCAACACCCCCGACGGGCCCAATCTTGAATGGTCCGAACGGACTATGGGTAAGCGGCAGATCACCCGGGGGAGTGAGCTGGCGACATGCGCGACGATCCCGGCATACGGGTCATCCCTGTTGCGCCACAACGGACACCGCGCGACACAGGAGGCCGAACCGGACACTCATCCCCCACGCCGCGGCACGCGCTGGTACGCACCAACACACCCCCCGGCGGGGCCGCTCCGAAGGAAATCGAGCGGTCCGGAACGATTCGGGGCCGCCGGACGTATTGCTACATGGCCTCGCCGCTGTGACAGTTGAGTGCAGCTTAGGCCAAGGCATATACGTGTGTCCGGCGAATGAGAACGTAGGCTGCCTCCATGCCAAAGAAGCGCTCGGGCGGTGGTCTGTCGCCAACGCAGCAGGCCGCCAAGTTCCTCGGTGTCAGTGTCCTCGCGGGAGCGGTCCTGGCCGGCATCGCCCTGCCGGCCGTGGGTGCGCTGGGGCTGGCCGCCAAGGGGTCGGTGGAGAGTTTCGACGAACTCCCGGCCAACCTGAAGACTCCCCCGCTGAGCCAGCGCACCACCATCCTCGACTCCGAGGGCGGCACCATCGCCACGGTCTACTCCCGCGACCGCACGGTGGTCGGCCTCAAGGACATCTCGCCGTACATGCAGAAGGCGATCGTGGCCATCGAGGACTCGCGCTTCTACCAGCACGGCGCGGTCGACCTGAAGGGCGTGCTGCGCGCGCTCAACAAGAACGCCCGCAGCGGCGGGGTCTCCGAGGGCGCGTCCACGCTCACGCAGCAGTACGTCAAGAACGTCTTCGTCGAGGAGGCGGGCGACGACCCGACGAAGGTCGCCCAGGCCACCCAGCAGACCATCGGCCGCAAGATCCGCGAGCTGAAGTTCGCGATCCAGGTCGAGGAGGAGCTGGGCAAGAAGAAGATCCTGGAGAACTACCTCAACATCACCTTCTTCGGTCAGCAGGCCTACGGTGTCGAGGCCGCGGCCCAGCGGTACTTCTCCAAGAGCGCCAAGGACCTCGACCTCCAGGAGGCCGCCCTCCTGGCCGGCATCGTCCAGTCCCCCACGCGCTACGACCCGGTCAACGACGAGGCGGAGGCCGTCAAGCGGCGCAATGTCGTACTGGCCCGGATGGCCGAGGTCGGCGACATCTCGCGCGCGGAGGCGGACAAGGCCCAGAAGGCGCCGCTCGGCCTGAAGGTCAGCCGTCCCAAGAACGGCTGCATCACGGCCACGAAGGACGCGGGCTTCTTCTGCGACTACGTACGCGCCGTGTTCCTGAGCGACCCGGTCTTCGGCAAGACCAAGGAGGACCGGGCCAAGGTCTGGAACCAGGGCGGCCTGACCATCCGTACGACCCTCGACCCGCTGGCCCAGGAGTCGGTGCAGGAGTCGATCAGGAGCCACGTCAACAAGAGCGACGACGTGGCCACCGCCGCGACCATCGTCGAACCGGGCACCGGCAGGATCGTCGCGATGGGCCAGTCACGCCCGTACGGCGTCGACGTCAAGCAGCACGAGACGACGATCAACCTGTCCGTCGACGGCAACGTGGGCGGCGGCGCGGGGTACCAGCCCGGTTCGACGTTCAAGCCGATCGTGGCCGCCGCGGCCATCGAGGGCGGGATGCCGGCCACGAAGTCGTACTCCTCGCCGTACAAGATGGACTACCCGACCCCGGTCGCGGTCTGCGACGGCAAGACGTGGAACGAGCCGGGCGTCGAGCTGACCAACGAGAACGAGACCGAGGTCGGCCCGTACGACATGAAGGAGGCCACCGCCAAGTCGGTCAACACCTACTACGTGCAGATGATCAGCGACATCGGCGTCTGCCCGGTGACGAAGATGGCCGAGAAGATGGGCGTCCAGCGGGCCAACGGCAAGAAGCTCGAGCAGACGCCGTCCATCGCCCTCGGCGTCACGGAGGTGTCCCCGCTGACCATGGCGAGCGCGTACGCCACCTTCGCCTCGCGCGGCATGTACTGCACGCCGGTCGCCATCGAGTCGATCAACCAGCGGATCGGCAACAAGGACAAGTCGCTGGAGGTCCCGAAGTCGACCTGCTCGCGGGCCATGTCCGAGAAGACGGCCGACACGATCAACACGCTGCTCAAGGGCGTGGTCGAGGACGGTACGGGTACGCAGGCCGGCCTCGGCAGCCGTCCGAGCGCCGGCAAGACCGGTACGACGGACGAGCGCTTCGCGGCCTGGTTCGTGGGCTACACGCCGAACCTCGCCGGCGCCGTGTGG
Source organism: Streptomyces sp. NPDC018947 (assembly GCF_044390505.1). NCBI lineage: Bacteria > Bacillati > Actinomycetota > Actinomycetes > Kitasatosporales > Streptomycetaceae > Streptomyces > Streptomyces sp. NPDC018947. Next base: position 166,636 of record NZ_JBIRZD010000004.1, read on the forward strand.
GTCGGTGACCCGAAGCACGAGCGGCAGATGGTCGACATCACCATCGGCGGCGTCCCGTACGACAAGGTCTTCGGTGGCGCGGTGCCCGGCCCGATCTGGCGGGACATGATGTCGGGCGCGCTGCAGGACAAGCCCGCTCCCGACTTCAACCTCGTCGACATCCCGGACGCCGACAAGGGCAAGGACAAGGACAAGGGCCGGGACGAGGGCCAGGACGGCGGCGATTCCGGCGACGACGGGAGCAACGGCGACACCGGCGACGGCGGTGACCTCCCCGGCGGCCCGTGGGGAAACATCTTCCAGGGCCAGGGCCAGGGCAACGGCGGCCCCGGCGGCCGGCGCAACTGAGACGTCGGCGTCCCACGGACACGGACGGCCCCCTTCCGGTGCGGAAGGGGGCCGTCCGCCGTGCGGGGCAGCCCTTCGCGGGGCGCCGTCCGTCCGTGGTGCGGAGCAGGCGAGCACACCTGCCGTCGCGGGGTCGGCTCAGCCGGCCAGCAGCTTCTTGACCGCGGCGGCCACCCGGCCGCCCTCGGCCTGCCCGGCCACCTTCGGGTTCACGATCTTCATGACGGCGCCCATGGCCCGCGGGCCCTCGGCACCGGCGGCCCTGGCCTCCTCGACGGCCTGCGCGACGATCGCGTTCAGCTCGTCGTCGGAGAGCTGCTTGGGCAGGTACGCGGCGAGCACCTCGCCCTCCGCCTTCTCCCGCTCGGCCTGCTCCGGCCGGCCGCCCTGGGCGAAGGCCTCGGCGGCCTCACGGCGCTTCTTCGCCTCGCGGGTGATCACCTTCTGCACCTCGTCGTCGGAGAGCTCCCGCTTCTCCTTCCCCGCGACCTCCTCCTTGGTGATCGCGGCGAGCGTCAGCCGGAGCGTCGAGGAGCGGAGCTCGTCACGCTCCTTGATCGCGGCGTTGAGGTCGTCGTGCAGCTTCGACTTGAGCGTGGTCATGGTCACGATTGTCGCAGGTGCGGGCGGAAGCACGCCCGCCGATTTACCGGCCGCCCGGTGGGGGCCCGCGCGGTCGGCTCCCGCCACGGCTTCTGACACGATGGACGTATGCGCGCGCGATACGGAGTACCCCTGGGAATCACGGCGGTTGGCGCCGCCGGTCTGGCCTACGCCGCGGGTTTCGAGGCCCGCTCGTTCCGCCTCCGACGGGTGACGGTCCCCGTCCTGCCCTCCGGGATGCGCCCGCTGCGCGTACTCCAGGTCTCCGACATCCACATGGTCTCCGGCCAGCGCAAGAAGCAGCGCTGGCTGCGCTCGCTGGCCGGGCTGCGCCCCGACTTCGTGATCAACACCGGCGACAACCTGTCCGACCCGGAGGGCGTCCCGGAGGCGCTGGACGCCCTGGGTCCCCTGATGGAGTTCCCGGGTGCCTATGTCTTCGGGTCCAACGACTACTACGGCCCCAAGCTCCGCAACCCCGCCCGGTACCTGATCGAGAAGGTCCAGGGCCGCCACGGCCTCAACGGCAACGCGCCCGCCGTCGGCGCCGTCCACAACCCGTGGGAGGAACTGCGGGACGGCTTCGACGCCGCGGGCTGGCAGAACCTGACGAACACGCGGGGGATGCTGAAGGTCGAGGGCGTCTCGATCGAGCTGACGGGCCTGGACGACCCGCACATCAAGCGGGACCGGTACGTGGAGGTGGCCGGCGGTCCGTCGGGCTCGGCGGACTTCTCGATGGGCGTGGTGCACGCGCCCTACCTGCGCGTCCTCGACTCCTTCACGGCCGACGGCTACCCCCTGGTCCTCGCCGGCCACACCCACGGCGGCCAGCTCTGCATCCCCTTCTACGGCGCCCTGGTCACCAACTGCGACCTGGACACGGACCGGGTGAAGGGCCTGTCCACGCACACGGCGGAGGGCCGTACGGCCTACCTGCACGTCTCGGCGGGCTGCGGCACCAACCGCTACACCCCGGTCCGCTTCGCGTGCCCCCCGGAGGCGACGCTGCTGACGCTGGTGGGGCGGGAGCAGCGGAGGTAGGGGTGCGCGGTGGGGCGGCCCGGTGGGGGTAACCCACTCGGCCCACCCGTATCGCCCGTTATGTCCGGCCTCCCTAGCGTGAGGCCATGACAGCTCCGATACCCAGGGAAATCCCGGACCTGCCCGCGGTCCCGCGCCCGCCCAAGCTGCTGCCCTCACCGGTCCCGGCGAGGGCCGTCGTGACCCCGGTCCGGCGCCCGCTGGTCGCGGCCCTCCGCCTGCTGCTCGCGCTGCTGGCGCTGACCGGCGTGGTGCTCGAGCTGGCCTTCGGCGGCCCGGTCTCGCGGTCGCTGAGCCACTTCCCGGTCCAGAGCAGCCTCCTGCTGGCGCTCGTCCTGCTCGCCTCGGCCCGCCGCGCCTGGTCCGCCCGGCACCCGCTGTCCGGCGCCGTGACGGGCGCGGCCCTGTTCTACGCCGTCGTCGCCGGCCTGGTGCACCACCTGCTGCTGGCCGACGCGTCGAGCCCGTTCGCCGTGCCGGACGCCGGCGGTACGGGGTGGCACGCGGTGGCCGTCCAGATCATGTGCTCGGCGGTGCCCGCGGCGGCGGCCCTGGACTGGCTCCTGCTGACCGCCCCCGGCCGCCTGCACCTGCGCCACGCCGCGGTGTGGCTCCTGTACCCCCTGGCCTACCTGGGCTTCTCCCTGGCCCGAGGCGAACTCCTGCTCCCCGGCGCCGAGGGCCGCTACCTCTACCCCTTCCTCGACGTCGACCAGCACGGCTACAAGGGCGTCCTCGGCAACGCCCTCCTCCTCGGCCTCGCCCTCTACGCCCTGGCGGCCCTCCTCGTGGCCGTGGACCACGTCCGCCCGAACCCGCTCCGCCGCCGCTGGTAAACCGGATTTCGTCTCCAGCCGCCGGTGGGCTAAAGTAAACGACGTCGCCGCGACGAGCAGCGACAATCGGGGTGTGGCGCAGCTTGGTAGCGCGCTTCGTTCGGGACGAAGAGGTCGTGGGTTCAAATCCCGCCACCCCGACAGTGAAGGAACAGGTCCCCAGCCTACTCACATGAGTGGGCTGGGGACCTGTTTCGTGTGCGCGCCCGTCCGGGCGACCGCCATTGCGGCCGCGCTCGCGGATGCCGTCCATGGCCACAGCGCCGGTCCGGCGGGCCCCGCGGGGCGTTGCGGCGTCCGATGCGCGCGTGGGTGCCGCTCGACGCCCGCTCCGGGCACTCCGGCCGTTCGGCCCCACCACCATCCGCTCGGCGGTCCCCTGACGCCGCTCCTCGACGAACCGGTCGACAGCCTCATCGGGTGGCTGGGGCAACGAAGTTGACGCTCCCGGTGAGTCGGCCGTCGGCGGCGGCGCGTTGGCGGAGGTCGACCGGACGGCCCTTCGCCACCACTTTCTCCTTCCTCAACTGACCTCTCGCCGAGCCGACTTGACGAACGCGCGCGCGGGACCGACCGGGGCCGGCGTGCGGTACGGCTCCCCCGCGCGTCGGCCGGGTCGGAGGCGACGGGTTCCTCGGCGGCCGGGGGATGCGGAATACCCCCGGGGGGTATATGGTTCCGACCAACGTCCTGAGCGGACGACGCCCGAGGGCGCATCACGTCATGGGAGATGTCATGAGCAATCACTCCGGCCACGGCCAGACCGACCACGGTGTTCACGCTGCCCACGGCGGTGCCGAGCCCGGTGGGCTGTCGGTTTCCCGCAGCGGGTACACCCTGGAGCTCGACTCCGCGATCCTCACCGCCGGTGTGCAGCCGGTCGGGTTCCGGGTGATCGGGCCCGACGGGCGGGCGGTGACCGAGTTCGTGGCCGAGCACGAGAAGGAACTGCACTTCATCGCCGTACGGCGTGACACGGCCGGGTTCCAGCACGTGCACCCGGTGAAGGACGGGGAGGGCACCTGGAGCGTCGAACTGGCCCTGGAACCGGGCGACTGGAGGTTCTTCGCCGACGTCCACCCGGCCGGCCACGACGGGACCCTGACACTCGGCATCGACGCCGCGGTCGCCGGCGCCTACGACCCGCGGCCGCTCCCCGAGCCCACCGGGGTCGCGCGGATCGGTGAGTACACCGTCGCGCTCGACGGCGGTCTCGTGCCCGGCGAGGCGAGCGGGCTGACCTTCACCGTCAGCCGGAACGGCCGTCCCGTCACCGATCTTCAGCCCTACCTCGCCGCGTACGGACACCTGGTGGCCCTGCGGGTCGGTGACCTGGGCTACCTCCACGTCCACCCGGAGGGCGAGCCCGGTGACGGCACCACCGTGCCGGAACCCGGCATCGCGTTCATGGCGGTCGCGCCCACCGCCGGCACCTACCGCCTGTACCTGGACTTCCAGCACGACGGCGTCGTCCGGACCGCCGAGTTCACGGTGCGGACCACCGCCGCCGGCCCCCGGTCCGAGGCGGCACCCGAGCACGGAGGCCACCACCACGGCGGCCACCACCACGGCGCCCACGCACACCACTGACCGCGTGGACACGCGTCCCGCGCGTCCCCCCGTACCGGAAGGAGCGTCATGCCCCGCCTGACCCGACTCACGCCCGACACGGCGGTCGGCGCCTCCCGGGACCTGCTCGCCGACCTGGTCTCCCGCCACGGCCGGATCGGCGACATGGTCTCCACGATGGCGCACTCGCCGGCCGTGCTGGGCGGCTACCTCCAGCTCAGCCGGGCCATGGGACGAGCCAAGCTCGACCGCCGGATCGGCGAACGGATCTCGATCGCCGTCCAGGTCCAGCAGGGCTGCGGACTGTGCCTCGACGCTCACGTCGGTGCCGCCCGCGCCCTGGGAGTGGACGAGGAGGAGATCGAGCTGGCCCGCGCGGGTACCTCGGCGGACCCCGCGATCGCGGCGGTCGTCGCCCTCGCCCTCCGGATCTACCGCGAGCCGACGTCGATCACCGACGAGCAGGTCACCGCGCTGCGTGAGTACGGCTACAGCGACCGCGCGATCGCCGACGTCGTCGGCGTCGTCGCCCTCAACGTCCTCACCGGCGCCTTCAACCTGCTCGCCGGCCTCACCCCAGAGAGCGCCACCCGTGCCTGAAGACCTCCCCGCCTGTACCCGCGGGGCACGGCGTCCGCCCCGGAGCCGTGCCCCGCCGCATGGACACGGAAGGAACCCGCCATGCGCCTGTTCGCCCTCCGCGACTACCGCCGCCTGTTCGGTGCCCAGGTCATCGCCCTGTTCGGTACCGGGCTGACCACGGTGGCCCTCGGCCTGCTCGCCTACGACCTCGCCGGTCCGGACGCCGGCATGGTCCTGGGGACGGCCCTGACCGTCAAGATGGTCATGTACGTGGTCATCGCCCCGCTGGCCGCCGCGTACGTCGACCGCCTCCCCCGAAGAACGCTCCTGGTCCTCCTCGACGTGGTCCGCGGTGCGGTGGTCCTCGCACTGCCGCTGGTCACCGAGGTCTGGCACATCTACGTCCTGATCGGCCTGCTCCAGGCCGCCTCCGCCGCCTTCACCCCGACGTTCCAGGCCGTCATCCCCGACATCGTCACCGACGAGTCCGCCTACACGCGTGCCCTGTCCGCCTCCCAGGTCGCCTCCACCATGGAGAGTCTGCTCAGCCCCGTGCTGGCGGCCGTCGCCCTGGCGTTCATGAGCTTCGACCGGCTGTTCCTGGGCACCTCCGCCGGATTCCTCCTCTCCGGCCTGCTCGTCCTGTCGGCGCGCGTCCCCGACGCCCGCCCCAGTGCCCACACCAGGGCGTGGGACAAGGCGGCGGCGGGGATCAGGACCTTCCTGAGGACACCGCGGCTGCGCGGCGTCATGGCGCTCAACCTGGTGGTCGCGGCGGCGGGGTCGATCGTCGTCGTCAACACCGTCAACCACGTCCGCGACCGGCTCGGCGGCTCGCAGTCGGACGTCGCCTGGATGCTCGCCGCCTCCGGCACCGGCACCCTCCTGGCCGCCCTCGTACTGCCGCGCGTCCTCGACCGGGTCCCGGCCCGCACCGTCATGACGACCGGCGCCGGAGTCCTCGTCGCCGGCACGACCGCCGCGGTGGCGCTCACCGCGGCCGGCGCCGTCACCTGGACCGGTACGGCGGTCATCTGGACCGGGATCGGCATCGGCATGGCGCTGGTCATCACGCCGACCGGCGCGGTCCTGCGCGCCTCCGTCGCACGGAACGCGGTCCCCGAGGCGTTCGCGGCCCAGTTCTCCCTGTCGCACCTGGCCTGGCTGATCACCTACCCCGTCGCCGGATGGCTCGGCACGAGTGCCGGCTTCACCGTCGCCTGGTCCGTCCTCGCGGTCCTCGCCGGTGCGGGAGCGGCCGGTGCCCTCCTCCTGTGGCCGCGACACGAGGGACGCGCCGCGGTGACCAGCCCCGTGACGCCCGCCCGGCACCCGTCCGGCAACGACCGGTCCGCCCTGGTCGAGGCCGCGTGAGGCGCCGCCCTCCCCTCCCGCGCCTCAGTACCGGTGCCGGGCCAGTCCGGATGGGTCCACCGGGACTCCTCCGGCAGGGCCGGCAGGCGGATGCGGGCGGGGAGGTCCGGCGGGGCGGCCGGGGAGGGGAGGCGCGGGAGGGCGTGTCAGGCGCCACCGCGTCAGGCCGGCCCGGAGTCCTCCGTACGGCGTCCGCCGGACGAAGGTCGCCACCTTGCCCGTGGCCCGCCGTTTCAGTCGCGGGAGCGGGGGTGAGAGCGCGGTGAAACAGGGCTGAAAGCGCCCGGCCGCAGTCTGTGCGGCATGACGACGACATCCACAGCACTCGCCATCGCGGCCGACGGGCTGCGCAAGTCCTACGGCGACAAGGTCGTGCTCGACGGCATCGACCTGGCCGTGCCCGAGGGGACGGTCTTCTCGCTGCTCGGTCCGAACGGGGCCGGCAAGACCACCGTCGTGCAGATCCTGTCCACCCTCGTCTCCCCCGGCCCCGCGAGCGGCCGTGTCCGCGTCGGCGGTCACGACCTCGCCCGCGAGGCGCAGGCCGTGCGGGCGGCGATCGGGGTCACCGGACAGTTCTCCGCCGTCGACGGGCTGATCACCGGCGAGGAGAACATGCTCCTCATGGCGGACCTGCACCACCTGTCCCGGCGCGAGGGGCGGCGGGTCACGGCCGAACTGCTGGAGCGGTTCGACCTCGTGGAGGCGGCGAAGAAGCCCGCCTCCACCTACTCCGGCGGCATGAAGCGGCGCCTGGACATCGCCATGACGCTGGTGGGCGGTCCCCGGATCATCTTCCTCGACGAGCCGACCACCGGCCTCGACCCGCGGTCCCGGCACACCATGTGGGAGATCGTCCGCGAGTTGGTCACCGGCGGCGTCACCGTCTTCCTCACCACGCAGTACCTGGAGGAGGCCGACGAACTCGCCGACCGCATCGCCGTCCTGAACGGCGGCAGGATCGCCGCCGAGGGCACCGCCGAGGAGCTGAAGCGGCTCGTACCCGGAGGGCACGTCCGGCTGCGTTTCACCGACCCGGCGGCCTACCGGTCCGCCGCCTCCGCGCTGCGCGAGGTCACCCGCGACGACGAGTCGCTGTCGCTCGTGATCGCCGGCGGCGGCAGCCAGCGCGAGCTGCGCTCCCTCCTCGGCCGGCTGGACGCCGCGGGTGTCGAGGCCGACGAGTTGACCGTGCACGGCCCCGACCTGGACGACGTGTTCTTCGCCCTGACCGAGCCCGCCGCCGGTCCCCGCACCGACGCCCGCACCGGTCCCGCCACCGCCACCGCCCTCCCCCACCAGTCCGAGGAGACCGTCCGATGACCTCCCTGTCCCTGGCCCTGCGCGACTCGTCCACGATGCTGCGGCGCAACCTGCTGCACGCCCGCCGCTACCCGTCGCTGACCCTGAACCTGCTGCTCACCCCGGTCATGCTGCTGCTGCTGTTCGTCTTCGTCTTCGGCGACACGATGAGCGCGGGCATCGGCGGCGGCACCCCGGACCGTTCCGCGTACGTCGCCTACATCGTGCCGGGGCTGCTGCTGATGACCATCGGCTCCACCGTGATCGGGACCGCGGTGTCCGTCTCCAACGACATGGCCGAGGGCATCATCGCCCGGTTCCGCACCATGGCGATCCACCGTCCCTCGGTGCTCGTCGGGCACGTCGTCGGCAGCGTCGTGCAGTCGGTCGCCAGTGTGGTCCTGGTCGGCGCGGTCGGCGTCGCCATCGGCTTCCGGTCCCACGACGCCACCGTCCTGGAGTGGCTGGCCGCGTTCGGGCTGGTCGCGCTGTTCGCCCTGGCGCTCACCTGGATCGCGGTCGGCATGGGCCTGGTCAGCCCGAACGCGGAGGCCGCGAGCAACAACGCGATGCCGCTGATCCTGCTGCCGCTGCTGTCCAGCGCCTTCGTGCCGCTCGACGCGCTGCCGGGCTGGTTCCGGCCGGTCGCCGAGTACCAGCCGTTCACGCCCGCCATCGAGACGCTGCGCGGCCTGCTCCTCGGCGACGGGATCGGGCACAACGGATGGCTCGCCGTCGCCTGGTGCCTCGGGCTGACCGCGCTCGGCTACTTCTGGTCGACGTCCACCTTCAACGGTGACGCGAAGTAACGCCGAGGGCCGCGCGGACCGCGTCCCGCAACTCGTCCCGCCCCAGGGCGGCGTACTCCGACACCGCGTCGGCGTACGCCGCCCCGTCGGCGTCCTCGGCGGCCCGCCGGCACCGGGAGGCGGAGAACGTGGGGAACTGCCGTACGGGACTGAGGCGTTCAGCCAGCGCGAGCAGGCGCACGGCCGACGTGTCGCCCTCCGCCAGGCCCGCCAGGCCGAGCGCCAGCAGCACGGTGCCGTAGACCGGGAGCTGCCCGGGGGCCGCCACCGGCAGGGCGAGCAGCCCGCGCAGCCGCTCGCGCAGGTCGGCCGTCAGCCGCGCGACCTGCCCCGGGCACCCCGCCTGGGCGTGCGCGGCGACCGCGGCGGACCGCAGCTCCAGCTCCCAGGGACCGACGAGCGGGTCCTCCTCGAACCCGGCCCCCTCCGGAGCGGTCCGGTCCACCGCCCGGCGCCACAGCCGCAGCCCCTCCTCGGTCAGTCCCCGGGCGAGGGCGATCTCCGCCCGCGCGGACAGGGCGCTGCCGAACTCGGCCGCCGCGTCCGGCGGTTGCTCGCGCTCCGCCTGCCGCAGCCACTGCTCGGCCTCGTCGACGTCGCCGCGCTGCAGACAGGCGAGGACCAGGCCCCAGCGGATGCTGCCGGAGTCCGTCCACGCCCCCATCGACTCGAACGCGGCGAGCGCGGCGGTGAGATGGCTGTACGCGGTCCCGCTGTCCTGCGTGCGCAGGCACAGGTCGCTCAGCCGGGAGTGGCCGATGAACTCGGCGGTGGGATTGCGGATCTCCGCCAGGGCGGTGATCATCCCGCGGGCGGTGTCCAGGGCACGCTCCACCTCGTCCTCGTACTCCCAGACGAAGCTGGCGACGCACTGGGCGACGAAGGCCAGCATGGGGTACCGGCGGCCCGGGGCGCCGGCGGCCGGGGAGGGGTCGGTGCCGTCGCACAGCGCCAGCAGCTCCGTGTACCCGGGCGGGCGCATCCGGGGGGTGGCGCCCAGCACCACCGCCAGGGCGCGCGGCAGGGTGTCCGGCGGTCCGGGCGGGAGCCGGCGCAGGGTGACGAGCTGGCGCACCGCGTGCGGGCCGTAGCCCATGAACGCCGTGGCGACGCCGACCGCCGAGACGGTGCGGACGGTCTCGACGTCCTCGGGGCCGGGGCGGAAGTGGGACAGCGGGGGGCCGGTGTCGGCGGCGAGGGCGGCCAGGCGGGCGTAGTTGGAGCCGGTGGACCACAGGCAGGCCAGGACGGCGGCGACCGCCGCGGTGGTGGAGTCGTCGCCGCGGGCCGACGCGAGGCGCAGGGCGAGGACGAGGTTGTCCTGCTCGGCGCGGATCCGTCCCCAGGCGGCCAACTGGTCCGGGCCGAAGAGCACGTCGTGGTGCGCGCGTCCGAACTCCCGTGCCCAGTCCAGGAACAGGGCCGTGGCCGCCGCGTCCTCGCCCGCCTCCGCGCGCCGGGCCGCGCTGAACTCCCGTACGGTCTCCAGCATGTGGAAACGGACCCCGCCGTCCTCGGCGTCCGCGGCCTTGAGCAGCGACTGGTCCGTGAGCTGTTCGAGGAGCCACAGCGCGTCGACGCCGAGCACGTGCTCGGCCGCCTCGCCGGTGAAGCCGCCGGGGAAGACCGACAGCGTCCGCAGCGCGCGCCGCCCCTGGGGGTCGAGGAGGTTCCAGCTCCATTCGACGACCGCGTGCAGGGTGCGGTGCCGCTCGGGTGCGTCGCGGGCGCCGCCCCGCAGCAGGGCGAAGCGGTCGCCGAGCCGCCGGGCGATCTCCGGCACGGACAGCACGCGGACGCGGGCGGCGGCCAGTTCCACGGCCAGCGGCAGCCCGTCGAGGTGGCGGCACAGCTCGGCCACCGCCCGAGGGGGCAGGTCCACGCCGGGCCGGGCCGCCCGCGCCCGCTGCCGGAACAGCTCGGCGGACACGTCCTGGCCCAGCTCGGGCAGCGCGTACACCGCCTCCGAGGTCAGGCCCAGCGGCGACCGGCTGGTGGTCAGTACGCGCACGTCCTTCGAGGACGACACCAGGGACCGCACGAGGTCCGCGGCGCCGGCGACGACCTGCTCGCAGTTGTCGAGCACCAGCAGCGCCGCACCGGGGCCGAGGGCGCGCAGGATGCCGGGGACCGGGTCCGCGGCGGCCGGGTCGCCGCCCGCGCCGGCGGGCCCGTCGCCGGCGCCCAGCGCGGAGGCCACCTCGCCGGCGACGTCCGCGTCCGCGGTGACGCCCGCGAGCGGCACGACGTGCACGACGCTCTCCCGCGTGACCGTGCCCTCCTCCTCGCCGGGTCCGGGCCGGCCCCAGCACCGGCCGACCGCGTGCGCGAGCCGGGTCTTGCCGAGGCCGCCGGGTCCGGTGACGGAGACGACGCGCGAGGTGCGCAGCAGCCCGGTCACGGCGGCGATGTCGTCGTCCCGGCCCAGCAGCGGGTTGGGTTCGTGCCGTACGCCGCGGCGCACGACGGACACCGCGCCGCGCAGCAGTTCGCCCTGGACCGTCTCGAGGGCGGGCCCGGGGTCGGTGCCCAGTTCGTCGCGCAGCTCCCGGCGGTACTCCTCGTAGCGCGCGAGGGCCGCCGAGGGTCCGAGGACGGCCGCCTCGGCGCGCAGCAGCTCGGACAGCACCTCCTCGTCGCGCCGGTGGGCCCGGGCGGCCTCGGCCAGCGGCCCGAGGGCCTCCGCGTGCCGTCCCAGCCGGGCGAGTGCGAGCGCGCGGGCGCGGGCCAGGGACTCGCGGGCGGGGAGCCGCAGGGCGCGCAACTCGGCGACGGGGTCGCCCGGTTCGCCGTCGGTGCCGTCGCCCTGCCACAGCGCGAGGCCGGCCTCGGCCTCGGCGAGTGAGGCGGCGTGGTCGCCCGCCCGGGCCCGCTCGGCGCTCGCGGCGGCGTGCAGCAGCAGGGCGGAGGAGTCGACCTGGGCCTCGGCCAGCGCGAGCCGGTACCCGGTGGCCGTGCCGGCGATCACCTCGGCGCCGAGCTGCGTCCGCGCCCGTGAGACGAGCACCTGCACCGCCCTGCCGGGCCGCTCCGGCCGCTCGTCGGGCCACAGCCCCTCCACCAGCCGGCCGACGCTGCACCCGGTGCGCAGGTCGTCGGCGAGCAGCGCGAGCAGGCCGCGCAGCCTCGGCGCGGTGATCTCCCGGTCGCGGAACGCCACGCGGGGCAGCAGGCTCAACTCGACGGTCACCCGTGCAGCGTAGCCAGAACGGGGTACCGCGGAGCCTGGCGGAGGCGGCCCCCGGAAAGTCGGCATTGCATGACCATGCGAGGTGATGCATAATATTGCCATGTCCAAAGTCCTCACCTCCCTGCCCACCGGTGAGCGCGTCGGTATCGCCTTCTCCGGCGGCCTCGACACCTCCGTCGCGGTCGCGTGGATGCGCGACAAGGGCGCCGTGCCGTGCACCTACACCGCTGACATCGGTCAGTACGACGAGCCCGACATCGCCTCGGTGCCCGGCCGCGCCAAGACCTACGGCGCCGAGATCGCGCGCCTGGTCGACTGCCGTGCGGCGCTGGTCGAGGAGGGGCTGGCCGCGCTGACCTGCGGCGCGTTCCACATCCGCTCGGGCGGGCGGGTGTACTTCAACACCACCCCGCTCGGCCGTGCCGTCACCGGCACGCTGCTGGTCCGGGCGATGCTCGAGGACGACGTCCAGATCTGGGGCGACGGCTCGACGTTCAAGGGCAACGACATCGAGCGGTTCTACCGCTACGGCCTGCTCGCCAACCCGCACCTGCGGATCTACAAGCCGTGGCTGGACGCGGACTTCGTGACCGAGCTGGGCGGGCGCAAGGAGATGTCGGAGTGGCTGCTCGCCCACGGCCTGCCCTACCGGGACAGCACGGAGAAGGCGTACTCCACCGACGCCAACATCTGGGGCGCCACCCACGAGGCCAAGACGCTGGAGCACCTCGACACCGGCGTGGAGACCGTGGAGCCCATCATGGGCGTGCGGTTCTGGGACCCGTCGGTCGAGATCGCCACCGAGGACGTCACCATCGGCTTCGACCAGGGGCGCCCGGTGTCGGTCAACGGCAAGGAGTTCGCCTCCGCCGTCGACCTGGTCATGGAGGCCAACGCCATCGGCGGCCGGCACGGCATGGGCATGTCCGACCAGATCGAGAACCGGATCATCGAGGCCAAGAGCCGCGGCATCTACGAGGCGCCGGGCATGGCCCTGCTGCACGCCGCGTACGAGCGGCTGGTCAACGCGATCCACAACGAGGACACCCTCGCCCAGTACCACACCGAGGGCCGGCGACTCGGCCGGCTGATGTACGAGGGCCGCTGGCTGGACCCGCAGGCGCTGATGATCCGCGAGTCGCTCCAGCGCTGGGTCGGCTCGGCCGTCACCGGCGAGGTCACCCTGCGGCTGCGGCGCGGTGAGGACTACTCGATCCTCGACACGACGGGCCCCGCGTTCAGCTACCACCCGGACAAGCTGTCGATGGAGCGGACCGAGGACTCCGCGTTCGGCCCGGTGGACCGGATCGGCCAGCTCACCATGCGCAACCTCGACATCGCCGACTCACGCGCCAAGCTGGAGCAGTACGCCGGACTCGGCCTGATCGGCGCCGGCGGTCCCGCCATCGGTGCGGCCCAGGCGGCGGCGACCGGCCTGATCGGCGCCATGCCGGAGGGCGGCGCCGAGGCCATCGCCTCGCGGGGCGAGGTCTCCGGCGAGGACGAGGCGCTGGACCGCGCCGCGATGGAATCCGGCACGGACTGACCGACCGCGGGCCGAGGGGCCGGTGCGACGCCGACGAGGCGTGGCACCGGCCCCTCGTCGTCGCCCGCGCACGGAACGGAGGCTCACCGGGGAGCACGGCCTCGGCGGCCCTACCAGAGCAGGGCCCCACCCGCGTTTCCGGTTCCCGGCAGCCTTGACTAGCCTTTCGTTGCCGTGCACCGCCACCCGGCGCGCACGGCAGGGGAGGCACGCAGTGGGGGAACCGCAGGACGCGTACCTGGCCGGGTACGCCGAGATACTCGCGCAGGTCGCCGGCACCGGACGCCGGCTCAACCGCGACGAGCTGGAGGAACGGCGGCACCTCGGCGAACGGGCCGCGGAACAGGGCCACACCCTGCGCTCGCTCGTCCGCGGACACCTGGACGCCACCCGCGCCCACTGGCCCGCCGAAGCGGGCGACGCGGGCACGGCCGACAGCGTGCTCGCCGCCGTCGGCCAGGCCGTGGACGCCTTCGCCGAGGGGTACGAACGCGCCCAGCGCCACGCCGTACGGCAGGAGGAGGCCGCACGGCGGGAGTTCATCGACGACCTGCTGTACGGGCGCAGCGACCTCGGGCGCCTCGCCGAGCGGGCGGAGCGGTTCGGGCTGGTGCTCTCCCGGGCCCACGCCGTGGCCGTGGCGCAGGGGCCCGAGGCGTACGACGACACCTCCCCGGTCACCCGGCGCGTGGAGACCGCGCTCATCTCCCGCTTCGGCGACCGGCGCATCCTGATCGCCACCAAGAACGGCCAGCTCATCTGCATCGCGCCCGGCGACCAGGACGACGTCCTCGCCTACTTCGCCAAGCAGGCCTACGCCGCCACGGAGGGCAGCCGCGTCGCCGTCGGCCGGCCCCAGACCGGCGCGGGCGGCGTGGTCCACAGCTACGAGGAGGCGCTGAGCACCCTCGAACTCGCCGACCGCCTCGAACTCGACGAGCCCGTGGTGCGCGCCGCCGACCTGCTGGTCTACCCGGTGCTCACCCGCGACCGGCAGGCCATGGCCGACCTCGTGCTCAGCGTGCTGGGTCCGCTGCGCGACGCCCGGGGCGGTGCCGAGCCGCTGCTGCGGACCCTGGAGTCCTACTTCGACGCGGGGTGCACCGCGGCCGAGGCGGCCCGGCGGCTGGCGCTCAGCGTGCGGGCTCTCACCTACCGGCTGGAGCGCATCCACCACCTGACCGGCGCCAACCCCGCCGACCCCGTGCACCGCTACACCCTGCAGACCGCGGTCATCGGGGCCCGGCTGCTGGGCTGGCCGGCCCAGGAGATCTGAGCGGGGCTGGGCGCCCGCCGGTGCGACGGCGGCGCCCGCGGTACCGGTCCGGCCCCCCGGGGCGACGGTCCCGCCGAAGCCGGCCGCCGCCGTGGACCCGGCGACGGCCGGCGGCGACGGCCACCCCCCTCCAGGACGCCTTCCGGCGGTCCGCCGAAGCCGGCGACAGGGCGAGCGGCACGACCCCCGTGGTGCCCGGTCCGAGAAACAGGCCGTTCGTGCCGCCCCCTCCCGCCCGTCGCTGAGCTCCGGCGAGACGAATCGTCACATGGGGACCCGGGACCGGTCATTGCCGGATTCCGGCAATATTCGCGCGTCTTCCATGCCGCTCCCCGGCTCTCCCGCACCGCCTGGGCGGCACCCGGAACCGCACCGCCCGGCGGTACTGTCCTTTCTCAAATGGGGACTCATACGGGGAGCGTTCCGAACCAGGCCGGGCAGGGCGACGCGTACGCGCACATGGTGGTGTGCGGCGACGACGGACTGGCGCACCGGCTGGCCGCCGAACTGCGCGGCGTCTACCGCGAACAGGTCACACTCGTCGTCCCGGCCTCCGGGCGCCGGGTGCGCCAGCCGGTCGTCGGGCGGGCCCGCGCGGCATCGGCGGCCCTGCTGGACATGGTCAACGCGGCCGTCAACCGCTCCGGCGCCGGCGAAGGGGCCGTGGCCGACCGGGAGCTGGAGGCCGCCGAGCCGACCGAGGACGTGCTGGCGGAGGCCGGGGTGGACCGGGCCGCCGCCCTCGCCCTCGTCTACGACGACGACGAGACCAACATCCGCGCCGCGCTGACCGCCCGCCGGCTCAACCCGCGCCTGCGCCTGGTGCTGCGCCTGTACAACCGGCGGCTGGGCCAGCACATCGCGGCCCTTCTCGACCAGAGCGCCGCGCTCGCCGGCGGCGGACGGCAGCCCGGGCCGGACGGGGTCGAGGCGTCGACCACCGTGCTCTCCGACGCCGACACGGCCGCGCCCGCCCTCGCGGCGACCGCGCTGGTCGGCACCAGCAAGATCGTGGAGACCGACGGGCTGCTGCTGCGCGCGGTGGAACGGCAGCCGCCCCGCCCCGGCGAGGTGGCCGACCCCGGTCTGTGCACCCTCGCGCTGCTCTCGGCGACCAGCAACGACCCGGCTGGCTCGGACGGTTCGGAGGGCAGCGGCGAACAGGCACCGCAGCTCCTGCCCGACGCGGCGGCGGTGGAGGCGGCCACCGGGCGCGGCACCGTCGTGCTGGAGCAGGTGTCGTACTCCGGTCCGCCGCTGCCCGTGGTGCGCGCCGCCGTGCCGCCCTTCGGCTCCCTGTTCTCGCGGCGGCTGCGGTGGTCGCTGGCGGGACTCGGCGCCTGTGTGGTCGCGCTCGCCGTCGCGCTGATGGTGGTCACCGGGGACCATCCGCTGCACGCGACGTACGTGACGCTCCTCGACCTGTTCGCCATCAACGAGCCCGCGCACAACAACGACGACGGCCGTCAGGTCCTGCAACTCCTCTCCGGCTTCGTCGGGTTACTGCTGCTGCCGGTGCTGCTCGCGGCGGTGCTGGAGGCCCTCGGGACCTTCCGCAGCGCCTCGTCGCTGCGCAAGCCCGCACGCGGGCTCGGCGGTCACGTCGTCCTGCTCGGTCTCGGCAAGATCGGCACGCGGGTGCTGACCCGGCTGCGGGAGATGGACATCCCCGTCGTGTGCGTCGAGGGCGACCCCGAGGCGCGCGGCATCGCCACCGCTCGGCGGCTGCGGGTGCCGGTGGTGCTCGGGGACGTCACGCAGGAGGGCGTCCTGGAGGCGGCCAAGATCCACCGGGCGCACTCGCTGCTCGCGCTGACGAGCGTCGACACGACGAACCTGGAGGCAGTGCTGTACGGGCGGTCCGTGCGGCCCGATCTGCGGGTGGTGCTGCGCCTGTACGACGACGACTTCGCGACCGCCGTGTACCGCACCCTGCGCGCCGCGCACCCGTCGGCGCTGACGCGGAGCCGCAGTGTGACGCATCTGGCCGCGCCCGCGTTCGCCGGGGCGATGATGGGCCGGCAGATCGTGGGCGCGATTCCCGTCGAGCGGCGGGTGCTGCTGTTCGCGGCGGTGCGGGTGGCGGGGCATCCGCAGCTGGAGGGGCGGACGGTCAAGGACGCGTTCCGTGCGGGGGCGTGGCGGGTGCTGGCGCTGGAGGTCTCCGGCGGGGAGCGGGAGGGTGCTCCCGGTGCGCAGGGGGGCCGGGAGTCCCGGTTGGTGTGGGAGCTGCCCGAGACGTATGTCCTGCGGGCTGAGGACCGGGTGGTGCTGGCGGCGACTCGGCGGGGGCTGGCGGAGCTGCTGGGGCGGCGGGCGCGGCAGGCGTCCGCGACGTAGCGGGGGCGGGGCGGTGGCCCGCCGGGGGTGCGTGCGCGTGGCCTGTGCTTGCCGGGTGCCGTCGGCCACGGGGGGACACGTGTGCTTGCCCCACGCTTGCGAGGCGCCGTCGGCCACGGGGGTGGGTGCGCTTGCCCCGCGCTTCCGAGGTGCCGTCGGGCCCCGGGGGCCCAGTGCGCTTGCCCCGCGCTTGCGGGGTGCCGCCGCGCCCACCCGTGCCGCCCCAGCGGCACGACTGCCCGCGGCTGGGGCGGACAGGGCAGCCCGCGGCTGAGCGGGGCGTGACCCCGGGCCGGGTGCGACGCGGCAGCCCGCGGCTGGGGCGGACAGGGCAGCCCGCGGCTGGGGACGGCTGGGCGGAGCGCGGCAGCCCGCGGCGGGGAGGCGCGCCCGCGGTGGGGCGGGCGCTCTCGTGGGGTTACGGCAGGTACCTCTGGGCGAAGTCCAGTTCCAGGCGGATCTGCTTGATGCGTTCGTCGACCACCAGGGAGCCGTGGCCGGCGTCGTAGCGGTAGACCTCGTGGACGGCGCCGCGGGCCTCCAGGCGCTTGACGTAGTTCTCGATCTGGCGGATCGGGCAGCGCGGGTCGTTGACGCCGGCCGAGATGTAGACCGGGGCCTTGACATCGTCGACGTAGGTCAGCGGCGAGGACGCCTCGAAGCGCTCGGGCACCTCCTCGGGGGTGCCGCCGAGCAGCGTGCGGTCCATGGCCTTCAGCGCCTCCATCTCGTCGTGGTACGCGGTGACGTAGTCGGCGACGGGGACGGCGGCGATGCCCAGGGCCCACGCCTCGGGCTGGGTGCCGAGGCCGAGGAGGGTGAGGTAGCCGCCCCAGGAGCCGCCGGTGAGGATCAGCCGGGCCGGGTCGGCGAGCCCCGAGGAGACCGCCCACTCGCGCACCGCCGCGATGTCCTCCAGCTCGATCAGACCGACCCGGTGCTTGAGGGCGTCGGTCCAGGCGCGGCCGTACCCGGTCGAGCCGCGGTAGTTGACGCGGACCACGGCGTACCCGTGGTCGACCCAGGCCGCCGGGCCCGCGGCGAAGGAGTCGCTGTCGTGCCAGGTCGGCCCGCCGTGGATGTCGAAGACGGTCGGGAGTGGTCCCTTCGCGCCCGCCGGCTTCTGCACCAGGGCGTGGATGCGGCCGCCGGGGCCCTCCACCCACACGTCCTCCACCGGGACCGAGCCGGGCGACTTCATGCCGGGCGGGTCGAGCACCACGCGGCCGCTGGTCGAGCGCACCGCCGGCGGTTCGGCGGCCGAGGACCACAGGTACTCCACACTGCCGTCGGGCCGAGCCGTCGCCCCGGACACCGTGCCGGGCGGGGTGGGGATCTCCACCAGCTCGCGCTCCGCCAGGTCGTACCGGAAGAGTTCGCCGCGGGCCTCGAAGTCGTGCACGACCAGCAGGCCGCTGCCGTCCGGATACCACTCGGCGCTCACGTCGCCCGGCAGCTCCAGGGCGAGGTCCGTCTGCTCGCCCGTCGCCACGTCCCACACCAGCGGCTCCCAGCGCCCCCGGCGCTGGTGGCCGATGAGCAGCCGCGTGTCGCCGTCCACGGGGGCGAAGCCCAGCACCTCCAGGCCCAGCTCCTTCTCGCCGCCCTCGGTGTCGTCCAGCTCGGCGACCGTCGTGCCGTCGGGGCGCAGCACGCGCAGCGCCGAGTGCATGGCGTCGCCGTGCTCGGTGTGCTCGACGGCGATCAGCGTGCCGTCGTGGGAGAGGTCGCCGACGCCCGCGGACTCGCGGTGGCGGTAGATCTCCACGGGGGCGTCGCCGGCCCGCGCGAGGTGGATCGTCGTACCGTCCTCGTCGGTCGAGCGGCCGATCACCGCGGTCCGCCCGTCCCGGCCGAGGGCGAGGCCCGCCGGATAGGAGGGGTCGAGGCCGGGCACCGCCGCCTCGTCCTCGCCTCCCTCGAAGGCCTGGCGGCGCCAGACGCCGAACTCGTCGCCGTCCTTGTCGTCGAACCACCAGATCCACGCGCCGTCCGGGGAGAGCACGCCGTCCGTGGTGCCGTTGGGCCGGTCCGTTGCCTGGCGCTGCGCGCCGGTCGCCCGGTCCCAGGCGTACAGCTCGTAGGTCCCCGTCGCGTTCGACACGAACAGGGAGCGGTCCGGGGCGTCCTCGGCCCAGTCGGGCAGCGACACCCGCGGCGCCCGGAACCGCTTCTCCCAGTCCGGCATCTCGCCCTGTTCCCGCACGCCCGGCGTGCCCTGCTGATCCGGTGACACGGACCCGTTGCTCTCAGTCATGGCCCCATAGTGCCCCGCCGCACCGACAGCGCGCGGACCGGATCCCCAGCCTGTGGAAAACTCCGCCCGTCCCCGGCCCCGCGGGCGGGGCGGCGGCAGGCGCCCCGTACCGTGGAGGGCGTGTACCGGTTTCTGCTGACCCCCCGATGGTGGGGAATCAACATCTTCGTCGTGCTCGCCGTCCCCTTCTGCATCTTCATGGGGTCCTGGCAGCTCGGCCGGTTCGAGGACCGGGTGCAGGACCACAACACCGCCACCACCCAGGCCGAGACGGCCCGGCACGAGGCGGCCCGCCCGCTGGAGGAACTGCTGCCCGTCGACAAGGCGACGGTCGGCAAGCAGACCACCGTGAGCGGACGGTACGGCGAGCAGCTGCTCGTCCCGGACCGGGAGCTGGACGACCGCCCGGGCTACTACGTCCTCACGCTGCTGCGCACCGACTCCGGCCGGGCCCTGCCCGTGGTCCGGGGCTGGCTGCCGGGCTCCCCCGACCCGGCGAAGGCCCCGGCCCCGCCCGCCGGCGAGGTCACCGTCACCGGCGCGCTCCAGGCCTCCGAGACGCCCGGCGACAACGGCGTCACCGCCCGCTCCGGCTGGCCCGAGGGCCAGACCGGCGCGATCAGCGCGGCGTCGCTGCTCAACCTGGTGCCGTACGACGTGTACGACGCCTGGGTCACGCTCAACGAGGGCGACTCGGGGATGCGGGCGGTGCCGGTGAGCGCGCCGCAGAACACCGGGCTGGACCTGAAGGCGTTCCAGAACCTCGGCTACACCGCCGAGTGGTTCGCCTTCGTGGGCTTCGTGGTCTTCATGTGGTTCCGGCTGCTGCGCCGCGAGGTGGAGCTGGCCCGCGACGAGGAACTGGGCCTGGTCCCGGCCGCCGGCGAGGACGCCGAGCCGAGCCCCACCGGCGTCTGAGCCCGCACGGGGCGGCCGGCACCGCACCGGGCGCCGGTCCGCACGCGGGTCACCGCCCCGCCAGCACTCCCGTCCAGTACACGGTCCCGGCGCACGCGTTGGACACCGTGACCGTGGCCGAGCCGGAGCCGCCCTCGGGGGTGTAGGTCACCGTCACGCTCCCGTCGGCCGGGCCGTCCGCGGTGACGAGCTGGGTCGTCGTGCCGGTGTCCGAGCCGGCCGAGGCGCCTTCCGTGGCGGGCGTCTCCTCACTGGGCGTCGGCTCGGGCGAGGGGGCGCCGGTGCTGCCTCCGGGGGTGCCTCCGGTGGTGGGGCAGGTCTCCGAGGGCACCCAGGCGAACTCCACCTCGTACGCGGCGCCCGACGCCAGCGTCGGCGAGGCGGACTCCAGCGACGGGTCGGGCAGCGCGGCGGCGGCGTCCCCGGCGACGTGCCGGGCCGTGCCGATCCTGGCGGCGTCCGCCGCGCCCTGCGGGGTGACGCCCACGCTGCCGGGCCCGGCGACGGTACAGCTCTCCGCCGAGACGTTGGTGACGCGGAAGGTGCCGTAGACGGCGCCGGCGGAGTCGGGGGCGGCGCTGCTCGCCACGGCCGGGCCGAGCTGCGCCGACGTGCACAGGGGCAGTTCGGCGGCCGCGCTGGCGGAGGGCCCGGTGCCGGTGGCCGAGCCCGTGGCGGAGCCGGTCGCCTCCTCCTGGGGCGTCTCCTGGGGCGCGGTGGTGGCCTCGTCCTCGGTCGTGCCGGAGGAGCCGGCGACGCCGCTCTGGCCGCCGGCGGGGTCCTTGCCCTCGGTCGCGCCGCCCTGTGCCTGCGAGGCGTTGCCGGCCACGGACGGGTCGGCGCCGGGGCCCGCGGCGCCGGTGACGTGGACGAGGGCGGGGATCGCCGTGCCGAGGAACAGGGCGGCGGCGGCCATGCCGACGGCGGCCTGGCGTTTGCGGGCCCGGCGGGCCGGCACCGCCCGGCGTAGGTGCTCCAGGGTGCCGTCGCTCGGCTCCATGTCCTGGACGGCACTGTGCAGCAGGTTGCGCAGTGCCAGCTCGTCGGGGGCGAGACCGGCGGGCTCGTCGGCGCCGGGGCCCTTGTCGGCGGGGCCGTGATTCACAGTTCCGTTCCCAGCGTGCGTGTGCTTCGGCTCTTGCCCGGTCGGCCCGGCAGGCCCGTCGCCCTCGCGGGCGTCGCGCCGTGCCTCGTTGCCGTCGCTCATGCCGGCGCCTCCATGGCCACCCTGAGCGCCGCTATGCCGCGTGATCCGTAGGCCTTGACCGAGCCCAGCGATATGCCGAGGGTCTCGGCGACCTGAGCCTCGGTCATGTCGGCGAAGTAGCGCAGGACCAGGACTTCGCGCTGGCGGCGCTGGAGTCCCTTCATCGCCTTGATGAGGGAGTCGCGTTCGAGCTGGTCGTACGCGCCTTCCTCCGCGCTCGCCATGTCCGGCATGGGCTTGGAGAGCAGCTTGAGACCGAGGATGCGGCGGCGCAGTGCCGAGCGGGAGAGGTTGACGACGGTCTGCCGCAGGTAGGCCAGCGTCTTCTCGGGGTCACGGACGCGTTTGCGCGCCGAGTGGACCCGGATGAACGCCTCCTGGACGACGTCCTCGCAGGAGGCGGTGTCGTCGAGGAGGAGGGCGGCGAGACCGAGCAGCGACCGGTAGTGGGCGCGGTAGGTCTCGGTGAGGTGGTCGACGGTGGTACCCGCCGCCACGACGTCGTCCGCGCCGTCGCGCTGGTCGGAGATGCGGGCCGGCCGCGCTGCGGGCATCGGCGCGATCACCGGCATGCCACCGGCCGCGCCGGCCGCACGGGGACGGACGGTCCGGGCGGGCCGCACAGCGGGGCCACGTGGTGCCGCGGTGAATTCGAGTACCTCTGCCACGCCAGTTGGACACGTCGACCCCCGCGAGGGTTGTACGTGCCGGCCGTCACGTTCGCGTGTCTGCCGGGCAGCATCTCGGCTGACGGTGCCTCATAGGCCCTCATGGTCCCGCTCTTCCCCTATGTCCCATGTGAACGGCCGTCCCCGCGACCGTCCTCGGCGTCCCCACGCCGACCCCGTCCCGCGCCCCGAGGGGTGACCGCAAAGACGCTCCCCGCTCTTCGCTCGGTTGCGAAGGGCGGGGAGGAAATCCTCTGATGCTTCGGGCGCCGGGTACAAGTGATCCGGAACTACTTCCGGATCACATCTCGTCGACGGATCCTACAAACGAATCCCCGGCGGCCGGTGGTTGTTTTCCTGCTGATCGCCGTTCAGCTCAGCTCGGCCGCCACCAGCTCGGCGATCTGCGCCGTGTTGAGCGCGGCACCCTTGCGCACATTGTCGCCGCACACGAACAGTTCGAGCGCCGTCGGGTCGTCCAGCGCCCGCCGGACCCGGCCGACCCAGGTCGGGTCGGTGCCGACCACGTCGGCGGGGGTGGGGAATTCACCGGCGGCCGGGTTGTCGAAGAGGACGACGCCGGGCGCGGTGGCGAGGATCTCCCGGGCCTTGTCGACGGTGACCTCGCTCTCGAAGCGGGCGTGCACGGTCAGGGAGTGCGTCGTGACGACGGGGACCCGGACGCAGGTGACCGCGACCGGGAGCTGGGGCAGTCCGAGGATCTTGCGGGACTCGTCCCGGACCTTCATCTCCTCCGACGACCAGCCGTCCTCGCGCAGCGATCCGGCCCAGGGCACGACGTTCAGCGCGACGGGCCCGGGGAAGGGGCCCGTGTCGTCGCCGACGGCCCGCCGCACGTCGCCGGGGTGGGTCCCCAGCTCGGTGCCGGCGACCAGGGACAGTTGCCGGCGCAGCGTGTCGACGCCGTCCCGGCCGGCACCGCTCACCGCCTGGTACGAGGAGACGACCAGCTCGCGCAGCCCGAACTCGGCGTGCAGCGCGCCCAGCGCGACGATCATGGACAGCGTCGTGCAGTTGGGGTTGGCGACGATGCCGCGCGGCCGGATCCGCGCGGCGTGGGGATTGACCTCGGGCACGACGAGCGGCACGTCCGGGTCCATCCGGAACGCGCCGGAGTTGTCGACCACCACCACGCCCTTGGCGGCGGCGACGGGCGCCCACTGGGCGGCGACCTCGTCGGGCACGTCGAACATGGCGACGTCGATCCCGTCGAAGGCTTCCTCGGTGAGAGCGGTCACCTCGACCTCCTCGCCGCGCACGGCCAGCTTGCGGCCGGCCGAACGGGGCGAGGCGATCAGACGGATGTCACCCCAGATGTCCGCGTGCTGGGACAGGATCTGGAGCATCACCGAGCCGACGGCGCCGGTCGCTCCGACGACGGCCAGCGACGGCCGTCCGGTGCGCCCGGCGCCCGGGATGTCGGACATCAGCGCCCGGTGCCTCCGTAGACGACGGCCTCGTCGCTGTCGGAGTCCAGGCCGAAGGCGGTGTGCACGGCGGCCACGGCCTCGTTGACGTCGTCCTTGCGGGTGACGACCGAGATGCGGATCTCGGATGTCGAGATCAGCTCGATGTTGACCCCGGCGTTGGAGAGCGCGGTGAAGAAGTCCGCGGTGACGCCCGGGTTGGTCTTCATGCCCGCGCCGACGAGGGAGATCTTGCCGATCTGGTCGTCGTAGCGCAGCGAGTCGAAGCCGATGCCGGGACGGTTCTTCTCCAGCGCGTCGATGGCCTTGCGACCCTCGGACTTCGGGAGGGTGAAGGAGATGTCCGTCAGGCCCGTGGAGGCGGCGGACACGTTCTGCACGACCATGTCGATGTTGACCTGGGCGTCGGCGATCGCCCGGAAGATCGCGGCCGCCTCGCCCGGCTTGTCCGGCACGCCGACGACCGTGATCTTGGCCTCCGAGGTGTCGTGCGCGACTCCGGAGATGAGGGCCTGCTCCACCTGCTTTTCCCCTTGCTTGATCGGCTCGCTGCTGACCCACGTGCCCTGGAGTCCGCTGAAGCTGGACCGCACGTGGATCGGGATGTCGTACCGGCGGGCGTACTCCACACAGCGGTGGAGGAGCACCTTGGAACCGGAGGCCGCGAGCTCCAGCATGTCCTCGAAGGAGATCCAGTCGATCTTCTTCGCCTTCTTCACCACGCGCGGGTCGGCGGTGAAGACGCCGTCGACGTCGGTGTAGATCTCGCAGACGTCCGCGTCGAGCGCGGCGGCGAGGGCCACGGCCGTGGTGTCGGAGCCGCCCCGGCCCAGCGTGGTGATGTCCTTGCTGTCCTGGCTGACGCCCTGGAAGCCGGCCACGATGGCGATGTTGCCCTCGTCCACCGAGGTGCGGATGCGGCCCGGCGTGACGTCGATGATCCGCGCTTTGTTGTGGACCGAGTCGGTGATGACACCTGCCTGGCTGCCCGTGAACGACTGGGCCTCGTGGCCCAGGTTTTTGATCGCCATGGCCAGCAGGGCCATGGAGATACGCTCTCCGGCGGTCAGCAGCATGTCGAGCTCGCGCCCGGCAGGCATCGGGGAAACCTGCTCGGCGAGATCGATCAGCTCGTCCGTCGTGTCGCCCATCGCGGAAACTACGGCGACCACCTGGTTGCCGTTCTGCTTCGCTTCCACGATCCGCTTGGCGACGCGCTTGATGCCTTCGGCATCGGCTACGGAGGAGCCTCCGTACTTCTGCACGACAAGGCCCACGTGCGCTCCTCGCTCAATCCGTCTCTTTCCGCACGTACGTACATGTACTGCGGTCGGCACATTCTATCGAGCGTCCGAAATTCCCCCCTGCGGTATCGCATGGTGAGACCTCGGGGCCCGTCCAGGCAGGCTCATGCCCAGGCGGCGGCGGCCCACTCGGGAAAGTGCCGTGAGTCACACGTTCACAAGGTGCCCCCGGCCGGCGTCCCCCGCACGCTCACGGCGCCCTTTCGGTACGTCCGGTCGCACGGCCGCCCACTCCGGGCGTCCGCACGCGCCCCGTCCGCCGCGGGTGCCGGACCCGGCGCGCGGCGGCCCCGCCACGGGCGGATCGCGCGGGACCCGCGCGCGGCCGCCGCCGGTGCGACGGCTACTTGACCGGACGCAGGCCGAGCGGACCCGCGATCTCCTCGACCATGACCCGGCCGGCCTCCCGCTCCAGGGCGTCGTCGCCGGGGTCCTGGTCGGTGTCGAGGCCGTCCAGTTCCTCCAGGGGCTGGTTCAGGCGGACGTGGGCCACCACCGACTGCAGCGCCCGCAGGCTCGCCGACGCCGTGGAACCCCAGTTGGAGAAGTAGGAGAACTGCCACCACCACAGCGCCTCGGTGGTGCGGCCCGCCTTGTAGTGGGCCATGCCGTGGCGGAGGTCGGTGATGACGTCGGTGAGGTCGTCGGAGATCCGGGCCGGGACCGGCGCCCGGCGCGGCTCGTACGGGTCGAAGACCTCGGAGTAGACGTCGATCGGTTCGAGCAGGCGGGCGAGGTTCTCGCGCAGCTCGTCCACGTCCAGCTCGGGACCCGGATCGGGCTCGTAGCGCTCGTCCGGGACGATGTCCTCGTGCGCGCCGAGGCGGCCGCCGGCCAGCATGAGCTGGGAGACCTCCAGCAGGAGGAAGGGGACCGCCGAGTCCGGCTCGTCGCCCTTGGCCACTTCCGTGACCGCGACCAGGAAACTCTCGATCTGGTCGGCGATCTGGACCGCGAAATCGTCGGGGTTCTGGTTGGTCGCGTGCAGCGTGGCGTCAGACATCTAGGAGTCGTCTCCCCTCGAAGGCGCGGCCGAGGGTCACCTCGTCCGCGTATTCCAGGTCGCCGCCCACCGGGAGGCCGCTGGCCAGGCGGGTGACCTTGAGGCCCATGGGCTTGATCATGCGGGCGAGATACGTGGCCGTGGCCTCGCCCTCCAGATTCGGGTCCGTGGCCAGGATGAGTTCCGTGACCGTGCCGTCGGCCAGGCGGGCGAGCAGTTCACGGATACGGAGATCGTCGGGGCCGACTCCGTCGATCGGACTGATCGCGCCGCCCAGCACGTGGTACCGGCCGCGGAACTCACGGGTGCGCTCGATGGCGACGACGTCCTTCGGCTCCTCCACCACGCAGATGACGGAAGGATCTCGACGGGCGTCGCGGCAGATGGCGCACTGCTCCTCCTGCGCGACGTTGCCGCAGGTCGCGCAGAAGCGGACCTTGGCCTTCACTTCCATGAGGGCCTGGGCGAGACGCCGGACGTCGGTCGGTTCCGCCTGGAGGATGTGGAAGGCGATCCGCTGCGCGCTCTTGGGACCGACGCCGGGCAGCCGCCCGAGTTCGTCGATGAGGTCCTGGACCACGCCTTCGTACAACGGACTGCCGTCCTTCCTGAGGTTCCTGCACTACGTACGGTAGAGGGCCGGGGCCCGTCTTAGAAGGGCAGACCGGGGATGCCGCCGCCCAGGCCCTGGGCGAGCGGACCGAGCTTCTGCTGCTGGAGCGCCTGCGCGTTCTCGTTGGCCGCCTGGACGGCGGCGACGACCAGGTCCGCGAGGGTCTCGGTGTCCTCCGGGTCCACCGCCTTCGGGTCGATCACGAGGCCGCGCAGCTCGCCGGAGCCGGTCACGGTGGCCTTCACCAGGCCGCCGCCGGCCTGGCCTTCGACCTCCGTCCGCGCCAGTTCCTCCTGCGCCTTGGCCAGGTCCTGCTGCATCTTCTGGGCCTGCTGGAGCAACTGCTGCATGTTGGGCTGGCCACCACCGGGGATCACGTTCAACTCCTGTTCGCCGCTGTCACCGCGCCGTCGCGGCGGGTCTTTTCCCGTTCGGCACGAGCCTACGTGGTCCGGGCGGCCCTCGCCCCAGCACTCTTTCGAGTGAGTTGCTCCGGCGCCCTATACCTGATCAAGGCCCTCTTCCGGGCGGAAAAGAGGTGAAACCCGCTTCTTCGCCACCCATTGGGCGGTAGGAAGGGTCCCGGCGCGTCAGCCTCGGGTGTCACACGAGCACCGACGAGGTCTTCACGGACGGTGAGCAGTAGGGAGTGCCGGGTGGGTCAGCCGGAGATGCAGCCCGAGGGGACGTCGCAGGACGGGCCGCGCGGCGAGGGGGCGGCGGCCGGGCCCCGACCGGGCGACCTGACGGCGCGGGCGTTCCCGCTCGGCGACTGGGCGCTGCCCGCGGACCGGCTGGACGAGCTGTACCGGTGGGTGGAGCGAGGTGCGCTGGAGACGGCGGCCTGGTATCTGGCGGACCGCGCGGGGAAGCGGCGGGCGGCGCGGCTGCTGCGGAGCGGGACCGCGGCGGGGGTGCTCGCCGCGGCGGCGCTCCCCTTACTGGACACGACCGGGGTGGTCGGCGGGGCCGCGCCCTGGGGGTATCTGGCGCTGCTGCTCGGGGTGGCGTGCGTGGCCGGGGACCGGTACTTCGGGGTGACCTCCGGGTGGATGCGGGACGTGGCGACGGCGCAGGCGGTGCAGCGACGGTTGCAGGCGCTCCAGTTCGACTGGGCGTCGGAGAGCGTCCGGGAGGTGCTGGGGCCGGCGGACGGGACGGCGAGCGAGGCGGCCGAGCGGTGCCTGCTGGTGCTGCGGCGGTTCTCCGAGGACGTGACGGAGCTGGTGCGGGCGGAGACGGCGGACTGGATGGGCGACTTCCGCACGGGGGCGGCGCCGCTGGGGCCGCGGTCGGCGGGGTGCGGCGCGGCGCGGTCCGAGGCGGGCACCGGTACGCAGAGGCCGGCGGTGCCACCGAACGGGGCACGCCCGAACATGCCGCGCCAGCGGCCGCCGGAGCCCCGCTGACGGGTGGGGGGGCCCGGCCTCGCGGGGTGGGTCACTGACGGGTGTAGGTCAGCGTCTCGCCCGTGCTGGTGTTGGTGCGGGTGAGGGTCCCGTCGGACCGGAGGGCGACCTCCGTGGCCTCTCCCGGCTTGCAGGACGAGGCCGGCCCCGTCGTCACCGTGGAGGGGCCGAGCCGCAGGGGGCCGTCGCTGCCCGGGTCCTCGGTCAGGTCGGCCTCGAAGACGCAGTGGTACGTGCCGCTGCCCGCGGGGCCGTCGGCCACGAGGGACAGCACCGTGTCACCGACCTCGCCCTGCTGGATGGTGAGCTGCCGGCCGTGCACACCGGAGTCGTTGTCGATGGTCGTGGACCAGGTGCCCAGGTAGCCGGACGGGATCGTGCCCTGCGGTGACGTCGGGCTCTGCGAGGCGCCGGCGTCGGTCGTCGGCGCCGGCCCGGCCGTCTCGCCGCCCGGTGTCGTCGGGGCGGTGGCGGTCGGCGCGGGCGTCGGGTCGCCGCCCGCCCGGTCGTCGTCCTTGCCGCCGCTCATCAGCGCGTAGACGGAACCGCCGGCGCCGAGCGCCACGACCAGGGCGACGACGACCAGCAGCGCGGTGGAGCGCCCTCTTCGGGACGGCTCCTGCGGCGGGCCGTAGGGCGGGGGCCCGTACGGCGGAGTGGATCCGGGCGGCGGCCCGTAGGGCGGGGTCGAGCCGAGTCCGCCGTACGGCTGCCCGTACTGCGGCGGCGCCCCCTGCGCGCCGGGCTGCTGGACCCAGGCCGGGGCGTATCCGTTCGCGGGCTGGTGAGGGGGCTGCTGCGGATGGCCGTACCCGGGCGCGTGGCTGGGGGCGGACGGAGGTGCGGGGGTGCCCGGGCCTCCCGCGATCAGTGTCGGGAGGTGGTTCACGTAAGCCCCGCTGCCCGGCTGCCGCGGGGGCGGGGGGCCCGGGTTCGGCTCTGCCGCGCGCCGGGCGGCGTCCGGTTCGTCGGGGTCGTGCGCGGGGGCCGGGGCCTGGTTGCCGGGGCGTGCGGGCGCGGGATCCGCGGAGCCGGCCGCGGGGGCACCCGGCTGGGGGACCGCTCCCGGTGCCGGGCCCGCCGCCTGCGCCGGGGCTGTCGCCGGTGCCGTAGGGCCCGTGGCCGCCGGTGCTCCCGGCGCCCGGTCCGCCCCCGGTGCGGCCGGTGCGGCGGTCTCCCCCGGAGCCTGTGTCCCCGGTGCCGCGTCCTGCGGGTTCTCCGTGTCCAGGAGGCGTACCGCGTGCCGGCCGAGCTGGGCCACCAGGGCGCCGGGGAGCCACGGGTCGCGGGAGCGGCCGTCGGCGACCGTGTCCTGGGCGCCCGTGCGCTCCAGGACCTCGGCGAGGGACGGACGCGCCGCCGGGTCCTTCCGCAGGCAGTCGCGGACCAGGTCGGCGATGCCCTCGGGCAGGCGCTCCAGGTCGGGTTCCTCCTGCGCGATGCGGAACATCAGCGCGTGCACCCCGCTGTTGGCGGTGCCGAAGGGCAGGTCGCCGGTGGCGG
The DNA here is from genome assembly GCF_044390505.1 of Streptomyces sp. NPDC018947. Classification (NCBI taxonomy): domain Bacteria; kingdom Bacillati; phylum Actinomycetota; class Actinomycetes; order Kitasatosporales; family Streptomycetaceae; genus Streptomyces; species Streptomyces sp. NPDC018947. Next base: position 195,785 of record NZ_JBIRZD010000004.1, read on the forward strand.
CGTAGGCGAGGACGGAGCCGAGGCAGAAGACGTCGCAGGCGGGCGTGATCCGGTCGCCGCGCACCTGCTCGGGCGCCATGAAGCCGGGCGAGCCGACGAGCGCGCCGGTGCGGGTGAGCCCGCCGTCCGTCACCGTCTCCAGGGCCCGCGCGATGCCGAAGTCGATGACGCGGGGGCCGTCGATCGTGACGAGCACGTTGGACGGCTTGAGGTCGCGGTGCACGATCCCGGCGGCGTGGATGTCCTGGAGCGCGTGCGCGAGCCCGGCCCCCAGCGTCCGCACCGAGCGCTCCGGAAGGGCACCGTGATCGTGCCCGACGACCTGCTGGAGGCTCGGCCCCGCCACGTAACCCGTGGCGACCCACGGCACCGCGGCCTCGGTGTCGGCGTCCAGCACGGGCGCCGTCCAGTAGCCGCCGACCCGGCGGGCGGACTCGACCTCCTGGCGGAACCGCTGCCGGAACTCCTCCTGCGCGGCCAGCTCCTCGCGCACCAGCTTGACCGCGACGGTGCGCCCCCGCTCCGACCGGGCGAGGTAGACGTGCCCCATGCCGCCCGCACCGAGCCGTCCCAGCAGCCGGTAGGCGCCGATGTGCTGCGGGTCCCCGACCCCGAGCTTCTGCATGTTGCGCCGCCTTCCCCCCGAACGTGAGCAACGTTTCGAGGATAGTGCGGGGCGGCCTCGCCGGGCGCGGGCGTTGTCTACGGTTCCGTAACAGGCGGGCCGTCCAGCTCGTCCAGGACGCGCGAGAGCCGTTCGAGGACCTCGACCGCCGCCGCCAGCTCCTCCTCGCCCCCGTACGCCTGGACCAGCCGGTCGGCGAGGGCCGCGTGCCCCGGACCGATCCGGGAGACGGCCGCGCGGCCCTCGTCGGTCGGCGCGAGGAGCTTGGCGCGGCGGTGCGCCGGGTTGGGCCGGTACTCGGCGAGACCGCGCTCCACCAGCAGGTCGGCGATGCGCTGCACGCTCTGCCGGGTGATCCCCATGGCCCGGGCGACGCCGGAGACGGGCAGCGGCTCGGGCAGCACCGCGCCGAGCACCTGCCACCAGGCGGCGGTGAGCCCGGCCGGGCGGGCCAGTTCCTCCGCGACCGCGAGGAACTGCCCGTTGAGCCGGAAGACCCCGAGCGCGCCGCGGCTGAGCAGGTCCTGCCGCCGACGGCTCACGCCGCGCCCGCCTTCTCCAGCACCGCGTAGGCGGACGGGTCGGAGTCGTGGAACAGCCGGTACCAGGCGTCGAGCACCTCGCCCTCGAAGACCCCGAGCAGACCGAGGACCTCGCGGGCGAAGGCGACCGGCTCCGTGGGACCGGCGGTGACCAGACCGCCGTCGGTGACCGCGTCGGCCTCCACGTACCGCTCGCCGCCCGCGTAGCCGGTGGCGGCCAGGTAGAAGGAGACGGCGCTGGTGTGCGCGCGGTCGTCGAGCAGGCCCTCGCGGGCGAGGCCGGCGGTGGCCCCGCAGATGGCGGCGACGGGCACGCCGGCGTCCAGGAAGGCGCGGGCGGCGCGGGCGAAGGGGGCCAGGTCGTCGCCGGTGTCCCACAGGTCGGCGCCCGGCAGGATCAGCAGGGAGCTGTCCTCGGGCCGCAGGCCGGCCAGCTCCAGGTCGGGCTGGACGCGCAGACCGCCGATGCTCGTGACGGGCGCCGCGGTCGGTCCGACGGTGCGGATCCCGTACCCGCCGCGGGCCAGGAACGCCGTGGCGTGGCCGGTCTCCCAGTCGGCGAGTGTGTCGTACACGGCGAGATGGACGGGCTTGCGGGTGCCGTTCATGACTCCTCCTCGGGTGACGCGCGACTACATGACAGAAGGCTGTCATTTTCGCAGCATGCTGTCAAACAGGGGCTCCTGGGCGCCTTCGACAATCTGTCGTGGAAAGTCCGCGACCACAGACAGGACGCCGATTCCGATTCCGCATCGCGGACATCTACCCTCTGCCGCATGACCCCTCAGCCCCATCCCCAGGCCGGCGCAGCCGTGAAGGCCGCGGACCGCGCGCACGTCTTCCACTCCTGGTCCGCTCAGGAACTCATCGACCCGCTCGCCGTCGCGGGCGCCGAAGGGTCGTACTTCTGGGACTACGACGGCAAGCGCTACCTCGACTTCGCCAGCGGACTCGTCTACACCAACATCGGCTACCAGCACCCCAAGGTCGTCGCCGCCATCCAGGAGCAGGCGGCGAAGATGGCGACCTTCGCGCCCGCGTTCGCCGTCGAGGCGCGCTCGGAGGCCGCGCGGCTGATCGCCGAGCGGACGCCCGGCGACCTGGACAAGATCTTCTTCACCAACGCCGGCGCCGACGCCGTCGAGCACGCCCTGCGCATGGCCCGCCTGCACACCGGCCGCCCCAAGGTGCTGTCCGCCTACCGCTCGTACCACGGCGGCACCCAGCAGGCGATCAACGCCACCGGCGACCCGCGCCGCTGGGCCTCCGACAGCGGCACCGCCGGTGTCGTGCACTTCTGGGCGCCCTTCCTCTACCGCTCGCGCTTCTACGCCGAGACGGAGGAGCAGGAGTGCGCGCGGGCGCTGGAGCACCTGGAGACGACGATCGCCTTCGAGGGACCGGGCACCGTCGCCGCGGTCATCCTGGAGACCGTCCCGGGCACCGCGGGCATCATGACGCCGCCCGCCGGTTACCTCGCCGGGGTCCGCGAGATCTGCGACAAGTACGGGATCGTCCTGGTCCTGGACGAGGTCATGGCCGGCTTCGGCCGCACCGGCACCTGGTTCGCGGCCGACCTGTACGACGTCGTGCCCGACCTGATGACCTTCGCCAAGGGCGTGAACTCGGGCTATGTGCCGCTGGGCGGCGTCGCGATCTCCGCGAAGATCGCCGAGACGTTCGCCGAGCGCCCCTACCCCGGCGGACTGACCTACTCCGGGCACCCGCTGGCCTGCGCCGCCGCCGTCGCCACGATCAACGTGATGGAGGAGGAGGGCGTCGTCGAGCACGCGGCCCGGCTCGGCAGGGAGGTCGTCGGGCCCGCGCTGCGGGAACTGGCCGAGCGCCACCCGAGCATCGGCGAGGTGCGCGGCACCGGCATGTTCTGGGCGCTGGAGCTGGTGAAGAACCGGGAGACGCGCGAACCGCTGGTGCCCTACAACGCGTCCGGGCAGGCCAACACCCCGATGGCCGCCTTCGCCGCGTCCGCCAAGGCCCACGGCGTGTGGCCGTTCGTCAACATGAACCGCACCCACGTGGTGCCGCCGTGCAACATCAGCGAGGCGGAGCTGAAGGAGGGCCTGGCGGTCCTGGACACCGCGCTGTCCGTGGCCGACGAGTACACGGACTAGGTCCTGCCGTTCGGATCGGGCCCCGCTCACCGGCGCGATCCGAACGACGGGTCCCGGGCTCCCGCGCCGCCGGCCGGCCGCCGGGGCGCTCCGGGCGCGTAAGGTGACGTGCTCGTACACCGTAGACATGTGTACGAGCACGCCGCCCGCCCCGAGGAGGAGACGCCCGACCATGCCCGGCCGAAGCGGCGCCGTGACGCGCAGCACCCTGCGGCGCCAGATCGCCGACGCGCTCCGCGACGAGGTGCTGGCCGGCCGGCTCCTGCCCGGGCAGGAGTTCACCGTCAAGGAGATAGCCGAGCAGTACGGGGTGTCCGCGACGCCCGTGCGCGAGGCCCTGGTCGACCTGTCCGCGCAGGGCCTGCTCGAATCCGACGACCACCGCGGTTTCAGCGTGCGCGCGTACTCGGTCGACGACTTCCGCGGCATGGTCGAGGCTCGCAGCCTCGTCACCGACGGAATGTTCCTGGCCCTCGTCACCGACCACGGGGACCGCTTCCTCGACGACCAGCGGCTGGTCTCCGCCCTCTCCGGGGTGCGCCGGCGGGGCGAGGAGGCCCAGCGCGCCGCCGCGGCCGGCGACCTCACCGTCCTGATCGGCTACGACCTGCGCTACTGGCGCGAGTTGGCCGTCCTGTACGGCAACCCCTACCTCACCGACTTCCTGCACCGGCTGCGCGTGCAGAGCTGGGTGTGCACGGTGCAGCACCTGCGCCGGCTCAGCGACCTCCGCGGCAGCCTGTGGTCCGGGCACACCGAACTGGTCGACGCGCTCGCCCGCCGCGACGCCCCCGCCGCCCGCGCGCTCGTCGACGCCTACAACGCCCACTCCCTCGCCCTGATCGACCGGCTCGCCGGGGGGTGAGCGGGCGTTCGGGCGGGAAACGGCCCGTGTCCGACGTGTCGTGGTCCGGCCCCGGATGGGTATGGGACCTGCACGCCCCGCCGACCGATTACGCTTCCTTGACCACCGTGCCGTGTGAGGAGCCCTCTTTTGGCCTGTGACCTGTGGCTGGTACCGCTCGTCGACGTCCTGTGCCACACACCGGACAACCCGTTCGCCGAGGAACTCGCGCAGTACGACAAGGTGCTGGCCGAGGCCGGCCTGCCGCCGGTGCCGGTGTACCAGTACATGCCGGGCCTGTCCGGCGAGGTCGCCCCGGTCGCCGGGTTCGACTACGACGCACTGCACTTCCTGCGCCGCGCCTACCTGCTCCAGGTGTGCGGGCTGCCGGTGACGCCGGTGGACGAACTCGGCGGAGACTACGAGCAGTTGCTGGAGATGTTCGAGGCGACGGCCCAGCGGTCGCACCTGGTCTGGCACTACGACCACGCCGGCGCGTACGTCCCGGTCGACTTCCCCCATCCTCTGTCCGACGACGAACTCCTCGCGGGCGGCGGGCCCTTGGGCTCCTCGCACGCCCTGCTGAGGGAACTGGAGGCCGTGGCACCGGCCCTCGGCATCGACCCGGCCAACCCCCCGGCGGCACCGCAGCCGCCGCTCGGCCCGACGGAGCTCGAGGAGCCGGCCGTGCCGGCGCCCTACGATCCCAGTCCCTTCGCCCGGGAGCGGCACGTGTGGCTGGGGCTGCACGCGGCGGCCACGCGCAGCCTGGCGCAGGGGTCGATGATCGTCTTCAGCTGACGCGCACCGGACCGGTCAGCCGAGCTTGCCGAGCCCCGTGGCGAGGTCGTCGGCGTTCATGATGGGGCAGACCTCGACCTCGGCGTTCATCTCGGTGAAGAAGCGTTCGCCGACGGGCGGCAGGTCGGAGCTGTCCTGCATGTCGAAGAAGAGCAGGGCCGTCCGGCGGCCGTTGGGGGTGCCGAAGTACGCCGCCTCCGGCTTGATGCGCTCCAGGGTCTCCCGCATCATGTCGGGCATCTTCCCGCTGCGGATGACCTCGTTGGCCTTCTCCGTGTCCAGCGTCGCCTTGAGCATCACGCGCATCGCACTCACCTTCTCCTGCCGACGCGCCGTGTACAGCCTCAGCCTATGCCCGTCGGAAGGGGCCCGCCCGCTCACGGGACAGGGGTGACGCTCAGCGGATCAGGAGGATCCCGGGCGGCCACGGCACGCCGTCGGCGGGCCGGGTCGCCGCGGTTCCCGGGTTCGCCCCCGCCGCCGTACGGGCCCTTGCGGGACGCTGCACGTCGCGGTCTGTCACGCCCCCGATCCCCACCGGGACGCCGGCCGCCGCCCGGCCGAGGGGGCCGGACGGCGGCACAGCGGAAACAGCGGACCCCGGGGGATCCGTCCGGCGGGTCTACAGGAACGAGTTGATCTCGATCGTCTCGTCCCGGCCCGGGCCCACGCCGATCGCGGAGATCGGGGCGCCGGACATCTCCTCCAGCGCCTTGACGTACGCCTGGGCGTTCTTCGGCAGGTCGGAGAAGGTCTTCGCCTTGCTGATGTCCTCGTTCCAGCCCGGCAGCATCTCGTAGACCGGCTTCGCGTGGTGGAAGTCGGACTGCGAGTACGGCAGCTCCTCGACGCGCTTGCCGTCGATCTCGTACGCCACGCAGACCGGGATCTGCTCCCAGCCGGTGAGGACGTCGAGCTTGGTGAGGAAGAAGTCCGTCAGGCCGTTCACCCGGGTGGCGTAGCGGGCGATCACCGCGTCGAACCAGCCGCAGCGGCGGTCACGGCCGGTCGTCACACCGCGCTCGCCGCCGATGCGGCGCAGGGCCTCGCCGTCCTCGTCGAACAGCTCGGTCGGGAACGGGCCCGCGCCGACACGGGTCGTGTACGCCTTCAGGATGCCGATGACGCGGCTGATCTTCGTCGGGCCCACGCCGGCGCCGGTGCAGGCACCGCCCGCGGTCGGGTTCGACGAGGTGACGAAGGGGTACGTGCCGTGGTCGATGTCGAGCAGGGTGCCCTGGCCGCCCTCGAAGAGGACCACCTTGTCGTCGTCCAGCGCCTGGTTGAGGACCAGCACGGTGTCGGCGACGTACGGACGGAGCTTGTCCGCGTAGCCCAGCAGCTCCTCCACGACCTGGCCCGTGGCGATCGCGCGCCGGTTGTAGAGCTTGGTGAGCATCTGGTTCTTGACGTCGAGCGCCGCCTCGACCTTCTGGGTGAGGATCGACTCGTCGTACAGGTCCTGGACGCGGATGCCGACGCGGTTGATCTTGTCGGCGTAGGTCGGGCCGATGCCGCGGCCGGTCGTACCGATCTTGCGCTTGCCGAGGAAGCGTTCCGTCACCTTGTCGACGGTCACGTTGTACGGCGTGATGATGTGCGCGTTACCGCTGATCAGGAGCTTGGACGTGTCGACGCCTCGCTCGTTCAGCCCGCTCAGCTCGGAGAACAGGACCGACGGGTCGACGACGACGCCGTTACCGATGACCGGCGTGCAGCCGGGAGACAGGATTCCGGAAGGGAGCAGGTGGAGGGCGTACTTCTGGTCGCCCACGACTACCGTGTGGCCGGCGTTGTTGCCGCCCTGGTAGCGCACCACATAGTCGACGGAACCACCGAGCAGGTCCGTCGCCTTTCCCTTGCCTTCGTCACCCCACTGAGCACCGAGCAGCACAAGTGCGGGCACGCGCGTACACCCCTTCCGGGCGGGGCATGTCCAAGGTCGAGGGCGTACGCGGAGGTCTCCGCCGCGTGCACCGCGACCGTCGTTGGCCGCCAACCGTCGGACCGGATGCCCCGGAATAGACGAAGCCCCTGGCGCAATAGCGCAAGGGGCTCTTGCACAAAGATGCTACCCGAGGAAGCGAGGCATGGCCGAGGTGGCGACTTCCGCGAGGCCCGATCAGCTCCTGGTGGTCATCGACCCGGCCGCCCGCCGGGCGGACGGCGAGTCCGTCCGGATCGCGAAGGACGTGCTCGGAGCGGGTGCGGCGAGCACCAAGGTGTGCCTGCCCCAGGACGCCGAGGAGTTCGCCCGGGCGCTGCGCCGGCGGGGCTCGCGGCGCCCCGTCGTGGTCGGTGACGACCGTGCGCTGCTGCGGGCGGTGACCCTGCTGCACCGGCAGCGCGAGCTGGCGGGATGCGCCCTGTCGGTGGTTCCGGTGGGGCCCGCCCTGGGACTCGCCCGGTCGCTCGGGCTGCCGACGGGCGCGGTGGCGGCGGCGCGGGCGGTGCTGGACGGGGCGGTGCGGCGGATGGATCTGCTCGTCGACGACAGCGACGGCGTGGTGCTGGGCGGCGTGGGCATCCCGCCGGTCGCGGGGCACGCGGACGCGGAGACCGGTCTGCACGCGGCGGCCCGGCCCTGGCTGCGGACCGCGCAGTCCCTGGTCCGGACGCTGGCCCCCTCGCGTCCCGTCCGGGTCGCCGCGGGTCCGGGTGCGGCGCGTCCGTCGCGGCTGCGGGTGGAGGTCGACGGGGTGACGCTGGTCGACCTCGGACAGCCGGTCGACGCGGTGTCGGTCGTGCCGGGCGCGGGCGGGCTCGCCGAGGTGGAGGTGCGTCCGGCGGCCGTGGGCGCCCAGGCGTCGCCGCTGCGCGCGGCCGGCCGGACGGTGACCGTGTCGGGCGCCCACTTCCGGTACCGCGCGGACGCCGTGGTGTCGGGCCCGGTGGGCACCCGGACGTGGGTGGTCCGGGAGGCGGCCTGGGGGCTGACGCTGCCGGGGTGAGGTGCCGCGGGGGCGGCGGAGGATCGCGGGGCGTGCGCTGCGGGTCGGGCGCGGGCGGTGCGGGCACGGGCCGACGGGGACACGGCGGGCGCGGTGACGGTCAGGATGCCGGGCCGGGGCCGAAGACCTTCTCCCGGTGCTCGCGCCAGCGTTCCATCATGGCCGCGATCTCGCCGTCGACGAACTCGAAGAAGGCGAGCGTCTCCGCCATGCGGCGGCCCGCCGGGGTCCCGGCGCCGAGGCTGGTGACGCCTTCGCGCAGGGCCGCCTGCCAGCGCTTGAGGACGGCCTCGCGGTTGGTCAGCGCCTCGTACCACTGGTTGCTGTGCACGCGGTAGCGCTCGCGCCGTGAACCCGGCTCCCGCTCGCGCGACACCATGTGCTGCTGGGCGAGGTAGCGGACCGCTCCGGAGACCGCGGCGGGGCTGACCTGGAGCTGTTCGCCGAGTTCGGCGGAGGTCAGGGTGCCCGAGTCGGAAGCGAGCAGCGCGGCGAACACCCTGGCCGGCATGCGCTGCATCCCCGCCTCCACGAGCTGGGCGGCGAAGCCCTCCACGAACCTCGACACCGCCTCGGGGTCGCGCTCCTCGCGCCCCGGCTCCCGCGCTTCCGCTTCTTCGCTCATCGTTCGATCATCCCTCACCACCCTGACGGTTTCTTAACTTCACAAATTTCTGAAACAAGCGTACTTTCCAAATCATGACGAAGGCAATCAGTGTCTCCGGGCTGCACAAGGCGTTCGGACGGACCCAGGCGCTGGACGGTCTCGACCTGGACGTGGAGAGAGGCGAGGTCCACGGCTTCCTCGGCCCGAACGGCGCCGGCAAGTCCACCACCATCCGCGTCCTGCTCGGCCTGCTGCGCGCCGACTCGGGCGCCGCCTCGGTGCTCGGCCGCGACCCGTGGGCCGACGCGGTGGAGGCGCACCGCCGGATCGCGTACGTGCCCGGCGACGTGACGTTGTGGCGCAACCTCTCCGGCGGCGAGGTCATCGACCTGTACGGACGGCTGCGCGGCGGCCTCGACCCGCGGCGCCGGGCGGAGCTGGTCGAGCGGTTCGAACTCGATCCGACCAAGAAGGGCCGCACGTACTCCAAGGGGAACCGCCAGAAGGTCGCCCTGGTCGCCGCCTTCGCCTCCAACGTCGACCTGCTGATCCTCGACGAGCCGACCAGCGGCCTCGACCCGCTGATGGAGGAGGTCTTCCAGCGGTGCGTGGCCGAGGAGAAGGCACGCGGCCGGACGGTCCTGCTCTCCTCCCACATCCTCAGCGAGGTGGAGGAGCTGTGCGACCGGGTCAGCATCATCCGCAAGGGCCGGACCGTGGAGAGCGGTTCCCTCGCCGACCTGCGGCATCTGACCCGGACCAGCGTGACGGCCGAACTCGCCGGCCCCCCGAACGGCCTGGCGCGTCTGCCGGGCGTGCACGACCTCGACGTACAGGGCCGCCGGGTGCGGCTCCAGGTCGACACCGACAAGCTGGACGCGGTGCTCAGGGCGCTCGGCGAGTCCGGGGTGCGGTCGCTGACGTCGACGCCGCCGACGCTGGAGGAGCTGTTCCTGCGGCACTACCAGAGCGAGGACGCCGAGGAGGTGGCGTCGCGATGACCGCCACCGCCTCCGCCGCGGCCTCCGTCGCCGCGCGGCCCCGCGGCTCGGAGCAGCTCGCCGGCACCGGCACGCTGCTGCGCTTCGCCCTGCGCCGCGACCGGGTGATGATCCCGGTCTGGGTCGCGGTGACGGCGCTCATGGTGCTGTCCATGCCGGGCACCATCGAGGGCCTCTACGGCACCGCGGCCGACCGCGCCGACCTGGTGCGGCAGATGGAGACCAACTCCTCCCTGCGCGCGATGACCGGCCCCGTCTTCGCCGACTCCCTCGGCGGTCTCACGGCCTGGCGCGTCGGCGTGTACGCCGCCGCCCTCGCGGCCGTGACGAGCCTGCTGATCGTCGTGCGGCACACCCGCGACGAGGAGGAGAGCGGGCGTCAGGAACTGGTCGCGTCCGGGATGGTCGGGCGCCGGGCCCCGCTGACCGCGGCCCTGCTGGCGGCGGCGGTCGCGAACGGCGTCCTGGCCGTCCTCGTCACCGTCGGGCTGGCCGGGCACGGGGCCGCGGGCGCGGTGGCGTTCGGGCTCGGGGTCGCGGGCGTCGGGATGCTCTTCGCCACGACGGCCGCGATCGTCGCGCAGTTCACGGAGAGCGCGCGGCTGGCGCGGGGCCTGACGGCGGCCGTGCTGGGCGGCGCCTTCGTGCTGCGCGCGGCGGGCGACTCGGCGACGAACGACGGTTCGTCGCCGCTGACGTGGCTGTCGCCGCTGGGCTGGCTGGAGAACGTGCGGGCCTTCGCCGCCGAGCGGTGGTGGGTGCTGCTGCTGATCGGGGGCGCGACGGTGGCGCAGGGCGTGCTGGCCTACGCGCTGGCCGGGCGCCGGGACCTCGGCATGAGCTTCCTGCCGACCCGCCCCGGACCGGCGCGGGGCCGGCTGGGCACGGCCGGTGCGCTGGCCTGGCGGCTCCAGCGGGGCAGCGTGTTCGGCTGGAGCGTCGGCTTCTTCCTCGCCGGGGCGGTCTACGGCGCGATGACCGAGGGCGCGGCCGACCTGGTCGGCGACAACGAGCAGGCCCGCGCGGTCATCGAGCGGATGGGCGGACAGGCCGGGCTGACGGACGCCTTCGTGTCGGCGATGGTCGGGCTGCTCGGTCTGATCGCCGCGCTGTACGTGGTGGCGTCGGTGCTGCGGCTCGCCGGCGAGGAGACCTCCGGGAGGGCGGAACCGGTGCTCGCGGGCGCCGTGGGGCGGCTGCGGTGGGCCGCCGGGCACCTGGTGATCGCCTTCGGCGGCACGGTCCTGGTCATGCTGCTCGCGGGTCTCGGCTTCGCCGCCGGCTACGGCGAGGACGTCGGCCCGATCCTGGGCGCGTGCCTCGTCCAGGTGCCCGCGGTGTGGGTGGTCGGCGGTGCGGCGGTCCTGCTCCACGGGCTCCTGCCGCGGGCGACGGTGGCGGCCTGGGGCCTCGCCGGAGCGGTCCTCCTGCTCGGCTGGGTCGGCCCCGCCCTGGACCTGCCGCAGGCGGTGCTGGACGTGTCGCCGTTCGGGCATCTGCCGAAGCTGCCGGGCGGGGAGATGAGCTGGCCGCCGGTGCTGGTGCAGGCCCTGATCGCGGCGGTGCTGGTGGGCGCGGGACTGGCGGGGCTGCGGCGGCGCGACATGACGGCCTGAGGCCGGGGGGGGAGCCCGGGCAGCCGGGGGGGCGGCGGGTGACGTGGCCGGGGTGGGGTGGCGCGGCGCAGTCGAGGTGGGGCGGCGCGGTGTGGCGGGGGCGGCGCGGCGCGGTGTGGCCGAGGGGCGGCGCGGCGCGGCCGGGGCGGGGCGGGGCGGGGCGGGCGAACCGTGCGCCGGGCGGGCGCGTCCTGGTGGGCATGGGGAGAGACGCGGTGACGTGCGGCGGGTGTGTGGTGTCGGCGGCGGGAGCCGTGGGGGCCGTATGGGTGTGGGGAACCTCGGACCGGACGCAGCGGCACCTCGGGTACGAGTTCGAGAACAACGGTCAGGACCTCGGCGCCGCCCTCGCCGAACTGCCCTTCGTCTTCCTCGCCGGAGCCCTGCTGCCCGCACTGGCCTGGGCGCTGGGCTCCTGGCTGCTGACCCGGCGCCGCCCGGACCCGCGCTCAGACCTCGACGCGTAGCCCCGCGAGCCCCCGGATGACGAAGTTGGGCTTCCGTTCCGGTTCCCCCGCCGGACGCAGGGCCGGGGCCCGGTTCAGCAACGACGTCATCGACGCCGCCAGTTCGATACGGGCCAGGGGTGCGCCGATGCAGTAGTGGATGCCGGCGCTGAAGGAGATGTGGGGGTTGTCCCGGCGGGCGAGGTCGAGGCGGTCAGGGGCGCTGAACACGGCCGGGTCGTGGTTGGCGGAACCGAAGAGCATCGCCATCTCCGCGCCGCGCGGGATCGTCGTCCCGTCGATCTCGATGTCGTCCAGCACCCAGCGTTCGAAGAGCTGGAGCGGGGTGTCGTAGCGCATCAGCTCCTCGATCGCCGAGGGGACCAGGGAGTGGTCGGCGCGCAGGGCGGCGAGCTGGTCGGGGTTGCGGAACAGGGCCCACCAGCCGTTGACGGTGGCGTTCACCGTCGCCTCGTGGCCCGCGTTCAGCAGCAGGACGCAGGTGGAGATCATCTCCTGCTCGGTGAGCCGGTCGTCGTCCTCGTCGTGGGCGGCGATCAGGCCCGAGATCAGGTCGTCGCCGGGGTTCTTGCGGCGCTCGGCGATCAGTTCCCGCAGGTAGTCCGAGAACTCCAGCGACGCGCGGACCGCCTTCGCCGCCGTCGCCCCGGACGGGTTCAGCTCGTACATCCCGCAGATGTCCGCCGACCAGGGACGCAGCGGAGCCCGGTCCGCCTCCGGGATGCCCAGCATCTCGGCGATCACCGCGACGGGCAGCGGTTCGGCCACGTCCGTCAGCAGGTCGCCGCCGCCCTCCGCCACCAGCCGGCCCACCAGCTCGTCCGCCAGCCCGTGCACATAGGGCCGCAGCCGCTCCACCGTGCGCGGCGTGAACGCCTTGGACACCAGGCGCCGGATACGCGTGTGGTCCGGCGGCTCCAGGTCCAGCATCCCGTGGTCGTTGAGCGTGTGGAACGGCTCCTGCTCCGGCGGGGGCGCCGTACGCCCGAACTCCTCGTGCGTGAACCGGTGCAGATACGTACGCCCCAGCCGGCGGTCCCGCAGCAGGGCCGACACGTCCGCGTGGTGCGGGACCAGCCACTGGTCGCTGGGCTCGTAGTAGTGCACGCGGCCCCGGGCCCGCAGCTCGGCGTAGGCGGGGTACGGGTCGGCGACGAAGGCCGGGTCCCACGGGTCGAACGCCAGGTCGGATGCAGCCGTCATGCACGGACGATAAGCCCTCGACGGGACCCGCGCCCAGGGGGGGGCGCCCGGCCCGGCACCGGCCCTCGTGCCGTGCGGAACCGGCTCACGACGGGCACCGCTCAGCCCGGCGTCACCAGGCGGGCCTCGTAGGCGAAGACCGCGGCCTGCGTGCGGTCCCTGAGGCCCAGCTTCACCAGGATCCGGCTGACGTGCGTCTTGATCGTCGACTCGGCGACCACCAGGTGCTCGGCTATCTCCGCGTTCGACAGGCCCTGTGCGATCAGCACCAGCACCTCCGTCTCCCGCTCGGTCAGCTCGCCGTACGCCGCCTGCGCGGACGGCACCGAGCGCGGACCGTCGGACAGCTTCGAGAACTCGGTGATCAGACGCTTGGTGATCGAGGGGGCGAGCAGTGCCTCCCCGGCGGCCACCACCCGTACCCCGTCGGCCAGTTGACGGGCCGAGGCGTCCTTGAGGAGGAAGCCGGAGGCGCCCGCGCGCAGCGCCTGGTACACGTACTCGTCCAGGTCGAAGGTGGTCAGGACCAGGACCTTCGCCGCGCTGTCGGCGGCGATGATCTGCCGGGTCGCGTCGATGCCGTTCAGCTCGGGCATCCGGATGTCCATCAGGACGACGTCCGGGGAGAGTTCGCGGACCTTCTCGACCGCCTCCCGGCCGTTGACCGCCTCGCCGGCGACCTCGATGTCCGGCATCGCGCCCAGCAGCACCGAGAAACCCTCGCGGACCATCATCTGGTCGTCGGCGATCAGCACCCGGATCGTGCGGCCGGTCATGCGTCCCCTTCGCTCACAGCGGTGACCGGCAGGAACACCGCCACCTCGTAACCCCCGTCGTCCGTCGGCCCGGCCGTCATCTCGCCGTTCAGCATCGACACCCGCTCCCGCATCCCGGTGATGCCGTGCCCGGCGCCGGGCGAGGGCTTGACCAGACCGGCGTCCGGTATGCGGCCGTTGACGATCCGCAGGCCCAGGCCGCCCAGCACATAGGACAGTTCGACCCGGGCGGACGCGCCCGGCGCGTGCCGCAGGGTGTTGCTGAGCGCCTCCTGCACGATCCGGTACGCCGACAGCTCCACCCCGGGCGGCAGCTCGCGCACCGCACCGGTCACCGCCTTGTCCACGGCCAGGCCCGCGTCCCGCACGTTGGCGAGCAGCGCGTCCAGGTCGGCGAGCGTGGGCTGCGGGGCGTCCGGCGCCTCGTAGTCCTCCGCGCGGACGACGCCGAGGACGCGGCGCAGCTCGGTCAGCGCCGCCACCGCGTTCTCCCGGATGGTGGCGAAGGCCCGCTCCAGCTCCTCCGGCGGGTTCTCCACCCGGTAGGGCGCGGCCTCGGCCTGGATGGCGACCACCGACATGTGGTGGGCGACCACGTCGTGCAGCTCGCGGGCGATCGTGGTGCGCTCCTCCAGCAGAGTGCGGCGGGAACGCTCGTGGGCGGTGACCGTCCGCTGGGCGGTCACCTCCTGCCGCGCGTCCCGGCGGATGTGCCAGAGGGAGACCACCAGCAGGGCGAACGCGGACAGGACCAGCATCGCGGCGGTGTTCGTGACGTAGTGGCCGGCGCCCAGGGTGTACTCGCAGATCAAGCCGTAGAACGCGGTCACCGCCCACATCCAGGCCGCCGTGCGGGGACGCGTGCGCACCGCCACGATCACCAGCACCGCCAGGTGGCAGATGAACGCGCCGGGCGTCCACGGCCATTCGCCCCAGACCCCGCTGAGCACGGCGAGCAGCGGGACGGCCGCCATGGACAGCCAGAAGGCCCCGACCGGTCTGGCCAGCGTGGCCAGCACGGGGGCCGCGCACATCATCCCGCTCAGCAGCGACCAGGGGCCGTCGCTGCTGCCGGCGCTCACCACGCCCCCCAAGAAGGCCACCAGCGCGATCGTGAGCACCACGGCCGCGGGGAGCCGCGCCGCCCTCGGCCGCAGCCGCTCCGGGAGCCGGCGGAGCACCGGGCCGTCCGCGGCCAGCCCGGGCATCGGGCGGTACGCGAAGGCGTCGTGGATCAGGTCCGCGCGCAGCCCGCCCAGCAGTTCCATCGCCGCCCGGAACTCGGGGCTGCGCTTCACGCGTTCGTCGCCGAGCGGCGTGGTCGGCGTCTGAGTCGTCTCGGTCACGTTCGCAACGGTAGGCGCCGCCGGGGGCCCGGTCGTCACCAGTGAGAGGGGTCCTCCGGCATCCGTCTCAGGTACTACGAGTCCCACCCCGCTCCCCCCGCGCCCTCGTTCAGTACCCGGCGGGCCGCACCAGGCCCGACTCGTACGCGAACACCGCCGCCTGCGTGCGGTCCCTGAGCCCCAGCTTCACCAGGATCCGGCCCACGTGCGTCTTCACCGTCTGCTCGGCGACGACCAGCCGCTGGGCGATCTCCGCGTTCGACAGGCCCTGCGCGATCAGGGCGAGCACCTCCGTCTCCCGCTCGGTCAGATCGCCGACGCGCTCCTTCAGCGGGGCCCGGGGGCGGTCGCTCAGCCGGGAGAACTCGGTGATCAGCCGCCGGGTGATGCCCGGCGCGAGCAGCGCGTCCCCGGCGGCCACCACCCGCACCGCATCGGCGAGCTGGTCGGCGGAGGCGTCCTTCAGCAGGAACCCGGACGCGCCGGCCCGCAGCGCCTCGTACACGTACTCGTCCAGGTCGAAGGTGGTCAGCACCAGCACCCTGATCTCCGGTGTCGCCTCGGTGATCCGGCGGGTGGCCTCGATGCCGCCCAGCTCGGGCATCCGGATGTCCATCAGGACGACGTCCGGGGCGAGTTCGCCGACCTTGGCCACGGCGTCCAGGCCGTCGACCGCCTGCCCGACCACCTCGATGTCGGGCTGGGTGTTGAGCAGCACGGTGAAGCCCTGCCGGACCATCTGCTGGTCGTCGGCGATCAGTACCCGGATGGTGCCGCTGGTCATGGCGTGTGGTCCTCGGTGGGGAGCGGGGCGGGGTGAGGGGCGGTGCGGTCGCCGGTGGTGGCAGCGGCTGCGCCGGGGGTCGTTCCGGCGTCGGGGACGTCGACGGAGCCGGCCGCGTCGACGGTGTCCGCGGTGTCCCCGGCGTCCGCGCTGTCCGCGGTGTCCGCCGGGAGGAAGGCGGCCACCTGGTACCCGCCGTCCGGCAGCCGGTGCGCCGTCAGGCTGCCGTCGAGCATCGCCACGCGCTCCCTCATGCCGAGCAACCCGTGCCCCGCCCCCAAAGAGGGCGCGGGAGTCCGCGCGGGGCGGGTGTTGGAGACCTCGACGCGCAGCCCGATCGGGAGGTGCGTGAGGTGGACCCGGGCCGTCGCACCGGGCGCGTGCCGCAGGACGTTGCTCAGCGCCTCCTGGACGATCCGGTACGCCGACAGCTCCACCCCGGACGGCAGTGGCCGACGCCGGCCGCTGTGCTCCACGGTCACCGCCAGTCCGGCGGCCCGGGTGTTCTCCACCAGCGCGTCGAGCCGGTCCAGCGTGGGCTGCGGGGCGTGCCGGGCGGTACCGCCGAGGCCGGGCGCGCCGCTCACGTCGGTCCCGTCGGGATCCTCGGAGCGCAGCACGCCGAGGACGCGGCGCAGTTCGGTGAGCGCCTCCAGCGCGTTCTCCCGGATGCCGGCCAGGTTCTCCTTCAGCTCGTCCGGCGGGTCCTTCACGAGGTGGGGGGCCACCTGGGCCTGGATGGAGATGACCGACATGTGGTGGGCGACCACGTCGTGCAGCTCGCGGGCGATCCGGCTGCGCTCCTCCAGCAGGGTGCGCCGGGCGCGTTCCTCGGCGGTGAGCGAGGTCTGCTCCGCGAGCTGTGTGCGGGCCTCCCGGCGGCCGCGCAGGGCGATGCCGAGCACGACGACGACCGCGAACAAGATGACGGCGAGCTGGCCGGTCGGCTGGTAGTTCAGCGCGCCCACCACACCCTGCACGACGTACGTGGCGAGCGCGGTCAGGGCCAGCGCCTCCGCGGACACCCGGGTACGGACCCGCAGCGCGAGCAGCAGCAGGACGCACATGTGCCCGATGATCCCGGCGACCGGCCAGGGCCAGGTGAACTTCTCCCCGTCCTGGATCATTTCGGCCCGCACCGCGAAGGCCCCCACCGGCATGGCCGCCAGCGACAGCCACCACGCGGCGACCGGCCGCGACAGCGCGAACGCCATCGCGCCGCCCTGCGCGAGGGCGATCAGGAAACCGAACCCCGGGTCGACCCGGCCGTTGTCACTGAGCTGGGCCGCGTCGCCGAGCAGCACGCCCAGGGCGGCCAGGCAGACGATCCCGTGCGGGAACCAGCGCAACCACACCGACGGCGGCAGCGGGTCCGCCCGCCAGGTCCACAGGTCGTCGTGCAGGACCCTGAGCACCCGCTCGGCCCTGCCGCCCACGGCCGTTCGCCGGCTCCCCCCTCGCGTCACGCCGCTCAGCCTAGACATGGCCTGCCCCCTTCGTCGTCGCCCGGCCCTGCGGAAGGTGCGTGCGGACGACCCGCGACCGTCGCCGGCCGTCCCCGCGCTCGAAGGAATGGAAGGCCGCCCAGCAGACGCCCAGGGCCAGCGCGAACACCGGGAGCCAGACGAGCCGGGCCGCGACCCAGTCCATCCCGTCGGGGAGCGTGTGCAGCCCGGGCAGCCGGCCCGCGAGGAGCCCCGTGGCAGTAATCGCCATCATGGCCGTCTGGTGCCACAGGAACACGGTCATCGCGAAGAGGTTGACCAGCGCGACCGCCGCCCAGGCCACCGGCCGCCCCAGGGCCCGGCGCAGCCGCTCGCGCAGCAGCAGGGCGAGGCCGCACTGCGCCAGCCCGAAGGTCACGGCGGCCAGCGTCGGAGGGTTGAGGTTCGAGACGGCGGCGCCCGGGACGCCGACCATCGACGCCGGGTACCCCGCCCAGGCGACCAGCGCCGCGGTCGCCGCCGTACCGCCCGCGAGCAGGGTCCAGCCCGTCCGGCGGTGCTCCAGCCCGCCCCGGGTCCAGGCGGCGCCGAGGGTGTAGGGCACCGCCCAGCCCGCGGCGAGATTGACCCAGCCCAGCCACGCGGGCCCGCCGAGCCCGAAGCGGAGCAGGTCGACATGGAGGACGACGGCCAGCGGCCACAGCGGGTGCAGCCGGGCCAGGAGCGGGGTCGCGGCCGTCAGCGCCGCGAAGACCAGCAGGAACCAGAGCGGGGACAGGGCCAGTTTGACCAGGGTGCGGACCGTGCCGTGGTCGGCGCCGGTCAGGAACAGCAGGGTCGCCGTCACCGTCCACAGGGTGAGGACGGCCACGACCGGCCGGAACAGCCGGCCCAGCCGGGCTGCCAGCCACCGCCGGTACGGCGTGCCCCGGTGCCGGGCCGCCGCCCAGCCCCTCGTGGCCACATGCCCGCCGACCAGGAAGAACACGGCGAGGGTCTGGAAGGCCCAGGAGACCGGGGCCAGCCAGGGCTGGTGCTGCAACGGACTCGCCGTGCGCAGCCCGCCGCCGTCGGAGACCAGGGCCGTCACCAGCCAGTGGCCGACGACCACACCCAGGATGGCGAGGGCGCGCAGCGCGTCGACGGCGCGGTCCCTGCTCGCGGGCGTGGCCGCGTCGATCCTGGCGGCGGCGTGCCGCAGGGCGGGCCGGACGGCCGTGCCGCGCGCCGGGGTCCGCACGGCGTCGTCGCGCAGGGCGTGCCGGAGACCGGGCCGGGCCGGTCGTACCGGGTCAGTCATGGGTCACCTCCGGGGTCTCGCCCAGGGCGATCCGGGCCAGGTTCGTCAGGGAGAGGGAGCCGGCGTCGAAGTAGTCGCTGTGGCCGCCGTCGCCGGCGTCGAAGACCCGGGCGCCGAAGGCCGGGGAGACCGGGTCCGTGCCGAAGCCGACGGTGGTGCCGAACAGGCCGGCGCTGAGGTGCGGCACGTGCTCGACCCAGTCGTCGGCGCCCCGCGCCGCCCAGATGCGGGCGCCCGTGCGCAGGTCCTCGACGGAGTCGGCGCCGGTGCCGGGACTGCCGACCAGGGCGATGTCGGTGACGTCCAGGCCGGCGGCGGCCCGGGCGCAGACGACCGAGCCGTAGGAATGGCACAGCAGAGCCATGTCGGCCCGTGGTCCGACGACGCCGCGCAGATCGTCCACCAGGGCGCGCAGCCCGGGGGCGGCCTCGTCGGCCCGGCCGGTCGTCGCCACCGCGGTGCTGACGGTGCCCGGCGTCTCGTAGCCGAGCCAGGCCACGACCGCCGTGCGGGTGCCCTCGGGCGCCTGTGCGGCGAGCTGCCGGTGCAGGGCGAGGGCCGCGGCGCGGAACCGGCCGTAGGTGTCGATGCCCGTGTCGGAGCCCGGGACCAGCACGGCGACGTGGTCGGCGTGGGCCAGGTCGCCGAAGACCTCCGTGACCAGGCCGGCGCCCCGGCCGTCGAAGGCGAGGAGCTGCCGGGACGGTCCGGCCAGCGAACGGTCCGCCGCCGCGCGGTGGCGGTCGCCGTGGGCCTCGGCCATCCGGGCCGCCTCAGCGGCGTTGGCCCGGTTGGCGGCGTACGCGTCCGTCAGGGTGTCCGCCGCCGGGGCGGCGAGCACGGCGGGCGGCGGGGCGGGGACGACCGGGCGCGCAGCGGCGGAGAGCGGAAGCGCCACCGCGCACGAGACGAGGGCGGCCGGCGCGGCCCTGCGCCATCTGCCCGCCCGCCGTCGCCGACCTGCCGCCGAACCGGGCCCCATGGCCGCTCCCCTCCCTGTCGCCCGCTCATCGGGCGTTCATGGAAGGGAAGTTATGAATCGGAGCGGGTAACCGGCGTCACGCCGGAGAGCTCACCTGCGAAGTAGCTCTCAGGTATTACGGGTGTGACGGGGACGCCCCCACCGGCCCCCACCGGGCCCCACGCGACCCACCGGAGGCCCACCGGGGCCCCACGGGCTGACGGCCCCTCACCACGCCAACTGCGCGATCTCCTCCGCCACCACCGCGCACGCGTCCGCCGACGGATCGATCAGCGGGAAGTGGCCGACGTCCTCCAGCAGGGTCACGCCCACCACCTCACCGGCCCTCGCCGCCGCGTCGGCGTACGCCTCGGCGACCGCCTGCGGGACGTCCGCGTCGGCTCGGCCCTGCACGAGCGTGGTCGCGATGCCGGTGGGCAGCAGCAGCGCCGGATCGGCGTAGGGACGGCGTTCCGCGAAGTGCTCGGCGCCTCCCAGGAGTTGCTGCGCCGCACCCCCGCACACGTCCAGCTTCCCGGCGACCTCGAAGTCCGCGATCGGCGCGAGCGCGACCACACCGCGCAGCGGCGCCGGGCCGTCCAGCCGCCAGGGGGCACCGGCGGGCAGCACGTGCCGGGCCGCCGCCCACAGCGCGAGGTGGCCCCCCGCCGAGTGGCCGGTGAGCACCGTACGGCGCGTGTCGGCCTCCGGCAGGTGCCGGCGGGCCAGCCCGGGCAGCGCGTCCAGCGCGGCGGCGACGTCGTCGAAGGTGTCGGGCCAGCGCCCCGCGACCGGGTCGTCCGCTCCCCCGCCCTCGGCGCCGCGCCGGTACTCCACACTGGCCACGCCGAAGCCCCGTTCCGCCAGGAAACCGGCGAACGGACTGATGTGGCGCCGGTCGTACGGGGCCCGCCACGCGCCTCCGTGCAAAACCACCACGACCGGCGCGGGCGTGCCCGGTGCGGCCGCGCCGCGCGGGACGTAGAAGTCGATCACCTGGTCCGGGTGGTCACCGTACGCGGCGCTGCTGTCGGGATCGACCGCCGGACGGGAGAGGAGCGATTTCTCCTCGGCGGCGTTCCGCGCGGCAGCGGTGCCCGGTTCTGCGGCGGCGTCCGGCATGCTCCAACCTCTCAGCGACGAAACGTTGTTGGCGGGCCGGGAAGGGGAATCGGCCGTCGGCGGGACGTTATCAGGCCAGTGACGTGCGCGAACACGGCCCGCGAGGCGCGCGTCCCACGTCCCGTGGAGAACGTGTGCCACGGCCGTGGCGGAACGTGTCCCGGGATCACCCGAGGCCGGTGAAGCACGCGCCCGAGGCCGGTGCGGAAGCACCCCCGAACACACCACCCCGGACCCGGACACGTCCCCGGCACCGGCGGACGCACGCCCCCGCACCCCACCCCCGGCACCGACCCCGGCGGGGACACGCACCCACGCGCCCCGCCGAAGCCGCCCCGGCCGTCCCGGACCGCCCGCGTCACACCCCCGCCGCGCGGCCCTCCGCACCGTCCACCGAACCGCCCTCCGGCACGACCTCCGCGAGAACCTCCGCCAGCACCCGCGCCGCCCGCTCCACGTCCGCGAAGCCGAGGTACAGCGGGGTGAAGCCGAAGCGCAGCAGGTCGGGGGCCCGGAAGTCCCCGACCACACCCCGCTCGATCAGCCGCTTCATGACGTCGCCCGCGTCGTCGCAGCGCAGCGCCACCTGGCTGCCGCGCTCGGCGTGCACGGCCGGGGTCACGGACTCGACCCGCCCCTCGGGGACGTACTCCCCGACGCAGCGCAGGAAGAAGTCCGTCAGCGCGAGGGACTTGGCGCGCACCGCCTCGACGGACACCCCCTCCCACACGTCGAGGGCCGCCTCCAGGGCGAGCATGGAGAGGATGTCCGGCGTTCCGACCCGGCCGCGCACCGCACCGGAGGCCGGGGCGTAGCCGGGGCGCATGCCGAAGGGCTCGGCGTGCGAGTTCCAGCCGGGCAGCGGGGAGTCGAAGCGGTCCTGGAGGTCACGGCGCACATACAGGTACGCGGGCGAACCGGGGCCGCCGTTGAGGAACTTGTAGGTGCAGCCGACCGCCAGGTCGACGCCGTGCTCGTCCAGCCCCACCGGCAGGGCACCCGCGGTGTGGCACAGGTCCCAGACGGCGTACGCCCCCGCCGCGTGCACGGCGGCCGTGAGCGCGGGCAGGTCGTGCAGCCGGCCGGTGCGGTAGTCGGCGTGGTTGAGGAGGACCGCGGCGGTGCGGTCGCCCAGTACCGACGGCACCTCGGCCGGCGTCACGGGCCGCAGCGCGCACCCCGTCATCCGGGCCGCCGACTCGGCGACGTACCCGTCCGTGGGGAAGGTGGTGGCGTCGACGACGATCTCGTCCCGCCCCTCGCCCGCCATGCGCACGGCCGCGACGACCGCCTTGAAGACGTTGACGCTGGTGGAGTCGCCGACCACGATCTGCCCGGCCGCCGCGCCGACCAGCGGGGCGATCCGGTCGCCGATCCGCTCGGGCGCGGTCCACCAGCCGCTCTCCTCCCAGGACCGGATGCGCAGCTCGCCCCACTGGCGCCGTACGACGTCGTCCACGCGTGCGGGGACGTGCGCCGGGAGGGCGCCGAGCGAGTTGCCGTCCAGGTAGGTCACGTCGTCCAGGACGAACCGCTCGCGCAGCGCGGCCAGACCGTCGGCGGCGTCCAGCCTCTCCGCCTCGCTCATCAGCTCAGACATACGACCTCGCCGTCCACAGCTCGGGGAACACGTTGCCGCGGGCCCGCTTCTCCAGCCAGGCCACCCCGGCCGAACCGCCGGTGCCGGTCTTGGCGCCCATCGCGCGGCGGGTGGCGACCAGGTGGTCGTTGCGCCAGCGCCACACCAGCTCGGCGACGTCGGTGAGCGCCTCGCCGAGGCGGGCCAGCTCGCCGTTCTGATCGCCGGAGTAGACGGCCGTCCAGGCGGCCTCCACCTCGGGCGACGCCTCGTACTTCTGGGTGACGTCACGCCGGAGCACGGCGTCCGGGATGTCGTACCCGCGCCGGGCCAGCAGCCGGACCACCTCGTCGTACAGGCTCGGCTCGTGCAGCGCCTTCTCCAGCTCGGCGAGGACGCGCGGGGTGCCGCGGTGCGGGACGAGCATGGACGCGGACTTCTCGCCGAGCAGGAACTCCAGCCGGCGGTACATCGCGGACTGGAAGCCGGAGCCCTCGCCGAGGGCGCCCCGGTAGGAGTTGAACTGGGCCGGGGTGAGCTGCGCGAGCGGCGTCCAGGAGGCGTTCAGCGCCTCCAGCTCCCGTACCGAGCGCTTCAGCGCGTCCGTGGCGACGTCGGTCCGGTCCTCGCGCAGCGCGCGGGCCGCGGTCTCCCATTCGTGGACGATGACGGTGAACCACAGCTCCATGACCTGGGTCGTGACCAGGAAGACCATCTCTCCGGGATCGTCGGAGAGGGTGTGCTGGAGGTGGGTGAGCACGTCCGCCTTGACGTAGTCCTCGTACGGCGTGCTGCCCTCGAAGTCGAGATTCGGGGCGTCGTGGGACATTTCTGTCTCCTGATGGCACTACGGGTAGCGGTCCGCCCTGCCGTTACCGGCACGGGGCCCCGGTCCCCAACGGCATCCTCCGCAATGCTCGCAGGAAACCGCAAGGCCCGCCCGTCGCGGGCCTTGCGGAGCGGTCCGTCAGCCCAGTACCTCGGCCGCCGTCGGCGAGGAGTCCTGCAGGAACTGGGTGCAGCGCTCGTACTCCTCCTTCTCGCCGATCGCCTGCGCGGCGCGGGCGAGGGCGTGCAGGGCGCGCAGGAAGCCGCGGTTGGGCTCGTGCTCCCAGGGCACCGGACCGTGGCCCTTCCAGCCGCTGCGGCGCAGCGCGTCCAGCCCGCGGTGGTAGCCCGTACGGGCGTAGGCGTACGACTCCACGACGCCGCCCCGCTCGAAGGCCTCGTCGGCGAGCCGGGCCCAGGCCAGCGAGGACGTCGGGTACGTGGCGGCGACCTCGGAGGCGGGCGTTCCGCCGGCCAGCAGCTCGCGCGGCCCGGGTTCGTCGGGGAGGTGGGTCGGGGGCGGTCCCCCGAGGAGGTTCTCGTGAATGGCCATGGGGACAAGTCTGCGCCATGCCGGGGGCGGACGTGCGAGGGCCCGGCACCCCCGCGGGGAGTGCCGGGCCCGTGGTGCGCTCGCGGCCGTTACTTGATCTTCTGGCCCGCCGACCGCAGGTGGCCGCACGCCTCGACGACGCGGGCGGCCATCGACGCCTCGGCCAGCTTGCCCCAGGTGCGCGGGTCGTAGGTCTTCTTGTTGCCGACCTCGCCGTCGACCTTCAGGACGCCGTCGTAGTTGCGGAACATGTGGTCCGCCACCGGACGCGTGAAGGCGTACTGGGTGTCCGTGTCGATGTTCATCTTGACCACGCCGTTGTCCAGCGCGGTCGCGATCTCCTGCTCGGTGGAGCCGGAGCCGCCGTGGAAGACGAAGTCGAACGGCTTGCTGTCGGCCGGCCGCCCGTACTTAGCGGCGACGCCCTCGCTCAGCTCCTTGAGCAGCTCGGGACGCAGGACGACGTTGCCCGGCTTGTAGACGCCGTGCACGTTGCCGAAGGACGCGGCGAGCAGGTAGCGGCCCTTCTCGCCCAGGCCCAGCGCCTCGGCGGTGCGGACCGCGTCGTCGACCGTGGTGTAGAGGGAGTCGTTGATCTCGTGGGAGACGCCGTCCTCCTCGCCGCCGGTCGGGGTGATCTCGACCTCGAGGATGATCTTCGCGGCGCGGGCGCGCTCCAGCAGCTCCTGCGCGATGGCGAGGTTGTCGGCCAGGGTCTCGGCCGAGCCGTCCCACATGTGGGACTGGAACAGCGGGTTGCGGCCGGCCCTGACGCGCTCCTCGGAGACGGCGAGCAGCGGACGCACGTACCCGTCGAGCTTGTCCTTCGGGCAGTGGTCCGTGTGCAGCGCGATCGTGACGTCGTACTTCTCGGCGACGATGTGCGCGAACTCGGCCAGGGCGACGGCGCCCGTGACCATGTCCTTGCTGTGCTGACCGCCCAGGAACTCGGCGCCGCCGGTGGAGATCTGGACGATGCCGTCGCTCTCCGCCTCCGCGAAGCCGCGCAGGGCCGCGTGCAGCGTCTGGGAAGAGGTCACGTTGATGGCCGGGTAGGCGAACTTTCCTGCCTTCGCCCGGTCCAGCATCTCGTTGTAGACCTCGGGAGTTGCGATGGGCATCTGTCCGCTCCTTGTATGTGCGGGTGGGCACCGTACGCATCGGTACGGCTCTTACGGCCCTGACCTGAACCTTGGGTGCGACGTCATCGTCGGCCCCATCTTTCCAGACGAAGCGGGATAGTCCGAGTGGACCTCGGCCCGTCCCGGCCCGGCGTCAGTCCAGGCCCAGCTCGTCCTTGCCGAACGCGAACAGGTACGGTACCCCGGCGCCCTCGCGGATCTTCTCGGCGGCGCCCGTGGCCCGGTCGACGATCGTCGCCACGGCCACGACCTCGGCACCGGCCTCGCGCACGGCCTCGACGGCGGTCAGCGGGGAGCCGCCGGTGGTGGAGGTGTCCTCGACGACCAGGACGCGGCGGCCCTTGATCTCCGGGCCCTCGACGCGCCGCTGCAGCCCGTGCGCCTTGGCGGCCTTGCGGACGACGAACGCGTCCAGCCTGCGGCCCCGGGCGGCGGCCGCGTGCAGCATGCTCGCGGCGACCGGGTCGGCGCCCATGGTCAGGCCGCCCACCGCGTCGAAGTCGAGGTCGGCGGTCAGGTCGAGCAGCACCTGTCCGACCAGCGGCGCCGCCTCGCCGTCGAGCGTGACGCGGCGCAGGTCGACGTAGTAGTCGGCCTCCAGACCCGAGGAGAGGGTCACCTTGCCGTGCACCACGGCCTTGTCCTTGATCTGCTGCAGCAGCGCCGCACGTGCTTCCGTCATGTACGCCAGCTTAAAGGCGTCGCCAGCTCCAGGTCGTCGTGGCCTCCAGCGGCTCCAGGGGCGTGACCAGGCGCGGCAGGGTGTTCAGCCCGTTGGGCGGGCCGGTCTGCGGCTCGACGCAGACGGCGGCCTCCTGCTCGTCGTAGACCACGACCCACCGCTCGGGGCTGGTCACCTTCAGCTCCAGGCGCCCGGGCCAGGTCAGGGTGACGTCGACGCCGTCCGGCATGCCGAAGCAGTCGTCCCACGGCCCCGGCTGCGGGTCGATCCGGTTGCCGGTGGGCAGATGGTCCTCGCCGCGCTCCTCCTGCCAGGCGGCGTCGAAGCCGATGACCACGCCGGCGCCGTCCGCGCCGTCGAGAGTGCGGTTGAACCACGGGTGCCAGCCGATCTGCGCCGGGAACGACGAGTCGTACGTCTCCACGGACATCGTCAGCGTCAGCGCGTCCTCGGCGAGCGCGATCACCTGCGTGACCCGGCCCGAGTAGGGCCAGGGATCCACCAGGTCGTACGTGATGACGGCCTCGTCGCCGGCGACGCGGGCGGTGCGCCAGGCACCGTCGCGCGCGGTGCCGTGGATGGCGTGCGGCGGGGAGTTCAGCGGCATCCGGTGGACGACGGCGCCGTCCTGGAAGCGGCCCTCGCGGATCCGGCCGCACCAGGGGACCATCGGGAAGCTGCCGTAGCGCTCGCCCTGGCGGAGCAGCTCGGTGCCGCCGACGCGCAGCCCGCCGATCCGTCCGCCGTTGCCCGGCAGCACGGTCGCCTCCGCGTCACCCGCGGTCAGCGTGATGGGTTCGTTACTCACGCCACGACCCTACTGGGGTGATCAAGGCGGGCCCAGCCGGCCGGGGCGGGGCGGCCGGCTCGCGCGGTGCTGTGCGCGGCCGCCGTCAGTGGCGCCTGCGCAGGGCACGGCCGACCACGATCGCCGAGGCCACCGCCAGCGCCGCCGCCGGGGCTGCCCAGCGCAGGGAGGTGCCGGCGCCGCCCGCCTGGGGCGC
This sequence comes from Streptomyces sp. NPDC018947, assembly GCF_044390505.1. Lineage (NCBI taxonomy): Bacteria > Bacillati > Actinomycetota > Actinomycetes > Kitasatosporales > Streptomycetaceae > Streptomyces > Streptomyces sp. NPDC018947. The sequence continues at coordinate 222,096 of NZ_JBIRZD010000004.1, forward strand.
GGGGACCGGCGCGTACCGGCCGCGCGGCGGGGCGTGGTCCACCTCCTCGGCGCTGCGGCCGATCATCGTGCGGCGCGCGTGCGCGGCCTCGGCGGGAGGCTCGGCCCCTTCGGGGGTGGCGGGGGGTTCCGCGGCCCCGGCCGCCTCGCCCTCGCCGCCCTCCGCACGCTCTCCGTCGCCTTCGTCCCCGTCGCCCCCTTCGTCCTCGTCGGCGGAGGGGTCGAGGGAGGACGGGGGGATCTCGGTGTCGAAGACGGAGGTGTGGGCGGCGGGCGCCGCCGCCGTCGGGGAGGACGGGGGCCGTTCCGCCGGCCCGTCCCCGGCCGCCGCCGCGCCCAGGTTCTCCGCGAACCGGGTGAGCAGCCGTGCCGTCGCCGACGCCACCGCGTCCGACGGCAGCTCCGTGACGCGTCCGTCCGCGGTGGCCGTCCCGCCGAAGACGAGGGTCGAGCCCTCCTCGCCGTCCCGCACGCGGAGCGTCAGCGCGAGCGTGACCGTGCCCGCGCCGCGCGACTCGGTGGCGTCGCCGTCGACCGCGTACGTCCCGTCGTCGCGCGCGGACAGGCGCAGGGAGCCCCGGTAGGTGATGGAGTGACCGCCGACGCGCACCTTCAGCCGGCCCGCGACGGGCTCGGCGCCGGCGTCCTGCTGGAGCCCCGGAACCGCCCGGGCGACCCGGTGGGGGTCGGCCAGTACGTCCCTGAGCCGCTCGGCCGGAACCGGAACGAACACCTCATGCTCCATGTCAGCGCAGCCTACCCAGCGGGCGCCCCGCGCACCCCCTGTCGGGGCAAAGTCGTCCGCCGCCCGGCGCCGCCCCGTACGCCGCCCCTCCCGTCCGGGCCCGGCTCGGCCGCAGGAGGCGGGGCCGTCGCCGCACCGGCGCCCGGGGCGGCCCGGCGGGGTCAGTACCGGGGGTGCACCAGCGTGGACGGCGGCAGGCCGGGCACGCGGGTACGGTCCGCGGCCCGGGCGGCGGCCGTGAGGGAGCGTCCGGTGAGGGTGTGGAGGCGGGGGGCCGCCGGGTCGAGGCGCAGGGCGGGGGGCGTGGTGGCGGCGAGGACGAAACCCCAGTCCCCGGGAGCGCGGGAGGCGCCGGCCGTGCGGTCGGTGCGGCGGGCGTCGACGCGGTAGGCCGCGGTGCGCAGACCGGCCGCGCGCAGCGTGGAGTCGACCGTCCAGAACGCCCGGGGCCGAGAGGTGACCGGTCCGGCGTGCACGACCAGCCGTCCGCCGGGCGCGAGCACCCGCCGCAGCAGGCCGTAGAACTCCTGGGAGTACAGCTTCGTGCTGGCCGTGAGGCCCGGATCGGGCAGGTCGGAGACCACCACGTCGTACGTCGCCGTGGGCGTCGAGCGCAGGAAGCGGAAGGCGTCCGCCGTGGTGACGTGGACGCGCGGGTCGCCGTAGGCGTGCTCGTTCAGCGCGGACAGGCCGGGGTCCCGCCGGGCCAGCCCCGCGAGCCCCGGGTCCAGCTCGACGACGTCCACGCGGCGCACCCCCGGACGGCTCAGCACCTCGCGGGCGGCCAGGCCGTCACCGCCGCCGAGGATCAGCACGCGCGCGTGGGGCCCGGTCATGGCCGGGTGCACCAGGGCCTCGTGGTAGCGGCGCTCGTCGCCGCCGCCGGCCCGCAGCCGGCCGTCCAGGAAGAGCTGGAGGGGCCGGCCGTCGGTGTCGCCGGTGAGCACCACCTCCTGCACGTCGGTCCGGACGGCGACGCGGACGTCCTGGCCGTAGACCGCCTCGCGGGCGGCGCGTTCGAAGTCGTCGGCGAGGACGGTCGCCGAGGCGAGGACGGCCAGGACCACGGCGTTGGCGATCAGCAGCAGCCGGCGCGCCCGGCGGGTCAGGTCCCGCCGGAACAGGCCGAGGACCAGGGCGGCGCCGACGACCGCGTTGACCGTGCCGGTGAGCAGCGCGCCGGTGAGCTGGCCGAGGAAGGGCAGCAGGACGAAGGGGAAGGCGAGGCCGCCGACGAGGGCGCCGACGTAGTCCGCGGCGAACAGGTCGGCGACGGCGCCGCCCGCGTCCTGGCGGCGGATGCGCTGGATCAGCTCCATCAGCAGCGGCACCTCGGCGCCGATCAGCAGGCCGATGGTGAGGGAGAAGGCGACCAGCAGGAAGCGCGGCCCGTCGGACCACAGCCCGCCCCAGCCTCCGGTCCAGGCGAAGACGGCGTACAGGGCCATGGCGCTGGAGCCGCCGACCAGGGCGAGGACCGCCTCCAGCGCGCCGAACCCGGCCGCCGCGAACCGGCGCATCCGCTTGGCGGCGAGCGAGCCGATGCCCATGGCGAAGACCATGACGGACAGGACGACGGACGCCTGGGTGACGGAGTCGCCGATCAGATACGAGGCGAGGGCGACGAGTTCGAGCTCGTACACGAGTCCGCAGGCCGCGCAGACGAAGACCCCCGCGAGCACCAGGAACCGCCCGGTGGCGGGACGGACGGGCAGGGGGACCGTCCCCGTGCCGGCGCTCGGCGGGCCGTCCTCGGGGCCCCGGCCGCCCGTGCCCGGGCCGCCCTCCGGGCCCCGGCCGCCCGTGCCGTCCGGCCGGTCCGCGTCCTCCCGGGGCGGCGCCGAGCCGGGCGGTGCGGGAGCGTGCGGTTCGATCACGAGGTGACGTTACGTCACACCCCCGTTGCAGTTCGTCACCCACACGTGTGAAACTCGCGGCCCTTGGCGTCCCGCGGGTTTATCCGCCTCACACCCCGGACGGGCTGAGCCGCGCCGCCGGCACCCGGACGCCGACCCGGGTCCGGGTCGCCACTAGCTGGCCGTCCTGCGGATAGGCGTGCCAGGTCCGCCAGTGCACCTGTCCCTCGTGCCGGTGCGCGAGCAGCGCCGTGAAGGCGTGCGGGCTGCCCGGGAAGACTCCGGCCAGCCCGTGCGGATGGTCGGAGACCAGGTCCAGCAGCTCCTGGGCGCGGCCCGCGAAGGAGCCCGGCGTCAGCAGCTCCACGCGCGCGGCGAACTCGTACTCCCAGTCGCCCACCCGCTTGGCCACGCCCAGCGGAAGGGGCGTGCTGCTGCCCGCGATGCACGCGACCGTCTCCGAGCAGCTCCCCCGCTCCTCCTCCAGCAGGACCTGGTGGGACGCGCCGAGGAGTCTCAACTGCAGTTTGGCCCCCATCAGTTCGAGATCGAGACTGGCCAGCGCGGGCAGCGGTTCGCGCCCCAGCGCCCAGGCCAGGTCAGTGGCACGCGTGTCGGTGTAGGCGGTGTTCAGGGTCGTGAGCATGGATTGGCTCCGCAAGCACACAAGGAGAGGAAGGTGTGGGGCCCGCTCGCCCCGGTCACTGTCGGGGATGCGGCCCCGTCAGCCCGTTCGGCCGGTCAGGAGGGGGGTCAACAGATCGTCCCGCGGGCTGCGTTGATGACGAGAGCGAATCACGAACTGTGGCGCCACCACACCTTTTTTACCCAACTTCCCTGGGTTTCCATCCCTCGGGGGGCTCCACAGCTCACCTGTTCAACCGCCGCGCACACCCGGCCCGCTCGGCGTGCGCCGGTGTGCGAGAGCGCCCGCCGGTTGTGATGTCCGGCGGGCGCTCTCGGCGGGGGCGCGGGACCCTGACCCGGGCGCGGGTCCCTCGCCCTCGGATGCGGTTCCCCCTGGGGGAGCTAGCTGCCCCGTGTCAGCTACCTCCACCGCATCCGCCGCCCCCGCAGGACGACCCGCCTCCGCAGGACGAGCCGCCGCAGGAAGAACCTCCGCCGCAGGAATGGCCTCCGTGGTGGTGCGAGCTCGAGGTGGAGCCGCTGTCTCCCCCGCCGGCCCACCAGCTCGTGCTGCCGCTGTCGCCGCCGCTGCCGCGGCTCGACGACCGCGAACGCCGGCCTGCCCGCACGCTGCTCCGTCCCCGCCGTGCGGAGGCTATGCCTCCGGCGACCAGGGCGATGATCACGATCAGGATGATGCCGAAGACCATGGCGTCACCCTCCTTCCGATTCCTCCGGGCTCTCGCCCGGAAGTTCCCCCGAAGCAACCCCCCGTCGGGCGCCTCGCTCTCTTCTTGAAGTCGGTGGTGCGTGAAGCGCGTTGCCCGCGGTCCGCCGTGCGGCTCGCCGCGTGAACGGGAGATGCCCTCACGCGCCACGCGCCAAAGCAGAGTTGAGGAACTCCAGAGCTTCGGCGCAGGATGGCCGCCATGACCTCCAGCGCACGCCCCTTCCTCAACCGCAGGCTCGCCGAGTTCGGGACGACGGTCTTCGCCGAGATGTCCGCCCTGGCGGTGACGACCGGGGCGATCAACCTGGGCCAGGGCTTCCCGGACACCGACGGCCCCGAGGAGGTCCGGGAGGCGGCCGTACGGGCGCTGCGCGACGGGCGCGGCAACCAGTACCCGCCGGGCCCGGGCGTCCCCGAACTGCGCACCGCCGTCGCCGCCCACCAGCAGCGGCACTACGGCCTCTCCTACGACCCGGACACCGAGGTCCTGGTCACCGCCGGCGCCACCGAGGCCATCGCCGCCTCACTGCTGGCCCTCGTGGAGCCCGGCGACGAGGTCGTCGCGCTGGAGCCGTACTACGACTCGTACGCGGCCTGCGTCGCCATGGCGGGCGGCACCCGGGTGCCGGTGACCCTGCGCCCGCACGAGGGCACGTTCCGCCTCGACCTGGAGGAGCTGCGCGACGCGGTCACCGACCGCACCCGCCTGCTGCTGCTCAACACCCCGCACAACCCGACGGGCACCGTCCTGACCCGCGCCGAGCTGGCGGCGGTCGCCGAGCTGGCCGTGGAGCGCGACCTGCTGGTCGTGACCGACGAGGTCTACGAGCACCTGGTCTTCGACACCGCCGAGCACATCCCGCTGGCGAGCTTCCCGGGGATGCGCGAGCGCACGGTGACGATCAGCTCGGCCGGCAAGACGTTCTCGTTCACCGGCTGGAAGGTCGGCTGGATCACCGCCCCGCCCGCCCTGGTCACCGCGGTCCGCTCGGCCAAGCAGTACCTGACCTACGTCAGCGCGGGCCCCTTCCAGTACGCCGTCGCCGAGGCCCTCGCGCTGCCCGACTCCTACTTCTCCGGCTTCCGCGCCGACATGCGGGCCAGGCGGGACGTCCTCGCGTCCGGCCTCGCGGAGGCGGGCTTCGGCGTCTACCGGCCCACCGGGACGTACTTCGTCACCACCGACATCCGCCCCCTCGGCGAGAGCGACGGCTTCGCCTTCTGCCGCGCCCTGCCGGAGCGCGCCGGGGTCGTCGCCATCCCCAACGCCGTCTTCTACGACCACCGGGAGGCGGGCGCCCCCTTCGTCCGGTTCGCGTTCTGCAAGAGGACGCCGGTCCTGGAGGAGGCCGTACGGCGGCTGAAGGCACTGGCGGGCTGAGGGAACCGGGCGGAACGGCGAGAGCCCGGCCCCGGCGACCGACCCCTGGTGGCGGTCGGTGCCCGGCCGGGCTCCCGGTACGCGGGGGCGGACTACTCGCCGCCCTCGTCCTCGGGCTTGTCCGCCTCGTTGATCTCCTGCTCCAGGCCGAGCTGCTCGACCAGCCAGCGGTCGAACTCGATGGCGGCGCGCACCCAGCTCACCGTCGAGGAGACGAAGTGCTCCAGGCTGACACCCATGCCGATCAGCATCTGCGCCTCACCGATCAGGCGGACGGTGCCGTCGTCGTGGGTGTGGGAGTACACCTTGGGCCACAGGGTGCGCCGGTTCCAGTCGTCGAGGGACTCCAGGAGCTGCGGCTTGTCGTCGATCTGGTGGGGACGGTCGTAGAACGTCCGCACCGAGAAGATCTGCTGCTCACCCTCGCCACGGAACATGAAGTACGTACGGAACTGCTCCCACGGCGCCGCGAGGTCACCCTCGTCGTCGACGACGTACTTGAGCTCCATCTGCTCCAGGAGCTGCTTCACGAGGTCCTGATCCGGGACGACGGGGCCCGCCGGCCCTTGGGGCTGCGGCTCGGGCTGGCCCCCGAAGTTCGGAATCGAGGACGGGTCGATGCTCACCGTGATTTTCCCTTCGTACGGATCTGGCCATCCTCCCCCATGCGGGGAGGGGCGTGGCAAGCCCGCCGGGTGCCTGTAAGCCGTGGGCTGACATGATCCGGCCGGTCGGGTGGAGGCCGGGCGGACGGAGGCGGGGCATGAGGCGCACACGGAACACGACGGCACGGCCCGCGGGAGGCGCCCAGGCGTCCCCGGGGCGGACCAGGTGGTGGCTGTTCGCGGCCCTCGTGTCGCTGCCGGCGCTCGTCCTGCTTCCCTTTCTCGTCGCTTTCGTGTCCATCGTGCTGTCCGACTCCGAGTACCCCCTCGGCGGAGGACCGGAACAGGTGCCCTGCCCGGAGGCCCTGCGCTTCGGCGGGGCGGCGCTCCCGGCCGACGCCGCGCCGGTCGGGGAGTGCACCCGGCAGGGCTGGCAGGACATCCACTACGGCGCGGCCTTCCGGATGCCGGGCGCTCAGGTCAGGGGCTGGCTCGCGCACACTTATCCGGATGCCCCGGAACCCGAGACGGAGTTCTGCGCGGACGACGCGGCGGATCTGTGTCTGGATCTGGGCTACGCGCAGGGCCTGCCGGACGCCGTGGACGCCGACGCCGTCCAGGTGAGCGTGGCGTACGAGGAGGGCGGCACCGCCCTGGTGCGGTTCTCCGCGTTCACCGTGTGACGCGCGGCGGCCCGCCACCCACCGAGGGGTGACGGGCCGCGCACGGCGCCGCGGGGGCTACAGCGTCTTGCCGCTCACTGCCGGGCCCACGATCAGGTCGTCGCCGAAGCGGTCGACACGGGCCGTGTCGCCGTCCTTGATCTCGCCGGAGAGGATCTCCCGGGCGAGCCGGTCGCCGATCGCGGTCTGCACGAGGCGGCGCAGCGGGCGGGCGCCGTACGCCGGGTCCATGCCCTCGTCGGCGAGCCACGACAGGGCCTCGTCGGTGACCTCCAGGGTGAGGCGGCGCTCGGCGAGCCGCCGGGCGAGCGCGTCGATCTGGAGCCGCGCGATCCGGCTCAGCTCCTCCTTGCTGAGCGCCGAGAAGACCACGAGGTCGTCGAGCCGGTTGAGGAACTCCGGCTTGAACGACGCCCGGACCACCTCCAGGACCTGCTCCTTCTTCTCCTCCTCGCCGGTCAGCGGGTCGACCAGGTACTGGCTGCCCAGGTTGGAGGTGAGCACCAGGATCGTGTTGCGGAAGTCGACGGTGCGGCCCTGCCCGTCGGTGAGGCGCCCGTCGTCCAGCACCTGGAGCAGGATGTCGAAGACCTCGGGGTGCGCCTTCTCCACCTCGTCCAGCAGCACGACCGAGTACGGCCGCCGCCGCACGGCCTCGGTGAGCTGGCCGCCCTCCTCGTAGCCGACGTATCCGGGCGGGGCGCCGACCAGCCGGGCGACGCTGTGCTTCTCGCCGTACTCCGACATGTCGATGCGGACCATGGCCCGCTCGTCGTCGAAGAGGAAGTCGGCGAGCGCCTTGGCCAGCTCGGTCTTGCCGACACCGGTCGGGCCGAGGAAGAGGAAGGACCCGGTGGGACGGTCGGGGTCGGAGATCCCGGCCCGGCTGCGCCGCACGGCGTCGGAGACGGCCCGCACGGCCTCGCCCTGCCCGATGAGCCGCCTGCCGATCTCGTCCTCCATGCGCAGCAGCTTCTGCGTCTCGCCCTCCAGCAGGCGCCCGGCGGGGATGCCGGTCCAGGAGGCGACGACGTCCGCGATGTCGTCGGCGCCGACCTCCTCCTTGACCATGGTGTCCCGGGCGACCTCCTCCTCGGCCTCGGAGGCGGCCTCCAGGTCCCGCTCCAGGGCCGGGATCTCGCCGTAGAGCAGCTTGGAGGCGGTGTCGAAGTCGCCGTCGCGCTGGGCGCGTTCGGCCTGCCCGCGCAGGTCGTCGAGCTTCTCCTTCAGCTCACCGACCCGGTTGAGGGACTGCTTCTCCTTCTCCCAGCGGGCGTTGAGGCCGCGCAGCTCCTCCTCCTTGTCGGCGAGGTCGCGGCGCAGTCGCTCCAGGCGCTCGCGGGAGGCCGGGTCGGTCTCCTTGTCCAGCGCCAGCTCCTCCATCTTCAGCCGGTCGACGGCACGCTGGAGCTCGTCGATCTCCAGCGGGGAGGAGTCGATCTCCATGCGCAGCCGCGAGGCGGCCTCGTCGACGAGGTCGATGGCCTTGTCGGGCAGGAAGCGGGAGGTGATGTACCGGTCGGAGAGCGTCGCGGCGGCCACCAGCGCGCTGTCCGCGATCTGCACCTTGTGGTGGGCCTCGTAGCGGCCCTTGAGCCCGCGCAGGATCGCGATGGAGTCCTCCACGGTCGGCTCGGCGACCAGCACCTGCTGGAACCGGCGCTCCAGGGCGGGGTCCTTCTCGATCCGCTCCCGGTACTCGTCGAGGGTCGTCGCGCCGACCATGCGCAGCTCACCGCGGGCGAGCATGGGCTTCAGCATGTTCCCGGCGTCCATGGCGGAGTCACCGCCCGCACCGGCGCCCACGACGGTGTGCAGCTCGTCGATGAAGGTGATGATCTGGCCCTCGGAGTCCTTGATCTCCGCGAGGACCGTCTTCAGCCGCTCCTCGAACTCGCCCCGGTACTTGGCGCCGGCGACCATCGCGCCGAGGTCCAGCGCGACCAGCCGCTTGCCCTTCAGGGACTCGGGCACGTCGCCCTTGACGATCCGCTGGGCGAGCCCCTCGACGACGGCGGTCTTGCCGACGCCGGGCTCGCCGATGAGGACGGGGTTGTTCTTGGTGCGGCGGGACAGCACCTGCACGACGCGCCGGATCTCGTGGTCCCGTCCGATGACGGGGTCGAGCTTGCCCTCGCGCGCGGCGGCGGTGAAGTCGGTGCCGAACTTCTCCAGCGCCTTGTACTGGCCCTCGGGGTCGGCGGTGGTCACCCGGCGTCCTCCCCTCGCCTTGCGGAAGGCGTCCTGCAGCTTCTTCGCACCGGCACCCTGCCCCTCCAGTACCTCGCCGGCCGCGCCGCCCTTCGCGGCGATGCCGAGGAGCAGGTGCTCGGTGGAGAGGTACTCGTCCCCGAGTTCCCGGGCCCGGGCCTGGGCGTCGGCGACCACGGCGAGCATCTCACGGTTGGGCTGCGGCGGCGCGACCGTGGACCCGGTCACGCTGGGCAGCCCGGCGAGGATGCGCTCGGCGCCGGAGCGCACGGCCGCGAGGTCGGCCTCGACGGCGGCGAGCAGGTCGGTGATGTTCTCGTTGTCCTGCCCCTGGAGCAGAGCCAGGAGCAGGTGGGCGGGGGTGAGGTCGGCGTGCCCCTCGGTCACGGCCCGGTTGCTGGCCGCGTTGATCGCGTCCCGGCTCCGGTTGGTCAGCTCGGCGTCCACTGTCTGGCTCTCCTCCTAGCGCTTCGGCCGTCGGTCGTGTCTCCCAGTGCTGACTCGCACAACGTGCACAAAGTTGAGTCTATTCCACTCAAGGCGGGAGTGGCACGGCACCCCCGGGTGCGGACAGACGTCGAGACGGTCAGGGAGTACCCCGCGACAGGCGGTCCACCGGGCCGGCGCCTTCGGACCGGCGCTTCGCCGGCCCGGTCGCGCGAGGGGCTTTTCGGCCAGGCTCGGAAGAGGGTGAAACCCGCGGATCTCCGCACAAACGACAGCGGCGTCACCGTGTTCAGGTCACGGTGACGCCGCTGCCGGGGGGAAGCACCTGAGCGATCTGTTACGACGGGGGAATCGCGTCAGGCACTGCGGGGGGTGGCCGAGATGGTCCTCACTTCGGAGGGGTCCGGCTCGGCGAGCCGGTGGTCCCTCTGGTCCAGGTTCACAAAGATCATTCCGTACCGGATGGCACACCGTACGGGCTGCGGCGCCCCCCGAGGCCGCCGCAGACACCGGTACGCCCGTACGTCGCCGTCATCGTCCAGCGTGACGACGACCGGCTCCCCGAAGACCGTCACCATCAGGGAGTCACCGGGATGCGGGATCGCGGTGACCAGGTCGATGAAGTGCCAGCCGGAGCGGTAGGCGGTCGCCATCTCGCGTCGGAAGGAACGGTCGTCGGGTGGAGTCGTCACGTCAGTCTCCCGCGATCGCAACGCCCGACGGCCAATGACTGTCCGCCTGAATGTCGCTGTTCGCGTCGGAGTGACCGCTCACCGCTCCGAAGGCCGCGACGGCAAAGAGGGCGGCAGTAAGCAGCGAGCGAACCAGTCTCTTGCGCATGGTCGGCTTCGTCCTCACTCGTAAGTCTCCTCTTCCCCCGTCAGGTAAGACGATGGCTCATTCCCACACGTCATGGCCACACAATCGGTGCATCATGTTCCTGCATATTCAGGACCCTGGGGGGTGGAGATTTCGTGGCGAATCGGACTAAGGCGGCGCATCCCCATGCGGTGACCGAACTGTGCGACGAAGGAACCCGGCTCTACACAGATGCCCTGCGCAGGGGCCGGATCGCCAGGGCGGACGTGGAAGCCGCCCCCTGCCTGATGGAGTTCGCGCTCCTCCAGCCGGATCCGGACGACGTCGACTGGCTGTGCCCCGTGCCGCCCGCCGTCGCACTGGCCCAGCGCCTGCACCCCATCGAGCGGGACATCACGGAACGACGCCAGCTCTCCGTACAGCTCGCGGACGCGTTCGAACCGTTCATGGCCCTCGCCGCCCGCTCGGTGACCAGCGAACACTCGATCACCGTGCTGGAGGGCAGCGACCGCATCAACACGGCTCTCAACCTGGCCACCACCCAGTGCCAGACGGAGATGCTGACGATACAGCCGAGCGACGACCGCTTCTCCGAACGGAGCCTGGCCCAGGGACTCGAACGAGACAGGCCGCTGATCGAGCGCGGAGTACGGATCCGCACCCTCTACCAGCACACGGCCCGCTACAGCCCGCAGAAGCTGGCCTACGTGGCCCAGCTCGCGGCCGGCAAGGCGGAGTACCGCACGATCGACGAGGTGGTGGAGCGCCTCATCGTCTGCGACGAGACCGTCGCGTTCATCCCCACCCGCGACGACCAGCAGGTCGCCCTGGAGATCCGCAACCCCGGCCTGGTGCGGTACCTGATCAAGGTCTTCGAGTTCATGTGGAGCCGGTCCGTCCCGCTGAGCGCCGGCGCCCCCTACGAGCCCGCGCCCGGCGGCATCACCGACATCCAGTACTCCATCGCCAAGCTTTTGGTCGAGGGGCACGTCGACGAGGCCATCGCCCGGCGCCTGGGGATGAACGTCCGCACGTGCCGGGCGCACATAGCCAAGCTGGCCAACGCCCTGGGCAGCGGCAGCCGCGCCCAGCTCGGCTACCTCATCGCCCAGTCGGGGATCCTCGACGAGCAGCACGGGAGCCTGGGAGGGGATGGTCGCCCGTGACCGACGAGGCCCACCGTCATGACGCGGAAGAGCTGTGCGAGACCGGTGTCGAGCTGTACGCCCGAGCGCTGCGCGAAGGGCACCTCCCGAGCACCGCGGCGGGACCGGCGCCGTGCGTCGTCGACACCGGCCTCCTGCACCCCGCCGTCGACGACCTGGACCGGCTGGAGCCGGTGGCACCCGCCGTCGCCCTGCAACGGCTGCTGCGCTTCTCGGAGGACCGCATCGCGGACGAACGCCGGCGGGGGCAGCGCATCGCCGATGTCTTCGAGCCCCTCCTGCGCCTGGGCGCGCAGCGCCCGGCGAGCGAGGACACCCCCTCCCTCAGGATCCTCAGCGGCAAGGAGCGCACCACCCGCGCCATCGCCGAGGCGATGGCCGAGGCCAGGACCGAACTGCTCGCCATCCAGCCCTACGACCCGCACCTCTCCAGGCACCCCGAGGTCCACGAAGCCGCCATGGAACGCGACCAGGCGTTCCTCGACCGCGGCGCCCGCATCCGCGCGCTCTACCAGCACACCGTCCGCCACGCCCCCTACGCGCGCGCCCGCTACGAGCGGCTGACCGGGGACGTGCAGGCCCGCACGCTCGACGAGATCACCGAGCGCCTCATCGTCGTGGACCGCACGGTGGCCTTCATCCCCGCCAGCCCCGACCGCTCCCTCGCCCTCGAGGTACGCCACCCCGCCCTGGTCGCCTACTTCGCCAACACCTTCGACCGCCTGTGGCACCTCGCCACCCCCATGCACCCCCAGGCCGTGCGCCGGCCCACGCTCAACGGCATCACCCCCCGCCAGCGCGCCATCGCCGCCCTCCTCGTCGAAGGGCACACCGACGCCGACATCGCCGACCGGCTCGGGATGAACGTCCGCACCGCCCGTGAGCACATCGCCAAGCTCGCCGCCACGCTCGGCAGCGAGAGCCGGGCCCAGCTCGGTTACCTCATCGGGCGGTCGGGGATTCTGGACCAGGAGCACTGACGGAGGCGCCGCGGGGGGCGGCGTCCAGACCGGCCTGGGCGATGCGCACCCCGAGCTGGGTCCGGCTGACCGCGCCCAGGGTCTCCGAGAGCCGGGCGATGTGCGCCCGCGCCGTACGGACGCTGATCCCCAGCCGCTCCGCGATCACCGCGTCCTGGTGCCCCTCCGCCAGCAGCGCCGCGATGGACTGCTCACGGTGGGAGATGCCCTCGAAGCCGGTGTCGGGCAGCGGCGCGGTCAGGGGGATCGCCAGGCGCCACAGGCGTTCGAAGACGGTGACGAAGTAGGCGACCAGCGCGGGGTGCCGCAGCTCCAGCGCCATCGTGCGGTCGGGATTCGCCGGGATGAAGGCCACCGTGCGGTCGAAGAGGATCAGCCGGTCCACGACCTCGTCGAGGGTGCGGGCCTCCACCGCGTCCCCCATCAGCTCCAGGTAGTTGAGCAGCCCCTGCCCGTGCCGGGCCACGTGCGTGTAGAGGTCCCGCATCCGCACCCCCCGCGCCCGCAGTGCCAGCGCCCGGTGCAGCCCCTCCGACAGCTCGTGCTCACGCCGGATGCCGCCCGGCTGCACGGTGAGCACCTCCGTCGTGCACGCCTGCGTGGCCTCGTCCATCGCGGCCTGGATCCGGCCCAGCCCGTCCAGGACCCGGATCGCCGTGCCCTCCGTACCGGCCTGCGTCCGGATCTCGCGGCCCAGACCCGCGTACCGGTCGAACGCCGCCACCGCCGAGCCCACCCGCCGCTGACTCGCACTCACCTCGTCGTACACGTCCCGCAGCAGCCGGGCCATGACCTCCTGCGGGGAGGTCGGCACCAGCCAGTCCATGTCGTCGGGGTCGGGGTGCAGCAGGGCCAGCTCCAGCAGACAGGGCACCTGTTCCGCGTCCCGGCGCGGCACCCGGCCGCTTCGCACGGCACGGGAGTACACGCGGTCCCCGGGCGCGCAGAGCCGGTCGGCACCGTGTGGATGCTCCTGCGCCCCGTGCCCGGCCATCGCCCATCCCACCCCCGGTTTCCGGCTCCTTCCGCAGCGCAACTATGCGCGGCGTCGATCGGCTCCGCAACACGGCTCAGCGGCGGCCGGCGCCCCGGGCGCTCCGCTTCGCCCCGGTATCACCGGCGGTGGGCGCGGGCTACTTGAGCCCGATCTCCGAGCAGTCGTCCTTGTACTCGGCCGTGCAGATGTCGGAGACCTTGTAGAAGCCGTCGGCCACCACGGTCTCCTCGATGTTGCCCTTGGTCAGCGCGACGACCGGCACCAGTTGCGCGGGGACGCCCTGCTGGGTGGGGCTGTCGACCCGCTCGCGGGTGAGCGCGTCGAACTGGATGTCCCGGCCCTGGATGTGCGCCACGACCATCTCCGCGGCGCTCTCCGCCTGCTGCGGGTAGGACTTGTAGACGCTCATGTACTGCTCGCCCGAGACGATCCGCTGGACCGCCACCAGCTCCGCGTCCTGACCGGTGATCGGCGGCAGGTCGGTGACGCCCGCGTCCTCCAGGGCCTTGATGACGCCGCCCGCCACACCGTCGTTGGCGGAGTAGACCCCGGCGATGTTGTTCTTGCCGAGCTCCTTGATCGCCTCGGCCATGTTCGCCTCGGCGTTGTCCGGCTTCCAGTCCTTGGTGTCGTAGGACCGGGCGATCGTCACCTTGCCGTTCAGCTCGGACATCGCGCCGGCCTTGAACTGCTTGGCGTTCGGGTCGGTGGGCGAGCCGTTCATCATCACGATCTTCGCCGAGCGGCGGGAGTCGCCGAGCGCTTCGACGAGGGAGCGTCCCTGGACCTCGCCGACGAGTTCGTTGTCGAAGGAGATGTAGGCGGTGATCGGGCCCTCGGCCAGCCGGTCGTAGGCGATGACGGGGATGCCCGCGTCCTTGGCCTTCCGCACGCTGGGCGCGATGGCGTGCGCGTCCACGGCGTCGAGGACGATCGCGTCGACCTTGTCGTCGATCATCTTCTGCATCTGCGCCGTCTGCTTCTTCTCGTCCGCCTCGGCGTTGGCGTACGCGACCTTGCCCTTGCCCCCGGTCAGGGAGGAGATCTTCTTCTCGAAGATGGGGTGGTCGAACTGCTCGTAGCGCGTGTTCTCCGTCTCCGGGAGCAGCAGGCCCACCGTGATGTCGTCGCCCTTGGACGGGCTCGCGTCGTCGCTGCTGTCCGACGCGCCCAGCATTCCGCAGCCGGCCAGCGAAACGGTCATCGTGGACGCGGCCACGGATATGGCGATACGGCGGATGCAGGAGCTCACTTCTGGTGCCTTCCGGACGCGGGGGCCGCATTGCAACCCAGGTGACTGAAAAGCCAACGCGTCGCCGCCCCCCACCGTCAAGCGGAACCACTTAACGAGATGACAACACCACGCTCCGCAGCCACGGTGAAGACGGAGCGGAATCACCTTCCGGCCACTTTCACACGGTCTCCGCCCGCCGGTCATACGGCCTCTGACGGAGCGGCGGCACGCGAAAGGGCCCGGAGGTCGCGTGAACCTCCGGGCCCTTCCGGGGAGTCAGTCCGGGGACTGCTGCTGCCGCTTGGGCCGCCACACCACCAGCGCGCTGGTCTGCTGGACCTCCTGGTACGGGACCAGGTCGCGCCGGTACGACGCGTGCACCGCCGCCTCCCGCTGGCGCATCGCCGTGGCCGCGCCCTCCAGCGCGTCCGACAGCTCCGCTATGCGGGACTGCAACGCGGCGACCTGGTTCTCCAGTTCGATGATGCGCTTGATTCCGGCCAAGTTGATGCCCTCGTCCTGCGACAACTGCTGCACCTGGCGGAGCAGTTCGATGTCGCGGGCCGAGTAGCGCCGGCCGCGCCCGGCCGTGCGGTCCGGGGAGACCAGGCCGAGGCGGTCGTACTGGCGCAGGGTCTGCGGGTGCAGACCGGAGAGCTGGGCCGCCACCGAGATGACGTAGACCGGGGTGTCCTCGGTCAGTTCATACGGATTGCGTCGACGACCGTCCATCCCCATCAAGCTCCCTTCGCGGCCTGGAACAGCTCCGCCCGCGGATCCTCGTCCGCGGTCGCCTCGCGATACGCCTCGAGCGCGTCACGAGCCTTCCCCGTCAGGTCCTTGGGGACACTCACCTCGACGGTGACCAGGAGGTCGCCGCGGGTGCCGTCCTTGCGGACCGCGCCCTTGCCCCGGGCGCGCATCGTGCGGCCGTTGGGCGTGCCCGCCGGCAGCTTCAGCGTGACCGGCGGTCCGCCCAGGGTCGGGACGCGGACCTCGCCGCCGAGGGCGGCCTCGGCGTAGGTGACCGGGACGGTGACGGTGAGGTTGTCGCCCTTGCGGCCGAAGACGGGGTGGTCCTTGACGTGGACGACCACGTACAGGTCGCCCGCCGGGCCGCCCCGCTCGCCCGGAGCGCCCTTGCCGCGCAGCCGGATGCGCTGCCCGTCCGACACCCCGGCCGGGATGCGGACCTGCATCGTCCGCGAGGACTTGGCGCGTCCGGAGCCCTTGCAGACGTCGCAGGGGTTCTCCGCGATCAGGCCGCGGCCCTTGCAGTCCGGGCAGGGGTCGGTCAGCGAGAAGCCGCCGCCGGAGCCCCGGGCCACCTGGCCGGTGCCGACGCAGGTCGGGCACACGCGCGGTGTGCCGTTCTTGTCGCCGGTGCCCGAACAGGCCTTGCAGGGCTGCTGGCTGGACATCCGCAGCGGGACCGTCGCGCCCTCGATGGCCTCCGTGAAGCTGAGGGTCACCTCGGACTCGACGTCCTGGCCGCGCCGCGGCTGGGTCCGCGTGCCGGCGCCGGGGCCACCGGTGCCGGTGCGGTTGAACAGGCCCCCGAAGACGTCACCGAGACCGCCGCCGAAGCCGCCGGCCCCGCCCTGGGTGCCTCCGAAGAGGTCGCCCAGGTCGAAGTTGAACGTGCCGCCGCCCGCGCCCGGCCCCGGGCGGAACCCGCCGTTGCCGAACAGCGCGCGGGCGTCGTCGTACTCCTTGCGCTTCTTGGGGTCACCGAGGATGTCGTTCGCCTCGGAGATCTCCTTGAAGCGCTCCTCGGCCCTGGTGTTGCCCTTGTTGGCGTCCGGGTGGAACTCGCGGGCGAGCTTCCGGTACGCCTTCTTGATCTCGGCCTCGGTGGCGTCCTTGGGGACGCCGAGGACCTTGTAGTAGTCCTTCTCGATGAAGTCCTTGGTGCTCATCCCCGACGTCCCTCCTCTCCTGCGTACGCGTACGTCGTGACGTCAGCCCTCCTCCGGGCCACCGTTCTCCTTGTCGTCGGCCGCCTCGGCCGGCTCCTCGGCCTTGACGGTCTGCGCACCCGGCTGCGGCTCGGCCACCGCCACCCGCGCGGGGCGGATGGTGCGCTCGCCGATCCGGTACCCGGGCTGCAGAATCGCCACGCACGTCGTCTCGGTGACGTCCGGTGCGTAGGAGTGCATCAGGGCCTCGTGGATCGTCGGGTCGAAGGGCTCGCCCTCCTTGCCGAACTGCTGGAGGCCCATCTTGGCCACGACGGTCTCCAGCGACTCGGCGACGGACTTGAATCCGCCGACGAGTTCGCCGTGGTCCCGGGCGCGGCCGACGTCGTCGAGCACGGGAAGCAGCTCGGTCAGGAGGTTCGCCACGGCGATCTCCTTGACCGCGACGCGGTCCCGCTCGACCCGACGGCGGTAGTTCTGGTACTCGGCCTGGAGGCGCTGGAGGTCCGCCGTGCGCTCGTCGAGCGCCTTGCGTGCCTGATCCAGCTCGGCCACCAGACCCGCGTTCTCACTCGCGTCCCCGGCCGGGGCCGCTTCCTTGTCGGAGGCGGCCGTCGGTTCGGCGGCGTCAGGGGCGGCGCCAGAGGGGACGTCGGACTTCTCGTCGAAGCCCGGGGTCTCCTCGGTCACGCCGCACCGTCCTTGCGCTCGTCGTCCACGATCTCGGCGTCGACGACGTCGTCGTCGGCACCCTTGCCGGCGCCGGCGCCCGGGGCCTCGCCGCCGGTGGCCTGCGCGGCCTGGGCGTCGGCGTACATGGCCTGGCCCAGCTTCTGCGAGACGGCGGCGACCTTCTCGGTGGCGGTGCGGATCTCGGCGGAGTCCTCGCCCTTGAGCTTCTCCTTCAGCTCGGCGACGGCCTGCTCGACCTCCGTCTTGACCTCACCGGGGACCTTGTCCTCGTTGTCCTTGAGGAACTTCTCCGTCTGGTAGACGAGCTGCTCGCCCTGGTTGCGGGTCTCGGCGGCCTCGCGGCGGCGGTGGTCCTCCTCCGCGTACTGCTCGGCCTCCTGGCGCATCCGGTCGACCTCGTCCTTCGGCAGCGAGGAGCCGCCGGTGACGGTCATCTTCTGCTCCTTGCCCGTGCCCAGGTCCTTCGCGGTCACGTGCATGATGCCGTTGGCGTCGATGTCGAAGGAGACCTCGATCTGCGGGACGCCGCGGGGCGCCGGCGGCAGACCGGTCAGCTCGAACATCCCGAGCTTCTTGTTGTACGCCGCGATCTCGCGCTCGCCCTGGTAGACCTGGATCTGCACCGACGGCTGGTTGTCCTCGGCCGTGGTGAAGATCTCGGAGCGCTTGGTCGGGATCGTGGTGTTGCGCTCGATCAGCTTGGTCATGATGCCGCCCTTGGTCTCGATGCCGAGGGACAGCGGGGTGACGTCGAGGAGCAGGACGTCCTTGACCTCGCCCTTGAGGACACCGGCCTGCAGGGCGGCACCGATGGAGACGACCTCGTCGGGGTTGACGCCCTTGTTGGCCTCCTTGCCGCCGGTCAGCTCCTTGACGAGCTCGGCGACGGCGGGCATACGGGTGGAGCCACCGACGAGAACGACGTGGTCGATCTCGGAGAGCTGGATGCCGGCGTCCTTGATGACGTTGTGGAACGGCGTCTTGCAGCGCTCCAGGAGGTCGGCGGTGAGCTGCTGGAACTGGGCGCGGGTGAGCTTCTCGTCCAGGTGCAGCGGGCCCTCGGCGGACGCCGTGATGTAGGGCAGGTTGATCGAGGTCTCGGTGGACGAGGACAGCTCGATCTTGGCCTTCTCGGCGGCCTCGCGCAGACGCTGGAGGGCCATCTTGTCCTTGGACAGGTCCACGCCGTGGCCGGACTGGAACTGCTTGACCAGGTAGTCGACGACGCGCTGGTCCCAGTCGTCACCACCGAGGTTGTTGTCACCGTTGGTGGCCTTCACCTCGACGACGCCGTCGCCGATCTCCAGCAGCGAGACGTCGAAGGTACCGCCACCGAGGTCGAAGACCAGGATGACCTGCTCGTCCTTGTCGAGGCCGTACGCGAGGGCGGCGGCCGTCGGCTCGTTGACGATGCGCAGCACGTTCAGACCGGCGATCTCACCGGCCTCCTTGGTGGCCTGGCGCTCGGCGTCGTTGAAGTACGCGGGGACGGTGATGACCGCGTCGGTCACCTTCTCGCCCAGGTAGGCCTCGGCGTCCCGCTTCAGCTTCTGCAGCACGAAGGCGCTGATCTGCTGCGGGTTGAAGTCCTTGCCGTCCAGGTTGATCTTCCAGTCGGTGCCCATGTGGCGCTTGACCGACCGGATGGTCCTGTCGACGTTCGTGACCGCCTGACGCTTGGCCACCTCGCCGACCAGCACCTCACCGTTCTTGGCGAAGGCGACGACGGACGGCGTGGTCCTGGCGCCCTCGGCGTTGGTGATGACGGTGGGCTCGCCGCCCTCCAGAACGCTGACGACGGAGTTAGTCGTGCCCAGGTCGATGCCGACCGCACGTGCCATGGTGATTTCCTCCAGCTGACTTGAGTGGAACAGGCTCAAGTGTGCATGACGCCCCCGGCTGGGTCAACAGAGGTGAGTCGAGCAGACTCAACTCTTATCCGTTCCTTACACGCAATGGCGCGCTGACCTGCATCTCTTCGGGACGAGCGGCCCGGCGGACCGGGAAAACCGCACCCCGAGAGGGCGTACGCACCCCGGCCTCCGGCCGCGACACCGGCACGCCCCGGACCCCGGCGACACCGGCCTCCGGCCCTCCGGGCCGAGCCCTCCGGGGGGCCTGCCGTCCCGCGCCCGTCCGCCCCGGCTCGCGCCCCGCGCCCGGCCCCTCCAGGCCGCGTGGGGACTCCCCGTCCGCCCACGAGGCCCGATGCCCCGTACGCGGGGCCCCCGGGTCCGTACGCGAAGAGCCCGGGGCCGTACGCCAAGACTCCACGCCCGTGCGCGGGGACTCGGGGCGCCTGCCCCGCATCTCCTGACCCATGCGCGGGGGCACCCGCCGCGCCCCCTGACCGATGCGCGGGGACACCCAGCGCACCTTCCGGCCGATGCGCGGGGGGACCCGCCCCACCTTCCGCCCCGTACGCGGGGACACCCACCGCATCTCACGCCCCGTACGCGGGGACACCCGCCCCACACGCGGGGGCACCCGCCGCCCCTTCCGCCCCACACGCAGAGCCACCCCCCACACCGTCCGGCCCATACGAAACGGCACCCCCCACAACCCGTGCCCCACGCGCCGGGGCCGGGCGGCGCCTCCCACGGGTCGCATCCCGTCGGTTCCGCGCGGGGTGTCACGGGCGGCGACCCGTGACGCGCGCCGCGCGGACGGAGACTCGTGGCCCCTGGTCCGCGGCTCGCGCCCCCGTGCCCGCAGCAGCCCGAGCACTCCGGCGGCCGACGCGACGGCCATCACCAGCACGGCCGTCCCGCCGACCCGGCCGAGGTGCACGAGCACGCCCACGAGCACCCCGGCGCACGCACCCGCACCGAGCAGCACCACCACGCCCTGGGGGGTGACCCCGAGCCCGCGCAGCCGGTGGGCGAGGTGGCCGGACCCGCCGCGGGGCCGTGGCCGCCCGGCCGGTCCACGCGCCAGCAGGACGAGGACGGCGTCGACGCTCACCAGCGCGGTCAGCGCGAACAGCACCCCCGCCCCGGCCCCGGGCGCGTGCCCCGTCCGGGTGAACACGGCCGCCCCGGCGAGCAGGAAGCCGGTGAACAGCGCCCCGGACGCCCCGAGGGCGATCCGCGCGGGATGCCAGTTGTGCAGCAGGAACCCGGCCAGCGCGGCGGCCAGGGCGCACAGCAGGAAGGCGAGCCCCTCCATCAGTTCCGCCGCCGCGCAGACGCCGACGCCGACGGCGGTCACCGTCCCCACCGTGCCGGCCACCCCGTCGGCGTGGTCGAGCCCCCGGAAGGCGGTGGCCACCAGCGCCACCCAGACGGCCGCCAGCGCACCGGCCAGGTGCCCGGTCCCGTCGTAGGGCATCGCCCAGGCCGCCGCGACCGCCGTACCGACCAGCAGCCACCGGCGCCGCAGCCGCCAGACGTCGGCCGCGAGGCCCAGCGCGCCGACGGCGCAACCGGCGGCCAGCAGTCGGCCCACGCCCGTGCCGAGCGGGACGGCCCCGCTCCAGTGCCCCAAGCCCGCCGCCGGCCCGGTCACGAGGACGACGGCGACGCCGCCGACCGCGGGCACCGGCCGCGCCCGGCGGCGGTCGACGACGAGGGCCAGGCGCAGGGCGGGCGCCCTCAGCAGCCCGCTGAGCAGGGCGGCGAGGAGGAAGGACGCGATGGAGGCGGTGATCCCGTAGAGCACGGACATAAACTAAGCCGGTATGAGCCGGATATCACGAAATGCGAAGAACGGCCTGTCCGGACCGGCGTGGCGACGGCACGGGATCGTCCCGTCCGGTCAGGGTGGCCTCAGCGACGCAGATCACCGCGGCTCTGACTACAGTGCGGCTGGAGATGCGGGTAGTCTCGGACGGACTGGGTAAGTTACCGCTTAGTAATGTCCGGCATCGCTCTGCTGAACCGCTGCAGATTGCCTCGCAGGCCCGAGGAGCCCCCATGCAACTCGCCGCGATCATCGTGTCGCTGGTGCTGACCGTGGTCGGTGTTGCGCTGCTCGCGCGCGCCATCGGTCAGTTCGTCCGGTACTTCAAACTGGGCCAGCCCGTACCCGCAGGCACCCGCACAGACAACCCGTACCAGCGCAGCGTGACGCTGGTGAAGGAATTCCTCGGGCACACCCGCATGAACCGGTGGGGCATCGTCGGCATCGCCCACTGGTTCGTGGCGATCGGCTTCCTGACACTTCCGCCGACGATCATCACCGCCTACGGCCAGCTCTTCCAGGCCGACTGGACGCTTCCGCTGATCGGCGGCTTCCTGCCGTACGAGCTCTACATCGAGTTCATCAGCGCCATGACCACCCTCGGCATCGTCGTGCTGATGGTCATCCGCCTGCTGAGCCTGCCCTCCCGGCCCGGCCGCAAGTCCCGCTTCGCCGGCTCGAAGATGGGCCAGGCGTACTTCGTCGAGTACGTCATCCTCACCATCGGCCTCGCCATCTACGTGCTGCGCGGCCTCGAAGGCGCCCTGCACCACGTGGACCACTACGAGGCGGCGTACTTCGCCTCGTACCCGCTGGTCCTGGCCTTCAAGGGGATGAGCGTCGCCACGCTCCAGACCCTGGTCTACCTCTTCGCCATGATCAAGCTGGGCACCACCATGATCTGGATGATCACGGTCTCGCTCAACACGAACATGGGTGTGGCCTGGCACCGCTTCCTCGCCTTCCCCAACATCTGGTTCAAGCGCGACGCCACGGGTGGGACGGCGCTCGGCGCCCTCCAGCCGATGACGTCGGGCGGCAAGCCGATCGACTTCACCGACCCGGGCGACGACGACGTCTTCGGCGTCTCCCAGGTCGAGCAGTTCTCGTGGAAGGGCCTGCTGGACTTCTCCACCTGCACCGAGTGCGGCCGCTGCCAGTCGCAGTGCCCCGCCTGGAACACCGGCAAGCCGCTCTCCCCGAAGCTGCTGATCATGTCCCTGCGGGACCACGCGCACGCCAAGGCGCCGTACCTGCTGGCCGGCGGCGGCAAGACCATGGAGGGCGAGGAGAAGGCGTCCGAGGAGCAGCTGAAGGACGTCCCGGCGGCGGCCCTCGCCGAGGCCGAGCGCCCGCTGATCGGCACCGCCGAGGAGAACGGCGTCATCGACCCGGACGTCCTGTGGTCCTGCACCACCTGCGGCGCCTGCGTCGAGCAGTGCCCGGTGGACATCGAGCACGTCGACCACATCGTCGACATGCGCCGCTACCAGGTGATGATCGAGTCCGCGTTCCCGTCCGAGGCGGGCACGATGCTCAAGAACCTGGAGAAGAAGGGCAACCCCTGGGGCCTGGCGAAGAAGCAGCGCCTGGAGTGGCTCAAGGAGGTCGACTTCGAGGTCCCGGTCGTCGGCAAGGACATCGAGGACCTCACCGAGGTCGAGTACCTGTACTGGGTCGGCTGCGCCGGCGCCCTGGAGGACCGCGCCAAGAAGACCACCAAGGCCTTCGCCGAGCTGCTGCACATCGCGGGCGTCACGTTCGCCATCATGGGCGGCGACGAGAAGTGCACCGGCGACTCCGCCCGCCGCCTCGGCAACGAGCCCCTGTTCCAGGAGCTCGGCATGGAGAACGTCATGTCCCTCAACGCCGCCTTCGGCGAGGAGATGGACGACGACGGCAAGGTGACCGAGGAGTCGCGGAAGCCCAGGTCGGCGAAGAAGATCGTCGCCACCTGCCCGCACTGCCTCAACACCCTCGGCAACGAGTACCCGCAGCTCGGCGGCGACTACGAGGTCATCCACCACACCCAGCTCCTCCAGCACCTGGTGGACGAGGGCAAGCTGGTCCCGGTGACCCCGGTCGAGGGCATCATCACCTACCACGACCCGTGCTACCTGGGCCGGCACAACAAGATCTACACGCCCCCGCGCGAGATCATCGCCGCCGTCCCCGGCGTCCGCAACGAGGAGATGCACCGCCACAAGGAACGCGGCTTCTGCTGCGGCGCCGGCGGCGCCCGGATGTGGATGGAGGAGCGGATCGGCAAGCGCATCAACAACGAGCGCGTCGACGAGGCCCTGTCCGTGAACCCGGACATCGTCTCCACTGCCTGCCCGTTCTGCCTCGTCATGCTCACGGACTCCGTGAACGGCAAGAAGAACGACGGCAAGGCCAAGGAGTCCATCCAGGTCGTCGACGTCGCCCAGCTCCTGCTGGAGTCCGTCAAGACCCCGGCCGACCCGGCGGGCGACGCCGAGCCCGAGACCACGCCGGAGCCCGAGCCCGTGAAGTGACCTCGCGGCCACGACCGCACGGCGCCCCCGGAGTCCACCAGGACCCGGGGGCGTCGCCGTCCCCGCACTGTCGCCGCCGCTCGGACACGTGCATCATGGCCGGGTCGTTGTCGAAGAAGAGTCGATGCGGGCGAGGTGGACGGTGCACGTGCGAAGAGGCGCGCGGCGGACGGCCAAGGGCGCGGCGGTCCTCGGCTCCCTGCTGCTGCTCGCCGCCTGCGGCCACGGCCCGTCGCCGGCCACGGACGACGAGGGCACCCCCGTCAAGGCCGCCCGGGCACCCGCCCCGCTGCCCGTGCCGCACGGCGACGGCAGCAGGACCCCGGACGACTTCAACGGCGACGGCCACCGCGACCTCGTCCTGAACGACCTGGTCACGGCCGAGAGCCACGCCGACGACGCCGGCATCGGCATCGTCTACGGCTCCTCCCGCGGACTCGTCCCCCGCGCCCGGCAGTTGCTCTCCCCGGACCGCTACGCCGCCCGCACGCAGGGCCGGTTGCCGGCCGTCTTCGAGGCCGAGGCCGCCTGCGACCTCGACGGCGACGGCTTCACCGACCTCGTGGTCACCACCGACCCGCCCTACGACGGCCAGGGCCGCCCCCCGGTCCCCCTCCAGCTCCTCTTCGGCTCCCCCGGCGGCTTCACCGGCCGTGCGGTCCCCCTGACCGTCCCCGACCGGGCCCGGCTCGGCAAGGACTGGCCGGACCACCCGGTCTGCGGCGACTTCGACGGCGACGGTGCCGAGGACCTGGTCGTCCACGCCTCGGCCGGCCACCTCAGCTATCTGCGCGGCCCGTTCAGCCGCAAGGGCGCCCCGCACGCGGCCGGCGCCCCGCTCGCCTCCCCCGGCGAGGCCCCCGCCGGCCCCGCCGCCGACGTCGACCGGGACGGCTACGACGACCTGGTCGTCCGCGCCTCCTCCGGCACCGGTCCCGCCGCCGTCGTCCTCGGCGGTCCCACCGGCCCGGCCCGCACCGGCGCCACCCTGCCCTCCGGCACCGACGTGGCCCTCGGCGCCTTCGGCAGGGGCGCGGCCCTGGACGCGGCCGTGGGCACCGTGAGCGGCACCGCCCTGCGCTACGACCTCCCCGCCGCCACCCGCGCCGCCCTGGACACCCCCGGCACGATGCTCGACGCCGGCGACTTCGACGGCGACGGCCTCAGCGAGCTGGTCACCAGCGGCAGCGGGCTGCGCGTCCTGCCGGGCGGTGCGACGGGCCCCTCCGCACCGGAGGCGGTCACCGTGACCCCCGCCGCCCGGGGCACGACGCGGGTCCTGGCCGTCGGCGACTTCGACGGCGACGGCCGCGCGGACCTGGCGCTGCGGACGTACCCGCGGGACACGGAGGACAGCATCGAGATCCACCGCGGGACGGCGGGGGAGCTGGTCGCCGCGCGGGCGGCCGTCACGTTCTCCACGTCGGCGTTCCTGACCCCCTAGGGGGACGCGCGGCAGGCGCCCCGCGGCCTCGGGGACGGCTCCGGGGACCCCCGTAAGGGATGTCACAGCTCGGCCGCAATGGGTCACCCGAACGGCCGGGCCCCGCACGTCACTCTCCGGGACCAGGTACGTTCGAAGGCGTGGCTGGATTCAGGATCGGACGCGGCCGGGACAACGGCGCTCCTCACGCGCGACCGCAACACCCTCCGTACGGGCAGCAGACGCCGCAGGGACCGTCGTACGGCGCTCCCTCGGCGCCTCGGCAGCCGTACCCCCACCCGCAGCAGCAGTACGGGCCGGGCGGCCCCGGCGGCGGCCCGTGGCCACAGGCGCACGGCGGCCACGGCGAGCCGGAGTACTTCGGCGACGGCGGCCCGCACCACCCGCACGGCGGACAGGCCCCGTACGACCCGTACGCGGCCAACAACCCGGGTCACACCCAGGCGTTCGCGATCGGCGAGGACCCCTACACCCAGGGCGAGACCTACCGCGCGGGCTCGGCGGCCCCGCCCCCCGGCCCGATCGGCCCCCGCCTGCACTGGAAGGCCCTGCTGAAGGGCATCGTCACCGCGCCCGACCGGACCTTCCTCCAGATGCGGGACTACACGATGTGGGCCCCCGCCCTCGTCGTCACGTTCCTCTACGGCCTGCTCGCGGTCTTCGGCTTCGACGGCGCCCGCCAGGACGCGATCAACGCCACGCTGTCGAACGCGGTCCCCATCGTCCTGGTGACCGCCGTGGCGATGGTGCTGGCGGCGTTCGTCCTGGGCGTGGTCACCCACACCCTGGCCCGCCAGCTCGGCGGCGACGGCGCCTGGCAGCCCACGGTCGGCCTGTCCATGCTGATCATGTCGATCACGGACGCGCCCCGGCTGGTGGTCGCGATGTTCGCCGGCGGCGACGCGCCCTTCGTGCAGATCCTGGGCTGGGCCACGTGGGTCGCGGCGGGTGCCCTGCTCACCATGATGGTCTCCCGCTCCCACGACCTGCCCTGGCCGAAGGCGCTGGGCGCCAGTGCGATCCAGCTCGTCGCGCTGCTGTCGATCGTGAAGCTGGGCACCTTCTGACCGGCTCCGCACCGCACACGAAAGGGCCCCCGGCACGGTGCCGGGGGCCCTTTCGTCGGCCTGCGCGGAGGGCTCAGGCGTCCAGCACCTGCCCGTCCCGCCGCACCACGGGCTCCTGCACGGACCAGGGGAAGTTGATCCAGTCGTCGGTGCGCTTCCACACGTACTCGCACTTGACGAGCGAGTGGGACTTCTCATAGATCACCGCGCTGCGCACCTCGGCGACCGTGTCCAGGCAGAAGTCCCGCACCAGCTTGAGCGTCTTGCCGGTGTCGGCGACGTCGTCGGTGATCAGGACCTTCTTGTCGGAGAAGTCGATGACGTTGGGCACGGGCGCGAGCATGACGGGCATCTCGAGCGTGGTCCCCACGCCGGTGTAGAACTCCACGTTCACCAGGTGGATGTTCTTGCAGTCCAGCGCGTACGCCAGCCCGCCCGCCACGAAGACCCCGCCGCGCGCGATGGAGAGCACGATGTCGGGCTCGTACCCGTCGTCGGCGACGGTCTGCGCGAGCTCGCGGACGGCGACGCCGAACTGCTCGTAGGTCAGATTCTCCCGTACGTCACTCATTACCTGCGTCCTGCCTGAGCCGTGCCCGCGTCCTGGCCGCTCATACCTGGGTCCGATGGAAGTTGATGAAGGACCGGGAGGCGGTCGGCCCCCGCTGCCCCTGGTACCGCGACCCGTACCGCTCGCTCCCGTACGGGTGCGTGGCCGGCGACGTGAGCCGGAACATGCACAGCTGCCCGATCTTCATCCCCGGCCACAGCTTGATCGGCAGCGTCGCGAGATTGCTGAGCTCGAGCGTCACGTGCCCCGAGAACCCGGGGTCGATGAACCCGGCGGTGGAGTGCGTGACCAGCCCGAGCCGCCCGAGCGAGCTCTTGCCCTCCAGCCGCGAGGCCAGATCGTCGGGAAGAGTGATCACCTCGTACGTACTGGCCAGTACGAACTCACCGGGGTGCAGGATGAACGGCTCGTCCCCCTCCGGCTCCACGAGCCGCGTCAGATCCGCCTGCTCGACGGAGGGGTCGATGTGCGGGTACCGGTGATTCTCGAACACCCGGAAGTAGCGGTCGAGGCGCACGTCGATGCTCGACGGCTGCACCATGGAGTCGTCGAAGGGATCGATGCGCACCCGACCGGAATCGATCTCGGCCCGGATGTCCTTGTCTGAGAGAAGCACGCACCGAGGATACGCAAGGCGCGCGGAGCTGCGACAACCGCCGCCGCGCCGCGCGCCAGGTCCTGCCCGCGCCTCCGTGTCCGGAGGCGGATCACTACCGCTTCAGCAGGGCCACCGGCACCGCGCTCCGCAGCCGCGCACACCGCGGACATCGGACGAGCCGGCCGGGGCCGAGGCGCTCGGCCTTCTGCATCGGGAACGAGGCGGCGGTGAACACGTGCCCATCGGCACAGCGGACGACGGTGCGCTCCATCAAGTCCTTCAAGTCCCTTCCCCAAGAGCCGCGTCTGGCTGACTACCCTGACGACGAAAGCCACATTACGGGATCAAAGAGACGACTCTCCAGGCGGCGCTCCGCCCGCTCGCGTACCCCGCGGACGGCCCCCCACGCTACGCCCCAACTCCGCCCGGCCGCAGCCGCTTCCCTCCCCTGAAAGCCCGTCAGGCCCCACGGCGTGAACACCGGGGGCCTGCGATGAGGTAGAGTGAGCGAGCGTCCACCACCGGCTGCGGTGGGTGGATTACGCGGGTGTAGTTTAATGGTAGAACATCAGCTTCCCAAGCTGAGAGCGCGAGTTCGATTCTCGTCACCCGCTCCATGCGAAACCCCCGGGTCAGAGACCCGGGGGTTCTTTGTTGTCCGGACCGGTCGGCGGGAAGGTGACATGGGCCGGACGGTTCGTCGAGCTGATGTCGGAGGCGGTTTCGGCCACTGGACGACCCGGTCCGGGACTCCCGTAACCAGGCCGGTCGTGTTTTCTCTGTCCCGGACAGGTCATGACTCTGGACGCACCGCTGGTTCCCGCCCATCCTGTGGACCACACGCCTCAAAGGCGTGCTCCCGAATTCGACCCCCGAGAGGAAAACGTGAAAGCGAAATTCCTGGCGGCGGCGGGATTGCTGGCCACCACAGCCCTCACCGGGGCGGGGTCGGCCCACGCGGCGCCCAGTGCCCCGGCGGTCACCACCATCAACCTCAATCATTACAGCTACTCCGGGAACAGCTACATCACAGGCACCTATTCGTACTGGCAGGACGGCACGGACGCCGAGGGCTATCCGAAGTACGACGGCAAGTTCACCAACGTCAAGTTAACGGACGTGATCAACAACAACGGGCTCGGGGCAGCTCTCGTGCTCTCCTACGACGAGCTGAGAAGCGACGGCTACTGGTACATCATCGACCCCTACATATCGCGTACGGGGAGCGACGGCACAACGTCCTGGAACTTCAACGACAAGGACCGGATCAGCGCCTGGGTGTGCGACTACAACAGCAGCCGCGACTTCAACAGCTGCAGGAACATCTTCTTCAACCAGCCCTGAACAGCACGCGGCAAAAAGGGAACCCGGTCCGCCGCAGCGTGACCGGGTTCTTTCTCGCCCGTCCGCGTGTTGCCGGGTGCCGCGCCAGGCATCGACTCCCCGGTCCGGCTTCCCCGCGCGGGGCAGCGTCGTTCGCACGCGTCGCAGGAACTGTCGGCCGAGTGTCCGTGCGTGCCCGCCCTGTCCTGCCCGGCACACGCACCACCAGCCTGTCCAAGGGCGCGGAGAACCCGGCCCGTGTCCACGCTGAACCGACTTCGCCACTGGAGACGACATGAGCAGCGCCCTTCTCGTGATGGACGTCCAACAGGCCATCGTGGACATCGCCGACGACGGATCCGGATACCTGCCACGCCTGCGCAGGGCGATCGACGGAGCCCGGGCGGTCGGCATCCCCGTGATCTACGTGGTCATCGCGTTGCGTCCCGGCTTCCCGGAAGTCGGCACCCGCAACAGACCTCTCGCCGCCATCGCGCGGGCCGGCCTCTACGTCGAGGGCGCGCCAGGTACCGAGATCCACCCCGAGGTCGCGCCCCGGCCGGGGGACGTGGTGGTCACCAAGAGACGGGCGAGCGCGTTCTCGGGCAGCGATCTCGATGTGGTGCTCAGGGCCCGCGGCATCGACAGCCTCGTCCTCACCGGCATCGCCACCAGTGCTGTGGTGCTGTCCACCCTGTGCCACGCGAACGACATGGACTTCGGCCTCACCGTCCTCTCCGACGCCTGTCTGGACACCGACCCGGAGGTGCACCGGGTCCTCGTCGAACGACTGTTCCCGCAGTGGGCGGATGTCGTCACCGTCGACGACTGGCTCACGGCGACGGCGTCTGAACAGCGGCGGCCTCCGACGTCCACGGCTGTTCCTGTCGCGCACTGATCGAGCAGCCCGCGCAACGGTCCGGCGAAGGACGCGAGTCCTCCAGGGCGCGGGCCCTGTGCGTCAGTTCCTTCGGCGACGCCCCTGCGCATAGGGGCCGCGGCGATCATGTTCCCGCCATTCCTCGTCGTGGGGGTCGCGGTCTTCGCCGTCCGCGTTGTCTCCGGGAGTCGGAATGTGTTCCCCCTTGTCGACCTTGGCCAGCAGCGAGGCGAGGGGATCGGGGGGACCGTCGCCGAAGCGATCGGAGCGGCGCGCGGGCGGCGGCCCCGGCTCTGTCCTGTCGTGACGCGACCGTGCTGTACCGCTCATGAGCAGCCCCCTCCGACTCACTGAGATGCACTCGAGATCCTTCCCCGGAGGGGCGCGGGCAACCCGCCTTCGACCTCGCCGCCGATGTGCTCAACCTCTGTCCGTGCCCCGCGCGTTGGCTTCGCGACGCCGGGTCCTTGTCGTCCGCAGCCCCAGGAACGTCAGCAGGCCGAGCGGTGACAGGAGGATCGTGAGGGCCAGCAGCGGCCCCATGACGAGCGCGGGGATCTCCAGCCGTCTGGACTCCCGGTACATCCACTGCCCGATCAGCAGGTCCCAGGCGATGACCTGTGCCCAGACGGCGCCCGCGCCGTCCGCGAGGGCCGTGAGGTCGCGGAAGGTGTCGAGGTCGGGGCTGCGGACAGCGGTCCAGAGTTCGGGGAACACCGGGGCGGCCAGTGCGAGGTGGACGAGCAGGACGGGTACCGCGGTCCACGGTGAGGCGGCGATGCGGGCCGTCGGGCCCCACCGCGGCGCGAAGATCATGAGCAGCCAGACGGGTGCGGCCAGCCAGAAGGACAGCTCGAAGAGGAATCCGGTCATGCCACGAGGTCCTTCGGAGCGGGGGTCTCTTCGGCGTCGGTCGCCCCGCGCGGGGAGGGGGCCGCGGCCCTCAGGGATCCGTAGGTCCCCAGAGCGGCAGCCGCCAGGATCACGCCGGCCGCCCCCAGCGTCGGGGCGTCGGGGTGGATGAGCGGCTGGCCCCGCAGCGCCTGCCAGAGGACCAGGGCGAAGACGGCGGCGTACGTCCCCGAGGCGAGCAGCACCAGGCGCAGCCGTGTCCGGTCGTCGGCGAGGCGGGCGAAGCGCGGCGCGAGGACGGTCAGCACCATGACCAGCAGCGGCAGGAGTTGCAGCGCGTGCATGCCGACGAAGTGCGGGATCCGCAGATCGCCACCGGTCGTCGACCAGCCGGTCAGGGGCATCGAAGGACCGCCGTCCGGCACGCCCACACTGTGCGCGCCCACCACCTCGGAGACGCCGCGCCGCTGCCCCGGCGCGGGCCGGGTCATCAGGAAGCCGACGCCGGCCCCGGCCAGCGCCAGGACGATGCCGGAGCGCATCGCCCAGGCGGACGGGTGGTCGGCGATGCGGGCGCGGAGCAGCAGCACCGCGACGGCGAGCGTCCCGAGCCACAGGACGACGACCGCGACCGCCATCGCGTTGAACAGTGCCCCGTCGAGGGGCGTCGCGTAGTTGAAGTGGCTGCGCTTACCGCGCACCACCTGCCCCGTGATGATCACCATCTCGACCAGGCTCGTCACCGCGACGACCGTCCCCGCCCACCAGCCGGCGCGCCGCCCGCGGGGCAGCAGCGACAGCATCCAGGCCAGGGACAGGCAGTAGGCCACGAACGAGACCGAGAACTTGAACGGCTTGAACCAGATCGGCGCGCCCGCCAGGACGCGGTCGTCGACCACGAGTCCCACGGCGGACACGACCGCCGTCAGCGCCATGGCGGCCGAGAACAGCACCAGCGGCCGATGCCACGACCGCCACGGGGCCGACGGCGACCCCCATGACGCGGGCCGGTGGGACGGACGTGAAGAAGACATGGCTCCCCCTCAGGAATGGATAGCGGCGCTATCCGCTATCCGATAGCTCAACTATCTATAATGGGAAGCGGGTTGGCAAGGGCCGGCCCGGCCTCAGGGCGAAGGTCGAGGAGTGA
This sequence comes from Streptomyces sp. NPDC018947, assembly GCF_044390505.1. Taxonomy (NCBI): domain Bacteria; kingdom Bacillati; phylum Actinomycetota; class Actinomycetes; order Kitasatosporales; family Streptomycetaceae; genus Streptomyces; species Streptomyces sp. NPDC018947. The sequence goes on from NZ_JBIRZD010000004.1 coordinate 253,270, forward strand.
ACCGGCAGTGCGCATCGGAGAGTTGAGTCGCAGGACCGGGGTGCCGGTGCCGACGATCAAGTACTACGTCCGGGAGGGCCTGCTGCCTCCGGGCGAGCTGACCAGCCCGAACCAGGCGGCTTACGGCGAGGCGCACGAGCGCCGGCTACGGCTGATCCGCGCCCTGCTCGACGTGGGCGGCATGAAGGTGGCCGAGATCGCGGACGTACTGGCGGCCCTCGATGACCCGGAGCGACCGCTGCACAAAGTGCTCGGCGCCGCCGCGGACCGCCTCGGCGGTGAGGACGTCGAGCAGGACGACGCCGAGTCGGCGGCGGCCCGGGCCGTGGTCGACGACCTCGTGTCCCGGCGCGGCTGGCGGACGCACGAGTCGAGCCGTGCGGCCACCGACCTGGCCGAAGTCCTCGCCGCCATGAGCCGGTTGGGCCACGGGGCGTTCGTGGAAGTGCTCGACGACTACGCCGACGCGGCCGAGCGGGTCGCCCGCGCCGACCTCGGGTACGTGGACCGGCGGGTGGCGGTCGAGGACATGGTGGAGGCCGTGGTGGTGGGGACCGTACTGGGCGAGGCGGCGTTCAGCGCCCTGCGCAGGCTGGCCCACGTGGACGCCTCGGCGAAGCGGTACGGCGCGGACTGGCCCGAGGAGCGGACGGCGGACTGAACCGGCCTCGGCCGGCGCGCGGGGCGGCACGCCTCGTCGCCCCGCCCCGCCGGCACGGCCGTCCGGCAGGCCCCCCGGCCACGGCCGGGGCGAGGAGGAAGCCGGACAGGAGTTCCTCGGCCGTCACACGGACCTGCGGGGGTTCCGCCGGCGAGCCGCTGCGGCGGGGCACGCGCTGGTCATGGCGGTGTTGGGCCCGGCCGGCCGTGGGCCGGTCGCGGCCGTGCGTCGACGGCCGCGGGCCCGAGCGGTCAGGTGTGGCGCACGCAGTCACCTCCCCCGGCCTTCATGCCGGGCTCCTCAACCAGGAGAGGAGCCGGGCCCACCAGCCGTCCGCCGAACGGCCCCGTGCGCCGTCCGGGCGCCGAGGAGCCCGAGTGCCGCGTGCCGGCGGGCCCGGCCGGACCGGCGCCGAACCCGTCGGAGTCATCGGCTCGTCCGCGCGCGCCTGCCCGCGCTCAGCAGGCTCACATGTGCACCGCTGAAGGGCGGGCACCCCGGCGAGCACCTGCTCCACGTGTCTTCCGCACCCCTCATAGGTGGCCTTCCGGCATGACCGGCAGACAGCACGTCGACACACGATTCCCCTCCATTGACTTCCTCACTCGCGACCAAAAACATCAACATTTTCGTCACAGTCGAATTCACAATCTCGCCATAACCGACCACACATTCTCACCGTCTTCACAAACAACTGACTCCCTCCACCGGGAGGGGAGGCCGCGAGGACGCAGAACACCTTCAGCGACCCCACCGACGGGCGCGCATATCCGCGAATGCGCGACATGGGCGGACAAGCCAGTCATGACGCGTCTCACTCAATGACATCGAGCAGTCACGGTCGGAATTTCCCTCGGGTTTGCCCGGACACGGAAACAGTGGTTCCATCACGCCCGGTCGAAGGAATGGAGCGCTCGTCTCCGCATTGTGACAGGCCGTCACTGCGCCGCCTTGAGATCGTCGACCACGGCGCAGCGACAGCCCAAAAAAGAGAACGGCAACCGCCCTCACCGAACGGGTGGTGTGCGCCGCTCGGAAGGGAGCAACGTGGGTTGCTCGCACGCCGCAGGGTGCCCCCTTTTTCCGCTGCTCAGGGCGAGCCTGCAAGGCTGGCGCGACTATTACTGCGACAGCGAGAACCAGTGGCTCGGCTGCGCGCGCTACCAGATGTCACTCACCGGTGAGCGAGTGCCGATCAGCCTGCTGCCCAACGGAGCCCGTGCGCGGCACCTCGAGGACGCCGCCCAGGCACGTCGCTCCGACGCCGCCGCCCCGGAGCACGGACTCCGGCAGGCCCACCCGCCCCAGCCCGATCCGTGGTCGCCTCAGGACGCGTCCTGGTCGCAGACGCATCCGGCCGCCCAGCCACCGCACCCGTCAGGACCTGGGGGCGCGACACCGCAGAGTGTGGCTCCGTTCGGGGCGGCGCCCCCGCCGGCACCGGCGTCGTACCACCGACCATCGCCCTCCCCGGAGGTGCCCCGGCCCGCAGATGCCCCGACCCGACGCGCACGGGGGGCGACCGGCCGCAGGCGCGGCTGGTGGGCCCGACTGACCGAATGGATGGGAGGTCCCGCATGAGCGACTACTGGCCCTGGTGGGCCGGCGCCGCCGGACTCGCGCTGATCACCGTCAACTACGCCCTCGCCACGGACCGGTCGTTCGGGGTCTCGTCCGCGTGGGACCGCGTGCTGCACTGGCGCAGGGAGCGCCGTCTCGAGCGGATGGACGAGGAGTTCACCGACGAGCGTGCTCTCGCCGACGCTCTCGCCGCCGCCACGGCGGAGCACTTCGGCACCGCTCCCGCCGCGCCCACGGCGCCGTACGAGACGAAACAGCCGCTCGCGACGGACGTGGAACCGACGGTGAGTGAGGGCGCCCCGGTCAGGAGTCCCGGCCCGGCCCCGCTGGTCACCCAGGCCGCCCTGCTGGTGTCGATCTTCTTCGGCGGGTTGATCGCCGCGGTCACCTCCGGGCGCTTCGACCTCCGCTTCGACATGGGTCCGGGATTCCGGGACGTGGTCACCGCGCATTCGGCCACCATGGTCCTCCTGCTGTTCGCCGGTGGCGTGCTGGTCGGTTTCGGCACCCGGCTGGCCGGCGGGTGCAGCTCCGGCCACGGGCTCAACGGCTGCGGCCGTCTGCGGCCGGTCAGCCTCGTCGCGACCGCCGTGTTCTTCGGCACCGCCGTCGCGGTGTCGTTCCTGTTGTGGAAGGTGATCTGATGCGTACTCGGGGCGCGATCCTGCTGGCCAACATCATCACCGGCCTGGCTCTCGGCTACACCGTCTCCAACATCGGCTTCGGCGACTACACCGAGCTGAACCGCATGTTCACCTTCCAGGACCCGCGCATGCTGCTCTCCTTCGCCGGCGCCGTCGTGATCCTGGTGTGCGCGTTCGCCCTGCTGCGGGTCCGCCGCCAACCGGGGCGCATCCACGCGGGTGTGGTCCCGGGCGCCGTGCTGTTCGGCACGGGCTGGGCGATCTCGGGCGGGTGCCCGGCCATCCCGATCGTCCAGGTCGCGAGCGGATACCTGCCCGCCCTGGTCACCATCGTCGGCGTCGTCGTCGGTATGCGGCTGTGCCGCTGGGCCAACGCCCGGTACTTCCACCTGGACCGCGGCTCCTGCGGGCTCTGACCGAGGACGCCCGCGCCACCGGCCCCGCGGGGTCGTGGAGGCCCGCCCTTCTTCGGGGGTGATGGACGGGCAGCCGCTCGTCGAGTTGTCCGGGAACTCCTCCGGGATTGTCCGTGATCGGTAACGGACGGATCCCGGGGCCGGGGTCCGTCGTCCTGACAGGTGGTTCCAGGGGGGACCGAGGAACGAACGACGGGCAACCGCGGTGAACGGGGACGGACATGGCACGGCACGGTGGCGGACGCGGCTGGTACGGCAAGACGGTCGGGGCGGCGCTCGGGGTGGTGGTGCTCGCCGCAGGTGCGTCGGTGTGGACCGCGCAGGCGGAGTCGGCGGGCGAGGGGGCGTCCGGGCCGGCCGTGTCGGCCACGCCGGGCGGTGACGTGAAGCCGGTATCGGTGACCATCGCGCACGCCTCGGACGCGGGGGCGCGCGGCGTCAACGTCACGATCGACGACGGCCCGGACCCCGCCTGGACCCCTCAGGTGCTCGACGTGCTGGACCGGTACGAGGTCAAGGCCACCTTCTGTGTGACGGGCACGCAGGCGCAGGCCCATCCGGACCTCGTGAAGAAGGTGGTCGCGGCCGGGCACCGGCTGTGCGACCACTCGGTGTCGCACGACACGTCCATGGACAAGAAGCCCGAGGCCTATCAGTCGCGGGAGATCCTCGACGCCGAGCGCATGATCACCGAGGCGTCCGGTGGCGTACGGCCGATGTACTACCGGGCGCCCGGCGGGGCCTTCACCCCCTACAGCCGCAAGCTCGCCGCGTCCCGGGGCATGCGGCCGCTGGGCTGGAACGTGGACACCAAGGACTTCGAGCGTCCGGGCACCGACGCCATCGTCGCCACCGTCGAGCGGGAGCTGCCCAACGGTCCGACGCTCCTCTTCCACGACGCCGGAGGCGACCGCTCCCAGACGGTCGAGGCCCTGCGCCGGGTCCTGCCCACGCTGAAGGAGCAGGGCTACTCCTTCGGCTTCCCGGTGCGCTGAGCCTCGGCCCACCGGCCCCCGGCTACACGGAGCGGGGGAGCACCGACCGCTCGATCGCCCGCGCCACCCGGGCCGCCCCGTCCTCCGACGCCATGTGCCGTGCCCCCGCCGTCGCCGCGCGGGTGTAGGCCGACTGCCTCACCACTCGGGTCAGTGCGTCCGCGAGGCGTTCCGCGGTCAGGGAGCGGTACGGGATCGGGGCGGGGGCGGCGCCGAGGGCGGCGAGGCGCCGGGCCCAGAACGGCTGGTCGGCCGTGACCGGTACGGGGACCGAGGGGATCCCCGCGCGCAGTGCGGCGGCGGTGGTGCCGGCGCCCGCGTGGTGGACCACCGCGGCCAGCCGCGGGAACAGCGGGGCGTGCGGGACGTCCCCGAGGGTGAGGACGTCGTCCCCGTCGGCGGCGAGCCCGGCGCTGCCGGACTGGAGGATGCCGCGCAGGCCGGCGCGGCGCAGGGCGCGGACGGCCAGTTCGCTCAGCCGTTCCCCGTCGCCGGCCGCCATGCTCCCGAACCCGATGAGGACGGGCCGGGGCCCGGCGCGCAGGAAGTCCTCCAGGTCGGCGGGGAGCGGTGCGGTCGGGTCGTGGTGGGGCCACCAGGTGCCGACGACCTCCAGGCCGGGGCGCCAGTCGGCGGGCCGGGGCACCAGGGCCGTGCTGAAGCCGTGCAGGACCGGCCAGCTCTCCTGCTCCCGGTGCCTTCGCATCGCGGACGCGGCGAGCGGCGGCAGCCCCAGGCGGCGACGCAGCTCGGCGACCCCCTGTGCGTAGACGCGGTCGGCCATGCGAAGGGCGAGGCGTCCGGCGGCGCGGTTGACGGGGCGGCCCAGTGAGCGTGTGCCGGTGACCACGGGCGGGAAATCGCCGGTCGGCGCGGTGGGCTGGAGGTACACGCCGAGGCTCGGGGTTCCCGTGGCCTCGGTGAGGTGCCAGCCGAGCGGTGCCGTGGTGGTCGTCAGCAGGAACAGGTCCGCTCCGTCGGCCGCCGCGTCGGCGAACCCCTGGCCCAGGTCGGTGACGAACGCGGCGGCCGTACGCATCAGTTCGCGCCCGCCCGGCGCACCGCCCCGTCCCCGCGGGTCGGCGGGCAGCGCGCGGAACTCCAGCCCGGCGTCGCGCACGAGGGGCGCGAAGTGCTCCGTGGTGGCGAGGGCGACGTCGTGACCGGCGCGGCGCAGCCGCGCCCCCAGGCCCGTGTAGGGCGCGACGTCGCCGCGCGAGCCGGCCGCGGCGATCAGGATCCTCATCGGTCCTCCTCACGAGGCGTACGGCCGGCGTCGTGACGGGCCGCGTTGGCGTGGACCGCCCGGTGCGTGTAGGCGGCCAGGCCGGGGCGCTGCTGCGACGGCGGCACGACCAGGCTGAAGGCGCGCGGGTCGGCGACGAAGTCGTCCGCGATGCGCCGGTGCATGTCGGGCGGGCAGGAGGTGAACCAGCGGGAAATGTGCAGCCGGTGCTCCTCGGCGAGGTCCATGGCCCGCTCCCCGTCGCTCGGCTCGCCGTCGTCGAAGGCCGCGAGGAGCTCCGCGCGCCACGTGGCCGCCTCCCCCATGAGCTGCCGCCAGTCCTCCTTGGTGTGGGCGGCCGCCCGCGCCATCGACTCGCGCTGCCCCTGCGACCGCGCCCACTTCAGCTCCGCCTCGGTGGCGTAGCTCAGGTCGAAGGTCACCTCGCCGAAGACCTCGAAGCGTTCCTCGGGGGTCAGCCGCACGCCGGTCTGCTGTACCTCGATGGCCCGTTCCGCCACCTCGGCCAGCCGCTGGAGCCTGGCGATCTCCTCCCGCAGCCGCTTCTGCCTCTCCCGCAGATGCTCGAGCGCGTCGGCCGTCGGGTCCTCGAGGATCGCGGCGATCTCGTCGAGGGAGAAGCCCAGTTCGCGGTAGAAGAGGATCTGCTGGAGCCTGACCAGGTCGGCGTCGCCGTAGAGCCGGTAGCCGGCGGGACTGCGGTCGCCGGGCGAGAGCAGCCCCGCCTTGTCGTAGTGGTGCAGCGTGCGCACGGTCACGCCGGCGAACGCCGAGACCTGTCCCACGGAGTAGCTCATCCACCTGACCTCTCTCGTCGGGTCTCGTCGGGCTCCAGCGTCGGGCCTGACGTAAGGGGAGGGTCAAGCCGGGGCGCCCTCCGCCGGGCTACGCCGAGGGCCCCCGCCCCTCCTCGGCCAGCCGCCACGCCTCGGCGAACAGCTCGGGCAGCGTGCGGGTGGGCAGCGGAAGCGGGTTCTCCAGCCTGCCGTTGCAGGAGCGCCGCACCCCGAGCAGTGCCGCCTTCCACGCCTCCATCGGCTGGTACGGCTTGCCCGCGTGGATCCACTCGCCCGGCAGGAAGAGCCCGCGGCCCGCCCGCGCCCGCTTGTCCTCGACGGCCAGTCCGCGCTCGGCAAGCACCGCGGCGGCCTTCTGGTGCCGGGCCGCCTTCCAGCCGTTCCACGTACGGACGTTGCGGTCGCTCGGCGCGGGCAGGGCCAGCAGTTGCAGGTAGAGCGCCGCGGCGTCCTCGTCGACGCCGAGCCGGCCGGCGGCCCGCTCCACCGTGCCGGGCGCGCAGAGCACCGGGTTGGCCTCGTAGGCCCCCGGGGGCAGCGGGGCGTCCTCGATCCGTGCGGCGATCCGCGCGCAGACCGGCCCGCGCAGCCACTCGACCAGCTCGATGTCGGGGTCGTAGCGGGAGGACGCCCGGGCCGCCAGCAGCGTCCGGGAGCGGTCGTCGTCGCCGTAGAACGCCGGGCGGAAGTACAGGGCGGGCTGGGACCGGTCGCCCCTGCGGTCGACGGTGCCGTCCACGACCACGGTCAGCCCGTCGTCGGCGCTCTCGACGTCCAGCGGCTCGGGCCCGTCGTAGGGGTGCGGGCCGAACCTGTCGCGGACGTCGGCGACCGTGCGTCCCACCGTGCGGCTGAGCCGGCCGGCGTCCAGCAGCAGTCCCGGGTGGTCCAGTCGCCGGCGCAGCGCCGCCACGAGTCCGGGCACGCCGGCGCGGACCGGGTCGCCGGCGGGCAGCTCGGCGTAGACCCGGAAGAGGTTCGGGACGACGGTGTGCAGGGTGTCCTCGAAGTCGACGAGGTCCCAGCCCCCGGCGGTCGGGAAGGGGCGGAAGTCGCTGTTCTGGATCCAGGTGTCGAGGTTCGAGCCGAGCCCGCGTATCGAGGGGTGATCGGTGAGCGCGGCGCAGAAGCGGCCCGCCGACAGCCGGGGCAGGTGCAGGTCGATGACCGTGGCGAAGGTGCGCTCCGGGACGACGGTCCGCCGCCCGTACCGTGCCCGCCAGGCGTGCGCGAGCCGCTCCGCCACCGTGCTCATGCCCCGCGGCTCCCACAGCTCGGCGGGGTCGTCGGGCAGGACGTCCGCGAGCAGTTCGAGGCGGTCCGCGGAGCGCATCCGGCCGGGCTCGCGCACGCCGTCCTCGATCTCGGCGACCTTGAGCCGGTGGATCCGCCGCTCCCTGTCGTCGAGGCGCGGCAGCCGCCCGCCGGCGAGCATCCCCGCCAGGGCGAAGGACGCCGCCGCCCGGCCCATGCCCGTGCCGTCCCTCAGCAGGGCCACGGCGTCCGGGTCCCACGGCACCGGCCCGCGCTCCCGGACGAGGTCCACCAGCCGGCGCACCCGCTCGGCACCTCCCCACCCCCCGCGCGGCACGTCGGCCGCCTCCTCGACCGTCCCGAGGGAAGGCGGGGCCGCCTCTCCCGTGCGCGCGTCGAGGAATGTGCGCAGTCCCCCGGCGGCCCAGCCGACGGCGACGGCCGCGCCCCGCTCGTCGCGGACGGCCGCCGGGGCGTCCTTCGCGACGCGCACCAGTCCGGTGCGCATCGGGAACGCGGGACCGGCGAAGGGGCCGTCCGCCCAGATCTCCAGCAGCGCGAGCAGCCGCCGGCGCCGCTCGTCCCGGGTCGGCTCCACCGCGGCCCGCAGCGCCACCGCGCCGACGCGTCCGACGAACCGCGTCCAGGACCCCTCCCCGGCCGTCCCCGGGCCCCCGTCCGGCGCGGCCGGCTCCCAGGTGCCGGCGAGCCAGCGGCCCGTGCGTTCGATCCCGGCCAGCGCGCCCTTGCCGCTCCAGTACCCGGAGCCGTCCACGAGCCCGTCCAGCGCGTCCGCCACGCCGTGGTCGTCCAGGGCCGCCACCTCGGCCCGTGCCGACAGCAACTCACTCGTCGTCATCCCGTGTCCCCGTATTCCTGTCGCGGTCGGACGCTCCCCGGGGAGATCATGGCGTACGGCTACGACAGCGCGGGCCGGCGCCCGGTGCACCGCGGGCCCGCCGGCCGTGGGGAGCGGCGGGTGAGGACGGAGAGGGACCGCACGGCCGCGCCGCTGCCCGCTCCATGGCGCAGGGCTGCGGTGCTGGCGGCGCTCATGCTGGCCGCCCTGACCTTCAACACCGCCGAGAACCTGCCGATCGGCCTGCTGGAACTCATCGCCGGCAGCCTGCGGGTGTCGGTGTCCGCGGTCGGCCTCCTGGTCAGCGGTTACGGCGTGACGGTGGCCGTGGCGTCCCTGCCGCTCGCCCACCTCACCCGGGCCGTGCCCCGGCGTCACGTACTCGCGGGGCTGCTGGCCGCGCTCGTCGTCTCCAGCCTGGTCGCGGCGCTGGCCACCTCGTACGGGGTGCTGCTCGGGGCGCGGTTGCTGACCGCGCTCGCGCAGGCGCTGTTCTGGGCCGTGATGGGCCCGGTGGCGGTGGGGCTGTTCCCTTCCGGGGTGCGGGGACGCGTGGTCGGGGCGCTGTCCGTAGCCGGGTCCCTCGCCCTGGTGCTCGGCGTGCCCGCCGGGACCTGGCTGGGGCGGCGGACCGACTGGCGGGTCCCCGTCGCCCTCCTGGCGGCCCTGGGACTCGTCTGCCTGGTGACGATCGCCGTGCTGCTGCCGACCTCCCGGCCGGAGGACGAGCCCGCCGCCCACGGCACCGGCCCGGACGCCCGCCGGTTCGGGACCGTGCTGCTGGCCGGGGCCCTGTCCGCCACGGGGGCGTTCGCGGGATTCACGTACGTCGTGACGTTCCTCGGCGACGTGAGCGGGTTCTCCCCGGGCGCGGTCGGCGCCCTCCTCGTGGTGTTCGGGCTGGCGTGCCTGGCCGGGGTGAGCGTCACCGGGGCCGTGCTGGACCGCTTCCCGCGCGCCGCCCTGTCCACGGCCGTGGCGACGCAGGCGGTGGGGCTGCTCGGCCTGTACGCGGCCGGCCGAGCGCCCGTGGCGGCCGTGGTGTTCCTGGTGCTGACGGGCGCGGCACTCGGCCCGGTGTTCATGGCCACGCAGAACGAGATGCTGCACTGCGCGCCGGGCCGCACGGACCTCGCCCTCGCGGCGAACTCCGGTGCCTACAACGCGGGTATCGCGGCGGGCGCCGCGCTCGGGGCGCTGGTCCTGCCGCTCTCCGGGGTGCGGGGCGCCTTCCTCGCCGGCGGGCTGGTGACCGTCGCGTCCCTGGCCGTGCTGCTCGGCGGACGGCTGCTGTCCCGGGGCGTGGGCGGGAAGCGCCCCGCGTGGGAGGAGTGAGCACCGCTCAGTCCGCCTCGCCGAGGACGTCGTGGAGGTAGCGCACGGCGAGCTTCTCGGCCTCGTCGTGGTGGTCGAGGACCGCGCCCGCGTCGTCGCGCCACCGCCGGTACAGCTCCACCGCGGCGAGCAGCGCCCGGCCGGCGTCGCCGCGGTCGTGGCCGCACAGGGTCGCCCGGAGGTCGCGCGCCTCGTCGGGTGCGACGGTCTCCAGGTGGCGCACGCCGCGGGGGGCCGCGCCCGCGCGGCGTGCGGCGAGGGGGCCGAGCACGGTCTCGCGCAGATACGCGAGGAAGCCGACGACCTCGAACAGTTCACCGCGGCCGAGCTTCGTCGCGCCGTAGTGCACCCAGATCCAGAACCGGTCCTCGATCCACTGGAGGTCGAACGGCGCCGCCGCGGGCGGGCGTTGCGCGAGCGCTTCGGCCAGGCGGCCGTCCCGGTCCCACACGACGGCCGGGTCATCGACGCGCTCGGCGAAGTCGCGGACTCGCACGAACGTGAAGTCGACGTGCAGCAGGGGCGGTCCGACCAGCGTGACGATCAGCCGGGGCTCGCCGACGTGCTCCCCGGTGAACCCGGCCACCAGGGGCGCCCAGGAGGCGATCAGCGCGAGGCGCTCCCGCATGACCGCGTCGAAGGACTCGTCGTCGACGACCACGACGAGGTCCACGTCGGAGTACTCGTCGGGCGTTCCCCCCGCGAGCGACCCCGCGACGGCAACTCCGGTCATCCGCACGTCGCTTCGGATGCGGGGCAGCACGTCGTGGAGGAATCGGGTGTGCGGGGAGGGAGCGTCCATGGGTCTGCCTTCCACTCGGGGCAAAGTTTCGCAACGTACCACGCGGCCGGGCCGTGTCCGCAAGGAAAAGCGGCCCGAAGCCGGCGGGCGCGGCGGGCCGACGAGGCTGATGACCAGGCGATTGCGGGACCGCTGACGCACCGGGCGGCACGGTGTGCGGCGGGTTCTCGCGTACGGGGTGGCCGGAAAGGCTCACGGGCGCCGCCGGGACCCGTCATCCTGGACCTCACGCGCGCCAGGCACACTCTGCGGTGTAGTTCCGTTGACGGAGGATGACTCGCACATGATCACGCTCACCAAGGAAGACGGCCCGGCGGACCTGGACGGTGTGACCCATCTGTCCATCGGTGTCTCGTGGGACCCGACCGCCGGCAGCTCCGGCGGAGTGCTCGGCAAGCTGCGCCGCAAGACCGGGACCGACCTCGACCTGATCGCCGTCGCCATGCAGGGCGGTGACCCGGTGCGCCTCGCCGGACTCGACTCGCTCGACCCGATGGGCAACGGCTCGCTGGTCCACAGCGGCGACAACCAGACCGGGCACGGCGACGGCGACGACGAGACGGTGACCGTCGAGTTCTCGCGGCTCCCGTCCGCGATCACGTCGGTCGTGTTCGTCGCGGCCGCCTACAAGAAGGGCAGCTCCTTCCAGAAAGCCCGCAACGTCAGCTTCAAGGTCTACGACGCGACCGGCGGAAGCACCCAGCAGGTCGCCGACATCTGGCCCAGCCTGCTCACCCAGGACAACGGCTGCGCGGTGGCCAAGGCCGTGCGGACCGGCGGCACCTGGAAGCTGGAAGTGATCAACGAGACGGGGAAGATCAAGCAGGGCGACGAGCACGCCCTGATGCGTTTCGCCGTCAGCAAGTAGGCGAAGCGCCCGGAGGAGGGGTGCGTCCGCCGGCCGTCGGCGGCGGACGCCCCTCGGGCGCCGTGAGGCGCCGTCAGCCGTCGGCCGTCAGTCGTCGTCCGCGGCGCGCGCCTGGGAGAGCAGGTCGCGCAGCAGGCGTTCGTCGGCGGGGTCCAGGCCGGTCACGAAGCTCGCGAGGACCGCCTCGCGGTCGCTCTCGGCGTCCAGCACCCCGCGCATCCGGCGCGCCGCCAGGCCCGCCCGGTCCGCGGGCGTCCACGCGAAGGAACGCCCCGCCCGCTCCCGGCTCACCTCGCCCTTGTCCAGCAGCCGGGTCAGGATCGTCACCACCGTGGTGTACGCGAGGTCCTCGCCCAGGCGCTCCTGCACCCAGCCGGCCGTCGCCGGGCCGCCCGCCTCACGCAGCGCCGCCAGCACCAGCGCCTCCAGCTCGCCCTGCCCCCGCCGCCGGGGACGCCGGTGATCCGCCACGCCCGCACTCCCTTCCGCCGCCGCCCGTTTCCCGGGCGGACATCGTATAGACGCCCGGAGCCGGCGGACCGCCCCACGAGCATCTTCTACATTGCTGTAGATTCAAGGTCGTGTCCGCACCGTGGACCACGACCGCACGCGCCGAGGAGGAGTACGCAGTGGGAGTTTCCCTGGCCAAGGGTGGCAACGTCTCGCTCAGCAAGGAGGCACCGGGGCTGACCGCCGTCCTGGTCGGCCTCGGCTGGGACGTGCGCACCACGACCGGCACCGACTACGACCTCGACGCCTCCGCGCTGCTCCTCGACGCGTCCGGCAAGGTGCCCTCCGACGGGCACTTCGTCTTCTACAACAATCTCACCAGCCCGGACGGGTCGGTCGAGCACACCGGCGACAACCTCACCGGCGAGGGCGAGGGGGACGACGAGACCGTCAAGGTGAACCTCGCCGCCGTCCCCGCCGGCATCGACCGGATCGTCTTCCCGGTCTCCATCCACGACGCGCAGAACCGCGGCCAGAGCTTCGGCCAGGTCCGCAACGCGTTCATCCGCGTGGTCAACCAGGCGGGCAACCAGGAACTCGCCCGGTACGACCTGTCCGAGGACGCCTCCACCGAGACCGCGATGGTCTTCGGCGAGCTCTACCGGCACGGCGCCGAGTGGAAGTTCCGCGCCGTCGGCCAGGGATACGCCTCCGGACTGGCCGGTATCGCGGCCGACTTCGGCGTCAACGTCTGACGCGGAACGTCTGGACTGCACTCACTTCGAACGGGCATCCGTAAGGGCGGAACACGACCACACGAGGGGCAACCATGGAGATTTCAGGCATCATCAGCGCCGTCGTGATCGGCATCGTCATCGGCGTCCTGGGCCGGCTCGTCGTCCCCGGGCGCCAGCGCATCGGCGTCCTGTGGACCATCGCGGTCGGCATCGTGGCCGCCCTCATCGGGTCGGCGCTCGCCGCGGCCCTCGGCGTGGCCGACACCAAGGGCGTGGACTGGGTCGAGTGGCTCATCCAGATCGCCCTCGCCGCGCTCGGTGTGGTCGCCCTCGACCGCGCCAAGGCCCGCCGCTGACGGGCGGTGCGCCCACCCCTCGCACCCGGTGTGCTCCTTGTCTCTCCGGGGCTCCCGTACGGCGACGGCCGCGCCGTACGCCCCGGAGCGGGCACGGCGGCCCCAGGGAGCGTCGCCGGAGGTCACGGCGGTGCGAGGGGCGGCGGAGCGGCCGGCCCTGGAGCCGCAGCGGGGCAATATCTGCGCCGATGAGGGGAGAAATCGATGGCACGCCCGAGGAATATTCCCGCCGTGCCCCATCGGGGCGAAATTTTTCCCGACGCCCCGGCGATCACGGCGTGCTAGTGTCGACCGAAGTTGCAGTAGTGGTTGCCTGAAGGTTTTTCCATCGGGGTGATCATCACGGCGACCGGAGTGCGCACAGGGCGGACTCCGAGCACCGTTTCCGAAGGAGATTCTCATGGCCACCGGTACCGTGAAGTGGTTCAACGCCGAAAAGGGCTTCGGCTTCATCGAGCAGGACGGCGGCGGCCCCGACGTCTTCGCCCACTACTCGAACATCGCCACCCAGGGCTTCCGTGAGCTGCTGGAAGGGCAGAAGGTGACGTTCGACGTCGCCCAGGGCCAGAAGGGCCCGACGGCCGAGAACATCGTTCCCGCCTGACGCTCACGCGCACTTCGAAGCTGGGGCCCGCACCTGAGGGGTGCGGGTCCCAGCTCACCGCGTTTCGGGGCGGCTTTTCCCCTTCGCCCCGCCCGCTCATTCCCTCAATTCCCCGTTTCTCGATTTCCGAGATTCACCCGTTTCTCCCGGGCCGCACGGCGCATATGGCCGAAGCCGACCGGGACCGGCTCGTTCTTGCGACTCCCCGCGCCGCTCTTCCGCGCCGGGACTCCCTTGATACGTGCCGTATCAAGGAAGGTTCCCCATGAACCGCACACGAACGAACAGCCGCTTCTCCCGCACCCGCGGCACAGCCGCGGCCTCCGGCAAGGGCGGCGGCCGCTTCTCCGAGGGCTCCTCGCGCTCCGGCGGCCCACGCCGCGCGCAGGGTTCCGGACGCCGTCCGGCCGCGCCCCAGGGCGAGTTCGCCCTGCCGAAGACGATCACGCCGCCGCTGCCCGCCGTGGAGTCGTTCGCCGACCTCGACATGCCGCCGGCCCTGCTGGCCGCGCTCGGCCGCGAGGGCGTGACCGTGCCGTTCCCCATCCAGGCGGCGACCCTGCCCAACTCCCTGGCCGGCCGTGACGTCCTCGGACGCGGCCGTACCGGCTCGGGCAAGACCCTCGCCTTCGGCCTCGCCCTGCTGTCCCGCACGGCGGGCCGGCGCGCCGAGCCCCGGCAGCCGCTCGCGCTCGTCCTCGTACCCACCCGCGAACTCGCCCAGCAGGTCACGGACGCGCTCTCCCCGTACGCCCGCGCCCTCGGGCTGCGGTCGGCCACCGTCGTCGGCGGCATGTCGATCGGCAAGCAGGCCGGTGCGCTGCGCGCCGGCGCCGAGGTGCTCGTCGCGACCCCCGGGCGCCTCAAGGACCTCATCGACCGCGGCGACTGCCGGCTGGACGACGTCGAGACCACCGTCCTGGACGAGGCCGACCAGATGACCGACATGGGCTTCATGCCCCAGGTCACCGCCCTGCTCGACCAGGTACGCCCCGACGGGCAGCGGCTGCTGTTCTCCGCCACCCTCGACCGCAACGTCGACCGGCTGGTCAAGCGCTACCTGACCGACCCCGTGGTCCACTCCGTCGACCCGTCGGCCGGCGCCGTCACCACGATGGAGCACCACGTGCTGCACGTCCACGAGACGGACAAGCACCGCACGACGACCGAGATCGCGGCGCGCGACGGCCGGGTCATCATGTTCCTGGACACCAAGCACGCCGTGGACCGGCTGGTGAAGCACCTGCTGAACAGCGGCGTCCGCGCGGCCGGCCTGCACGGCGGCAAGTCCCAGCCGCAGCGCACCCGGACCCTCGCCCAGTTCAAGGACGGGCACGTGACGGCGCTGGTGGCGACCAACGTCGCGGCCCGCGGCATCCACGTCGACAACCTCGACCTGGTCGTCAACGTCGACCCGCCCAGCGATCACAAGGACTACCTGCACCGCGGCGGGCGCACGGCCCGCGCCGGCGAGTCCGGCAGCGTCGTCACCCTGGTCACCCCCGACCAGCGCCGCGACTTCAGCCGGCTGATGTCGGCGGCCGGCATCACCCCCCGGATCACCGCGGTCCGCTCCGGCGAGGCCGAACTGACCCGCATCACCGGCGCGCAGGCCCCGTCCGGCGTCCCCGTCGTCATCACCGCGCCGGTCGTGGAGCGCCCCCGGCGGTCCGCGTCGTCCGGCGGCTCCTCCCGTGGCCGCCGCGGCCGCGGGGCGCAGGGGCGCGGCGCGCAGGGCGGCGGCGCCGGCCAGGGGCGGTCCGCGCAGGGCCGGGCGGTGCAGGGCGGCTCGGCCCAGGGGCGGTCCGCCGGCGAGGGCGCGCGGCGCAGGCCGCGGCGTGCGTCCAGCGGTGACTCGGCGGCCTAGGCCGTCGTCCAGTGATCCTCGCCGGGGCCCCGCCCCGGGGTCCTCGGCGACCGCTCGCCGGCACGAACGGCAAGCTCATCCGGTTCCCTTCCCCTGTGAGGCATCATGCGCTGCGTCATCGCCCGGTACCCCTTCGACCTGACCAAGGAGGGAGTGATCAGCTCGATGAAGGGCATCGCTCCCGAGCCGATCACGGGTGAGTCCGTGACCGTCGGCCGCCGCCGCTACCCCGTCAAGCAGGTGGGCGCGGTCGTCACCCGGCAGGACCGCCGCGACTTCAGCGGCGGCGAGGTCACCCGGGCCATGACCCGGCTCGGCTTCACCTGCCACCCGGCCCCCGAGGCCGAGCCGGCGCCCGACGCCACGCCGATGCAGACCGCGTCGGCGCTGCTCGGCGGCGTCCCGCCGCTGGACGGCTGAGGGCTCCCCCGGGACAGGGGACGAACGAGGCCCGCTCAGCCGACGGCGGCCAGACCGCTCGCGCGGCCCTCGTCGTCCCACCGCACCTCCAGGACCCGCTCGACGGCCTCCCTGTCGAGCGGGCCGAACACGTGCGGGAACAGGGTGCCTTCGGGCACCCCGGGAGGCGGCGCGGGGTCGGCCGCCTCCCACACGCACCGCGCGGTGAGCCGGTCCTCGTCGAGGCAGAGCACCAGCAGCGGCCGGGCGGCGGTGCGGAAGAAGGCGTCGACGACGGCGAGGGCCGTCTCCTCGTCCGGGGAGCAGTGGACGAAACCGTCCTCGGCGAGGGACGCGGGGGCGTACGGCCGGCCGGGATCGGCGGACCACTCGGCACGCGGAACGACATGACAGATCATCGTCCGATTGTCACAGCACCCTGCGGACCGCCTCCGCGGACTCACCCCGGCGACGGGGACGCGGTGCCCGGGAACGCCGTCGGTCTGCTCGCGGGCGGGACGGAGGTCGCCGGTGCCGGGGGTTCCACGGGCGACGAGGTGCCCGGGACGGCGGAGGGCGTGGGGGTGGGCGTGGCCGACGTACCGGGGGTGGGGCCGGCCGGGTTCCCGGACGGGACGCCGGACGGCGACGGGGAGGGGGTCGCGGCGGGCGGGGCCAGCGGCACCGTCGGGCGGCTCGGCGAGTCGGCGGGAGCCGTCCACCGGACCGGCAGCGCGAACAGGGCGGCAGCGGCCGCGCAGGCCGCGACGGCCCCGCCCGCGGCACGCAGCAGGCGGCGCCGGGACGCCGCCCGGCGGATCTCCCGGTAGCGGCCCGGGGGCGGGCCCAGATACTCCGCGTCGGGGCGCAGCAGGACCAGCAACGGGTCGTGCGGATCGTCGTGCGCGGACTCGGGACCGTCCGGGTCGTCCTCAAAGCGTGTGGTCAAGGCTTCTCCTCAGATGGACGCGGAGCAGTTCGCGGGCCGCGTGGAGATCGGCCTTGACGGTTCCTTCCTTGCGCCCGGTCAGTGCGGACACCTCCCGGATCGGCATGTCAGCGTAGTAGTGGAGCAGGATCGGCACGCGCAGTCGCTCCGGCAGGGACTGCACGAGCAACCGCACGCCGGGGTCCGCCTGTTCGGCGTGGGGGCGGACGGCGACCTCCGCGGTGACGCGGCGCACGGCGCGGCGTTCGCGCTCCAGCTTGCGCCAGTGGTCCCGGACGAGGTTGGCGGCGGTGACGTAGAGGAAGCCGCGCGGCTCGTCCACGGTGGTCCAGCGGGCCCAGAGCCGGGTGAACGCCTCCGAGGCCACCTCGTGGGCCGTCTCGTCGTCGTCGACGAGACGGCGGCACCAGCCGGCCAGGCGGGGGTAGAGGGCGGCGAACAGTTCGGACGCCGCCCTGTCACGGGACCGTTTCAACGTGCTCCATGGTCGTGGGGGCAGGGGGAAGACGCCGGTGCGGGCGACCCCGTTCCGGCGCTCGGGGGACGTCACGTCCGCCGCGGGACGTCACGGCGGCGCGGTGGTGCCCGGCCCCGTGGTGGCGGCCAGTTCGGCGAAGGCGATGACGTTGTCCCGGTAGCCCGTGCCGTCGTGCGGGCCGCCGCAGGTGATGAGCCTCAACTCCGGCCGGTCCACGTCCCCGTAGACGTCCTCCGTCGGGAACCGGGCCTTCGCCACCGTCCGTACGGAGGTGACCGTGAAGACCGCCGTCGTGCCGTTCTCCAGGCGCGCCTCGATCCGGTCGCCCCGGCGCAGCCGGTCCAGGCGGCGGAAGACGCCGTCCCCGTGGCTGCCGACCGTGACGTGGCCGAGGATCACCGACGGGCCGGTCTGACCCGGCGTCGGCGAGTGCCGGTACCAGCCCGCACGGTCGTCGTCCGTGACGGGCGGCACCTGCACCGTGCCGTCCGGTTCCAGCCCCAGCGGCATCACCGGGGTGTCGACGCCGATGGCCGGGATGCGCAGGGCGACCGGCACCGAACGCGCCGACGGCCGTGCCGGCTCGGCGGGTTGCCGCGCGGGCGCCGCCGCGCCGGGGGGCGGTGCGGTCGCGGCCCCGTCGGTGCCGTGCCCGCCGGCGCAGCCCACGAGCAGCGCGGCGAGGGCGAGTACGGCCGGGGCGCGCCGGGAGAACGGGGTCACGCCCCGGTCGCCCGGCGGCGGCGCACGACGAAGGCGACCGCGCCGCCCGCGAGGAGCACGCTGCCGGCGCCCGCGCCGACGAGGCCGCCGTCGACCCCGGTGGACCGCGGTTCGGACACCCCGGTGTCGGGGGCGCCCGCGGGCACGGTGGAGACCTGGCCGCCCTCCGACGGGCGGGCGGGGGCGGGGGCCGCGGCGGGGGAGCTGACGGACGGCACCGGGGTGGGCACGTCGGCCGCCGGGGCCGGGGAGCTGACGGACGGCGCCGGCTTCGGGCCGGTCTCGCCGCCTCCGGTGCTGGGGGTGGGGCTGGGCGTGGCGGAGGCCGGGTTGCTGGGGACCGGCGTCGGGGTGTCCGCGAAGGCGGGGACGGTGCTCGCCAGGACGGCGGTGCACGCGAGGGCCAGGGCACTGAGGATGGTCCGGCGCATCGGGTCGCTCTCTCTCGTCGGTCCGCCTGCCCGTCCCGTTCCCGGGGCGGGGACGCGTGGTCGCGTGGTCGCGGATCGAGCGGAGAGACGAGGCGGCGGCGGAGCGGGTTGTAAAGAGATGGCAAAGTCGCCGGAGGATGCGCGGGCGCGCACGCAGGAGGGCCCGCACCGTACGGTGCGGGCCCTCCTGTGCGGTTCTCGCGTCGTTACGCGGGAACGATGTTCTCCGCCTGCGGGCCCTTCTGGCCCTGCGTGACGTCGAAGTTCACCCGCTGGCCTTCCTGAAGCTCACGGAAGCCCTGGGTGGCGATGTTCGAGTAGTGGGCGAAGACGTCGGCGCCGCCGCCGTCCTGCGCGATGAAACCGAAGCCCTTTTCGGCGTTGAACCACTTCACGGTACCGGAAGCCATTTTTTACTCCTAGGCAGTGCTGGAGGCCCGCACTGCGCGGGCCTTCTCATCGCTGCGATGATCACCTGCCCGGAGAACCGGTAACGCAAAGGGCAACCACAACTGCAACTGGTCCGACACTAGCACGGAATTCACCGGCACCCCGGGGCGGAAATCACGGCGAAAATCACTGCGGACCCGGGAATGCCAGGTGCTTTTCTCGCTTACCCGCGAATATCTGTTTCGCCGGTGGGAGATTTTCACCCGCGGTCGCGGCCGCCCCCGCCACCCGGTTCCGCTGCGCTCCGGCGCAGTTCCTCGTTGAGGCGCAGCGCCTCCTCCAGGTCGTCCTCGAGGCGCACGATGCGGCAGGCGGCCTCGATCGGCGTTCCCTGGTCGACCAGCTCACGGGCCCGGGCGGCGCGGCGCAGTTGCTGACGCGAGTACCGGCGGTGCCCGCCTTCCGACCGCATCGGGCTGATCAGACCGGCGTCACCGAGCGCACGCAGGAATCCGGGCGTGGCACCGATCAGCGCGGCCGCCCTGCCCATGGTGTACGCCGGGTAATGGTCGTCGTCGAGCCGGTCGGCGGCCTGCGTACGGCCTTCGGCGTTCCGCCCGCTCTCCGGGGGCATGCGTACCTCTCCGCGAACCGCAGGGGACACGGCTCGCCGCGGGGAATCCGGTTGCCCCGCACCTGAACTCTAGTCTCGCGGGTCGGAAATCTGTCGCGGCGAACACATGTCCCCGGCGCACGGATCGGGTCACGGCGCCACGGGCGCCGGTCCCACCAGCTCGGTCAGGACGTCCTCCATCGTCACGAAGCCCAGTACCGTGCCCGTCTCACCGGTGACCGCGGCCAGGTGGCTGTCCTCGGCGCGCAGGGCGGTGAGGGTGTCGTCCAGCGGCGTGTCGATGCGGACGCGGGTGACCCGGTGCAGCGTGCCGCGGGGGAAGGGGCGGTCGCGCTCCGTGATGCCCAGGGTGTCCTTGATGTGCAGGTAGCCCAGCACGGTGCCGCCGGGGCCGGTGACCGGGAAGCGGGAGTAGCCCGCCTCGGCGGCCAGGCGTTCCAGTCCGGCCGGGGTGATCGTGTGCGGGGCGGTGCGCATCTTGGGGGTGGGCACCAGGATCTCGCCGACCGGGCGGGTGCCCAGCTCCAGCGCGTCGCGCAGGCGCTCGCCGTCGGCCGGGGTGAGCAGTCCGGCCTCGCTGGCGTCCACGACCATGCGGGCGAGCTGGTCGTCGGTGAAGACGGCCTCGACCTCGTCCTTCGGCTCCACCCGCAACAGCCTGAGCAGCGTGTTGGCGAAGGCGTTGATGCCGAACACGACCGGCTTCAGGGCCCGGGTGAGGGCGACCAGCGGGGGGCCGAGGATCAGCGCGGTGGCCGCCGGGGCAGCCAGCGCGATGTTCTTCGGGATCATCTCGCCGATCAGCATGTGCAGATAGGTCGCCAGGGCCAGCGCGATGGCGAAGGCCACCGGGTGGACCAGCGCGTGCGGCATGTGGACGGCCTCGAAGACCGGCTCCATCAGATGCGCGATGGCCGGTTCCGCGACCGCGCCGAGCACCAGCGAGGAGACGGTGATGCCGAGCTGGGCCGTGGCCATCATGGCCGACAGGTGCTCCAGGCCCCACAGGGTCATCCGGGCCCGCTTGTCGCCGGCCTTGGCGCGCGGCTCGATCTGGCTGCGCCGCACGGAGATCAGGGCGAACTCGCCGCCCACGAAGAACGCGTTGGTCAGCAGCGTCAGGGCGCCGATGAGGAGCTGTACGGCGGTCATCGGGCCACCTCCGGCTCCCGCTCGGCGGTGCGGGCACCGGCCTCGGCGGACTCCGCCGTGACCTCGTCCGCGGCGGCCGGGGCCGGGGCGGTGACGCGCAGGCGGTCGGCGCGGTGGTGTTCCACGCCGAGGACACGCAGGCACCAGCCGTCCAGGTCGATCACGTCGCCCTCGGCGGGGATGCGCGCGAGGTGCGTGGCGACCAGGCCGGCCAGGGTCTCGTACGGGCCGTCCGGCGCGGTCAGGCCGATCCGCTCCAGCCGGTCCAGGCGCAGTGAGCCGTCGGCCTCCCAGGCCGCGCGGCCGTCCGCCTCGGCGGGGGCGGGCAGCAGGTCGGGTATCTCGACGGGGTCGTGCTCGTCGCGCACCTCGCCGACGACCTCCTCGACGATGTCCTCGACGGTCGCCACGCCCGCCGTGCCGCCGTACTCGTCGATGACGACGGCCATGGTCCGCGTGCGGCGCATGCGCTCCAGGAGGCGGTCGGCGGGCAGGCTGTCGGGCACCAGCAGCGGCGCGGTGGCCAGCTCGGTGACCGGGGTGGCCGCGCGCCGCTCGGGCTCCAGGGCCAGCACGTCGCGGATGTGGACGGTGCCGATGACCTCGTCCAGGCTGTCCCGGTAGACCGGGAAGCGGGACAGGCCGGTGGCGTGGCTGAGGTTCGCGGCGTCCGCGGCGGTGGCGTGGGCCTCCAGGGCCTTGACGTCCACGCGGGGCGTCATCACGTTCTGCGCGGTCAGCTCGCTCAGGTGCAGGGTGCGGACGAAGAGTTCGGCGGAGTCCGCCTCCAGGGCCCCTTCGGCCGCCGAGTGCTGGGCGAGCGCGACCAGTTCCTCGGGGCTGCGGGCGGAGGCGAGTTCCTCGGCCGGTTCCAGGCCGAAGCGGCGCACGAAACGGTTCGCCGTGTTGTTCAGGTGCCGGATGAAGGGGCCGAAGGCGGCGGTGAAGCCGCGCTGCGGGCCGGCGACGACCTTGGCGACGGTCAGCGGGCTGGAGATCGCCCAGTTCTTGGGGACCAGCTCGCCGACGACCATCAGGACGACGGTGGAGACGGCCACGCCGAGCACGGTCGCTACCGTGGAGGCGGCGCCGCCGAGCCCGATCGCGGTCAGCGGGCCGCGCATCAGCACGGCGAGCGACGGCTCGGCCAGCATGCCGATGACCAGCGAGGTCACGGTGATGCCGAGCTGGGCGCCGGAGAGCTGCAGGGTCAGGCCGCGGACGGCCTTGAGGGCGCCTTCGGCGCCGCGCTCGCCGGACTCGGCGGCACGCTCTAGGTCACCGCGCTCGACGGTGGTGAGGGAGAACTCGGCCGCGACGAAGATCGCGCAGGCGAGGGTGAGGAAGAGGGCCAGCAGGAGCAGCAGGACCTCGGTCACCGTGCCACCCCGCTTCCCTCACACGCATACAGGGGGGTCTGCGGGCCGGCCGTGGCACGGCCGGTACTGGGGGGCTCCATTACGGAACGGGACTCCTTAACGGGGTCTGTGGGGGCCGTGACGTCCGGCCGCCCGTGGGCTTTCCCTTTGATGGTAAAGGACGAGCAAAGACATGTGCAGTGCCGGATCACACCGTGCCCATGATCACCGGCCCCTATGCTTCTACTCGCCTGTAGAGAACGGCGGGACGGTTCCCGTTGTTCCCCGCGGGCACCGCACGCACGCAAGGACGCACACGTAGGACGAAGGGGTGGACGCCGCGATGGTGTTCAAACGGCTGCTCGGCTCGCTCGGCGTGGGCGGGCCCACGGTGGACACGGTCCTCGACCCGGGCGCGGCCCGGCCGGGCGGTGCGCTGTCGGGCCAGGTGCACCTGGCCGGCGGCACCGCGGACTTCGACGTCGAGCACATCACGCTGGAGCTGGTGGCCCGGGTCGAGGCCGAGCACGAGGACGGGGAGAGCGAGGGCGTCGTCGCCTTCGACCGCCACACGGTCGGGGGCGGATTCCGGCTCGGCGCCGGGGAGCGGCACAGCGTGCCCTTCACGCTGGCGCTGCCCTGGGAGACGCCGGTCACCGAGCTGCACGGACAGCCGCTGGGCGTCGTCCTCGGTGTGCGCACCGAGCTGGCGGTGGCGGGCGCCCGGGACAAGGGGGACCTGGATCCGCTGACCGTGGCGCCGCTGCCCGCGCAGGAGGCCGTGCTGGAGGCCCTCGGGCAGCTCGGCTTCGGCTTCCGCTCGGCCGACCTGGAGTACGGCCGCATCGGCGGTACCGGTCAGCAGCTCCCCTTCTACCAGGAGATCGAGCTGACCCCGGCCCCGCAGTACGCCCACCAGGTCAACGAGATCGAGCTGACCTTCCTGGCCGCTCCGGGCGGGCTGGAGGTGGTGCTGGAGGCGGACAAGCGCGGAGGCCTGTTCGGCGGC
The DNA here is from genome assembly GCF_044390505.1 of Streptomyces sp. NPDC018947. NCBI lineage: Bacteria > Bacillati > Actinomycetota > Actinomycetes > Kitasatosporales > Streptomycetaceae > Streptomyces > Streptomyces sp. NPDC018947. The sequence continues at coordinate 276,265 of NZ_JBIRZD010000004.1, forward strand.
GGCCACGACGCGCTCAGCCGCTTCACCGTCCCGCACGAGGGGGTGGCGCCGCAGGACTGGGGCGCCCTGGTCGACGGGTGGATCCGCGAGCTCGTCGAGCACCGGGCGTCGTACGGCTCCCACGCGGTGTACGGGCACGGGGACGGCCACGGGGCCGGGCACCGGTCAGGTCCGGGCGTGGGCACCGCCGTGGCGGCGGGCGCGGCCGGACTCGCGGTGGGGGTCGCCGGCGGGCTGGTGGCGGCCGAGGTGGTCGACGAGATCGGGGACTTCTTCGAGGGCGACGAGGAGGGCGAGGAAGAGGAGGGGTGACCGAAGAGGGTGATCGCGGGGATGCGGCGGCGCGGACCTGATAACTTCTACACGTCTGTAGATTCAATCTCCGCGTCCCGAACCGCAGAGATCACCCTCTCGACCCGTACGGAGTTCGCATGGCCCTGTGGGACCGCCTCAAGGAGTCCGCGTCGCAGATGCAGACCCAGCTCGTGGCGAAGAAGAACGACCTCAAGAGCGGCGCCTTCCGCGACGCCAGCATGGCGATGTGCGCCCTGGTCGCCGCCGCCGACGGCACCGTCGACCCCGCGGAGCGCCGGCGGGTCGCCCAGCTCATCGCCACCAACGACGTCCTGCAGAACTTCCCCGCCGACGACCTGCGCCGCCGTTTCGAGGCCAACCTGGACAAGCTGGCCGCCGACTTCGCCTTCGGCAAGGTCGGTGTCCTCCAGGAGGTCGCCAAGGCCGGGAAGAAGCCCGCCGAGGCCCGTGCCGTCATCCAGATCGGCATCGTCATCGGCGGCGCCGACGGCGACTTCGACCAGGACGAGCGGGCCGTCGTCCGCGAGGCGTGCTTCGCCCTCGACCTGCCGCCGCACGAGTTCGACCTCTGAGCGGCGGCCCGGCCGGGCCCCGGTCGACCCGGATCCCGTCCTGCCGTAGATTCCGACCGGGCCCGCGAGGCGGGCCCGGACCTCACGCCACCTGGGGAGCGCCGTGTTCGGACTGAGCGAGCTCGCGATCATTCTCATCGTCGTCATTGCCGTCCTCGCCGCCAAGAGGCTCCCCGACCTGGCCCGCTCCGCGGGCAAGTCGGCGCGCATCCTCAAGGCCGAGAGCCGGGCGCTGAAGGACGACGAACCGGCGCCCGCCGGGGAGGGACGGCAGCAGGAGCCGCGCGTGATCCCCGGCGAGACGGTCCGCCGCGAGGGCCAGGACGGCACCGGCTCCGCGCCGGGCGGCGCCCGGGCCTGACCGCGCGGACGGACGCTCAGGCCGGGTCGTCCGGCACGGCGGACAGCAGGCCGTGCACCACCGGGCCCGCCGAGCCGCCTCCGGTGACGCCCTCCTCGACGACGACGGCGACCGCGACGTTGCCCCGGTGGGCGACCAGCCAGCCGTTGTTGTCCTGGTCGTCGGAGACCTCCGCGGTGCCGGTCTTCGCGCCGACCTCCCCGGGCAGGCCGGCCAGGCTCCGCGCGGTGCCGTCGGTGACGGTGGCCCGCAGCATGTCGCGGAGCTGGGTGACGACCCCGTCGGGAAGGGGCTCGGTACGGGTCCTGTCCTCGTTCCCCGCGGTGAGCGACGGCTGGTGGAACTCGCCGGAGACCGCGGTGGCCGTCACCGACGCCATGATCAGCGGATTGGCCTGGACGCGGCCCTGCCCGATCATCGACGCGGCCTTCTCCGTCTCGTCCTTGGGGGCCGGCACGGAGCCGTCGTACGTCGGGATGCCGACGTGCCACTCCTGGCCGACACCGAAGTAGGTGCGGGCCACCTCGCCCAGCTCACCGTCGTCGAGCTTGCCGCGCAGGCTGATGAACGCGGTGTTGCAGGACTCCGTGAAGTCCTTGCGGAAGGTCGCGCCCGGGTGCTCGGAGGTCTCCACGTTGTGGAACTCCTTGCCCACCGTCAGGTACTTGGGGCAGTCCACGACGTCGTCGGGTCGCACGGCGCCCTTGAGCAGGAGGGCGCTGCTGGTGACGATCTTCCAGGTGGAGCCGGGCGCGTAGGTGCCCGAGGCGGCGCGGTTGAAGCCGGTGGCCGGGGAGTTGGCCAGGGCCAGGATCTCGCCGTTGTCGACGCGCAGCGCGACCAGGGCGGCGTTCTTGCCCCCGGCCTCGCCGAGGGCCTTCTCGGCGGCGGACTGCCAGTCGGCGTCCAGGGTGGTGCGGACCGGCTCGCCGGCGGTCGCCGGGTCGGGCTCCTCGCCGAAGGACGCCTCGGTGCGCACGGTCTCGCCGGTGGTCCGGTCGATCAGCTCCACGGCTCCCCGCGGGCCGCCGCCGCTGCCGCCCGCGATCCGGCCGAGCAGCGGGGTCAGGGAGGGGTACGAGCCGTCGGCCAGGGAGGTCCCGTGGCGGTCGGTCACCTTCGGCGGGGTCGTCTCCTCGCGCACCAGCCGGAACTTCTCCGTGCCGCTCAGCCGGGGGTGGACCAGGGACAGGCGCCAGTCCACCTTCCAGCCGCCGTCCCCGTCCTCGCGCAGCGGCAGCGCGGACTCGTACGTCCAGGTGCCGAGGCCGCCGATGGGCATGCGGGCGGTGAACGGCACGGTGAGGGTGCCGTCCTCGGCCTCCTCGGGCTCGCCCTTCGCCGTCAGCCCGGGCTTGCCGATGTCCAGGCCCGCGGTGAAGCTGCGCAGCACGTCCTGCGCGGTGTCGGGTCTGGTGGTGCGCCCGGCCGCGCTCGGCAGCCGTCCGGCGGCCCAGTCGTCGAGGAACGCGCGCGCCTGTTTCATCGCCGCGGGGTCGGGTCCGTCGTCGCCGCGGGCGAAGGGGCCGAGCCCGGCGGCGTACGAACCGCCCGCGGCGAGCGCGAGCACCACGGCCACCGCGGCGACGGCCCGCACCCCGCCTCGCGGACGGCGGCGGGCGGCGGGAGTGGGGAACTGGGTATCGGGCATCGGGGCTCCTGTTCTGTGGGACGGAACGGTGCGGGATACGGCTTCGCGGCGCCGGTCAGCCGGCGGCGAAGAAGTCGAGGATCGTGCCGGTGGCGTCCAGGGCCCGGCTGGTGGGACCGAACCCCTTCGGCGGGGTGATGGCCGAGCCCGGCCAGGTGTGCCCGGCGCCGTGGACGACGAGGAGCTGGACGGTGCCCGCCCCGGCCCTGCCGCCCGAGCCGCCGCCGAGGCGCCAGACGGTGCGGTCGTAGCCCTCCTCCGCCTCGGTGACCGGCTCGCCCGCGCCGCCCGCGGCGGCGAACGCCTCCGCGCTGTCCCGCGCCGACATGCTCGGCAGGATCGGTTCGTCCGGGTCCGGCGGCGGGGACGGCAGGCCCGCGAGGGGGCGTACGGGGTCGTCGGCGCCGTAGACGACCATGACGGGGACGGGACCGGCGGGCCGGACCGCGGCGGCACCGGCGGGGAGCTGGCCCGAGACGGAGGCCGCGCCCGCCAGCAGTCCGGGGCGTTCGGCGGCGAAGCGCAGCGCCATCGAGCCGCCGTTGGAGAACCCCGCGACGTAGACCCGCCGGGGGTCGGCGCCCTCGGTGCGCACCAGGTGCTCGATCAGCGCCTCGGTGAAGCGCACGTCGAGGCCGGGGTCGGGGCGCTGCCCGGTCTTCCGCGTGCCCGCGCCCCAGCCGTGGTCGATTCCCTCGGGGTAGGCGACGATCATGCCGCGCCGGCCGGCGGCCTTCTCCAGCCGGCTCTGCTCGCGCAGCCCGGCGGCGTCGGAGCCCCGGCCGTGGAAGGCGACGACCAGGGGCCGCGGGCCGTCGGCGTCGGGCCGGTGCAGGAGGTAGGTGCGGGTGCGGCCGTCCACCCGCAGCTCCTCGCGGACCCCGTCGGCGGCGCCGCGGGTCGCGGGGGAACTGCTCGCGGGCGGGGCGTCGGGCCGCTCGGAGCCGTCCGAACAGCCTGCCAGGGGCAGCACGAGGGCGAGGGCGAGCGCGCCGGGCCACCGGCGGGGGCGCGGGGTGAGGTCACGGAAGGAGCGCATGACCCGAAGCAGAGCAACGGCACCGCGCCCGTGTCCAAGATTGGTATGGATGTCGGATTGATCAATCCCCGATATGATTACTGGTCGTGGACTTGGTGCGGCACCTGGAATGCTTCGTGGCTGTTGCAGAAGAGTCACACTTCGGGCGTGCCGCGGCCCGGCTCGGCATGGCCCAGCCGCCCCTGTCGCAGCGCATCCAGCGGCTGGAGCGCGAGCTGGGCGTCCGGCTCTTCGAACGGACCAGCCGCCAGGTGACGATCACCGAGGCGGGCACGCTGCTGCTCGCCGAGGCCCGGGAGATCCTCGCCCGTTCCGAGTCCTTCCTCGCCGCCGCGCGCCGCATCCGGGACGGCGAGACGGGCCTGCTGCGCGCCGCCCTGTCCCCCGACATCTCCGGCGAGACCGTCGCCGCGCTGCTGGCGGACTTCCGGCGCCGGCACCCCGGACTGGAACTGGAGCTGCGGGAACTGTCCACCGCCGAGCAGCTCGCCGCGTTCACCGCCCACGAGCTGGACGTCGGCCTCATCCACCACCCCTGCGACGTCACCGGCCTGGAGCTGGGTCCCGTCCTCCACCGCGACCTCGGCGTGCTGCTGCCGCGCGGCGCGGTCGCGGCCGGGCTCGACGAGGTGCCGCTCGCCGCCCTGACCGGCTACGACCTGGTCCTCTTCCCCCGCGACAGCGCGCCCGCGGTCTACGACGACCTGCTCACCGCCTGCGCCCGCGGCGGCTACACCCCCGCGGCCGTGCGGCACGGGCGGGGCACCAGCTTCGTCCGCGGACTGGTGCTGTCCTTCGGGGCGGTGGCGCTCGGGCCGCGGGACACCCACCTGCTCGCCGGTCCAGGGGACACGGACCCGGACCTGGTCTGGCGCCCGCTGGCCGGGGCCGCGCCGGCCTGGCGGCACTCCGCGGCCTGGCCCAAGGGGCGTGGCGACGCCGCCGTCGGCGCTTTCACGGACGCCGCCACGCACGCCCTGCGCACCACGGCCGGGGCCCGCTTGGAGCCTTCCGCCCGGCCCCTGCACCTTCGCCCGGCATCGGAGTACTGGCTATGACCGACACCGTCAGCGGCCGTCTGCGCGCCGCGTTCGCGGACGCCGGGGTCACCGGCTGGCTGCACGCCGTCGACATCGACTCCGGGGCCCAGGTCGGCGCCGGGGCGGACCAGCCGGTGTGCACGGCCAGCGTCCACAAGGTGTGCGTCCTGGTCACCCTGCACGAGCAGGCGGCGGCCGGGCTGCTGGACCTCACCGAGCAGGTCGTGTGCCCGCCCGCCGGGCGCACTCCGGGGCCCACGGGGCTGGCGGCCATGCTCGACCCGGTGCGCCTGTCGCTGCGCGACGCCGCCTTCCTGATGATGTCCGTCAGCGACAACACCGCCGCCGACCTGCTGCTGGAGCGGGTCGGCCTCGACGCCGTCAACCGCACCGCGGACCGCCTCGGCCTCACCCGGACGCGGGCGGTGTACGGCTTCGGCGAGATGCTGGGCACCATGCGGGAGGACGCCGGTCCGGCCGGCGCCCGGGCGCTGACGGACCCGCACGTCATCACGCGGCTGCGCGCCCTGGACCCGGCCCGCACCAACCGCAGCACGCCCCGGGACATGACCCGCCTGCTCACCGCGGTGTGGCGGGACGAGGCGTGCCCGCCCGAGTACGGCGCGGCGATGCGCCGCATCATGGGCCTCCAGGTCTGGCCGCACCGGCTGGCGTCGGGCTTCCCCTTCGACGACGTCCACGTGGCCGGCAAGACCGGCACCCTGCCGACGCTGCGCCACGAGATCGGCGTCGTCGAGTATCCCGACGGCGGCCGCTACGCCGTGGCCGTCTTCACCCGCACCGCCCGGACCGCGGCGGTCCTCCCGGCGGCCGACGCGGTGATCGGCACGGCGGCCCGCATCGCGGTGGACGCCCTGCGGGCACGGTAGCGGGCACCGGCGGACGCCGGGCCGGGACCGCCGGGTGCCGCCCGCGCTCAGCGGTCGTTGTCCCGCCAGCGGCCTCCCGCCGGGGCCGAGTCGAAGCGGGTGGCCGACGCGGCGTTGCCGCTGAAGTCGTTGCCGGAAACGCGGCCGCCGGTCCAGGTGGCCTCGTGCGCGATCCACAGGGCGTGGGTCTGGGTGCGCGGGTGACCGTCGTCCCCGACGCGGTTGCCGTGGACGTACGGGTGGGTGACGGCGGCCGCCGCGGTGAGGCCGGGGCGCGGGGACGGGGCGGCCGGGAGGCGGTAGGCGGTGCCCGGCTCGGGGGTGGCGCCGGGCCAGGCCGCGCGGGCCCCGGGGCGCCGGGGGACGAGCACGAGTTCGGTGGCCGTGTTGTCGGCGACGACGGCGGTCCGCTCCCCGACGGTCAGCTCCTTGCCGCGGTGGCCGCCCGGCGTCCAGTCGGCGTTCTCGTCGGTCAGGGACAGCGGCCCGCAGCGGACGCCCTCACCGCCGCCCTTGGCCGCCGGCGCGGCCCGGCGGCCGTTGTTCCGGACCCGGTTGCCGAAGATCGCCGGCTCGTGCAGCGCGGCGTCGACGCGGATGCCGTCCAGGCCGTTGTCGTGGATGTCGTTGGACTCCAGGACGATGTCCCGGGCCGGTTCCTGGTCGCCGCCGGCGAGATTGTGCTGCCAGTAGCCGTAGCGGCCGTTGTTGCTGACGCGGTTGCCGCGGAACGCGTAACCGCCCGGCGTGTTGCCGAGCGCGATCCCGTCGCCCGGGTTGCCGTCGATCACACACCCGGTGACGATGCCGCCCCGGCCGCCCACGCTGGTCGTGCCCTGCGCCGACACGTCGAAGCCGGCGACGTGGTTGCCGAGCATCGTGCAGGACGTGACCAGCAGCCCGTCGGCGCCCCAGTCGGAGATGCCGTACCGGTTGTCCTCGGTGTGGCAGGCGGTGATGCGGATGCCGCGGGGCGGCGCCCAGTCGTCCTTCTGGAGTTCCAGGAAGATCCCGTTGGTGCCGTTGCCGAGGGCGGTGCAGGCGGTGACCGTCAGCCGTTCCACCGGCCCCCAGCCGCCGACGCCGATGCCGATGCCCGCGCCGCCCATCTCCTCGCCGGGGTCCTGCCGCCCGCACCGTTCGGCCAGGACGCCCTCGACCACCGTGTCCTGGAGGAAGTCGCAGCCGAAGCCGGTGGCGGCGGTGTCGTGGATGTAGAGGTCGCTGAAGCGCCCGCGCAGCACGTACTGCAGTCCGAGCCCCTTGGCCAGCACGTCGTACTCGGGGGTCAGCACTCCGGAGCCGTCGATCTCGAAGTGGGCGAAGGTGACGTCGGCGATGTGGCGTTCCCGCCCGGCACCGTGCTGGGCGGTGGTGAACCACGCCAGCGGCACGGGCTGCTCCGGCGCGCCGGGATTGGCGAGGGCGAAGCAGGTCGTGCCCCGCCCGGCGCCGATCAGCGAGACACCGCTGCGCCACAGCACCGGCCGGTCCCGGATCAGGTGGCGCCCCGCGGGCACGTTGATCGTGCGCGGCCGTCCGTCCTTGGCGGTGGCCTCACCGAGCGCGTCGACCAGCCTCTGCAGCGCCGGCCCGTCGTCGGTGGTGCCGTCCCCGGCGAGACCGTGCTCATGGGCGTCGACCGTCAACGGCGCAGTCATACGGGCGCTCCTTCCGCCAGTGGCGCTCGGGCGGCCGTCCGCCCACCGGCGCGCGGCCGCTCACCGCGGACCGGGTACCAGGCGCCGGGCGACCTCAATCACGGCGCACGGCGCACCGGGGGCACCCGCGCCGAACGAAGGGGACACAGCGGGCGCTTTATCCCAAAGGGGGGTACATAATCAGAACATGAGTACGGCAACGTTTGAACTGCTGGCCGCGTCGGACGCGCTCAACATGACCGCCGCCTTCATCGGCGGCCTGGTCGTCGCCGGCGCGCTGATCCTGGCCGTGCGCCTCGGGATGAGCTCGATGGACCGGGAGTCGCCCCGTCCGCGTGCCGAAGAGCAGCCGCACCTGCCGCCCACCGGGCCCGTGCACGAGGAACGGGAGATACGGGAGCCGGACGAGATCCCGCTGATCACCGACGGGAGCCCACGGCTGATGCCGTACCAGCTCCACCACGCCGGGAGCCGGCGGGGCGCGGACCAGAGCCGCCGCCGCTGGCTGCCGGGATCCAGCGGATCCTTCGGAAGCGGCAGCCCGGGCCGTATCTGACCCGGGAGGCGGTGGAGGGCGGCGTCCGGACGCCGCCCTCCGGCCCGCTTTCGGGGGGCGCCGCTACTTCACCAGCCACGCCGTCGTGTCCGGGCCCAGCCGGCCGTCCTCCAGGGGCACGCTGGTCAGCACCACCTCGCCCGCCGGCAGGCTCACCGGCCGGTCCGACAGGTTGGTGACACAGCGCCAGCCGTCCGAGCGGTCGAACTGGAGCACCCCGGGCGGGACGTCGTCCGCCCACGTCAGCGACTCGCCGTCGAGCAGCTTGCGGCGCAGGCGCAGGGCCGTGCGGTACAGCTCCAGGGTCGAGCCCGCCACTCCGTCCTGGGCCTGGACGGAGTACTCCGCGAAGCGCGGCGGCTGGGGCAGCCAGGCACCGCCCGCGCCGAAGCCGTACGAGGGACCGCTCGTCGTCCACGGCAGCGGCACCCGGCATCCGTCACGGCCCTTGCGGACGTGCCCCGTCTGTTCCCAGATCGGGTCCTGGAGCACCTCCGTGGGCAGGTCGGCCACCTCGGGCAGGCCCAGCTCCTCGCCCTGGTAGACGTACGCCGAACCGGGCAGCGCCAGCATCAGCAGCGTCGCCGCGCGCGCCCGGCGCAGGCCCGCGCGCTCGTCGACCGCGGGGGCCCTGCCGCCGGACAGCAGCCAGGCGTCAGTGTCGGTGCCCGGCGGCAGGACCAGCCGGGTGGCGTGCCGGACCACGTCGTGGTTGGACAGCACCCAGGTCGCGGAGGCCCCGGCGGCGTGGGCGTCGGCGAGCGAACCGGCGATGATGGCGCGCAGCTCGTCCGCGTCCCAGCCGCCCTGGAGGTACTCGAAGTTGAACGCCTGGCCCAGCTCGTCCGGGCGGGCGTACAGCGCGCGCCGGGCGCCCGGCACCCAGGCCTCGGCCACCGCCGTCCTCGGCGGGCTGTAGGAGTCGAGGATCTTGCGCCAGTCGCGGTAGACCTCGTGCACGTCGTCGCGGTCGTAGAAGGGGTGGGTGCCCGGGGCGAACTCCGCGAGCGCGGCCTCGCTGCTCAGTTCGGGGGAGCCGAGGTCGCGCAGCGGTTCGGTGAGGTCCTTGACCAGGGCGTGGGCCACGTCGACGCGGAAGCCGTCGACGCCGCGGTCGCACCAGAACTTCAGCGTGGTGCGGAAGTCGGCGCGGACCTGCTCGTTCTCCCAGTTCAGGTCGGGCTGCTGGGGCGCGAAGAGGTGCAGGTACCACTGGCCGTCCGGGACCCGTTCCCACGCGCTGCCGCCGAAGACGGACTGCCAGTCGGTGGGCGGGAGTTCGCCGTGCTCGCCGCGGCCGTCCCGGAAGACGTACCGGTCGCGGGCGGCCGAGCCGGGACCGGCCGCCAGGGCCTCGCGGAACCAGGCGTGACGGTGCGAGGTGTGGTTGGGGACCAGGTCGACGATCACCTTGAGGCCGAGGCGGTGGGCCTCGGCGGCCAGGGCGTCGAAGTCGTCCAGGGTGCCGAGGCGCGGGTCGACGGCGCGGTGGTCGTCGACGTCGTAGCCGCCGTCGGCCAGCTCGGAGGGGTAGAAGGGGCTCAGCCACAGCGCGTCGACGCCGAGGGCCGCGAGGTGGGTCAGGCGCTGGGTGATGCCCCGCAGGTCACCGAGCCCGTCGCCGTCGGCGTCGGCGAAGCTGCGGGGGTAGATCTGGTAGATGACGGCCTGCCGCCACCAGTTCGGGTCCTTGGACGACAGGTCGGGGGTGCCGGCGGTGCTGCGTACGGTCACGCGGTCTCCTTCGGGCGAGGCGTGCGGGCGACACGTAGATATCTGTCCACATCACCCCAAAAGTGAACGCGGGTGGGGTGGGACGCGCCGATGACCCCGGTCCCGTATCACATGGTGGCGCGGCCGCCGGGGCGTTCCACGGCGGTCAGGTACAGGTCCACGTACCGGGCCGCGTCGACGTCCAGCGCCACGTCCACGAGCGGCTGCTCGCGCGTCCCCCCGTGGAGCTCGGACTCACCGGGGCGGGCGCGGCGGTCGACGACGGTCTGGCCCCGGGCCGGGCCGGGGGCGAGGGAGACCTCGACCGGCAGCCGGTGCGTGGTCAGGCCCTCCGGGTCGGCGACCGCGCAGACCGCGCCCGCGTCGCCGAGGCCCCCGCCGGGGTCGGCCTCGTCGGTGACGGGAGCCCGGTGGGCGAGGAGTTCACCGGCGAGCCGGGTGCCGGGTTCGGTGCTCGCCCGCAGACGGCGCACGTCGGGGCCGGGGACGATCACCCGCTGGAACACGTCCAGTCCGTACATGGTGATCGGCACCCCGGCGGTGAGCATGATCGCCGTCGCCTCCGGGTCGTGCCAGACGTTGAACTCGGCGACCGGCGTCGCGTTCCCGGTGGCCACCGCGCCGCCCATGAACACGATCCGCTCGATGTTCCGGGTGACCTCCGGGTGGGTGCGCAGCAGCAGGGCGATGTTGGTCGCGGGGGCGGTGGGGATCAGGGTGACCGGGCGCGGGGAGGCGAGGATCTCCCGGCGCAGCAGGGTCACCGCGTCCACGTCGGCGGGGGTGCGGGCGGGCGCGGGCAGTCCGAGGTCGCCCATCCCGTCGTGTCCGTGCACGTGGCGTGCGGTGCGCACGCCCTCGATCAGCGGACGCCCGGCGCCCCGGGCGACGGGGATCCGGGGGGCGCCGGCCTGCTCCAGCACGGTCAGCGTGTTGCGGACGACGCCGTCCACGTCGGTGTTCCCGGCGACACAGGTGACCGCGCGCAGATCGAGCCCGGGGTGCCGGACGGCCAGGAGGAGGGCCAGGGCGTCGTCGATGCCGGTGTCGCAGTCGATGATCACCGGTACGGGCGGACGGGGACGCTGGTCGGTCGGCACGGTGGGACTCCTCGATCGCACGGGGACGGGTGCGGTGACCCTACGCGGGGGGCGGTTCCCTCCCGGGGCCGCCCCGGACGGTCGGCACCCGGGGCCCGGCCACCGCGCCGGCAGCCCGGGCCGGGGCGGGCCGCCGGGGCGGCTGCCCGCGAGGGGCCTCGCGAGCTGTTCGCAGCGCGGGCGTGACCGCGTGCGGGACGGGCCCGGATGTCCTGGCCGATCGTGGTGCCCGGACGGCTCCGCGCGCCGGGGACGGGCACGAGCTGCTCGCCGTCCGGGCGCGGCCGCCCGTGGCGGTGGGCGGTCGGCGGCCTCGGGCATCCCCCCGTGTCACCGAGGCCGGCGGGCGGCGGGGCGGGCGGCGGTCACCCGGACGGGTCCTCTCGGTGGTGGGGGGACGGGGGCGGTGGTGGCGTGGGCGGTGTGATCGATCGTGAACGGTGCCGGCCGTACCGGGCCCCCGGCCTCGCTTCCGTCTTCGCCGTCGCCCTCGCCCTGGCCGTGTCCGCCTGCTCCGCCGGAGGCCGCGGCACCGGCCGGGCCGACGCCACCGCGCCCGCGACCACGCGGTCCCCGGCCGCCCTGCCCTCGGCCGCCGCCCCGCCCGCGCTCACCCCGGCCCAGGCACAGGCGGCGCTGATCACCGGGGCGGACCTGGGGGAGGCGTGGGGGCCGTCGCTGGGGGCGGCGACCTGGCGGGACGAGCTGCTCAAGGCGACCGCCGAGCACCCCGACTGCCGACGGCTCCTGGACGTCCTCTACACCGAGGACCTCTTCGGCGCCGCTCCCGCCCCGCGCGCGACCGCCGCCCTGGACGACCACGCCGGCGGTGCGCAGCTCCACTACCGGATCACCTCGTACCGCGCGGCCGAGCTCGACCGGGCGCTGGCGTGGCTGGGCACGCTGCCGGACACGTGCGGACACTTCACCGGCGAGGCCGGCCGCGGCGGGGTGCGGGACGTCCGGGTCACCGGCGTGACGCTTCCCGAGGCGGGCGACGCGCGGCAGGGCGTGCGGGTGACGGTGACGGGCACGACCGCGGACGCCGGTCCCGTCGTCCTCACCGTGGACCTCGCCGCCGTACGCACCGGCGACGACGCGATCACCCTGACCAACGGCACCCTGGGCGAGGCGGCCGAGGACGTCACCCTGACCGCCGTCGAGGTCGGCACGGCCCGGCTGACGGAGATCAGGCGGCAGGGGCGCGCCCAGGTGTGACCCGGCGCGGACCGTGCCGCCGCGGCCCCCACGGCACCGCCGGGACGGAGGGCCCCTACCTGTCGCGGTCGAAACGCTCCCGGCGGGCGAGGAGGTCGCGGGCCACCGCGTGGGCGGTGCGTCCGCGGGCGAAGGCGGACGCGCGCAGGCGGGCCAGGGCCTCGTCGGCGCCGACACCGAGTTGGGCCATGATCATGCCGACGCCCTGGTGGACCTCGTCGTGGCCGTCGGCCGGCCCGTCCGGCCAGGAGTCCGGGCCGCCCCGCTCGTCGTACTCCCGGCCGCGCGGCAGCGCCATCAGGGACACGGTCATGGCGCCGGCCACGAGCCGCGCCGTGTCCAGCTCGGGTTCCGTGAGGCCGCCGGGGGTGTCGCGGTAGAGGTCGAGGGTGCCCACGCACACCGTGCCGCTGCCGAGCGGCAGCGCGTGGACGGCGTACACGCCGACGGCCGTGGCCTGCTGGGCGAAGACGGGCCAGCGGTCGGCGTCCGCGCCGGGCCGCAGATCGGGGGCGAGCACCGGCGCCCCCGTCGCGGCGGCCCGGACACAGGGTCCGTCGCCCAGGGTGGCCTGGATCTCCGCCAGGTAGGAGGCCCGGCCCCCGCTGGCGCACAGCCGGACGGGGAGCCCGTCACCGCCGCGCAGCGACGCGCTCGCCCCGGTCACCGGCAGCAGTCGTACCGCGATCACGCACAGGCGCTCGGGCACCTCCCCGGGCGGCACGCCCCGCACCCCCTCGGCGATCGCCTCGGCGGCCCGCCGGCCGTCCGGACGCCGCCCGAAGTCGTCGCCGGGCCGCACGCCCACCGCCTCCTTCGCTCGGGGCCGAAGGGCGACTACCCGTGCCCCACCGACGGAAACCGGCTCGCCGCGGGCGTCGGGACACGGCCCGAGCCGCTACAGCGGAGGCTGCGCCGGCGCCGGCCCCAGCGTGGTCGTACCGGGCGTCGTACGGTGCCCGAGACCGGTGCGGTAGGCGTCGAGGGCCGCCTCCACCCGCCCGGTACGGCGCAGCAGATCGCCCAGCAGCCGGCACAGGTCGGCCAGGTCACCGGCCGCGCCCGCCCGCTCCAGCAGGCTCAGCGCGCGCACGTAGTGCTCCTCGGCGGCCTCGGTCTCCCGGGCGTCCTCGGCGATGATGCCGAGCAGCCGGTGCGCGCCCGCCGCGTGCACGGCCCCCCGCTCGGACGACAGGTCGTCCAGCACCCCGCGCAGCAGCTCGGCGGCCTCCCCGGACTTGCCGCGCCGGTGCAGCACGTCGGCCAGCTCGACGGCGACCTGGCTGCCGTAGAGGGCGGCGCGGGTGGCGGACAGCATGTCGAGGGCCTTGCGCATCTCCGCCTCGGCGCGCGGCAGTTCGCCGTTCTGCGCGCAGACGTAGCCGCGCATCCAGTGGCAGTTGGCCAGCTCGGTACGGAGCTGGAGCGTGCGGTACAGCTCGGCGGCCTTGGCCAGCGAGGCGTCGGCCTCGGCGAGGCGGCCCTCCGCGAGCATGGTGCGGGCGACGGAGCGGTGCATCCGGGCCACCAGCGCCGGGTCCCCGGCCCGCGGGGCGAGGGAGAGGGCGAGTTCGGCGGCCTGGGCCGCGCGCGCGTGCGCCCCCATGTCCATGTACGGGCCGATGACGCCGGCGTACAGCAGCAGCAACGCGTCGGGGTCGTGCAGCCCGGCGCGGTTCAGCTCGTCGAGCGTGGACTCGAAGAGGTAGACGGCGTAGCGCAGCTCACCGGCGAGGTAGTGGGCCACGGCCCGGCCGCGCACGGCCGGGACCCGGGCCGGCAGCGGGGCGCCGGCCCGGGTGAGGCACTCCTCGGCCCGCTCGAAGTACCGCCGTCCGGTGACCAGTTCGCCGGTCTCCAGCGCGCACTCGCCGAGCCCGAGCAGCGCGGCGGCCCGTTCCTCGGGCAGCTCGTACGCCTCCGCGAGGTCCAGCAGTTCGCCGTAGTGCTCGGCCGCCTGCTCGGCGCATCCGGTGGCGAGGGCGCGTCGCGCCTCGGTCAGCCCGAGCCGCAGATCGGTGGCGAGGCGGGCCGGGCGGCCGGTGGCCAGCTCCTCGTAGCCGACGCCGAGCCGCTCGGCGATGTGCCGCAGCGCCTCCTCGGAGGGGCGTACGCGGCCGGCCTCCAGGGTGGAGATGTAGGCGGGCGTGTACGCCGGCTCCGCGAGCTGGCGCTGGGTCATCCCGCGCTCGGTCCGCAGCCGCTGCACACGGCGCCCGACGGCTGCCCGGTCGTCACGGTCCCCCACTGCCAACTCCCCCTGCGCCCCTTGCCGTTCGGCTCCCCCGGCCCTAGGTTAAACCGCGGATTAAGCGCGCTTAACAGCATCAGTCGATTTCCCCACGATCCCGCAGAGGACGCCGTGCTCGAACGCCCCCGCACCGCCGAACGGTACGCCCGAGGCGCCGCCGCCGCCGTCACGGCCGTGGCCGCGCTGGTGCTGGCCGCCAACGCGGGCCCGGCCAGGTCGGCCGAGCACCCGCCGGCGGGCGTGAGCGTCCGGGCGGAACCGGTGGACGGCTCCTTTGCCCCGGACGCCCCGGGCGGGGGCGCGCCCGTGTCACGGCCCGCCGCCGAGTGACGCCGTCCGCTCAGTGCGGCAGCGCCTCGCGCAGCGCCTCGTCCAGGCGCCGCGCCAGTTCCGCGTCGCCCGGCGGGTCGTCGGCGAAGAGGGCGCCGAGCTGGGCGGTGAAGGTCTGCGTGAACGCGCCGTAGAGCGGGGTGCGGGGCCGGTGGACCGCCCGCTGGAGGGCGGGCAGCAGCGTGTCGCGGGCGTAGGCCGGGCGGCCCGCGGCGTCGCGGGGCACGGTGTCGGCGCCCTCGCCGGTCGGGGAAGCGGTGGGCGCCGCGGTCACCGGGCACGTCACGGCGTCGTCCACGTACGCCGAGGTGCGCGTCGCCGCGAAACCGGCGTCCAGCAGGCAGCGTTCGCTCTCCTTGCCGGTGAGGTACCTGATCAGCTCGGCCGCCGTGCGCGACCGCTGGGACGCCGAGGTCACGGCGAGGTTCTGGCCGCCGAGCACCGCCCGGCCCGGCAGGGCGGTCACCCCGAGCCGGTCACCGCGGAAGGACGAGTACAGCCCCGGATAGGCGTACGGCCACTGGCGCAGGAACGTGGTGCGCCCGGCGGCGAAGTCCCCCAGGGAGGCCGTCTCGTCGGAGTGGACGGCGTCCGGGAGGATGTACGGCGCCTCCGTGCGGCGGCGCAGCTCGGCGATGCCCTGCGTCAGCTCCTCCACGGTGGCGTCGTAGCGGCCGTCCTCGTCGGTGAGCGTGACGCCGGGGGCCGCCGACGCGAACGCCTCCATCGCGTTGACCGTACGGCCCTCGTAGGCGGCGAGCTGTGTCGTCCAGCCCTTCTCGTAGCCGGCGGGCTTGTGGTCGTTGAGGGTCTCGATCAGCCTCCTGAGCCGCTTCCAGTCCACGCCCGCGCCGAGGTCCGTGTGCTGGACCCCGGCCTGGCGCAGGTGGTCGCGCCGGTAGTAGAGCAGGCCGACGTCGCTGTTGAAGGGCACGGCGTACACCTCGCCGTCCCAGCGGGCCGTGCTCGCCACGGGGGCGATGACGTCCTCGTCGAGCAGCGACGTGGGCAGCGGGCCGATCAGCCGGGCGGCGGCGAACTCCGGGACCCAGGTGACGTCGAGGTTGACCACGTCGTAGGCGGCGCTGCCGGACTGGAGGGCGCCGAGGAGCTGGCTGCGCTGCTCGTCGGCGCTGCCGGGCAGCTCGACCAGCCGGGCGCGGTAGCCGGTGCCGGCCTTCTCCTGCCGGGCGTTCCAGGCGTCGATGAGCCGCTGGCGTACGCCGTTCTTGCCGGTGACGTCCCGGCCGCTGGCGATGACGATGTCGCCGGGCACGTCGGCGGACCGGGTCGCCGCCCCACCGCCGCCGGCGTCGCCGTCACCGCCGGTGCAGGCCGTCGGCAGGAGCAGGGACAGCGCGGACGCGAGGGCCCACCGGGCGGCGCACCGGCTCCGGGGCCGTCGCCGCGGCCGGGGCCGTGGGTGTCGTTGTCGTCGCGGCATCAGTCCTCCCCCGTTCCGGTGCGGGCGACCTCGTCGTGCAGGGCGGCGCCGAGGTCGTCGTCGGCGTCCAGGCACCGGCCGCCGCTCGCCTCCGAGATCCGGGCGTCCGGCTTCCCCGCGTCGCAGCCGCCGCCCTTGAGCGAGACCATGGCGACCGGCACCCGCGCCGCGCGCGCGAGGGCGAGCACGTCGTCGAGGGCGTCGCCGGTGAGGCGGGACGCGTCCTCGTCGTCGGTGATGTAGACGACCAGCCCGGGGCGCTCGTCCACGCCGCCGCGCCGCACCATGTGGTCGAGGGCAGCGCGCAGCGCCCGGTACGGGTCGGCCTCGGCGTCCCGCACCCCGGCCGCCCGGTCGATGGTCCGCTCGGCGTCCCGGCGGGCGTGCGGGCCGAGGGGCAGCAGTGTGTCGTAGGGGTCGCCGCCGGTGCCGTACACCGCCCAGACGCCGTACTCGTCGCGTGCGCCGAGCCCGCCGAGCGACTGCTTGAGCAGGCCGGGGCCGCCGCTGGGGCCCTCCCACTGGCCGGTCATCGAGCCGGAGCTGTCGAGCAGGAACAGCACGCGGCCGGGCCCGCCCGCGCTCCGGTAGCCCTCCAGCGCCGCCTCCATCGCGTCCCGTCCCGCCGACTCGGTCAGCGGCGAGGGGGCGCGCAGCACCGACCCGGCGACGTCCTCCGTGTCCAGCAGGGCGCGGCTGCCGGAGGCCGCGCGGAACCCGTCCCGCGCGAACACCTCGCGTCCGCGCTCCCCGGTGAGCCAGGTGCGGAAGGCGCCGGCCGCCTCGTCGCGGGCGCTCTCGTCGCGGTCGGCGCCCTGCCAGCGGACGCGGACGAAGACGGGCTCCAGGCCCGGTACGTCGCCGGGGTACTGGGCGATGCGCGGGGTGCGGCGGGCGCTGTCGCAGCCGACGCCGCTCTTCATCAGGAACTCGGGGACGAGGGCCGCGGCGCGGTCGTCCACGGCGTCGTCGTCGGGCAGCGCGCACAGCAGGCCGGCGGCGGTCGGTGAGGGCGGGCCGGGCTGGGCGACGCGGTTCTCGGCGCGCGCCGCGTCCTGGGCGGAGGGGCCGCCGCCCGTGTCGTCGCCGGTGCCTCCGGCGCCGTACAGGGCGATCGTCGCGAGCAGACCGGTGTCGGTGAACTCCGGGTCGGGGCGGCGCACCTCGGCGTCGGGGCGGCGGACGAGGAGGTCGTCGATCATCCGGTTCAGCGGGGGCCCGGAGCGCTCGTCGCGGGCCTCGGCGGCGATGTTCTGCGGGACGGCCAGCACGATCGGGGAGTACGCGAACGCCTCGTCGTCCGCCTCCAGGAGGGCCACGGCGTCGGTGTCCTGGCCCTCGGCGACCCGGGCCACGTCGGCGCGGGACCCGGGTATCCAGACGTCCGGCTGCGGTCCGACGTCGCGCTGCGGGTTGGTGTCCTCGTCGTGGGGCTCCTGCCAGGCGCCGGACCGCTTGCGCAGGGCGGTGACCACGTCGGCGGCGCCCGCACTGTAGACGGTGATGCCGCCGCGCCGGCACCCGTCGCCGACGGTGTTCCCGTCCGACGTCAGGAACGCGTCGGCGGCCGCGCGGACGGTGGACTCCAGGTCGGGGTCGGTCAGCACGCGCAGCTCCAGCGGCGGGGCGCAGGACGCCGACGGGCCCCCGGGTGCGGCGACGAGACGGTACGAGCCGATGCCGGCGGCGGTGAGGAGCAGCAGTGCGAGCAGCCAGGTCACCGTCCGCCTCGACAGGCCGGCCGGCGACCACCGCGCCCGCGGCACGCTCCGCGCCGGCCCGAAAAGCAGCGCCCGGACCCGTGCCCGCCCCCGGCCACCCGTCGTGGCGCCACCACCCGGACCACCCGTCGTGGCGCCACCGCCCCGGCCCCCGCCCTCCGGAGCCGACCCCCCTGACGAGCCGCCGCCGGCCCCCGCCCCACCGTCCCGCCCGGAGCCACCGTCCCGCCCGGATCCGTCATCGTGCCCAGAGCCGCCGCCAACCCCCGCCCCACCGTCCCGCCCCGTGCCGCCGCCGTGCCCCGAGCCACCGTCCCGCCCCGAGCCA
This sequence comes from Streptomyces sp. NPDC018947, assembly GCF_044390505.1. Classification (NCBI taxonomy): domain Bacteria; kingdom Bacillati; phylum Actinomycetota; class Actinomycetes; order Kitasatosporales; family Streptomycetaceae; genus Streptomyces; species Streptomyces sp. NPDC018947. The sequence goes on from NZ_JBIRZD010000004.1 coordinate 294,476, forward strand.
CCCACTCGACCCGCACCGTCGCCACGCTCCGAACCACCGACCCGCCCTGAGCCGCCGTCGTACCCGGAGCCACCGTCCCGCCCCGAGCCGCCCACTCGACCCGCACCGTCGCCACGCTCCGAACCACCGACCCGCCCTGAGCCGCCGTCGTACCCGGAGCCACCGGCACGACCCGGACCACCGGCGTCGGGCCCGTCGCCCCGGCTCCCGGCCTCCGGACCCGGTCCCCCCGCCGAGCCGGCGTCACCGCCTCCGCCGTGTCCGGAGCCACCGCCTCGGCCCGGATCCACCGACGCGGGGCCGCTGCCCCGGCCCCCACCCCCCGAAGCCGGTCCCGCCGCCGAGCCGCCACCACGCCCCGACCCACCGTCCGGTCCGCAGTCGTCCCCGTGTCCGGCCCCAGAGCCGTGCTCGCCCTCCCGGTCCGCTCCCGATCCGCGGCCCGCTCCCCCGTCGTCCCGGCCGGGTCCCGACGGGCCACCGGGGTCCGGCTCCCGGCCCGCCCCCGGTCCACGGCCGGATCCGGCCCCCGCGCCCGGCCCCGTGCCCCGGCCGGACTCCGTGTCCCGCCCCGAACGGTGCCCACCTCTTCGGGCGCCCGCGAGCAGGACGTCCTCCTCCGGTTCGGTGCGGCTCTGGGGTACCCACGGGTCGCCGCGTACCGTCCGGTGGCCGTCGCCGGTCATCCGGGCACGCACCGCGTCCGCGAGGCCGCGGAACCACACCTCCTCGTCGCCGTTCTCCAGCAGCGCGACGAGTTCCTCGGTGAACGGCGTCGGCGTGTGCGGATCGCCCGCGTCGATGCGGTGGTTGGCCTGCACGCTCATCAGCAGCAGCACGCGCCGCTTGTCGCGGAAGGTCTCCCAGATCCAGGCCGCGTTGCCCGCGAAGCAGCAGTCGAGGACGACCACGATCCGCCGGGCCGGGCTGGCGGCGAGCACCGTCAGCACGGTGGTGAACATCTCCGCGCCGGGGAAGACCGCGTGCCCGCCCGCGACCACGCTCGCGTTGCGCATCTGGAGGAACAGTTCGTCGCCCGCGCTCGGTATCGCCCCGTGCCCGGCGAAGTACAGCAGCAGTACGCCCTCGGCCTCGTCGGCGGCGGTGCGCAGTGCCCGGCCGAAGTCGACCTGGTCCGGCGAACGGCGCACCGTGATCTCGCGTTCGCGGAACACCCCTCCGCGCCGCAGCGCCTCCCGCAGCCGGCTCACGTTGTGCCGCACCGCGAGGAGATCGCCGGGCACGCCGTGCGGCGGCTCCGTGAGGTCGTACTCGGACACCCCGACCAGCAGCGCCCGGTTCGCCTGCCCCCGCGGGTCGTAACCGGTCACCGGCCGCCTACCTGTCGTCGAGGTCCACCGGCTCGACACGCCCCTCGGGCGGCTCGCCGTCCTCCACCTCGCTGCGATTGGCCCGCCAGGCCTCCACGGCCCCCTTGACCTGGTTGAGCACCTCCTGGAACATCACGGCCGTCACGCTCCCGGCCAGTGCCACCACGATCTCCATGCCGATGCCCATGGGAGCGCCGGTCTCGTCGGTCCGGCGCCGTTCGTCGATGCGCAGCCGGCCGGCCCGGACCAGCGCGTCGAGCGGCTGTTCCCGCTCCAGCCACTTGTGCAGGGCGCCGATGTCGCTCTCGCTCGCGGTGCCGTCCAGCCGGATGCGGACACCCCGGGCCACCACTCCGTCCCCGTCAGCCATAACTCAGCATCATGGCACCGCTGTTGGGCGCAGGGGAGGGTTATGGCACCGCCGTCGCGGGGCGTACGCGGGCGCACGGACCGCGGCCGGGGGCGCACGGGCGGGCGTCAGCCCTGGGTCTGCAACCGGCTCAGCTCCCGCTGCACATGGTCCAGCGCGCCCTCCCGCCGGCCCGGCACCCGGCCGCGCAGCACGGCGAGCGCGGCGCCCAGTTCGCGGGCCCGCGCGGCGTCGCGGATCCGTCCCCACTGGTGGTGCGCCCGGTCCACGGCCGCCTCCACGGCGGGCGTCCCCGGTTCCTGCCCGGCGCGCAGCCGCGCCTCGGCGACCGCCAGCCACGCCCGGCAGCTCCGCGCCGGGTCCCCGGCGAACATCGCCAGGTCGGCCCGGACCTCCGCCCAGTGCAACGTCTCCTCGGACAGCGGCCCCTGCCCGAGGGCCGCCGCCCGCTCGTGGCGCGCGGCGAGCGCGTCGGCGTCCGCGTGCCGGCCCGACCGCACGGCGGCGGCGATGACGGCGTGCGGGTCGCCCGCCGCCGGTCCCCGCGCCGCCAGCACCAGGTCCGCGCCGGGCCGGCCGCCGTCGGCCGCGCAGCGGGCCAGCGCCTGCTCGTGCAACTGGTCCGGCGGCGGCCGGTGCCCGCTGCGCAGGATCGTCGCGACGGCCCGCATGTACGCCGGCGCGGCCACGGTCCGCCGCGCGGGCGGCGGCGCGACGCGACCGTAGACGGTGTTGTTGCGCCCCGAGTCGAGCGGGTGCGTGCGCAGCCACTGCCAGGTCTCCTGGTCGGCGTGCAGGTCCAGCAGCAGCGTCGTCGCGCCGCCCGGCCGCAGCCGCAGTTCCTCGCGGATCCAGTGCCAGGGCAGGGCGGTGTAGCGGACGGTGGCGGGGGTCGTACGGGCCAGCGCCAGGTGGGGCAGGCGCTCGCGCCGGTCCAGCTGGAGCTGCCCGGTGACGTACACGGTCAGCGGGCCGGGGGCCGCCGCGGCGGCGCGCAGGCGGGTGAGGACGGCCTGCGGCTCCAGCGGGTCGGCGAGTTCGACGACGTTCGCGGTGTCGGTGCCGGCCAGTACGGCGGGCGGCACGGCCGCGAGCACGGGGAGCACGGAAGCCGCGTCCACCAGGCAGCCCCGGCCCACGGGCGACGCCGCGAGCAGCAGCACGGTTCCGGGCATGTCCCCTCCCCCTGTCGATCACGTACGGCAGCACGTTAACCGCTGCGGCCGCGCGGCGGGGCACTCAGCCGCCCGGCCTGCGCACCGCGAACACCGTCGTGTCGTCGGCCAGCCGCCCCCGGCAGTGCCGCAGTGTGCCGTCCCGGACGAGGGCCACCAGCCGGCGCGGCTCGGCGTTGCGGGGATCGGCGGCGACGGCGCGGGCCACGTCGTCGGCGGGCCGGTAGAAGCGTCCGGCGGCGTCGCGTGCCTCGGTCACCCCGTCGGTGACCAGCAGCAGCGTCTCGTCCCGCGCGAGGGCCAGCCGGTGCACCGCCACCGAGGGGCCGGGGAGCAGGTCGCCCATGCCCAGGGGCAGCCCGCCGACGGCCGGCAGGCGCCGCACGCCGCGCGGGCCGACCGCGAGCGGGGGCTCGTGGCCGAAGACGACGACGTCCACGGCGTCCGGCAGGTCCGGGGAGAAACCGGTCAGCACGGCGGTGGCGAAGCGGTCGCCGTCGGACCGGCCGAGCGCGGCGGTGTGCGCCCGGTGGCGGAGCATACGGGTCTCCAGGCGCGCGGCGACGGCCGCGAGGTCCGGCTCGTGGTAGGCGGCCTCCCGGAAGGTGCCGAGCAGCGCGGCGGCCGTCTCGACCGCGCCCAGCCCCTTGCCCTGCACGTCGCCGAGGAGGACGCGGGTGCCGTGCGGGCCGGGCTGGACGTCGTAGAAGTCGCCGCCGACGCGGGCCTGGGTGTCGGCGGAGAGGTAGACGGCGGCGTGTTCGAGGCCGCCGAAGCCCGGGGGGAGCGGGCGCAGCACGGTGCGGCGGGTGGTCTCGGCGATGTCCCGCATGTGCACCATCCGCCGCTCGCCCCCGACCCGGACCGCGGCGGCGGCCACCGCGATGAGGCCGCCGAGGCAGACGAGGACCAGGCCCGACAGACTGGTCCGCGCGTGGTGCTGCCAGTAGTTGTCGGCGAGGACGTAGACGACGGCCGAGAGCACGGCGAGGACCGCGGTGCCCCGCACCCCGCAGATCGCGGCGGCGATGCCGGGCACGAGCACGGTCCAGGAGATGATCTGGAAGGTGGGGGTGCTGACGTCGACCGCGGCGATGCCGATCAGGAGCGCCAGCGGGAACACCCAGGCGACGCTGCGGCCGCGGAGGCTGAGCAGCTCGTGCCGGGACACCGCGTCGCCCCGGCCGGCGGCCCGGACCAGCACCCCGAGCGGCCGCCACCGGCCGCGCGGCAGCCCCCCGGAACGACGTTGCGCGCGACCCCTCACGGGCCTCAGCGAAACACGCGCCCCCGCGGCCCGCATCCTGACTTGCCAGCCGCCCCCGCCAGGTGTGCCCTGGTAGTCGGGGGCGAGGAGAGAGGAGTGCTGCCATGGCTCACGCGCTACCGAGGTCCGGCAGGTCCGCGGAGACCGGCCGCGACACGACGCTCGACGTCTTCGGCCCGCGGACCCACCTGGTGGCGAAGTGGGCGGTGCCCGTCCTGGCCGGTCTGGTCTACGGCTACTGGGCCGCGGCCAACCGCCGCCACGGCGGCCCCGTCACCGGCTGGAATCTGCTGTTCGGCTTCATGACCACGATCGCGTTCGTCGTGCTGTACGCCGTGGTGCGGGCGGTGGCGGAGCGGCTGCCGCGCGAGGGCCACGCGGTGCTGTGGGGCGCGTTCGCCGGCAGCGCGCTGGGCTTCCTGTACGCGCAGAGCGGGGTGGCCATGTTCACGGCCATCCTCGCGTCCCTTCTGCTGGCCGCGGCCGTGACCGCGATGATGTTCTACCGCTACTACACGTCCGAGGACGCCCAGGGCCACCGCATCACCTGACCCCGCCCCCCTCACGAACGGGCCCCGGCCACCCCGCCGGGGCCCGCCGCCCCGCGCGACCGCGGGCGCGCGCCTCCCAGGTGCCGGAACGGCCCGGGAGGTACCGCCGGCCCACCCCGTTCGGTGCCCCGGCCGGGCCCGAATGCAGTCACCCCGCTCGCCCGGAACACGCACCCGCCCTTGCCTGGAAGGGTGTCCGAACGTCTCCGGAGTGCCCTGTCGGCCGTACTCGTCGCCCTCGCCTGCCTGCTCGCGCCCTGCGCCACGCTGGCCGGGTGGGCCGCGTACGGCGTGGCCGACACCGGCCGGTACGTCGCCGCCATGGCACCGCTCGCCGGCGATCCCGACGTGCGGGACGCGGTCGCGGACTCGGTCGGCGCCGGGGTCATGAACAAGGTGGGCGCCGGTCCGATGCGCGCGACCGTGGCCCCCTACGTGCGGGACGCCGCCCACTCCTTCACCCGCACCGACGCCTACCGCGCCGGCTGGGACACCGCCAACCGCGTCATCCACGCGGCCGTGCTGCGCGCCCTGCGCGACGAAGGCACCGCCGGCCGTCCCGTCACCGTCGACCTGGCACCGGTCACCGACCGGGTCCGCGACCGGATCGCCCGGGACAACGAGCCGCTGGCGCGCCGGCTCCCCATGCCGCACGCCGAGGTCACCGTTCTCACGGCCCCCGAGGCGGACCGGCTCAGGAAGGGCTACCACGTGCTCGATGTCGCCGCGTTCTGGCTGCCGCTCGCCGCCGTCGTCTTCGCCGTCGCCGGGATCGCCCTGGCCGTCCGCCGCCGCCGGGCGCTCACCGCCACCGGCATCGGCACGGCCGTCGGCGGGGTGCTGCTCGCCCTCGCCGTCGTCGTCGGACGCCGCCTCACCCTCGCCGACCTGCCCGGCCCGGTGGACGGCCCCGCGGCCGGCGCCGTCTACGACGCCCTCACCGCGACCCTGCGCACCGCCGCCTGGCTCCTCGTCGTCCTCGGGCTGACGGTCGCCGCCGCCTCCTGGCTCACCCGCCGGTACGGCCTCCCGCCGCGCCGCCGCCGGCCCTCCGCGCCCACCACCCCGGACCCGGCACCGCCCCCTTCGCCCCGCGCCCGGTTGTGACGGCCCACGGTGGGCCCGCCGACCGCGGGGCCGATGGGCAACTTTCCGCTCCCGTGCGCCGTCCTTGAGGGAGGATTCGGGCATCGCACGGCGAGCGGAAGGCCACGACTTGGACACCGACACGGCGACCGGCGAGTGGACGGACACCCCCGGCCGGCCCGCCCGGCGGCGGTTCGGCGCCTGGTGCGCCGCGCTGCTGTTCGCCGGGGTCAGCGTGGTCGTCGGCTGCCGGACGGCCGACGTCGACGGCGTCACCCCGGTGCCCCAGCTCCTCGCGTTCCTGCCGTGGCTGCTGGTCCCGGCCGCCGCCGGACTGCTGCTGGCCGCCCTGGCCCGCTGGTGGACGGGCGCCGTGTGGGGAGTGGCACTGCTCGGCCTGCTGGCCTGGTTCATCGAGCCGTACGGCAAGACCGGCGAACCGGCCGGACCGCCCGTCGCCGAACTGCGCGTGCTGACGTCGAACGTCGAGTTCGGCCAGGCCACGGACGCCCTGATCGCCGCGGTGCGCCGCGAGAAGCCCGACCTGGTGTTCGTCCAGGAGTGCGAGTCCACGTGCGACGCGGCCCTGCGGCGGGACCTCGGTGCCGACTACCCCCACCGGCGGGCGGTCGAGGGCGGCGGCTCCGAGGGCTCGGTCGTCCTCAGCCGCTTCCCGCTCACCCCCGGTCCCGGCGTCCGCGGCACCATGGGGATGCCCGGCGCCGTCGCCGACGTGCGCGGGCACGCCGTACGCCTCCAGCTCGCCCACCCCATGCCGCCGCTGCCGGACCAGCTGGGCCTGTGGCGCACGGAGCTGGGCCGGCTGCGCGACGCCGCCGCCGAGGACAGCCGGACCCCTACCGTCCTCGCCGGCGACTTCAACGCCTCCCAGGACCACGCCGCCTTCCGGCGCATCCTCGACACCGGGCTGTCCGACGCGGCCCGCCTGGCCGGCCAGGACCGCACCCCCACCTGGCCGGCCCGGACCACCCCCGTGTTCGGCGCGCAGATCGACCACGTACTGGTGTCACGGCACTTCGCCGCCCACCGCGCCCGCTTCCTCGACCTGCCCGACACCGACCACCGCGCGCTGGTCGTCGACCTCACGCTGCACGCGGGCGGCTGACCGGCGGCGGGCCCGGCGCGCTCAGACGCCGATGTCGCCGCCGTCCGCGCGCCACACCGCCACGACCGCCGGGCGCACGATCTTCCCGGGTCCGTCGGGCCAGGTGCTGGCCGGCTTCTCCACCGACGCCCCGTCGATCTCGCCCGGGTGCTGCACGGCGACCAGCACGCGCCGGTCCTGGACGAGCGGACCGCAGGTCTCCGCGCCGTTCGGCACGGTCAGGAACTGCTTCAGCTCACCGCGCCGCTCGCCCTTGGTCGCGACGCCGAAGAGGCCGTCGTGGGTGCCGAGGGCGTTGCCGTCGGTGGAGATCCACAGGTTGCCGTGGTCGTCGAAGGCCACGTTGTCCGGGCAGGAGATCGGGCTGACGGCCTCCTTCGGGAAGCCCGCGAAGTAGGTCGCCGGGTCGTTCGGGTCACCGGCCACGAGGAACAGCGACCAGGCGAACGTGGTGGCGTCGGCCCGGTTCCGGCGCTCGGTCAGCTCCAGGATGTGGCCGTGCTTGTTGCTGACGCGCGGGTTGGCCTCGTCGGGACCCGCGTACCCGGCCTTGCCGCGATTGGAGTTGTTGGTGAGCGCGACGTACACCTTGCCGGTCCGCGGGGACGGCTCGATGTCCTCGGGCCGGTCCATCTTGGTCGCGCCGACCTTGTCTCCGGCGAGCCGCGTGAAGACGCAGACCTCCTCGGCGGTCATGCCCTCGACGTGCGAGACGGCGCCGTCGGCGGTGGCGGTGACCAGCGGGATCCAGCGGCCGCTGCCGTCGAACTCGCCGTCGGCCGGCAGCTTGCCGGTGCCGTCGATCTCGGCGGCCGGGGAGTCGCCGGTGAGCTTGGCGACGTACAGGGTGCCCTCGTCGAGCAGCGACAGGTTGTGCTCGCGGGCGCCGCGGCTGCTGCCGTGCCGCATCCGCTTGCTGCCGACGAACTTGTAGAAGTAGTCGAACCGCTCGTCGTCGCCGGTGTAGACGACCGGGCGCCCGTCGTCGGTCAGCCGCACGGTCGCGGCCTCGTGCTTGAAGCGGCCGAGCAGCGTGTGCTTGCGCGGCGTGGAGTCGGGGTCGTACGGGTCGAGTTCGACGACGTACCCGAAGCGGTGCACCTCGTTGGGCTCCTGGGCGACGTCGAAGCGCTTGTCGAACCGCTCCCACTTGCGCTCGGTGGCGCCGGTGCCCAGGCCGTAGCGCTTGTCGGTGGCGCGGCTGCCATTGGCGAAGTACTGGTTGAAGTTCTCCTCGCCGTGCAGCGTGGTGCCCCACGGGGTGGTGCCGCCGGAGCAGTTGTTGAGGGTGCCGAGGACCGTGCGGCCGGTGCGGTCGGCGGAGGTCTTCACCAGGTCGGAACCGGCGGCCGGACCGGTGAGGCGGAACTCGGTGGTGGCGGTGACACGCCGGTTCAGGTGGTGGCGCGGCACCGGCGTCAGGCTGCCGTCACGGCGGTCCTCCTCCACGACGACGGCGGACAGGCCGTGCGCGGCCCACGCGATCTCGACCTGCTCGCGGGTCGGGTTCTCGGGGTCGTAGCCCCGGAACATCAGGATCTCGTCGGTGTACTCGTGGTTGGCGACGAGGAGCTGCCGGCCGCGCTCGCCCTTCAGCGGCAGCAGCGCGAGGAAGTCGTTGTTGTACCCGAACTGCCCGGCCTGGGCCTTCGCGGTCTGCTTCTCCGGGTCGAAGGCGGGCGCTCCGCGCAGGATCGGCTCGCCCCAGCGGATCACGATGCCCTGCCGGTACCCCTCCGGTACGACGACGGCGTCCTCGGTGTTGGGGGCCACCGGCGTGAACCGCAGTCCGCGCGCGCCCTGCGGCCTCGGGTGCGGGCCCTGCCCGGCGCCAGGGCCCTTTCCGGCCGCCGGCGCGGCCTGCGCGGAGGGCGCGCCGGCCACGCCCACGGCACCGGCGCCCGCGGCGGCGACGGTGACGACGGCCGCGGCGCGCATCATGGAGCGGCGGCTGAGCGCGCCCGCGATGACGTCGCCGACGTACTCGTTGGAGCTGGTGTTGGGCACCTCGTGGAAGCAGGCGTCACCACACCGGAAACGGCAGGTCATGGCGGACCGGCCGCCCGGGTGCGAACCGGACGGCGTTCCGATCAACGGCAGCAGCTTGCGCACTTCGTTCTCCCTGGGGATGCCCTGTGATGCCCTTGGTGTCAGCGCGACCGTATGTGCGCATACGTGCGGGAGACGGGCGCCGGGATGAACGCCGGGTGAACCCGCGGCAGCCGTACGGCACTTGCCCGCGCCCCGGGCCCGGCCGTTCGCGGCGGCCGGATCCCGCCCTTGACGCGCCGGGGGCTCCCCGCCAAACCCTGCACAAGATCACAAGACGGGGCCGCTAACCTTACGTGTCCGTCTAGGCCAGGGATTGACGGGCATCAACTCACGCGAAGGGGTGCGCACATGGGCATTCTCACTCTCCTGCGGAACGCGTTCGGCCGGTCACGCAAAGCACGGGCCGCCCAGGCGGAGGATGCGCCGCAGGAGACGGCGGCACCGGCCACCGCTGATGCGCCGCAGGAGACGGCGGCACCGGCCACCGCTCCGGAACCGAAGCTGCCGTCCCAGCCCGCCGCACCCGAGGAGCCCGCCCAGGTCCCGGGGCCACGCACCGACGACGAGCACGAACTCGTCAGAGCGGCCTTCGCCAACGTGACGGTCCCCAAGCCGGCCACCGCCCCGGACGAGGCCCCGGCCCCCGAGGCGACCTCGCAGCCGGAGCCCGACGCGTCCACGGACCCCGAGCCCGAACCGGCCACGGAGCCGAACCCGGCACCCGAGGCGGAGGCGACCCCCGAGGCGGAGGCGACGCCCGCCGCCGAGGCCGAGCCGGAGCCCGAGCCGACGACGCCCGAGCCGGAGGCGGCCTCCGACAGCGAGCCGAAGCCGGAGTCGGCGGCACCGGAGCAGCACGCGCAGCCCGAGCCCGTGAACGACCCGGACCCGGCACCCGAGACGGCCACCGCACCGGAGCCGGAAGCGCCGTCGGCGTCCGACACCGAGCAGAAGCCTCAGGCGGAGACGGCACCCGAGCAGGACGCGCAGCCCGACCCCGCGACCGAACCGGAAGCGAAGCCCGAGCCGGAAGCGAACCCCGAGGCGGACCTGACGCCCGACCCGGCCGCCACCCCGGAGCCGGAGGCGAAGTCGGCGCCCGAGGCGCAGACGGAGCCCGCCCCCGAAGCGGCGCCCGAGCAGGACCCCGAAGCCGCGGCCGAACCGGAGACCGAGCCGCAGCCCGCCCCCGAGCCCGAGGCGGCAGCCCAGCCCGAGCCGCAGCCGGAGACCACCCCCGAAGCCGACGCGGAACCGCAGCCGGAGACCGCCCCCGCACCCGAGGCCGACGCACAGCCGTCCCCGGCCAGCGAGTCCGCACCCGAGGCCGACGCACAGCCGGAACCGGCCCCGGTCCCCCAGCCCGAGCCGGAGGCCGACCAGGCCCCGGACCAGGCCCCGGAAGCCGTCGAGGAGCCGGTGCGGGAGCCCGCCACCCCCGAACCCGCAGCCGCCGACGGCGACCAGGCCCCGCAGGGGCCACCCGCGGCCGACGACGAGACCGGCACGGGTGGTGCGGGTGGGAACACAGAGGCCGAAGGCGAAGCCGAGGCCTCCGAGCCGGCGACCCCCGCCACCCCCGCGGCCCGCCTCCGCTCCGACGCCCCCGCCCTCACCACCGCCTACGAGGCCGCCGGCGCCACCCTCGAGAAGCACACCTTCACCGGCACCCGCGCCAAGGTCTACCTCGTCCTCGACCGCTCCGCCTCCATGCGCCCGTACTACAAGGACGGCTCCGCCCAGGCCCTCGCGGAGCAGACCCTCGCCCTCGCCGCCCACCTCGACCCCGGGGCCACGCTCCACGTCACCTTCTTCTCCACGGAAGTGGACGGCACCGGCGAACTGACCCTCACCGACCACGAGAACAAGATCGACACGCTGCACGACTCCCTCGGCCGCATGGGCCGCACCAGCTACCACGCCGCCGTCGAAGCCGTCCTCGCCCAGCACGACAAGGAGGCGCAGGGCACCCCCGCCCTGGTGGTCTTCCAGACCGACGGCGCCCCCGACGCCAAGACCCCCGCCACCCGCGCCCTCACGGACGCCGCGGCGAGCCACCCGGAGGTCCACTTCTCCTTCGTCGCCTTCGGCGACCCGGAGAACAAGGCCTTCGACTACCTGCGCAAGCTCAAGACGGGCAACACCTCCCACTTCCTGGCCGGCGAGACCCCCCGCGAGCTGACCGACAAGGAGCTGTACGAGGGCGTCCTGGCCGCCTGGCGCCCGTAATCGCCCCGGGCCCGGCACCCCGGGGCCCGGGCCCCGGCCCCACCTCCCGCGCCGCCCCCTTCTCACCCCCTAGAACGAGAAGCGGGCGGCGCACCCGTGTCGGCTACGATTTCAAGGTTCCGTACGTTCCGACCTGGGAGCAGCCCCCGATGGCTCGACACCTCATCACCAGCGCCCTTCCGTACATCAACGGGATCAAGCACCTGGGCAACATGGTGGGGTCCATGCTCCCGGCCGACGTGTACTCCCGCTACCTGCGCCAGCGCGGCCACGAGGTCCTCTACATCTGTGCCACGGACGAGCACGGCACCCCCGCCGAGCTGGCCGCGAAGGAGCAGGGCCTGGCGGTCGACGCGTTCTGCGCCCAGGCGCACGACGCCCAGAAGGCGGTCTACGACGGCTTCGCCCTCGCCTTCGACTACTTCGGCCGCAGCTCCTCGCAGCAGAACGTCGAGATCACCCAGCACTTCGCCCGCAAGCTCAACGAGAACGGGTTCATCGAAGAGCGCGCCATCCGCCAGGTCTACAGCCCCGCCGACGGCCGCTTCCTCCCGGACCGCTACGTCGAGGGCACCTGCCCCCACTGCGGCTACGACAAGGCCCGCGGCGACCAGTGCGAGAACTGCACCCGCGTGCTGGACCCGACCGACCTGATCAACCCCCGCTCGGCGATCTCCGGCTCCACCGACCTGGAGGTCCGCGAGACCAAGCACCTCTTCCTCCTGCAGTCGAAGCTCCAGCACGAGGTCGAGGAGTGGGTGGCCCGGCACGAGGAGGAGTGGCCGCAGCTCGCGGCGTCCATCGCCCGCAAGTGGCTGACCGAGGGCCTGCACGACCGGGCGATCACCCGCGACCTCGACTGGGGCGTCCCGGTCCCGGCCGACACCTGGCCCGACCTGGCGGCCGAGGGCAAGGTCTTCTACGTCTGGTTCGACGCCCCGATCGAGTACATCGGCGCGACGAAGGAGTGGGCCGACTCCGCCCCCGACGGCGAGACGCGGGACTGGAAGTCCTGGTGGTACGAGGCCGACGAGACGGTCCGCTACACCGAGTTCATGGCCAAGGACAACGTCCCCTTCCACACCGTGATGTTCCCGGCCACCCAGCTCGGCGTCCGCGAGCCGTGGAAGAAGGTCGACTACGTCAAGGCGTTCAACTGGCTGACGTACTACGGCGGCAAGTTCTCCACCTCGCAGAAGCGCGGCGTCTTCACCGACCAGGCCCTGGACATCCTGCCGGCCGACTACTGGCGCTACTTCCTCATCGCCAACGCCCCGGAGTCCGACGACTCGTCGTTCACCTGGGAGCACTTCACCGCCACGGTCAACAAGGACCTGGCCGACACCCTCGGCAATTTCGTCAACCGCGTGCTCTCCTTCTCGAAGAAGCGCTTCGGCGAGGAGGTCCCCGCGGGCGGCGAGCCCGGCGAGGCCGAGACCCGGCTCGGCGAGGAGATCGCGTCGCTCCTCGCGGAGTACGAGACCCAGATGGAGGCGCTCCAGTTCCGCAAGGCGGCGGCCGCGCTGCGCGCCCTGTGGTCGGCGGGCAACTCCTACCTGGAGGAGAAGGCCCCCTGGCTGGAGATCAAGACCGACAAGGACGCCGCCGCCCTCACCCTGCGCACGGCGATGAACCTGATCCGCCTCTACGCGGTGGTCTCGGAGCCGTTCATCCCGGCGACGACGGCCGCCATGCGCCAGGCGTTCTCCCTCGCGGACGACACGGCGAGCTGGGTCACCCCCGAGGAGGCCCGTGCCCTCACCGCGGTCCCGGCCGGCACCCCCTTCACCGTCCCGCCGGTCCTGTTCGCCAAGCTGACGGACGAGGACCTGGAGGCGTACAAGGAGCGCTTCGGCGGCGAGCCGCAGGCCGCGTAACGAGCGTGCACCACCGACGTCAGGGCCCGGGAACAGACCGTTCCCGGGCCCTGACGCGTGAGCTAGATTGCGCAGACCACGCAGCGGCGTGATCCATCCACGTGGGGGGACCATCCATGGCACTGTTCGGCAACGCGCACAGCATCGACCCGGGCCAGGCGCAGCAGGAGTACGCGCGTCTGCTCGGCCAGGGCGAGCAGGTGCACGCCGCCTACCTGCTGATCCGCGACACCATCCTGTTCACCGACCGGCGTCTGATCATGGTCGACAAGCAGGGCATCACCGGCAAGAAGACCGAGTACCACTCGATCCCGTACCGCAGCATCACGCACTTCGCGGTCGAGACGGCCGGCCACTTCGACCTCGACGCCGAGCTGAAGATCTGGCTCTCGGGCTCCCAGGCCCCGATCCAGAAGACCTTCACCAAGGGCGTCGACATCTACGAGGTCCAGGCGATCCTCACCCAGTTCGTGGCGCGGTAGGACGGCGACGCCCCGCGCCCGGCGACGACCGGACGCGGGGCGTATCGGCCGGGAGGATCAGCTCCCGGACGCGTACGCCACGAAGTCCGCCCAGGCCCGCGGAGCGAGGGCGAGGCGCGGGCTGGTGTCCCGGTACTTGGAGTCACGGACGTGAACGGTGCCGGGGGTGGTGGCGACCTCGACACACGAGTCGCCTTCGTTGCCGTCGCTGTAGGTGCTCTTGAACCACGCCAGTTCGAGTGCATCCCCGGCTGAGGCCTCGCGGATCATGTTTCTCCCAGCAGTTGCTCGATGAAGGCCAGCGACTCCCCCGGCGGGAGGGCTTGCGCCCGGATGGTGCCATACCGCAGCTCAAGGATGCGTAGGTGCCTCGGATCAGAGATCGGACGCCCGCTGAACGCACCATCGGAGCGTCCCACGGCCGTTCCGTCCTCGAACTTCAGCAACTCGATCTTGCCGTCCAAGCCCGGGTGGGTCTCGCGGTGTGTCGGCATCACCTGGAGGGCAACGTTACGCAACCGCCCCACCTCCAACAGACGTTCGAGCTGCTGCCGCCACACCATTGTGCCCCCGAGCGGCCGTCGGAGCGGCGCCTCTTCCAGGACGAAGCTCAGTACAGGCGCAGGGCGCTGATCAAAGATCGATTGCCGAGCCATGCGAGCGGCGACCATCCGCTCGATCTCCTCTTCCGAGTAGGGCGGTTGCCGTGACTCGAAAGCTGCCCTGGCATGCCCGGGCGTCTGCAACAGCCCGCTGATGCTGTGGCACACGTACACCCCGATCTCGACAGCCCGAGCCTCCATCTGCGCCAGGTCCCGCACCTTCTTCGGGTACCGGACCCTCGCCACGTCCTCCTTCATCGCGGCGAGCAACCCGCCCGCCCCCAGCACCTCGTCCGCCCGCTCCAGGTACTCGGGCCGGGGAATCCGCTTGCCGCCCTCGATCTTGTAGACGAGATCCTCGCCGTACCCCACGGCCTTGCCGAAGTCGCCGGCCCGCATCCCCACGGCCTCGCGCCGCAGCTTCAGCTGCCGTCCCACGGTGGCGATCACCGCCACGCCCCACTCGTCGTCCGGGTCCACCTCCCACCCCGGCTCGTCAGCCTCGGTCCTCAGCCGCCGAACCTCTCCGTCCACGGACATCTGCGCGCCCCTCCGTCGTGCCGCCCTCGTTCAGCCACGCCCTACCCGTGGGCACCGTCCCGACAAGCCCGGACACCACCGGACAACCCGCGGACAGTGACCGAGCGCGACGCCGCGATCACTCGCACGGTACGCGGACCCGCGCCCGCCGCGCTGCCCGCGAGCGGCGATCACCGCATCCCGACCGCTCGATCCCCGGTCCGACCTGCGCTCCCTGAGCACTACTCACCGGGGAGAAAGAACCCTGCCAAGCCCCACCCCTCCCTCCCGCCGGGCAAACTCACTCACCCGAGTGAATATGCTCAAGTGGGCTGGATTCGGGACCGGTTGCCTGCCGTACGCTCGGCGCGACACGACACCAGACATGCGACGGCCCTCGCAGGGACTGGCATCCCGATGCGAGGGCCTGACCACCGAGGAAGCGAACCTCTTCCTGATGGATACGCAGAACCCTAGCGCGCCCTCGCGCGCCCGGTCCCGTAACCGCGGCACAAACCACCCCGACGGACAGCCGTTCGCGGGCGTCACCCACGAACACGTCCGCCACACCGAGAACTTCACGGTGATCGGCAACGACCTGGTCCAGCACGCGGAGCTGTCCCTGCTCGCCATCGGACTGGCCTGCTACATCCAGTCGGTGCGGCCGGGCACCGCCGTCGACATCAAGACCCTCGCCGCCCGCTTCCCCGAGGGCCCCACCCGTATCGCGGCCGCCCTGCGGGAGCTGGAGGCACACGGCTACCTGCGCCGCAGCCGCGAGCGCACGGCCACCGGCCGGATCGTCACCCGCACGGTCTCCTGCAACAGGCCCGGACACCGCGCCGCCCGGGAGACGCCCTCCCGTCGGCCCGCCCGGCGCACGGCCCCGGACGAGCCCGCGCCGCGCAAGCGGCTCCCCGCCGTCCCGCGGCCGTCGTTCCCCGCCCCCGCCCTCCTCCAGGCGGCCGTCGACGTCCTCGCCGGCCTACGGCGCCACGACCCGCGCCTGCTGCTCTCCGCCACCGACGCCGAGCACCTCGCCCCCGGCGTCGCCGCCTGGCTGGAACGCGACCTCACGCCCACCGCCGTACGCCACGCCCTGACCGCGAACCTGCCGGACGAACCCCTGATCCGCCCGGCCGCCCTCCTCGCCCACCGGCTGACCGCCCAGCTCCCGCCCCCACCGGCCTTCCGGCCCCCGGCCTCGGCGGCCCCGGAGCCCCGTCACCCCCTCCAGACCTGCGACGGCTGCGAGCGCGCCTTCCGGGCACCCCAGCCGGGCCGCTGCCGCGACTGCCGCCCCGGCCCGTTCGCCGGAGGCCGGCCGGAATAGCGAAGGGCCCGTCGGCGGAGTCACTCCGCCGGCGGGCCCTTCCGGGCGTCTGCCTACTTCGGCTGCGGCTTGCGCACCGTCAGGTGCAGCTCGCGCAGGCGGCTCTCGTCCAGCTCGGTCGGGGCGCCCATCATCAGGTCCTGGGCGTTGCCGTTGAGCGGGAAGGCGATCGTCTCGCGGATGTTGGGCTCGTCGGCCAGCAGCATCACGATGCGGTCGACGCCCGGGGCGATGCCGCCGTGCGGCGGGGCGCCGAAGCGGAACGCCCGCAGCATGCCGGCGAACTGCTCCTCGACGGTCTCGCGGTCGTAGCCCGCGATCTCGAAGGCCTTCAGCATGATCTCCGGCTCGTGGTTCCGGATCGCGCCGGAGGACAGCTCGACGCCGTTGCAGACGATGTCGTACTGCCAGCCCAGGATGTCCAGCGGGTCCTGGGTCTCCAGGGCCTCCAGACCGCCCTGCGGCATCGAGAACGGGTTGTGCGAGAAGTCGATCTTCCCGGTCTCCTCGTCCTTCTCGTACATCGGGAAGTCGACGATCCAGCAGAACCGGAAGACGTTCTCCTCGAAGTGCCCGGCGCGCTTGGCGGCCTCGACGCGTACGGCACCCATGATCTTGGAGACCTCGTCGAAGTCGCCCGCGCCGAAGAACACCGCGTGCCCGGCGGCCAGCGACAGGCGCTTGGTCAGCTCGGCGACGTTCGCCTCGGTGAGGAACTTCGCGATCGGGCCGGACAGCGTGCCGTCCTCGCCGACGCGGACCCAGGCCAGGCCCTTGGCGCCGAGCGAGACGGCGTAGTCACCGAGCTGGTCGAAGAACTTGCGCGGCTGGTCCTGGACCGCCGGGACCGCCAGCGCACGGACGTGCTTGCCGGCGAAGGCCTTGAACTCCGAGCCCTCGAAGACGTCGGTGATGTCGACGAGCTCGAGCTGGGCACGCAGGTCCGGCTTGTCGGAGCCGTACTTGAGCATCGCCTCGCGGAACGGGATCCGCGGGAACGGGGACGTGACGTGCCGGCCGTTGCCGAACTCCTCGAACAGCTCGGTCATGAGCTTCTCGATCGGCTGGAAGACGTCCTCCTGCTCGACGAAGCTCATCTCGACGTCGAGCTGGTAGAACTCGCCCGGCGAACGGTCCGCGCGGGCGTCCTCGTCGCGGAAGCAGGGCGCGATCTGGAAGTAGCGGTCGAAACCGGAGATCATCAGGAGCTGCTTGAACTGCTGCGGGGCCTGGGGGAGGGCGTAGAACTTGCCCGGGTTCAGGCGGGAGGGCACGACGAAGTCGCGGGCACCCTCGGGGGAGGTCGCGGACAGGATCGGCGTGGCCATCTCGTTGAAGCCCAGCGCCGTCATCTTGTGCCGGATGGCCGAGATGACCGCCGTGCGCAGCATGATGTTGCGGTGCATGCGCTCACGGCGCAGGTCCAGGAAGCGGTACTCCAGGCGCCGCTCCTCGTTGACCCCGTCCTCGGTGTTGATGGTGAAGGGCAGCGGCTGGGCGGCGCCGAGCAGCTCGACCTCGCCCACCTCGACCTCGACCTCGCCGGTGGGCAGGTCGGGGTTGACGTTCTCGGTGCCGCGGGAGACGACCTTGCCGTCGACACGGACGGTCGACTCCTTGGTCAGCTTGTCCAGCGCCTCGTACGCCTCGGTGCCCGGACGGGCGACGAGCTGCGTGATGCCGTAGTGGTCGCGCAGATCGATGAAGAGGATGCCGCCCAGGTCGCGCCGATTGTGCAGCCAGCCACTCAGTCGGACGTCGGTGCCGACGTCAGAGGAGCGGAGCTCGCCGCAGGTGTGGGACCTGTACCGATGCATCGTCGTTCATCCAGTCTTCGCGGATCGGGGGATGTGTCCCACGGATCTCACGGGGCTCACCTGGCGTGGTCTCGCGGTCCGTGTTTCACGTGAAACAACCCCAGCGTACCGGGGACCCACGAGTCGGTTCCTCACCAATACCGCGGGAGCGAGCGGTGGCAGCCTCCGATCGCCTCTTCTTACAGTGGGGCAATGCGCACTGGCGAGCCCCTGCCCGAGGTGGGGGAGGTCCTCACCGCCCTCGCGACCGGCCTCTGGCACTGGGACACCGCCGCCGGAGAGGTCACGGTCGACGCGGAGAGCGCCCGGCTGCTCGGACTGCCCGCCCGGCGGGCGGCGCTCACCGGTGCCCAGGTGCGCTCCCGGCTGCACCCGGTGGACTGGAACGAGGCCGCCGAGGTGGTCCAGCGGGCCGCCGCCGAGAGCACGCTCGCCGAGGTCCGTATGCGGATCATGGACGAGGGCGGACGCAACGTCCGGACGGTGCGCAGCCGCTTCAAGCCGTCCTTCGACTCCCTGCGCAACGGCTACGAGCTGATCGGCACGCTCCAGGAGGTCACCGAGCCGGCGCCCGGCACCACCGCGGGCCGCACCGCGGTGACCGGTGACTGGCGCCGCTCGCGCGAGGCGTTCCTGCTGGACGCCGGCCGGGCCCTCGCCGAGGCGCGCTCCACGGAGGAGGTGCTGCGGGTGGCCGCGGGGCTGGCGATGCCCGGTTTCTCACCGGACGGGCTCGCCGTGTTCGGGATCTCGGGCGACCGCCTGACGGTCATCGGCCACCACGGCCAGCCGCGCAACGACATGAACCCGTTCGTGGACATGCCACTGGACACGGACTACCCCGCCGCCGAGGTGGTCCGCACCGGCCAGGCCGTCTACCTCTCCTCCCCCGACGAGTACCGCGACCGCTACCCGCTCACCTGGCCGCTCGCCGAGCGCTTCGGCCGCCGCTCCTGGGCCTTCCTGCCGCTGATCGCCGGGGGCCGCACCATGGGCGCCTGGATGGCCGGCTTCGCCTATCCCGTCGCCTTCACCCCGGACGAGCGGTCGGTGCTGACCACGGTGGCCCGGATGCTGGCGCAGGCGCTGTCCCGGGCGGGAGCCGCCGAGACGCAGCGGGAGCTGACCGACGGGCTGCAGCGCACCATGCTGCCCGCGCTGGGACCGCAGATCCCCGGCGTGGACGTGGCCGCCCGGTACGTCCCCACGGGCGGCGGGCTCCAGATCGGCGGCGACTGGTACGACCTGATCCCGCTCCCCCGGGGCCGCTTCGCCCTGGTCATCGGCGACGTCCAGGGCCATGACGTGCGGGCCGCCGGGCTGATGGGCCAGCTCCGCATCGCCCTGCGCGCCTACGCGGCGGAGGGCCACCGCCCCGACGCGGTGCTCTCCCGGGCCTCGCACTTCTTCCACAGCCTGGCCGACTCCGCCGAGGACCCCGCCGACCACCGCTTCGCCACCTGCTACTACGCGGAGGTGGACCCGGCGACCGGCATCGTGGAGAGCGCCCGGGCCGGGCACCTGGACCCCGTGGTGCGGATGGCCGACGGAACGGCGCTGATCCTCGCCACGGAGGGCGGGCTGCCGCTCGGCATCGACCCGGACTCCGACTATCCGACCTCCCGGACCGCGCTGGAGCCCGGCGACACCCTGATGCTGTGCACCGACGGGCTGGTCGAGACCGGCGGCCACGACCTGCTGACCGGATGGAACCGCCTGCGGGTCGTCCTGGAGGAGCACGAGGGCGACCTGGAGGAGCTGGCCGACGCCCTCGTCCAGGCGGTGCACGGACCGTCCTCGCACCACACCACCGGCCCCCTGGCCGACCGGCGGGAGGACGACATCGCCCTGCTGCTGCTGTGCTGGCTGGACGAGAAGTGCGGCCGCGGCATCAGCACGGTCGCCCAGCCGCCCGTACGGCGCACGATGCTGACCGTGGCGCAGGCCCAGCCGGAGCGGATCGCGGTCGCCCGGCAGCATCTGCGCGAGCTGCTGCACGACTGGCCCGACGAGGAGCAGCGGGACGCCGTGGTGCTGCTGCTGTCCGAGGTGCTGACGAACGTCCTCGTCCACACCGACGCCGACGCGCTGCTGGTCGCCGAGGTCAGGGGGGAGCCGGGCGAGCGGCGCATCCGGGTGGAGGTCACCGACAGCGGCGACGACCTGCCGCACAAGCGGCGGCCGGGGGAGATGGCGTCCTCCGGGCGCGGTCTGATGCTGATCGAGCTGCTCTCGGACGCGTGGGGCGTCGCCCCGCGCGGCGAGGGCAAGAGCATCTGGTTCGAGATCTACGAGTCACCCGGCGAGGGGTCCGAGGAGGATCCGGAAGCCGTGTTCGGCCTGCTGGAACCCCCGGAGGAGGCGTAGCGGGCCTGGAGCTCGTGCACGATGCCGAACGCGGCGGCGGTCAGCGGGACGGCGAGCAGCATGCCGAGGATGCCCGCGACGGAGGCTCCCGCGGTGAGCGCCAGCAGCACGACCGCCGGGTGCATCTGCACCGTCCGGCTCTGGATCATCGGCTGGAGGACGTGTCCCTCCAGCACCTGCACGGCCAGCACCACTCCGAGGGCCCACAGCGCGATGACGAACCCCCGGTCGGCGAGCGCGACCAGCACGGCGACGGTCCCGGAGATGAAGGCGCCGAGATAGGGGATGTAGGCGCCGACGAAGACCAGCGCGCCGAGCCCGACCGCGCCGGGCACGCGCAGCACCAGCAGGCCGACGGTGATGCAGAGGGCGTCGATGAGGGCGATGAGGGTGGTGCCGCGCATGAAGCCCTCGACGGCCCCGTAGGCCCGCCGGGCCATCGCCTCGACCGTGTCGGCGTTGCGCATCGGGACGAGGGAGCGCACCGTGCCGACGGCCCGGTCGGAGTCGCGCAGGAAGAAGAAGACCAGCAGCAGGGCGAGGACGGCCATGGCCAGCATCTCGCCGGCCACGCTCACCCCGCTGATCACGCCGGAGGCCGCGGTGCCGCCGAACTTGCCGAGCAGTTCGCGCCCGTGGGAGGCGAGGTCGTCCAGGGAGTTGCCGGCCGCTCCGAAGTGGTCGGCGACGCCCCGGGCGGCGTCCTTGAGCGAGGCGACGATCTGGTCACCGGTGTCGATGAGCGCGGCGACCACGATGTAGACGGCCCCGCCGACGACGGCCACGACGGCGACGCAGGTGAGTCCCGCGGCCAGCGACCGCTGCACGTGCGCCTTCACCAGCCGCCGGTGCAGCGGGCGCAGCAGGGCGGTGCCGAGCAGGGCGAGCAGGGCGGGCGTGACGGCGGTGCGCAGCTCGACGCAGAGCCGGATCGCGACGTAGACGACTCCGCTGGCGAGCAGCACGACGGCGCACCAGGCGGCGAAGCGGCGTACCGGACCGGGAAGGAGCTGCACCGCTCCAGCCGATCACGCACCGGGCGGGCTGTCCTGCGCGGACAGCCCGCCCGGGTGAGGTGGCGGGACCGTCAGGCCCCGGGGCCCTCGGAGGACATGCCGTGCACCGCGGGCACGGTGCCCAGACGGCCCTTCTGGAAGTCCTCGAAGGCCTGCATGAGCTCGTCCTTGGTGTTCATGACGAACGGACCGTAGTGGGCCATGGGCTCACGGATGGGCCGGCCGCCGAGCAGCACGACCTCCAGGTCGGGGGTGTGCGAGTCCTGCTTCTCGTCCGCGCGGACGGTCAGCGAACCGCCGGCCCCGAAGACCGCCGTCTGGCCCAGGTGGATCGGACGGCGCTCGGTGCCCACGGAACCGCGCCCGGCCATCACGTACGCGAGGCCGTTGAAGTCCTCCCGCCAGGGCAGGGTGACCTCGGCGCCCGGCGCGAGCGTCGCGTGGACCATGGTGATCGGCGTGTGCGTGATGCCGGGGCCCTCGTGGCCGTCCAGCTCACCGGCGATGACGCGCAGCAGCGCGCCGCCGTCGGGGGAGGTGAGGAGCTGCACGGAACCGCTGCGGATGTCCTGGTAGCGCGGGGCCATCATCTTGTCCTTGGCCGGGAGGTTCACCCAGAGCTGGAGGCCGTGGAAGAGACCGCCGGACATGACGAGCTGCTCCGGCGGCGCCTCGATGTGCAGCAGGCCGGAGCCCGCCGTCATCCACTGGGTGTCGCCGTTGGTGATGGTGCCGCCGCCACCGTTGGAGTCCTGGTGGTCGAAGATCCCGTCGATGATGTAGGTGACGGTCTCGAAGCCGCGGTGCGGGTGCCAGGGAGTGCCCTTGGGCTCCCCGGGCGCGTACTCCACCTCACCCATCTGGTCCATCATGATGAACGGGTCGAGATGGCGGTAGTTGATCCCGGCGAACGCGCGGCGCACCGGGAAGCCCTCCCCCTCGAAACCACTGGGCGCGGTCGTGACGGTGAGCACGGGACGTGCGACGGCGTCGGCGGGTGCGGAAACACGGGGCAGCGTCAACGGGTTCTCGACGGTCACTGCAGGCATGTCGGTACCTCCTCGGGTACGCCCAGTTTAGTTGAGCGTTGAACTTTCTGCCACCTCGAAACAGAGAAAGCCCGGAGGGAATTCCCTCCGGGCTCTGCCGGCCGCACAGGACGGCGGGGTCAGCCGAGCGCGCGGACCACGCCCGAGATCATCAGACCCGCGCCCGCGGCGAGCAGGGGCAGTCCGGGCACCAGCAGCAGCACCGCCGCCCCGGCGAGCCAGGCCGTGGTGCCGCGGCCGACCTTGGTGGTACGGCCCGGGTCGCGCGGGTCGTAGAGGATCTCGACCCGCTCCTCGCCGCCGGCCGTGCCGGAGCGGGTGTGCCCGCGGCCCTCGGCGTCGGTGTAGGAGTACCGGTGGTAGCGGACCGTCGCGCCGTGCTCGTCGATGACGGCGTCCATGCCGCCCGTCAGCCGCCCCTCGGCCACGAGCCCGCGCCGCCGCAGGACGTACGCCGTGCGGCCCACCCGCAGTCCGGCGCCGGCCGTCCCCACGCCGATCGCGCCGAAGAAGGGGCCCAGCAGCCACAGGGCGTAGGAGGCGCCGTCCGCGCCGCGGACCGCGAAGAACACCGGGACGAGCACGTAGACGGCGGCCGCGGCCAGCAGGAGCCGGTCGCCCGGCGCCATTCCCGGACGTGGGCGGGGAGACAGGGATGCGGCCGTACTCCTGCGGATCACGTCGGCACGATAGGGGCCGCCCGACGACGGAAGGAATCATTCCGTCCGGACGGTCCCCCGGGACCGGCGACACTCGGCCACGCCCGCCGGGAAGGCGTCAGCCGTACATCCGGCGCATGGCGAAGTCGACCATCTGCTCGACGGCCTTGGCGTCGAAGACCATCCGGTGCTCGCCCTCCATGTCCAGCACGAAGCCGTAGCCGGTGGGCAGCAGGTCGATCACCTCCGCGCCGGTGATCACGAAGTACTTGGACTCCTTGCCCGCGTACCGGCGCAGTTCCTTGAGCGAGGTGAACATCGGGATCACCGGCTGCTGGGTGTTGTGCAGCGCGAGGAAACCGGGGTTGTCGCCGCGCGGGCAGTACACCTTGGAGGTCGCGAAGATCTGCTGGAAGTCCTCGGCGGCCATCTGCCCCGTGGTGAAGGCCCGCACCGCGTCCGCGAGCGAGGGCGGGGACGGCTCGGGGTACAGCGGCGGCTGCTGGCCGTACCCGCCGGACATGGGCTGCTGCGGCGGCGCGTACTGCTGCTGCTGAGGACCCGCGGTCTGGTCGTAGCCGTACATGCCGCACAGCGTAACGAGTAACGAGTCACAGAGGGGCGGTGCGGGGTTGCTTCTTATTACCGACGGGTAGCATCATCGTAGCTACTAGTTGGTAAGTGTTTGGGCGCGAGGAGTCAGTGCCTCGCCGATCTCTCAACGGAGCCGTCGCCATGGGGCACTACAAGCCGAATCTCCGGGACATCGAGTTCAACCTCTTCGAGGTGCTCGGCCGTGACAAGGTGTACGGCACGGGCCCGTTCGCGGAGATGGACACCGACACCGCCAGGAGCGTCCTCGAGGAGCTGTGCCGCCTCTCGGAGAACGAGCTGGCCGAGTCCTTCGCCGACGCCGACCGCAACCCGCCGGTCTTCGACCCGGAGACCAACACCGCCCCGGTCCCGGCCTCGTTCAAGAAGAGCTACCAGGCCTTCATGGACTCCGAGTACTGGCGCCTCGGCCTGCCCGAGGAGATCGGCGGCACCACCTCCCCGCGCTCCCTCATCTGGGCCTACGCGGAGCTGATCCTCGGCGCCAACCCGGCCGTGTGGATGTACTCCTCCGGCCCCGCCTTCGCGGGCATCCTCTTCGAGGAGGGCAACGAGGTCCAGAAGCACATCGCCTCGATCGCCGTCGAGAAGCAGTGGGGCTCGACCATGGTCCTCACCGAGCCGGACGCCGGCTCGGACGTGGGCGCCGGCCGCACCAGGGCCGTGCGGCAGGAGGACGGCTCCTGGCACATCGAGGGCGTGAAGCGCTTCATCACGTCCGGCGAGCACGACATGTCGGAGAACATCCTCCACTACGTCCTCGCCCGCCCCGAGGGCGCCGGCCCCGGCACCAAGGGCCTGTCCCTCTTCCTCGTCCCGAAGTACGAGTTCGACTTCGAGACCGGCGAGCTGGGCGAGCGCAACGGCGTCTACGCCACCAACGTCGAGCACAAGATGGGCCTGAAGGCGTCCAACACCTGCGAGATGACCTTCGGCGACCGCCACCCCGCCAAGGGCTGGCTGATCGGCGACAAGCACGACGG
Source organism: Streptomyces sp. NPDC018947 (assembly GCF_044390505.1). Lineage (NCBI taxonomy): Bacteria > Bacillati > Actinomycetota > Actinomycetes > Kitasatosporales > Streptomycetaceae > Streptomyces > Streptomyces sp. NPDC018947. The sequence goes on from NZ_JBIRZD010000004.1 coordinate 318,979, forward strand.
CATCCGCCAGATGTTCCGCATCATCGAGTTCGCCCGCATGATGGTCGGCACGAAGGCGATCTCCACCCTCTCCACGGGCTACCTCAACGCCCTGGAGTACGCCAAGGAGCGCGTCCAGGGCCCCGACCTGGCGAACTTCATGGACAAGACCGCCCCCAAGGTCACCATCACGCACCACCCCGACGTCCGCCGCTCGCTGATGACGCAGAAGGCGTACGCCGAGGGCATGCGCGCGCTCGTGATGTACACGGCGTCCGTGCAGGACGAGATCCAGGTCAAGGAGGCGAACGGCGAGGACGCCTCCGCCGAGCACGCCCTCAACGACCTGCTCCTGCCGATCGTCAAGGGCTACGGCTCGGAGAAGGCCTACGAGCAGCTCGCCCAGTCGCTGCAGACCTTCGGCGGCTCCGGCTTCCTGCAGGAGTACCCGATCGAGCAGTACATCCGCGACTCCAAGATCGACACCCTGTACGAGGGCACCACGGCCATCCAGGGCCAGGACTTCTTCTTCCGGAAGATCGTCCGCAACCAGGGCGCCGCGCTGAACTCGCTCGCCGAGGACATCAAGAAGTTCCTGGCGCTCGCCACCGGCGGCGAGGAGCTGTCCGGCGCCCGCGAGCACCTCGCCAAGGCCGCCGTCGAGCTGGAGGCCATCGTCGGCCTGATGCTGACCGACCTCGCGGCCACCGAGCAGGACGTCAAGAACATCTACAAGGTCGGGCTCAACACCACCCGCCTGCTGCTCGCCTCCGGCGACGTGATCGTCGGCTACCTGCTGCTCAAGGGCGCCGCCGTCGCCGCCGAGAAGCTGCCGACCGCGTCCGCCAAGGACAAGGCGTTCTACACCGGCAAGATCGCCGCGGCGAAGTTCTTCGCGGCCAACGTCCTGCCCGGCGTCACCCTGGCCCGCAAGGTCGCCCAGGGCGTCGAGCTGGACCTGATGGAGCTGGACGAGGCCGCCTTCTGACGCCCCTCGGGCGGCCCGGCGGGACACCACGGCGGTGACCCGCCGGGCCCCCGACCGGGCCCCGTCCCCCCGGGTCCCGTCAGGTCCCTTCGGAGGCCATACGGGGGTCTTCGAGGGCCTTGCGGAGCCTTCGGGGCACTGCTCCGCACTCCTCCCGAACCCCAGCGAGGGCCCGCTCCCGGCAGACGGTGAGCGGGCCCTCGCACGTCGTTAAGGTGAACCCCATGAGCGAACCCTCCCGTTTCGGTCGCGGCCACACCGACGACCTCATGTCCTTCCTCGCAGCCAGCCCGACGCCGTACCACGCGGTGGCGAACGCCGCCCAGCGGCTGGAGAAGGCCGGCTTCCGGCAGGTCGCGGAGACGGACGCCTGGGAGGGGACGGCCGGCGGCAAGTACGTCCTGCGCGGGGGCGCGATCGTCGCCTGGTACGTCCCCGAGGGCGCCGGTCCGCACACCCCCTTCCGGATCATCGGCGCGCACACCGACTCCCCCAACCTGCGCGTCAAGCCGCGGCCCGACAGCGGCGCCCACGGCTGGCGCCAGGTCGCCGTGGAGATCTACGGCGGGCCGCTGATGAACTCCTGGCTCGACCGCGACCTGGGCCTGGCCGGCCGCCTCTCCCTGCGGGACGGCTCCAGCCGGCTGGTCAACGTCGACCGCCCGCTGCTGCGCGTGCCCCAGCTCGCCATCCACATGGACCGCAACGTGTCCACGGAGGGCCTCAAGCTCGACAAGCAGCGCCACCTCCAGCCCGTGTGGGGCCTCGGCGACACCGTCCGCGACGGCGACCTCATCTCCTTCCTGGAGGAGGAGGCGGGGCTGGAGCCCGGCTCGGTGACCGGCTGGGACCTGATGACCCACTCCGTGGAGCCCCCGGCGTACCTGGGCCGCGACAAGGAGCTGGTGGCCGGTCCGCGCATGGACAACCTGCTCTCCGTGCACTCCGGGACCGCCGCCCTGGCCGCCGTCGCCACATCGGGCGCCGACCTGCCGTACATCCCCGTGCTCGCCGCCTTCGACCACGAGGAGAACGGCTCGCAGTCGGACACCGGCGCGGACGGCCCGCTGCTCGGCGGCGTGCTGGAGCGCTCGGTGTTCACGCGCGGCGGCTCGTACGAGGACCGGGCGCGGGCCTTCGCCGGCACGATCTGCCTGTCCTCCGACACCGGCCACGCCGTGCACCCCAACTACGCGGAGCGGCACGACCCGACGCACCACCCGCGCGTCAACGGCGGCCCGATCCTCAAGGTCAACGTCAACAACCGCTACGCCACCGACGGTTCGGGCCGCGCCGTGTTCGCCGCCGCCTGCGAGAAGGCGGACGTGCCCTTCCAATCCTTCGTCTCCAACAACTCCATGCCCTGCGGCACGACGATCGGCCCGATCACCGCGGCCCGGCACGGCATTCGCACCGTCGACATCGGCGTGGCCATCCTGTCGATGCACAGCGCCCGCGAGTTGTGCGGCGTGGACGACCCGCACCTGCTGGCCAACGCGCTGGTGGCGTTCCTGGAGGGCTGAGCCCCTGCGCCGCGCTCCCGGCCGGAACACCCCTGTGCCGCATGGGTGTTCCAGCCGGGGGTACCCGAACGGAACCGGATCGACCGGAAAGCCGGACCGACCGGATCTACAGGGAGGCAACACTCATGGGCCTCGGCGGGTGCATCATCCTCATCGCCGTGGGAGCCATCCTCACGTTCGCGACCGACTGGGACATGCAGGGCGTCAACCTCGACCTGGTCGGTGTCATCTTCATGATCGTCGGGCTGATCGGGGTGGCGACGTTCAGCAGCATCGCCCGGCGCCGCCGGGTGGTGATGCCGCCGACGACACCGGTCGTCGAGGAACGGCCCCACCACCACACGCGTGACGGCTACAGCGACGGCTACGGCGCCTGAGCGGCGCCGCGGCACGGGCCCGGCCCGGGGCCGGGCACTCGGCCTGTCGGCCTACCGGCCGCGTCCGGCCGGGCCGGGCGGGGAAGCGGTCACGCATGAGATTCCTCGTGTACGACCGGCTCCTCGGCTTCGGTGACGACTACTGGATCGAGGACGACAGCGGCAACAAGGCGTACCTGGTCGACGGCAAGGCGCTGCGGCTGCGGGACACCTGGGAGCTGAAGGACGCCCGGGGGCGGGTCCTCGTCGACATCCACCAGAAGATGTTCGCCCTGCGGGACACCATGGTGATCCAGCGGGGCGGCGAGCCGCTGGCGACCATCCGGCGCAAGCGGCTGTCGCTGCTGCGCAACCACTACCGGGTCTCCCTGGCCGACGGCACCGAGCTGGACGTCAGCGGCAAGATCCTCGACCGCGAGTTCGCCATCGAGTACGACGGCGAACTCCTGGCCGTCGTCTCCCGGCGGTGGCTGACCCTGCGGGACACCTACGGCGTGGACGTCGTCCGGGAGGACGCGGACCCGGCGCTGCTCATCGCGCTGACGGTGTGCGTGATCCACCTGGCGGAGAAGGAACGGGAGAAGGGCGACGAGGGCGACTGAGCCCGCCGCCCCGTCCGCGCCCGCCGCGCCGCCCTCAGGGGCGCGGTGCCTCCACGCCCAGTACCCGGTCCTTGAGGGCCGGGAACTGCTCGCGGGTGCGCGCCACCTGCGCCGGGTCGAACTCCACGGTGAGGACCTCCTCGTCCGCGCCGGCCTCCGCCAGCACCTCTCCCCACGGGTCGACCACGACCGAGTGGCCGGACTGCGGAACTCCGGCGTGGGTCCCCGCCGTTGCGCAGGCGAGGACGAACGCCTGGTTCTCCACCGCCCGCGCCCGGGCCAGGAGCGACCAGTGGGACCGTCGCCGCTCCGGCCAGCCCGCCGGGACGACGAGGGTCTCGGCACCGGCGGCGACGAGGCCGCGGAACAGCTCGGGGAAGCGGAGGTCGTAGCAGGTCGCCACGCCCAGGGTGGTCTCCGGCAGACGGACCGTCACCAGCTCGTGCCCCGCGCCCATCAGGACGGCCTCGCCCTTGTCGAAGCCGAAGCGGTGGATCTTGCGGTAGGAGGCGGCCAGCTCGCCGGAGGGGGAGAAGATCAGGGACGTGTTGTACAGCCGCCCGTCGGGGGCGCGCTCGGGGACGGATCCCGCGTGCAGCCACACGCCGGCGTCGCTCGCCGCCTTCGCCATCGCCTCGTACGTCGGGCCCTCGACCGGCTCGGCGTGCGCGTCGAACGTGTCGAACGCGAACGCGCCGGTGGTCCACAGCTCCGGCAGCACGACGAGGTCGGCGCCCGCCTGGTCCCGCACCAGCGAGGCCGCGCGCAGACGGCGCGCTTCGGCTGATTCGTCCTCGTTCACAGCGATTTGGATCAAAGAGGCGCGCACACTACCACCGTCCTGGCATTCGAGCCGTCCACTCGGGCCTACGATCGTCACACGAAAGCACTGCCGGGGTGCCGCACAGAAGCGTAACTTGGGGGTCCCCCCCGAGCGCAGCCGAGAGCTGGGGGGTTCCCAAGACCGCGCCGACCGCAGCCACCTCCCACTGGCACCGCCGCCACTACCTGCCCGTGTACCGACCGCCGAGGGGTCCCGTTCCGTGAGTCTGCATCCCACCCTCCAGCCCTACGCCGACGCCTGGACTCACTCCATCGAGGCGATATCCGAGCTGGTCCAGCCGCTTGTGGAAGCAGAATGGAACCGCCGCACCCCCTGCCCGGGCTGGTCCGTGCGGGACATCGTCTCGCACGTGATGGGGCTGGACTCCGAGATGCTCGGCGACCCGCGTCCCATCCACACGCTCCCGCGCGACCTGTTCCACGTCACCAACGAACACCAGCGCTACATGGAGATGCAGGTCGACGTCCGCCGCCACCACACGGCGCCGGAGATCACCTCCGAGCTGGAGTACATGATCATCCGGCGCAACCGCCAGCTCCGCAACGAGTCGCGGGACCCCGGCACCAAGGTGCGCGGCCCCTACGGCAGCGACCTGACGCTGGAGGAGTCCATGCGTCAGCACGCCTTCTGCGTCTGGGTGCACGAGCAGGACCTGCGCACCGCCCTCGGCCGCCCCGGCAACCTCGACTCCCCCGGTGCCCATGTCACCCGCGACGTGCTGCTCGGCGAGCTGCCGGACGTCGTCGCCGAGCGGGCGGACGCGCCGCGCAGTTCCGCCGTCGTCTTCGACGTGCACGGCCCGGTCGAGTTCCTTCGCACGATCCGCGTCGACATCCAGGGCCGCGGCACGCTGGAGACGGCTCCCGCCCTCGGCCCCGCCGCCACCCTCACTCTCGACTGGGAGACGTACGTCCGTCTCGCCTGCGGGCGCGTGACCCCGGAGGCGGTCGCGGACCGCGTCAAGGCCGAGGGCGACCCGGACCTGGCGGCGGCGATCCTGCGCCATTTCACGGTGACGCCCTGACGACGCCGCGCGGTGGGGACGGCCCGTCCGGCGCCTGAGGGCGAGGCCGCACGGCCGGATCGGGGGCCGCGGTCCCGGCCCCCGGCCGGGCCGGCCCCCGGCGCCTACGCGGGGACGTGCACCGCTTCCACCCGCCCGGCGACCAGCCGTTCCCGCTCGCGCCGCGCCACCCGCCGGCGCAGCCGCAGGATCTGCGTCACGCCCAGCGCCTGCAGCACGAACACGGACGAGAAGGCCACGGAGTAGTCGTCCCCGGTCGCGTCCAGCAGCACGCCGACCGCGAGCAGGGTGGTCATCGACGCCACGAAGCCGCCCATGTTGGTGATGCCCGACGCCGTCCCCTGCCGCTCCGCCGGGTTCGCGGGCCGCGCGAAGTCGAAGCCGATCATCGAGGCCGGCCCGCAGGCGCCGAGCACCGCGCACAGCACGACCAGCAACCACATCGGCGCGTGCGCGGCCGGGTAGGCCAGCGTGGCCGCCCACAGGGCCGCCGTCGCACCGACCGTGCCGAGCGCCAGCGGCAGCCGCGCCCCGTGGTGCCGGGCGATGATCTGGCCGTAGACGAGGCCGACCGTCATGTTGGACAGCACGACGAGGGTGAGCAGCCCGCCGGCGGTGCCCCGCGACAGCCCCTGCGCCTCCACGAGGAACGGCATCCCCCACAGCAGCAGGAACACCATCGCCGGGAACTGGGTGGTGAAGTGCACCCACAGCCCCATCCGGGTGCCCGGCTCCCGCCAGGAGGCGGCGATCTGGCGCCGCACGTAGGCCGCGCCCCGGTGCCCCACGGGCTCCGGCTCGTGCCCCTCGGGGTGGTCCTTCAGGAAGAGCACCAGAAGGACGAGGACGACCACACCCGCGAGCGCGCTGCCCGCGAAGGCCGCCGTCCAGCCGATGCCGTGCAGCAGGCGGGCGAGGACCAGCGTGGAGACCAGGTTTCCCGCCATGCCGACCAGTCCGGCGAGCTGGCCGACCAGCGGCCCGCGCCGGGCCGGGAACCAGCGGGTGCCGAGCCGCAGCACGCTGATGAACGTCATGGCGTCGCCGCAGCCGAGCAGCGCCCGGGAGGCGAGCGCGGTGCCGTACGTCGGCGAGAGGGCGAAGCCGAGCTGGCCCGCCGTGAACAGCACCGCGCCGATGCCGAGCACCTTCTTGGTGCCGAGCCGGTCCACGAGCAGGCCGACGGGTATCTGCATCCCGGCGTAGACCAGGAGCTGGAGGATGGAGAACGTGGACAGGGCCGAGGCGTTGACGTGGAAACGGTCCGCCGCGTCGAGCCCCGCCACACCCAGGGACGTGCGGAAGATGACGGCGACGAAGTAGACGGCGACGCCGACGCTCCAGACGGCCGTCGCGCGCCGGCCGCCGGGCGGATCACCCGGCAGGACGCTCTTGCCCGGGGCGGCGGAACTCATCGGACCTCACCCCGCGCCAGTTCCGAGAACCAGCCGACGTGCCGGTGCACGACGTCCACGGCCGCCTCCGCGTCACCCGAGCGCAGCGCGCCGAGGATCTCCTCGTGCTCGGCGAGGGTCTTGGCGATGCGGCCGGGATGGGAGTGCATGACGGCGACGCCCATGCGCAACTGCCGGTCGCGGAGCTGGTCGTAGAGGCGGGAGAGGATCTCGTTGCCGCCGCTGCGGACGATCTCGGCGTGGAAGCAGCGGTCGGTGACGGCCGCGGCGGCGAAGTCCCCCGCGGCGGCCTGCTCGTGCTGGCGGGCCAGCAGTTCCTCCAGCCGCTCGATGAGCGCGGGCGGTGCGGGTACGGCCTTGCGCGCCGCGTGCTCCTCGACCAGCAGCCGGGTCTCCACCACGTCCGCGATCTCCTGGGCGGAGACGGGCAGGACCAGCGCGCCCTTCTTCGGGTAGAGCTTCAGCAGGCCCTCCACCTCCAGCCGCAGCAGCGCCTCGCGCACCGGCGTGCGCGAGACGCCCACGGCCTCGGCGAGCTCGCCCTCGGTCAGGAGGATCCCGCCCTCGTAACGACGCTCCAGAACGGCCTGCTTGACGTGGGCGTACACGCGCTCGGCGGCGGGGGGTTGCTTCACGGCCATGGTCATGCCGACAGGATAGATACAACAGAGACGCAAGTGGACGCCCGTCCAGCATCCGGACAGGCGGCCACTCGTCAGGGGGACGTACCCGCCGGCGGCACAACCGTCCGCCCCCCTCGCGTGTCCCATAGACGCGGCTCGTGCCGAATCCGACCACAACGGAGCCGCGTCGCAGGACACTTCACAACAATCGGGGTACCTCACTTGATAAACGGCATTCTGGGCATCCGTCTTCGCCGAGCCACCGCCGTCGCCGTGACCACCGGTGCCGTGCTCGCGACCGGAGCCCTCTCCACCGCGCCGGCGCAGGCCGCGACCGCACCCTCGATCGCCGCCAAGGGCGGCTTCGTGATGAACGACGCGACGGGCAGGGGCCTCTACGGCAAGGCCGCGGACACCAAGCTCTCCACCGGGTCCACGACCAAGGTCATGACCGCCAAGGTCGTGCTCTCCCAGCCCAAGCTGAACCTGGACGCCAAGGTCACGATCCAGATGGCGTACAGCGACTACATCGTGTCGAAGAACGCCTCGTCCGCGCGCCTGATCGTCGGCGACAAGGTCACCGTGCGGCAGCTGCTGTACGGCCTGATGCTGCCGTCCGGCTGCGACGCCGCGTACGCCCTCGCCGACAAGTTCGGCACCGGCAGGACCCGGGCGGAGCGGGTGAAGTCGTTCATCGGCAAGATGAACTCCACCGCCAAGAGCCTCGGCCTGAAGAACACGCACTTCGACTCGTTCGACGGCATCGGCAACGGCAAGAACTACTCGACACCGCGCGACCTGACGAAGCTCGCGAGCAGCGCGATGAAGAACTCCACGTTCCGCACCATCGTCAAGACCAAGAAGTACACGGCGAAGACGACGACGAGGAGCGGCGGCACCCGCACGATGGCGCCGTGGACCAACACCAACACGCTGCTGAGCAGTTACAGCGGCGCGATCGGCGTGAAGACCGGCTCGGGTCCGCAGGCCAAGTACTGCCTGGTCTTCGCCGCGACCCGGAAGGGGAAGACGGTGATCGGCACGGTCCTCGCGTCCTCGTCCTCCACCCAGCGCGCCACGGACGCGACGCGGCTCATGAACTACGCCTTCGCGCAAGCGGGCTGACACGCCGTACCGCCCGGCCACCGCACGACGCGGAGCGCGGCGCCGCCCTGCTCGACGCGCCGCCGCGGACCGGCGGACCGGGCGCTGAGCGCCCGCGGACCGAAAGCGCCGGCCGCGTGCCCCGGAAGGAGGCACGCGGCCGGCGCTTTACGTGCGTCACGCCCAGGTGAGCAGCCTCTTCGGCTGTTCCAGGATCGCCGCGACGTCGGCGAGGACCTTGGAGCCGAGTTCGCCGTCGACCAGGCGGTGGTCGAAGCTCAGCGCCAGGGTGGTCACCTGACGCGGCTTCACCTTGCCCTTGTGGACCCAGGGCTGGGCCTTGATCGCGCCGACGGCGAGGATGGCGGACTCGCCGGGGTTGAGGATCGGCGTACCGGTGTCGACGCCGAAGACGCCGACGTTGGTGATGGTCACCGTGCCGCCCTGCATGGCCGCCGGGGAGGTCTTGCCCTCACGGGCCGTGGAGACCAGCTCGCCCAGGGACTCGGCCAGTTGCGGCAGAGTCTTGGCGTGGGCGTCCTTGATGTTCGGCACGATCAGCCCGCGCGGGGTGGCGGCGGCGATGCCCAGGTTCACGTAGTGCTTGACCACGATCTCCTGAGCGGCCTCGTCCCAGGACGCGTTGATGTCCGGGTTGCGCTTGATCGCCACGAGCAGGGCCTTGGCGATCAGCAGGAGCGGGTTCACCCGCAGGCCCGCGAACTCCTTGTCCTGCTTCAGCTCCTCGACCAGCTTCATCGTGCGCGTCACGTCGACCGTCACGAACTCCGTGACGTGCGGCGCGGTGAACGCCGAGCCGACCATCGCCGCGGCCGTCGCCTTGCGCACGCCCTTGACCGGAACACGGGTCTCGCGCGCCGTGTCGTACGACACCGGCGCCGCCGGGGCCGCGGGTGCGGGCGTGGGCGCCTCGGCGGCGGGGGCCGCCTCGGGTGCGGGGGCGGGTGCCACCGCCGCGTGGACGTCCTCGCGCGTGATGACGCCGTCGGGGCCCGACGGGACCACGGTCGTCAGGTCGACCCCGAGGTCCTTGGCGAGCTTGCGGACCGGGGGCTTGGCCAGCGGGCGCTCCCGGGTGACCGGGCCGTGGCCGTTCATCTCGGCCTGGACGGCTGCCGCCGCCTGCCGGGCCGGGTCCGCCGGGGCGTCCTGGGCCTTGCGGGGACGGCGGCGGGTCGAGGAGGTGGCGACGCCGTAGCCGACCAGGACCGGCTGGCGGCCCTCCGGCTTCTTCTCCTCCGCCGGAGCCGCCGGAGCCGTCGCCGCCGGGGCGGGGGCCGGGGCGGGGGCCGGGGCCTGCGCCGGTTCCGGCGCGGCTTCCCGCGCCGGAGCGTCGGCCGCGCCCCCGCCGACGGCGACCGCGATGATCGACGTGCCCACGTCGACCGTGGTGCCCTCGGGGAAGTGCAGCTCGCGGACCACCCCGTCGTACGGGATGGGCAGCTCGACGGCGGCCTTGGCCGTCTCGACCTCGCACACGATCTGCCCGTCGGTGACCGTGTCACCGGGCTGGACGTACCACTTGAGGATCTCGGCCTCGGTGAGTCCCTCGCCCACGTCGGGCATCTTGAACTCGCGCACCGCGCTCTCAGTCATCGTCGTCAACGCCCTCTCCTCAGTACGCCAGCGAGCGGTCGACGGCATCCAGCACCCGGTCCAGGTCGGGCAGGTACTCCTCCTCCAGCCGCGCCGGCGGGTACGGCGCGTGGTAGCCGCCGACCCGGAGCACCGGGGCCTCCAGGTGGTAGAAGCACCGCTCGGTGATCCGGGCCGCGATCTCCGCGCCCGAGCCCAGGAACACCGGCGCCTCGTGGACGACCACCAGACGGCGGGTCTTCTCCACCGACGCCTGGATCGTGTCGAAGTCGACCGGGGAGATGGACCGCAGGTCCACCACCTCCAGCGAGCGGCCCTCCTCGGCCGCCGCGTCGGCGACCTCCTGGCACAGCTTCACCATCGGCCCGTACGCCGCCAGCGTGAGGTCGCTGCCCTCGCGCACGACGCGAGCCCTGTGCAGCGGGCCCGGGATCGCCTCGGTGTCGACCTCGGCCTTGTCCCAGTAGCGCCGCTTGGGCTCGAAGTAGATCACCGGGTCGTCGCTCTGGATGGCCTGCTGCATCATCCAGTACGCGTCCGCCGCGTTCGACGGGGAGACCACCTTGAGGCCCGCCACGTGCGCGAACAGCGCCTCGGGGGACTCGGAGTGGTGCTCCACGGCGCCGATGCCGCCGCCGTAGGGGATGCGGACGACGACCGGCATCTTGACCTTGCCGAGCGACCGGGCGTGCATCTTCGCGAGCTGCGTGACGATCTGGTCGTACGCCGGGAAGACGAAACCGTCGAACTGGATCTCCACCACCGGGCGGTAGCCGCGCAGCGCGAGGCCGATGGCGGTGCCGACGATGCCGGACTCGGCCAGCGGGGTGTCGATCACCCGGTCCTCGCCGAAGTCCTTCTGCAGCCCGTCGGTCACCCGGAAGACGCCGCCGAGCTTGCCGACGTCCTCACCCATGATCAGGACCTTGGGGTCCGCGTCGAGCGCGCGGCGCAGCGACTCGTTGATCGCCTTGGCCAGCGCCATCTTCTCCGCAGCCATGTCAGACCCCCTCACCCGCGGCGAAGCCGCTGCCGGACTCAGTCGTGAACGACGCCTGGTAGGCGGCGAACTGGGCGCGCTCCTCGTCGACGAGTGCGTGCCCGTCCGCGTACACGTTCTCGAAGATGGCGAACCGGTCCGGGTCGGGCATGGCACGGACCACTTCGCGCACCCGCTTGCCCAACGCCTCGCTCTCCGCCTCCAGTTCCCCGAAGAACGCCTCGTCCGCGTGGTTCGAGGACTCCAGGTGGCGGCGCAGGCGCAGGATCGGGTCCTTGGCCTCCCAGGCGGCCCGCTCGTCGTCGTGGCGGTAGCGGGAGGGGTCGTCCGAGGTGGTGTGCGCGCCCATGCGGTAGGTGAACGCCTCGATCAGCGCCGGGCCCTCGCCGCGCCGCGCGCGCTCCAGCGCCCAGCGGGTGACGGCCAGGCAGGCCAGCACGTCGTTGCCGTCCACGCGGACGCCCGGGAAACCGAAGCCCTGGGCGCGCTGGTACAGCGGCACACGGGTCTGCTTCTCGTTGGACTCCGAGATCGCCCACTGGTTGTTCTGGCAGAAGAACACCACCGGGGCGTTGTAGACCGCCGCGAAGTTGAACGCCTCGCTGACGTCGCCCTGGCTGGAGGCGCCGTCGCCGAAGTAGGCGACCACCCCGGAGTCCGCGCCGTCCTTGGCGACGCCCATCGCGTAGCCCGTGGCGTGCAGCGCCTGGGAGCCGATCACGATGGTGTACAGGTGGAAGTTGTTGCTGTTGGGGTCCCACCCGCCGTTGTTCACCCCGCGGAACATGCCGAGGAGGTTGGTCGGGTCCACCCCGCGGCACCAGGCGACCCCGTGCTCACGGTAGGTGGGGAAGACGTAGTCGTCCTCGCGGGTGGCGCGTCCCGAGCCGATCTGGGCGGCCTCCTGGCCCAGCAGCGAGGCCCACAGGCCCAGTTCGCCCTGACGCTGCAGTGCGGTGGCCTCGGCGTCGAAACGCCGGGTGAGCACCATGTCGCGGTACAGACCGCGCAGGTCGTCGGGGGTGATGTCGGCGACGTACTCGGCGTACTCCGCGTAGGCCGCCTTCCTGACGCGCTTGCCCTCGGGCGTCAGAAGCTGCACGAGCTCCGTCGCGGAGCCCTTTCCGGCAGCGGTGCGGGTGGTGCGCTTGGCGCCGGTGGTGCCGGCCTTGCTGCCGGTGGCGCCGGCTGCCTTGCTTCCGGCGCTGCGTCGCGGCTTTCGCGCGGCAGTGCTCTCCACGGTCACGTGTGCTCCTCCGTCGGTCCGGCCCCCGGGTTCGCCGGGCGCCAGTGCGGCTCACCTGCGGCCCGGCGGTCGCACAGGGTGGGTGCGGCCCGGTCGGGAACAGGCGTGACAGGTGCCCCGGCGAGCATCCCTGCAAAAGGCACGTTACCCAGAACTCCACATTTCTGTGAAACCCCTCCTGACCTGCGTTTTTACTCGGATTTCCAAGTAAATCGGCGAAGTGCGGAAGGTGTCCTGGTCACAGCCTCGCAGGGGGCCGGAACAACGGCACGTTATCCCGGCCACCCCGGGCACGGGAAGAGCCGGTGTGTGAGACTGAGCGCGTGCGCGAAGACCGAAAAATCCGGGTATTCCTCCTCGACGACCACGAGGTCGTGCGCCGGGGTGTGCACGAGCTGCTGGCCCAGGAGGCCGACATGGAGGTCGTCGGCGAGGCCGGCACGGCGGCCGACGCGCTCGCCCGGGTCCCCGCCACCCGGCCGGACGTCGCGGTGCTCGACGTCCGGCTCCCCGACGGCAGCGGGGTCGAGGTGTGCCGCGAGATCCGCTCCCGCGACGAGTCGGTCCGGTGCCTCATGCTCACCTCCTTCGCCGACGACGAGGCCCTCTTCGACGCGATCATGGCGGGGGCCTCGGGTTATGTCCTCAAGGACATCCGGGGCGCCGAGCTGCTGGCCGCCGTGCGGGACGTCGCCGGCGGCAGGTCGCTGCTCGACCCGGCGGCCACCGCGCGCGTGCTGGAGCGGCTGCGCGCCGGCGGTGCCCGCGGCGACGAGAGGCTCGCCGGCCTGACCGACCAGGAGCGCCGGATCCTGGAGCTGATCGGCGAGGGGCTCACCAACCGGGCGATCGGCGAGCGGCTGCACCTGGCCGAAAAGACGATCAAGAATTATGTGTCAAGTCTGCTGGCCAAACTGGGTATGCAGCGACGTTCCCAGGCGGCCGCGTTCGTGGCCCGGATGCAGGCGGAGAACCGGTAGACCGGCACCGGACCCACCGGTAACGGCGGAACCACCCGGAAAGAGCACTTTCTCGGGACTTACGTCCCCTCCCGACGGGGCGGGGGACTCTGTTTCCCCCCGCGTTCCCGTGCGCACAGTGAGTGCATGCCCTCCGACGCACAGCTCGCCGTCGGCCTGCTCGGCCGCACCGCCTACGGCCGGGCGGCCACCAGCATGCGCGCCCTGCCCTTCCTCGCCTTCGCCCGGCACATCGTGACCGACGGCCGGGTCCTGCTGCGGATGCCCGCGAGCTGCGGCTTCCACCGGGTGTGCGCCGGGAGCGTCGTCGCGTACGGCTCCGACAACCTGGGCTCCGCCCGGCCGGGGGAGGGCACGTGGGCCGTGCAGGTGGTGGGCCGCTGCGAACCCCACGCACCGACGCCCGCCGAGATCGAGCGGTTCGGCCCGGCGCCGGGCCACGTGGACGGCGAGCCGTTCGAGCCCGTCTATCTGCGCCTGGAGCCCCGGTTCGGCTCGGTGCACGTGTCGGAGGGCACCGCCGGCCCCCGGTGAACGTCCGGCACGACGCCGCGGAACGCGACGCGCGCGTGGACCCGGCTCGGGGTCGCACGCGCGCGTGGGGACTTTCGGGGTCAGCCTCCGAGGTTGTCCGTGCCGCCCGGCAGGCCGGTCGTGCCGCCGGTCGGCTCACCGCCGTCCGTCGGCTCACCGCCGTCCGTGGGCGTCGACGGCTCCGTCTGTCCGCCGGTCGGCTCGCCGCCGTCGGTGGGCGTGGACGGCTCCGTCTGGCCGTCGGTCGGCTCGCCGGTCGGCTCGTCCGTCGCGGTCTGGGACGGCGTGTACGACGGCGTGTACGGCCGCTCCCAGTCCCCTCCGGTGCCGCTCCCGCCGGTGCCCTGCTCCGAGCCCGGGTCGGTGGTCTCGTGCGTCTCCTCGTCGCTGGGCGAGGAACTGGGCGACTCGCTGCCGGTGCTCTGCGAGGTGGTGGGCTTCGGGGAGGTCCCCGGGCCGCCGCCCTCGCCGCCGCCGCTGTTGTTCAGGGCCAGCGCGACGCCCGCGACGACGGCGATCACCGCGAGGACGGCCAGGACCCACAGCTTGCCCCGGCCGCTGCCCTTGTTGCCGTGGCCCTCGAAGCCGCCGTCGTCCCCACCGCCGTAGCCGCCCGGCAGGATCTGCTGGGGGATCTGCGTGGTGCCCGAGCCGTGGTCGGGGTGCGGCAGCATCGCGGTGCCCGCCATCCCGGCCGCCGGGGTGTGCCGGCCGTCGTGCATGTCAACGGGGCCGGTGTTCCAGGTGCCGGTGTGGCCGCCCTGCTCGTAGAGCATCTGGAGCCCGTACTGGACCAGCCCGCGCATCTCCTCGGCGGTCTGGAAGCGGTCGTCGGGCTCCTTGGCCAGGGAGCGCATCACGAGCCCGTCCAGCTCCGGCGGGCAGGCGTCGGAGACCTCGGACGGAGGCGTCGGGATGTCCTGGACGTGCTGGTAGACCACCGACAGCGGGGTCTCGCCGGTGAACGGCGGGCGCAGCGCGAGGAGTTCGTAGAGCAGGCAGCCCGTCGCGTACAGGTCGGAGCGGTGGTCGACGGCCTTGCCGAGCGCCTGCTCCGGGGAGAGGTACTGCGGGGTGCCCATGACCATGCCGGTCTGCGTCATCGTCGTGGACGCGCCGTGCAGGGCGCGGGCGATGCCGAAGTCCATGACCTTCACGGCACCGTTGTGCGTGATGATCACGTTGGCCGGCTTGATGTCGCGGTGCACGATGCCGTGCTGGTGCGAGTAGGCGAGCGCCTCCAGGACGCCCGAGACGATGATCAGGGCCTGCTCGGGGCCGGGCGCCTCGGCGTTGAGGAGGAGGTCGCGGATGGTGCGGCCCTCGACGATCTCCATCACGATGTACGGCACCGACTGACCGCCGACGACGTCCTCGCCGGAGTCGTACACGGCCACGATGGCATGGTGGTTGAGCCCGGCCACCGACTGTGCCTCGCGCGTGAAGCGGGCCTTGGAGACCGGGTCCTCGGCGAGGTCGGCGCGCAGCAGCTTGACCGCCACGGTGCGGCCGAGGCGGACGTCCTCCGCCGCGAACACCTCGGCCATGCCGCCCCGCCCGAGCCTGCGGGTCAGCCGGTACCGGCCGTCGCCGACCAAGCCGCCGTTGCCCCAGGTCTCCGGCGCGTCAGACATACCGCCGCCAGTCGCCTCGGGTTCGGACGGGCCCTGGGCGCGCTGCTGCTGTGCCATCAGTCCTCGCCGTCGTTTCTGCCCGCGGTGCGCGCGGTGTAGTTACGGTCTCCGTCGGCCACGCTACAGCCTCCCTGGGGGCCTTTGGTCCGGGACGGGAGCCGGGACCGGACAAGAGACGGACCGGTCATGAAACCCTGCGTCCGCGCTGTCGTGCAAATTCCGTGTGCCGGCCGTACACCCCCTGTAACGCTTCCGCACCGCTTCCTTCGCGTACGGTCACGGAACGGGCACCGCGCTTGACGTGTCGGTGCCCTGGGGCAGACTTGGCCGGGAATAGCACTTTCGATCACCAAGCGCTCGCGCCGCTGCCGCCGGCGCCTACGGGGGAAGCAGACACATGAGCCAGGACGCCGGACAGGGCCGGTACGCGGGGCAGGCACTCGCCGGCGGCCGCTACCAGCTGCGCGACTTGCTCGGCGAGGGCGGCATGGCCTCGGTGCACCTGGCGTACGACTCGGTGCTGGACCGTCAGGTCGCGATCAAGACGCTGCACACCGAACTGGGCCGGGAACAGGCCTTCCGCGAGCGTTTCCGCCGCGAGGCCCAGGCCGTGGCCAAGCTCACGCACACCAACATCGTCTCCGTCTTCGACACCGGCGAGGACGATCTCGGCGGCGCGACGATGCCGTACATCGTCATGGAGTACGTCGAGGGCCGGCCGCTCGGCTCGGTGCTGGACGAGGACATCCGGCAGTTCGGCGCCATGCCGGCCGACAAGGCCCTGAAGATCACCGCGGATGTGCTGGCGGCGCTGGAGATCAGCCACGAGATGGGCCTGGTCCACCGGGACATCAAGCCGGGCAACGTGATGATGACCAAGCGCGGCGTGGTCAAGGTGATGGACTTCGGCATCGCCCGCGCCATGCAGTCCGGTGTGACGTCGATGACGCAGACCGGCATGGTCGTCGGCACCCCGCAGTACCTCTCGCCGGAACAGGCCCTCGGCCGCGGCGTGGACGCCCGCTCCGACCTGTACTCGGTCGGCATCATGCTGTTCCAACTGGTCACCGGGCGGCTGCCGTTCGACGCGGACTCCCCGCTGGCCATCGCCTACGCGCACGTGCAGGAGGAGCCGGTGGCTCCCTCCTCCGTCAACCGCGCGCTGCCCCCCGCCGTGGACGCGCTGGTCGCCCGGGCCCTGAAGAAGAACCCCAACGAGCGCTTCCCCAGCGCCGAGGCCATGCGCGACGAGTGCCTGCGGGTGATGGCCTCCTTCCAGGCGGCCCCGCCGAGCATCGTGCCCGGCGCGCACACGCCGAGCGGTTCGGGCGTCGGCTCCGCGGTGTTCCCGCCGCTCGACCAGACCGGCCAGGCGGCCCCCGGCCCGGTCCAGACCCCGTACACGCCCGCGCCGAATCCGTACGGCACCCCGGCACCGGCGGCGCCCTCCCCGGCGTACGGCTATCCGCAGCAGGGGGGTTACCCGACGCCCGCGGCCTACGCGCCGCAGCAGGGGGCGGCGACGCCTCCGCCGTACACCATCTCGCCCCAGTCCCAGGGGTCCGGCGGCTCGGGCGGCGGCAGGAGCAGCCGGCTCGTGCTCATCGGCGTGGGCGTGGTCGCGGTCCTCGCGGTGGGCGGCCTGATCGCGGCGCTGATGACGCGCGGCGGCGAGGAGGAGCCCCAGGGCGGTGGCGGCGGTACCAGCGCCTCAGCGTCGGCCAAGCCGGAGGGCTACCGCGGGCCCGACCTGACGAAGACGATCGAGCAGGACGAGTGCACGGAGCCGGAGGAGTCGTACAACGACCCCGACAAGATCCGCGTGCCCGACTTCACGTTCAAGTACATCGGCTCGGTCAAGGAGTGCTTCCAGGCGGCCGGCTGGACGATGAAGGTCGTGAAGGTCGACGAGAACACCTACGGCGAGGGCTCGATCCGCGAGCAGTTCCCCACGGCCGGTACGGACGTCGACCCCGAGAACATGCCGGAGATCCAGCTCAAGGTCTCGACGGGCAACCCCCCGTCGTCCTGACCCCCGCCCCTACGACGGAAGGGCCCGGCAGCCGGTGCTGCCGGGCCCTTGCACGGTCCGGGTTGCGGGGTGCCTGCGGTGCCTACAGGTAGGGGCCGCCCGAGCGGCCGCCCGGGTGGGGTTCCTCGCCCTCGTGGCCGAGGCCCGGCGGAAGCGCCCGGCGCATCTGCTCGAGCTGGGCGCGCGCCGCCATCTGCTGGGCGAACAGCGTGGTCTGGATCCCGTGGAACAGACCCTCCAGCCAGCCGACGAGCTGGGCCTGGGCAATGCGCAGTTCGGCGTCGGTGGGCGTCGCGTCGTCCGTGAAGGGCAGCGAGAGGCGCTCCAGCTCCTCGACCAGCTCCGGGGCGAGGCCGTCCTCCAGCTCCTTCACGGAACTGGCGTGGATCTCCTTGAGCCGGGCCCGGCTCGCCTCGTCCAGGGGAGCGACGCGCACCTCCTCCAGCAACTGCTTGATCATGCTGCCGATCCGCATGACCTTGGCGGGCTGCTCCACCTGCTCCGTCACGGGGGTCTCACGGGACTCCCCGTCCCCGTCACCGCCCCCGCTCAACGCCATTCCGTCCTGGCCGACGACCAGGATCTGGGGATTGTCCGGCGACCTGTCGTTCCTCGGCATCTCCATGCCGCCATTCTCTCGCACCCGTACGGCCCGTCCGTGTGGCGCCCCCCGGTGAAGCGTGGTCCACCGCGTACGGCGGAGTCCGGAATGCCGGGGTGAGCGAGGGATGTGAGGCTTGTTCCGTCCATTTTTCGGCAACGGTCGCTCTGGCGACCGCTCACCGGGAGGGGGTCACCGACGTGACTCCATGGCTGCGCACCGTGCGCGTGACGGGACTGGCGGGGGTGCTGGGGGCGGGCGTACTGGTGTCGCCCTGGGCGGTCGGAGTCGCCCACGGGGCCGGTGTGGCGGGGGTGGCCGTCGTCTCCCCGTCGGGTCCGGGCGGCGTACCGGGGCGTGTGGCGGGCGGTACTCCGAGGCGTGTGGCGGGCGGCGGTCCCGTCGCGGGGGCCGGGCAGGCGGTGGGGTCCGCTCCCGGTGCCGCCGACGATCCCGGGCTCGCGGCCCGCCCGGACGGTCCGGGGCGCCCCGGACGTCCCGACGGCTCCGGCAGCAGTCCCGACGGCCCCCGTCACCCCGACGGCCCGGGCCGCTCCGACGGGCCCGACGGTCCGCACGGCAGGGGCGAGCCCGGCGACGCTCCCTCGCCCGGCACCTCCGACGACGCCGACGCGTCCGGCGCGGGCGACGCACGGCCCAGCTCCGGTGCGGGGGACGGCTCGGGCCGGGGCTCCCCGACGCCCTCGTCCTCCTCCTCCGCGTCCCCGTCCCGCCCCGCGTCCGCCGGGGAACCGTCCCGGGCCGGCAGCAGGCCCGGCGAGGGGCGGCAGCGGCCCGGGCGGCAGGAGGCGCGGGACGCGGAGGAGGACGGCGCGGAGCGGAACGCCGATGAAGGGGCCGGGGACGGCGGGCGGGGCAGGGACCTCCCCGGCCGCCCGGACACCGACGTGACGCCCGGCGAGGCCGCCGTGCCGTCCTCCGCGGCCCCCACACCGACGCGGCGGCAGGCCGGCACCGAGGCCGGGAGCGCCGTCGAGCCGGTCCTGGAGGTCCTGCCGCTGGGCAGCGGGCTGGTCCTCATCGGGCTCGGGCTGGCGCTGGGCCTCGTCGGCCTGCGCCTGCGACGGGGCGAGGGCTGAGGCGGCGAGGGCGGGTGCCCACACCCGCCGGACCCCGCCCCGCCTCGGGGGCCCGTACGCTCCTACGCGACCAGCAGCACCTTGCCGATGTGGCCGCTCTCCTCCACGATCCGGTGCGCGTCGGCCGCCTCGCTCATCGGGAGTTCGCGGTCGACGACCGGCCGGACACGGCCCCCGGCGATCAGCGGCCAGACGTGCTCGCGCACGGCCGCCACGATGGCCGCCTTCTCCTCCAGCGGCCGGGCGCGCAGCGAGGTCGCGCTGACGGCGGCGCGCTTGGCGAGGAGCGCGCCGATGTTCAGCTCGCCCTTGCGTCCGCCCTGGAGCCCGATGATCGCGAGCCGCCCGTTGACGGCCAGGACCTGCACGTTGCGGTCCAGGTACGCGCCGCCCATGTTGTCCAGGACGACGTCGGCGCCCGCGCCGCCGGTGGCCTCCTTCACCTCGGCGACGAAGTCCTGCTCCCGGTAGTTGATCAGGATGTCGGCGCCCAGCTCGGCGCAGCGCTCCAGCTTCTCCTTCGTCCCGGCCGTCACGGCGACCCTGGCGCCGACCGCCTTGCCGAGCTGGATCGCCATGGTGCCGATGCCGCTGGAGCCGCCGTGCACGAGCAGCGTCTCGCCGGGGCGGAGGTGGGAGACCATGAAGACGTTCGACCAGACGGTGCTGACCACCTCGGGCAGGGCCGCCGCCTCCCGCAGACCGACGCCCTCGGGGACCGGCAGGAGCTGGCCGGCCGGGACGACGACCCTCTCGGCGTAGCCGCCGCCGGAGAGCAGCGCGCACACCTCGTCGCCGACGGACCAGCCCGACACCCCCGGTCCGAGCGCCGCGACGCGCCCGGAGCACTCCAGGCCGGGGTAGGGGGACGCACCGGGCGGCGGGTCGTAGAAGCCCTGGCGCTGCATGATGTCGGCCCGGTTGACGGCGCTGGCCGCCACCTCGACCAGGACCTCGCCCTCGCCGGGCACCGGGTCGGGGACCTCGGACGACACCAGTGCCTCGGGGCCGCCGGGTTCGGAAATCGTGATCGCATGCATGGGGCCGACGGTACTCCGCGGCCCCGCCGGGCGCCCCGCCCGCGTGCCCCGGCACGCACGTCCGGCGCCGGGGCCGTTCACGGGAAGAACCAGGCCCGTTCGCGGGAAGACCAGGGCCGTTCGCGGGAGGAAACGCCCCCGCGCCGTCCTCGGAGAGTCCCGGTCCGGACCGATGAGTTCTCGCGGCGGTGAAGGTCTTCCCATGGGTAGCCGAAATGCGCGGAAGGACCCCCACGTATGAGCACGCACACGTCCGGGCTCGCGATCGAGACCGCGGGCCTGGTGAAGACGTTCGGCGAGACCCGGGCCGTGGACGGTGTGGATCTCGCGGTGCCCGCCGGCACGGTGTACGGCGTTCTCGGCCCCAACGGCGCCGGCAAGACCACCACGGTGAAGATGCTCGCCACCCTGCTGCGGCCCGACGGCGGCCAGGCCCATGTCTTCGGCCACGACGTGGTGCGGGAGGCGGACGAGGTACGCGGCCGGGTGAGCCTCACCGGGCAGTACGCGTCCGTGGACGAGGACCTCACCGGCACCGAGAACCTGGTGCTGCTGGGCCGGCTCCTCGGGCACGGCAAGAAGGCCGCGCGGGAGCGGGGGGACCAGCTCCTGGCGGCCTTCGGGCTGACGGAGGCGGCGGCGAAGCAGGTCAAGCACTACTCCGGCGGCATGCGGCGCCGCATCGACATCGCCGCGTCCATCCTCAACACCCCCGACCTGCTCTTCCTCGACGAGCCGACGACCGGCCTCGACCCGCGCAGCCGCAACCAGGTGTGGGACATCGTCCGCGCGGTCGTCGCCCAGGGCACCACCGTGCTGCTGACCACCCAGTACCTGGACGAGGCCGACCAACTGGCGTCCCGGATCGCCGTCATCGACAAGGGCAAGGTGATCGCCGAGGGCACCAAGGGCGAGCTGAAGGCGTCCGTCGGCGCCGGCTCCGTCCATCTGCGGCTGCGCGACGCGGGCCTGCGGCCCCGGGCCGAGCGGATGCTGCGGGAGCTGCTCGACGCCGAGGTGCAGCTCGAACCCGACCCCGTGGCCCTGACCGCCCGTCTCGGTGCGACAGCCGACGACACGGCCGCCGAGCAGGCCGCCCGGGCACTGGGCGAGCTGGCCCGCAACGGCGTCACCGTCGACGACTTCTCCCTCGGACAGCCCAGTCTCGACGAGGTCTTCCTGGCCCTGACCGGGCACGACACCGGCCACGGCACGGGCAACGGCCCCGGCCACGACACGAAGGACGAGGTGGCGGCATGAGCACGGCCACGAGCACCGGGAGCAAGGACCTCGCGCCGGTCAGTACCGAGTCGCTGGCGGCCCTGCTGGTCGGCCGGGAGCGCCCGCCGCGGCCCAGCTCCCTGTCGACGTCCCTGACCTTCGGTTGGCGCGCGGTCCTCAAGATCAAGCACGTGCCGGAGCAGCTCTTCGACGTCACGGCCTTCCCGATCATGAACCTGCTGATGTTCACGTACCTCTTCGGCGGTGCGCTGGCCGGGTCCCCCGGTGACTACATCCAGTTCGTGCTGCCGGGCATCCTGGTCATGTCCGTCGTGATGATCACGATGTACACGGGGGTCTCGGTGAACATCGACATCGAGAAGGGCGTCTTCGACCGCTTCCGCTCGCTGCCGATCTGGCGTCCCTCGGCGATGGTCGGCTATCTGCTCGGCGACGCCCTGCGCTACACGATCGCCTCGGCCGTCATGCTGGCCGTGGGCCTGCTCCTCGGCTACCGGCCGGACGGCGGCTTCCTCGGCGTGGTCGCCGCGATCGCGCTGCTGCTGGTGTTCTCGTTCGCCTTCTCGTGGATCTGGACCATGTTCGGGCTCATGCTGCGCACCGAGAAGTCGGTGATGAGCGTCAGCATGATGGTGATCTTCCCGCTCACCTTCCTGTCCAACGTCTTCGTGGACCCGAAGACCATGCCGGGCTGGCTCCAGGCGTTCGTCAACAACAGCCCGATCACCCATCTCGCGTCCGCCGTGCGCGAGCTGATGGCGGGCCGGTGGCCGGGCGGCGAGATCGTCTGGACGCTGGGCTGGGCGGGACTGTTCCTGCTGGTCTTCGGGCCGGTCACCATGCGGCTCTACAACCGCAAGTAGCCGGTGCCCGGGGCGCCCGGCGGCCCGGCGCTCCCGCCCGGGCCACATGTCAGTCGCGCGGCAGCGGACGGGCGTCGGGGGCCACCTGGGTGCCCGGCGTCGCCCGGACGATGGTGATCAGACGGTCCGTCAACTGGAGCGTGCCGACGGCCGGATCGTCGTAACCGAGCACCCGGTGCCCGCGCAGGACGCTCACCACCAGGTCGTCCGTCTCGCGGGGGCTCTTGCCCACCTCCGCCTTTATGACGGGGCGTTCGACGAGGTCCAGCCCGCTGCCCTGGCTGATCAGGTCCTCCATGACCATGCCGGCGGCGGGGCTGAGCACGGAGAGCCCGAGCAGCCGGCCGGCGGCGCTGGCACTGGTGATCACGGCGTCCGCGCCGGACTGCTTCAGCAGCGGGGCGTTCTCCTCCTCCCGCACCGCGACCACGATCTTCGCGGTCCGGTTGAGCTGGCGGGCCGTCAGTGTCACCAGGACCGCGGTGTCGTCGCGCTGGGTGGCGATGATGATCTGCTTCGCCCGGTAGACCTCCGCTCGGTTCAGCACGTCGCTGCGCGTGGCGTCGCCGACCACCCCCGCGAACCCGTGGGCCGTCGCCGCGTCGATGGCCTTTCCGCTGGGGTCGACCACGACGACCTGCTCCTTGCGCAGGCCCGTCGCGCACACGGTCGAGATCGCCGACCGTCCCTTCGTTCCGAAGCCGACGACGACGGTGTGATCGCGCAAGGTGGACCTCCAGCGGGTCAGGCGCCACTCCTCCCGAGTGCGCTCGGTGAGGGCTTCCAGCGTGGTGCCGACCAGGATGATCAGGAACAGCACGCGTAGCGGCGTGATGACGAAGATGTTGGTCAGCCGGGCGGAGTCGCTGACCGGCGTGATGTCGCCGTACCCGGTGGTCGAGAGGGTGACGGTGGCGTAGTAGAAGGCGTCGAGGAGGTCGACGGACTTGTTCGCGTTGTCGTTGTAGCCCTCGCGGTCCGCGTAGACGATCACCGCGGTCACGACGAGGACCACCAGGGCCAGGGACAGCCGTTTGCCGACCTGGCGGATCGGGTGTTCCACCACCTTCCTCGGCAGCTTCACCCGGTGGGGCATGAGGTGCTCGTCGGCCTGGCGGGCGATCGCGTCCTGGCCCGGAAGTTTCACGTGAAACACACTCCGATTCCGCCGCTGGTCCACGGCAGGTCGAGCAGCTCGGTCTCCTGTCCGCGCCGCGCACCGCCCGGGCGCACGACGGCCAGGGCGTCGGCCGCCGCGATGCCGCGCAGCATGGCGGGCCCGTTGT
Organism: Streptomyces sp. NPDC018947; assembly: GCF_044390505.1. NCBI lineage: Bacteria > Bacillati > Actinomycetota > Actinomycetes > Kitasatosporales > Streptomycetaceae > Streptomyces > Streptomyces sp. NPDC018947. Next base: position 342,633 of record NZ_JBIRZD010000004.1, read on the forward strand.
AGCGCAGCGGTACGGCACCCTCGCCGCGCAGGACGACGGGGACGAGCCGGGTGTCGTGCGGGTGCCCCTGCACCGCGTCCCGCAGCGGCAGGACGTACGGCTCCGGTGCCGGACGGGCCGCGAGGACGCGCAGCAGCGGTTCGGCGAGCGTGAGCAGTCCGGAGACGGCGGCGAGGGGGTTGCCGGGCAGGCCGACCAGGTGACGGCCCTCCGTGATGCGGGCCAGCAGCATGGGGTGGCCGGGGCGTACCTTCACACCGTCGACGAGGAGTTCGGCGCCGATGCGGCGCAGGGTCGGGTGGACGTGGTCCACGGGGCCCGCGGCGGTGCCGCCGGTCGTCACGATCAGGTCGGCCTCGGACGCCGTGACGGCCCGGTGCAGGGCCTCGGCGTCGTCGCCGATCCGGCGGATCGTCCCCACCTCGGCGCCCAGGGCGCGCAGCCAGGGCCGCAGCATGGGGCCGAGGGCGTCGCGGATGAGGCCGTCGTGCGGCAGACCCTCGGTGAGCAGTTCGTCGCCCAGGACCAGGACGTCGGCGCGGGGACGGGCGACGGTGGTCAGGGCGTCGTACCCCGCGGCCGCCGCGAGACCCAGGACCGCCGGGGTCACGAGGGTGCCGACGGGCAGGAGCTGGTCGCCGCCGCGGCACTCCTGGCCGCGCGGCCGGATGTCCTGGCCGTGGGCGACCTCCCGCGTCACCTGGAGCCGGCCCTGGGCGTCGGTGCGGCCGTGCTCCGAGCGCACCACGACGGTGGCGCCCGGGGGCACCCGGGCACCGGTGGCGATGCGGACGGCCTCGCCGTCGGTGAGGGCGGCGGGCTCGGCGTGTCCGGCGAGGACGCCCTCGTCGCGCACGGTCCAGGGGCCCGGTCCGGCGACGGCCCAGCCGTCCATGGCGGAGGTGTCGAAGGAGGGCAGGTCGGTCAGGGCGGTGAGGGGCGCGGCCAGGGTGAGGCCCAGCGCGGCGTCGAGGGGTACGGAGACCGGGGCCCGGCGTCTCGCGCGGGCGGCGGTGCGTCCGGCGCGCTCGGCGACCGAGCGGGCCTCGGGCCAGGGGGTCGCGCGGTGGGAGTCCGCCGGCCGGTGCGGGGCGGCCCCGTGAGCGGTGTGCGGGCCGTGACCGTCGTGCGCGTGCGCGGGGTCGCGGGGCCGCGGCCCGGGGTGGTCGTTCACCAGGGCGAGCGCCTCCTCCACACCGAGGTCGTCCACGTCCTCGCCGACACGTGCGCCGGGGGAGGTCATCGGGTGTCCGGGCGGGTGCCGGGGGCCGCGTCCGGGGTGCCTGCCGCGGGGGCGTTCTCCGCGTCGGCGGCCTCCTCCGCCCAGCGCCGGGCCAGTGCGGCGGCCTTGCGGGTGGCTTCGGCGACGGCCTCGGGACCCCCGCCGGCCCGCCCGGCCGCGTAGCCGACGAGGAAGGTGGTCAGCGGGGCGGCGGGCCTGGCCACGCCGTGGGCGGCGTCGCGGGCGAGGTCGAGCAGGACGCCGGTGTCGACGTCCAGGTCGATGCCCAGTTCGGCCTTGGCTGCGGAAATCCATTCATCCAACACGTGGCCATGCTCCCTGATACGTGTCCTGGCGGTGGCGATGTCGTCCCAGGTGTCGCAGTCGAAGGACGCGACGGCGTCGGGGACCCGGGTCAGGCGCAGACCGGCGGTGAGACGGCGCAGCGGCAGCCCGGCGAGGTCCGGCCCGCCGCCGGTCAGCGCGGCGAGTTCACGGCGCAGTGCCGAGGCGCGGTACGCGGCGACGAGGGGCTGGTCGCGGCCGTCGGCGTCGGTGAGCAGGACCCCGTCGGCGTCCGACGCGGCGAGCAGCTCCGGCAGGCGCCCGAGGGTCGCGGCGGTGAGGAAGGGCAGGTCGGCCGAGACGACCACGACGTGCTCCGCCGTGGTGCGGTCGAGCCCGGCGGCGAGCGCGGCGAGCGGTCCCCCGCCGGGCGGTTCCTCGCGGGCCCAGATCACGGGCCGGACGGTGGGCCGGGGGTCGGCGACGACGACGGTGGTGCGGGCTCCGGCGCAGGCGGCGAGCACCCGGTCGAGCAGGGCCCGTCCGCCCACGCGCAGGCCGGGCTTGTCCGCGCCGCCGAGCCTGCGGGCGGCCCCGCCGGCGAGCACGACGGCGTCGTACGCGGCAGGAGCCGCCGCCGGCGCGGGGTCGGTGCCGGCGCCGGGGCCGCCCGGGGGTTGGTACGCGGTCACCCTCCGAGTATGCGTGTCCCCGCGATCACGGGGAACGCGGGGGAGCCCCCGCGGCCCGAGGAGCGCGGGGGCTCCCCGTCACAAGGTGCGCAGCAGCACCGCCGGCTGTTCCACGCAGTCCGCCACGTACCGCAGGAAACCGCCCGCCGTGCCGCCGTCGCACACCCGGTGGTCGAAGGTGAGCGAGAGCTGCACGACCTGGCGCACCGCCAACTCCCCTTCGTGAACCCAGGGCTTGGGCACGATGCGGCCGACGCCGAGCATGGCCGCCTCGGGGTGGTTGATGATCGGCGTGGAACCGTCGACGCCGAACACGCCGTAGTTGTTCAGCGTGAAGGTGCCGCCGGTCAGCTCGGCCGGGGTGAGCCGCCCGGCGCGGGCCGCCTCGGTCAGCCGGGCGAACTCGGCGGTGAGCGACTCGGCGTCCCGCGCGTGCGCGTCCCGTACGACGGGCACGACCAGGCCCCGGTCCGTCTGGGCGGCGAAGCCGAGATGGACGTGGCCGAACCGGACGATCTCCCTGGCCTCCGTGTCGACGGCGGAGTTCAGCTCGGGGAAGCGGGCGAGCGCGGCGGTGCAGATCCGCGCCAGCAGGGCGACGAGGGAGATCTTCGGTCCGCCCGCCGCGTTCATCGCGGCGCGCGCCCGCATCAGCTCCGTCGCGTCCGCGTCCACCCAGCAGGTCGCGTCCGGGATCTCGCGCCGGCTGCGGGAGAGCTTGTCGGCGACGGCGCCGCGCACGCCCTTGAGCGGGGTGCGGACCTCGTCCGGCGCCGCCCCGCCCCCGAGCGCGGAGACCGGCGCCCGGTGCCCTGCCGCCGCCTGCGGAGCGGTGTCCGCCGCCGCGGCCGGTGTACGGACGCCCCGCGCCTCGGCGGCACGCAGCGCGTACTCCACGTCGGCCCGCAGGATGAGCCCGTCGGGGCCGGAGCCGGTCAGCTCCCGCAGATCCAGGTCGTGCTGCCGGGCCAGCCTGCGCACCAGCGGGGAGATGACGGGGACGGGACCGTCCGGCTGCCCGGCGCCGCGGGCCCGGCCGTTCAGCCGCCCGGCGTCCGCCGGCTCGACGGGCGTCCGCGGGGCCGCCGCGGGGCGCTGCGGCCGGACCCTGCGCCGCCGCGCGGGCGCCTCGGAGGTGCCGTACCCGACCAGGACGTTGCCCGAGCCGCGCGACTCCCCGGCGGCCTCGGTGGCGGCGACCGCTTCCGGCGCCGGCGGCCGACCGGCGGAGCCGGCCTGCTCTCCCACGGCGACCGTCAGGAGCGGCGCGCCGACGGGCAGCTCCGTGCCCTCCTCGCCGAAGCGGGCGGTGACCACGCCGCCGTAGGGGCAGGGCACCTCCACCATCGCCTTGGCCGTCTCGACCTCGACGACCGGCTGGTCGACGGCGACCACGTCACCGACCTCGACCATCCAGCGCACGATCTCGGCCTCGGTGAGCCCCTCCCCGAGGTCCGGGAGCTTGAACTCCAGCACCTGTGTCATCAGCTTTCGGCCTCCCACTGCAGGCGCCCCACGGCGTCCAGGATCCGGTCCACACCGGGCAGGTGGTGGCGCTCCAGCATCGGCGGCGGGTACGGCACGTCGAACCCGGCCACACGCAGCACCGGCGCCTCCAGGTGGTGGAAGCAGCGCTCCGTGACCCGGGCCGCGATCTCCCCGCCCGGGCCCCCGAAGGAACCCGACTCGTGGACCACGACCGCGCGTCCCGTCCGCCGTACCGAGGCGCACACCGTCTCGTCGTCGAACGGCACCAGGGAGCGCAGATCGACGACCTCGAGGTCCCAGCCCTCGGCCCGGGCCGCCTCGGCCGCCTCCATGCAGACGGCCACCGACGGCCCGTACGTGATGAGCGTGGCGCTCCGGCCGGAGCGCCGCACCACCGCGCGGCCGATGGGTTCAACGGGTACCGGCTCCTCGGGGTTCCAGGAGTCCTTCGACCAGTACAGCCGCTTGGGCTCCAGGAAGACCACCGGGTCGTCGGAGGCGATGGCCTCGCGCAGCAGCCCGTAGGCGTCGGCGACGGTCGCGGGCGTGACGACATGGAGCCCCGGAGTCGCCATGTAGTACGCCTCGGACGAGTCGCTGTGGTGCTCGACGCCGCCGATGCCGCCGCCGTAGGGCACGCGGATGGTCAGCGGCAGAGTCATCGCGCCGCGCGTGCGGTTGCGCATCTTGGCGACATGGCTGACGACCTGCTCGAACGCCGGGTAGGCGAAGGCGTCGAACTGCATCTCCACGACCGGCCGCAGCCCGTACATGGCCATGCCGACCGCGGTGCCGAGGATGCCGGCCTCCGCCAGCGGGGTGTCCGTGCAGCGGTCCTCGCCGAACTCCGCGGCGAGCCCGTCGGTGACCCGGAAGACACCGCCGAGGGTGCCCACGTCCTCGCCCAGGACGTGCACGGCCGGGTCGGCGGCCATGGCGTCGCGCAGCGCGCGCGTGAGGGCCTGCGCCATGGTGGCCGGCTTGAGGGCGACGGTGGTCATCGGTGCGTCCCTTCCGGCTCGGTCCCGGCCTCGGCCTCGAGCTCCGCGCGGAGCTGGTCCCGCTGCTCGCGCAGTTGCGGGGTGGGCCGCGCGTACACGTGCGCGAAGAGGTCCATCGGGTCGAGTTCGGCGTCCTGGTTCATGCGGGCGCGCAGGTCGGCGGCCATGGTCTCGGCGTCCTCGCGGGCGGCCCGGATGCCGTCCTCGTCCAGCAGGCCGCGGCCGGTCAGCTCCCGCTCCAGCAGCTCGACCGGGTCGTGCCGGCGCCAGGTCTCCACCTCGGCGTCGGCGCGGTAGCGCGTGGCGTCGTCGGCGTTGGTGTGCGCGTCGACGCGGTACGTCACCGCCTCCACCAGCGTCGGTCCGCCGCCCGCCCGCGCCTGCCGCACGGCCTCGGAGAGGACCTCGTGGACGGCGACGGCGTCATTGCCGTCCACCAGGCGGCCGGGCATCCCGTAGCCGACGGCCTTGTGGGCCAGCGACGGGGCGGCGGTCTGCTTGGCGAGCGGGACGGAGATGGCGAAGCCGTTGTTCTGCACGAGGAAGACGACCGGCGCCTGCCAGACGGCCGCGAAGTTCAGCGCCTCGTGGAAGTCGCCCTCGCTGGTGCCGCCGTCGCCGACCATGGCCAGCGCGACCACGTCGTCGCCCTTGAGGCGGGCGGCGTGGGCGAGGCCCACGGCGTGCGGGAGCTGGGTGGCGAGCGGCGTGGACAGGGGGGCGACCCGGTGCTCGTAGGGGTCGTAGCCCGTGTGCCAGTCGCCGCGCAGCAGGGTGAGGGCCTCGACGGGGTCGACGCCTCGGGCGACGACGGCGAGGGTGTCGCGGTAGCTCGGGAAGAGCCAGTCGCGCTCCTCGAGGGCCAGGGCCGCGGCGATCTCGCAGGCCTCCTGGCCGGTGCTGGAGGGGTAGACGGCCAGCCGGCCCTGCTTGGTCAGCGCCGTGGCCTGCACGTTGTAGCGCCGGCCGCGCACCAGCCGGGCGTACAGGGTGCGCAGCAGCTCGGGGTCGGTCTCCTCGGCGGCCTTCGTGCCGAGGACGCGGTACGGCTCCGCGTCGGGCAGCAGCGGCGCGGGGTCGGTACGGGGCTGCCAGGCGGGCGGCGGTGTGGGCCGGTAGGCGCCCCGCTGCTCCATGACCGTCATGACGGCACCTCCTCGTGGGAGCGGCTTCGGGCTCGCCACGGATGTGACGGGCCTCACCTACCGATTGTTCGGTCGTCGGCACATTTTGGCTACAGGCGGCCCCAGGCTGTGGACAATCGGTTCTGCACAACCTGAGATGGACGCAGTACGTCCATGGTAGGAAGGCGGGGGCACATGGCATCTGAACAAATGGCCGAACGCCCGGCCGACGCCGCCGGAGCGGAGGACGCCGCCGTCCGGCCGCCCCCGCGTCCGCTGGACGCGATCGACCAGGACATCCTGCGCATGCTCCAGGCGGACGGCCGCGCGTCGATACGGTCGGTGGCGGAACGGGTGCACGTCTCGCGCGCGAACGCGTACGCGCGCATCAACCGGCTCGTCGAGGACGGCGTCATACGCGGCTTCGGCGCCCGTGTCGACCACGAGCGCGCGGGCCACGGCACCTCTGCCTACATCACACTGAAGATCGTCCAGAACTCCTGGCGCACGGTCCGCGCGCAGCTCAGACAGCTCCCCGGCGCCTCCCACATCGCGTTGCTGGGCGGCGACTTCGACGTCCTGCTCCTGGTGCACACACCCGACAACCGGGCGCTGCGGGAACTCGTCCTCTCCCGCCTCCAGGCCATCCCCGAGGTGCTCAGCACGCGCACGCTGCTGGTGTTCGAGACCGAGGACCTTGAGCCGCAAGGCTGATCGGGCGGGCCGCCGTGCCCGCGCCGCTCAGACGGTGCCGCGCAGCCCGCCGAACACCAACCGCACCACGGCGTCCACCAGTTCGCGCTCGCCCGTGCCCCCGCGGCCCTCGGGACCGTCGGGGCGGTACCACTCCACGATCGAGTTGATCATGCCGAAGACCAGGCGGGTGGCGAGCCGGACCTCCACGTCCGCGCGCACGTCCCCCTCGGCCGCCGCCGCCTTCAGCAGCCCGGCGACCCGGTGGTCGAACTCGCGCCGCCGCTCCAGCGCCCACCGCTCGGTGCCGGTGTTGCCCCGCACCCTCAGCAGCAGCGTGACGTAGGGCAGTTCGGCCATCAGCACCTCGACCATGCGCCGCACGACGTACTCCAGCCGCTCGGCGGCGGACCCCACGCGCGCGTGCTCCTCGTCGAGGATGCCGAACAGCTCGTCGAGGGCCCGGCTCACGGCCCGGCGCAGGAGTTCCTCCTTGCCCGTGACGTGGTGGTAGATCGACGACTTGGAGATGCCGGCCGCCTTGGACAGGTGCTCCATGGAGGTGCCGTCGTAGCCGCGCTCGATGAAGACCTGCACGGCCACGGACAGCAGCGTCTCGGGCGTGTAGGTGTCGCGCTTGACGGTGGTCATGGGGTGTCCTCCCGCTTCACGGTGGCGCAGGCGTACCGGTAGAGGGCGAGGGACGGCGCGTAGCGGCCGGACTGATCGATGGAGTGCAGGTCGTCGAGGAGGGAGCCGGCCCAGCCCCGGCCGAGACGGCGGCACCACTCGAAGGGGCCCAGCGGGTAGTTGACGCCGAGCCGCATCGCGGTGTCGACGTCCTCCTCGGTGGCCACGCCCTTGGCGACCGCCTCGACGGCCAGGTCGATGATCCGCGCGACCGTCCGCGCGACGATCATGCCGGGCACGTCGCCGATGACGCTGACCTTCTTGCCGAGCGCCTGGAACAGGCCGGTGGCCTCGGCGACGGTTCGCGCCGACGTGTCCTGGGAGTGGGACAGGGCCACGCGCGTGGCCGTGCGGTAGTCCAGCGCCAGGTCGAAGTAGACGACGTCCCGGTACTCCGCCGAGGTCTGGCCGTCGGCGAGCGCGAGCTGACCGCCGGTGGGCAGGACGAGCCGCGTCCCGTTGTCCTCGTCCTCCTCGCGGACCTCGATGCCCGCCTCGCGGATCATGGCGACCAGCTCGGCGGCCGGACCCAGGTCGCCCTCGACCACGACGTACGCGGGCGCCTCGGCCGGCTCGGCGGTGTGCGGCTCGGGCCGCTCGGCGCCGTCGCGGTAGTCGTACCAGCCCCGCCCGCTCTTGCGGCCCAGGCGGCCGGACTCGACCAGGCGGCGCTGGGCGAGGGACGGCGTGAAGCGCACGTCCTGGAAGAACGCCTGCCACACGGAGTGCGTGACGGACTCGTTGACGTCCTGCCCGATGAGGTCCGTCAGCTCGAAGGCGCCCATCCTGAAGCCGCCCGACTCGCGCAGCACGGCGTCGATGGTGGCCGGGTCCGCGCCCTGGTCCTCGTAGACCGCGAAGGCCTCGGCGTAGAAGGGCCGGGCGATGCGGTTGACGAGGAAACCGGGGGTGTCCGCGCAGGCGACCGGCGTCTTGCCCCAGGCGCGGGCCGTCTCGTACGCGCGCGTGGCCGAGGTGACGTCGGTGGCGAACCCGGAGACGACCTCCACGAGCGGCAGCAGCGGAGCGGGATTGAAGAAGTGCAGGCCGACGAAGCGGCCGGGGACCCGCAGCGCGCCGCCGATGGCGGTGACGGACAGGGAGGAGGTGTTGGTGGCGAGCAGGCAGTCGTCGGCGACGACGTCCTCCAGCGCGCGGAACAGCTCCTGCTTGACGTCGAGCCGCTCCACGACCGCCTCGACGACCAGCGCGCAGTCGGCCAGCTCGGCCAGGGTCTCGGCGGGCTCCAGCCGGGCGCGGGCCGCGTCCCGCTCGGCGCCGGTGAGCCGCTCCTTCTCGACGAGCCGGTCGAGCCGGGCGCCGATCGCGTCGGCCGCGTCCCGGGCCCGCCCGGCGACGGCGTCGTAGAGCCGTACGGGGTGGCCCGCGACCAGCGCCACCTGGGCGATGCCCTGGCCCATGGTGCCGGTGCCGACGACGGCCACGGGGCTGCTGAGGGTGAGTGCTGTCATGTGCGCGATCCTCCCGCACGGGGTTTTCCACAGATGCGGCGGTCCCCCTTGTCCCGACCGATCGTTCGGTTACTCTAGCCCTGTCCGCTTGTTTCTGCCCAGGTTTCCCCCAGGTCACGACTCGACGGAGAGCTCGTGAGACGAGGAGTTGGTCCCGCATGGCCGCCGAACTCACCGCGCACCAGCTGATCGACCGGCACCGGCCGACACTGGACCAGGCGCTGGAGACGATCCGCACGCGCGCGTACTGGTCCCCCCACCCCGAGCACCCCAAGGCCTACGGGGAGAACGGCAGCCTGGACATGGCCGCGGGCAAGGCCGCCTTCGACGCCCTGCTCGGCACCCGCCTCGACCTCGGCCAGCCCGGCACCGACGACTGGGTCGGCGGCGAGGTCTCCCCGTACGGCATCGAGCTGAACGTGGAGTACCCGCACGCGGACCTCGACGTGCTGCTGCCCGCGATGCGGGCCGGCCAGAGGGCCTGGCGGGACGCGGGCGCGGAGCTGCGCGCGATGGTCTGCCTGGAGATCCTCGGGCGGATCGCCGACCGGACGATGGAGTTCGCGCAGGCCGTCATGCACACCTCCGGACAGGCCTTCATAATGGCCTTCCAGGCGGGCGGCCCGCACGCGCAGGACCGCGGCCTGGAGGCGGTGGCCTACGCGTACGCCGAGCAGGTCCGCACCCCCGGCACGGCTCAGTGGAGCAAGCCGCAGGGCAAGCGCGACCCGCTGGAGCTGACCAAGCAGTTCACGCCGGTCCCGCGCGGCATCGGCCTGGTCGTGGGCTGCAACACCTTCCCGACCTGGAACGGCTACCCGGGTCTGTTCGCCTCCCTCGCCACCGGCAACGCGGTCCTGGTCAAGCCCCACCCGCGCGCCGTGCTGCCGCTCGCGCTCACCGTCCGGATCGCCCGCGACGTCCTCGCCGAGGCCGGCTTCGACCCGAACCTGGTCGCGCTGGTGGCCGAACGCCCCGGCGAGGGCATCGCCAGGACGCTGGCGACCCGCCCCGAGATCCGGATCATCGACTACACCGGCTCCACCGCCTTCGGCGACTGGCTGGAGGCCAACGCCCGCCAGGCCCAGGTCTTCACGGAGAAGGCCGGCGTCAACACGGTGATCGTGGAGTCGACCGACGACTACAAGGGGATGCTCTCCAACCTGGCCTTCTCGCTGTCCCTCTACAGCGGCCAGATGTGCACCACCCCGCAGAACCTGCTGATCCCCCGCGACGGCATCCGCACCGACCAGGGCGACAAGTCCTACGACGAGGTCACCGCGGACCTCGCGCGCGCCGTCGACGGGCTCCTCGGCGACGACGCCCGGGCGAACGCCCTGCTCGGCGCGATCGTCAACCCGGACGTCAAGGCCCGTCTGGAGGCCGCCGCCGGTCTCGGCGAGGTCGCCCTGGCCTCCCGCGAGGTGACCAACCCCGACTTCCCGGACGCGGTCGTGCGCACCCCGGTGATCGTCAAGCTGGACGGTGCCAAGCCCGACGACGAGGCCGCCTACACCAGCGAGTGCTTCGGCCCCGTCTCCTTCGCCGTCGCCGTCGACTCCGCCACGCACGCGGTGGACCTGCTGCGCCGCAGCATCCGCGAGAAGGGCGCGATGACCGTCGGCGCGTACACGACCGACGCGGAGGTCGAGCGGGCCGTGCAGGAGGTGTGCCTGGAGGAGGCGGCCCAGCTCTCCCTGAACCTCACCGGCGGGGTGTACGTCAACCAGACGGCCGCCTTCTCCGACTTCCACGGCTCGGGCGGCAACCCGGCGGCCAACGCGGCCCTGTGCGACGGCGCGTTCGTCGCCAACCGCTTCCGCGTGGTGGAGGTCCGCCGCCAGGCCTAGGGCGGGTCGTTCGCGCCGGGCCCCGCGTCCGCGGCGTGACCCGAGGCCCTAGGGCACGTGCGGTGCGCCCCCGCCGGCGCTCCAGTGGTACAGCGTCATGGCCACGCTGGTCGCGAGGTTGTAACTGGAGACCTGGGGGCGCATCGGCAGCGCCACCAGGTGGTCGGCCCGTGCGCGCAGTTCCGGTGACAGGCCGCTGCGCTCGGAACCGAACGCGAGCAGCGCGTCGTCGGGCAGCTTCAGCCCGCGGACGTCCTCGCCCTCGGGGTCCAGGGCGAAGACGGGACCCGGCGGCAGTCGTGCCACGTCGAGCCGTTCCACGGTGGTCGCGAAGTGCAGCCCCGCCCCGCCGCGGACCACCGTGGGGTGCCAGGGGTCGAGCGGGCCCGTGGTGACCACACCGGTCGCCCCGAAGCCGGCGGCGAGCCGGATCACCGCCCCCGCGTTGCCGAGGTTGCGCGGCTGGTCGAGGACCACGACGGGGCTGCTGCGGGGGGTGCGCGCCAGTGTCCGCAGCCCGGCCTCGCGCGAGGGGCGTACGGCCAGGGCGGCCACGGCGGTGGGGTGCGGGCGCGGCACGAGCGACGTGTACGCCGTGTGCGGCACCTCGGTCAGCAGCCCGCCCAGGGTCTCCCGGACGTCCGGCGCCAGCTCCTCGGCGAGGGCGAGCGCCCCTTCCCGGTCGCTGGTGACGGCCACCGGGACGTCGGCGCCGAAGCGCAGCGCGTGCTTCAGGGCGTGGAAGCCGTCGAGCAGCACACACGCGTCGGCGCGGCGCCGCCAGAGCGCCAGGGCGTCGGGGCCCGGGCCGGCGGGGGCGGGGTGGGTCATGCCTCGAAGCCTACGCGCGCCGTCCCGGCGTCCTCCGGGGCGGCACGGGGCGCCGGCACCGTGCCGCGGCCACCGCCGCCCCGCACCAGCCGGCCGCGTCCGCGTGTCGTCCACTCGCCCAGGCGGCGCAGGAAGGAGGTCGGCAGGAAGACCGCGTCGGCGGCGATCATCGCCAGCGAGAAGAACGGCAGCCCGAGCACCACGGCGATCACCGCGTGCTCCAGGATCATGGCGGCCAGCAGGACGTTCTTGACCCGCCGGTTGAACAGCGTGAACGGAAAGGCCACCTGCACGGCGACCGTGCCGTACGTGATGAGCATGACCAGGGTGCCGCTGGCGGACAGCGCCTCGGACAGGGCGGGCCAGGGCGAGAAGTAGTCCAGGTGCAGGGGGTAGTGGACGGCGGTGCCGTCCTGCCAGCGCGAGCCCTGGATCTTGTACCAGCCGGCCGTCGCGTAGATCAGGCAGGCCTCGGCCATGATCACCAGCAGGGCGCCGTTGTGCACGACGCGGGCGACGACGTCGAGCAGTATCCGCGGCTCACCGGTGGGCGCCCAGCGCCCCACGGCCCACCACAGGCCCTGCGCCAGCCACACCGCCCACAGCAGGGCCGGGACGAACCGGTCGCCGTCGAGCCGCCCCGCCAGCGTCGCCATGAGCAGCACCGCGCCGAGCACCCCCCACAGCAAGGGTCCCGTCCGGTCCGCCCGGCGCTCCCCCCGCGCGTGCGCCTCCCCCCGCAGCCGTGCCCTGCGGGCGTCCAGCGACCACACCTGGCCGCAGCGGGTGAAGACCAGGTAGATGCTCATCAGGTGCAGGACGTTGTCGCCGCCGTCCCCCATGAAGATGCTGCGGTTCTGCAGCGAGAGCACGCCGACCATGAAGAGCACCGACGTGGTCCGCGACCGCCACCCGAGCAGCAGCAGCACACTGCTGAGCACGGCCAGCGCGTACACGGCCTCGAACCAGAGGGTTCCGCCGCCCTCCCACATCAGCACCGTGAAGGCGCCGTTGTCCGCGACGAGCTGCTGGGCGAGGTCGTGGCTCCACGGGCCGTCCGGGCCGTACAGCTCGTGGCGGTGGGGGAACTCGCGCAGCAGGAAGAGCAGCCACGTCGCGCTGAACCCGATCCGGATGACGGCGGTCTGGTACGGGCCGAGCGCGGCCCCGGTGACGCGGGCGATGGCGCGCGAGAGCGACAGCGCGACGCCGTTCACGCGACGCCCCCCTTCGCCTCGTCCGCGGGCACCCGCCACCAGGGCAGCTCCCGGTACACCGGCCGGTCGGAGACCCGCTCGCCGCTCCACTCCGGGGGCGGCACGGGGGTCGTACGGGAGCGGTACTGGACGCGCCGGACGACGCCGTCCGGTCCGGCGGCGTCGTTCCGGTCCAGCCGCAGCACCGCGATGCGGCGCAGATAGCTCTCGGACAGGGTGCCCCGCAGGCCCGTCGGGCGGTTGTGGGAGTCGTGGGTGGCGATGTAGAAGTCCCAGGCGCGGCGCAGCGCGTTCTGCTGCGTGTGGCTCGGCAGCAGGTTGCCGTCGATGGCCCGGCCGTCCTCGGCGGACAGGTCGTACCAGCCGGTGGTCCGTATCCCGCCGTCCGCTTCGCTCACCTCGGCGCGGACCTGGACGGAGATGTTCTGCTGGAGCGGATTGGGCGCGAACAGCTTCCAGTTCTGCTCGAACTCCGGGTAGATCCACTCGTCGATCAGGGAACCGTGCTGCTTGGACAGCGTGTTCGCCGGGGCCACGTGCAGGAAGGTCAGCCCGATGTGGACGCAGACGGCCGCCGCGACGACGGCGAGCGCGAGCGCGGCACCGACCTGGTAGCGCGGGGAGAGCGCGGCGACGCCGGTACGGGGGACTGCGGGCGGTGCGCCGGGACCGTCCGGCGGGGCGGAGCCGGGGGGAGCCTCATCGGGTACGCCCGGCCCGTCCGCCCTCCGCCGGGCGTTCGAGCCTGTGTCGTGCGCGTCCATTCCGCCCCGTTCCCCGGTCCCGGTCCGTCTCTCCGCCCGCGCTGCCGCGGCCGCGCCGCGGGACACACCGGTGCGGATGGTCCACGACGCCCGAACGGGAACGGTACTCAGGACGGCTCGTCGGCACAGCCCCCGGTGAACCGGTCGCGCCGTGGCCGTCACCACACCGGCCGCCGCGGAGCGGAAGGCTAGAGGACGTGCCCCGGCTCGCCCTTCTCGTCCACGACGGGCCGGCCGGCGGCGTCCCAGATCTGCATCCCGCCGGCCACGTTCACGGCGTCGATGCCCTGCTGGACCAGATACATGGTGACCTGGGCCGAGCGCCCGCCGGAGCGGCAGATCACGTGGACCCGGCCGTCCTCGGGAGCGGCTTCGGTCAGCTCGCCGTACCGGGCGACGAACTCGCTGAGGGGAATGTGCAGCGCCCCGGCGGCGTGACCCGCCCGCCACTCGTCGTCCTCGCGGACGTCCAGCAGGAAGTCGCCGTCCTTGAGGTCCGTGACCTCGACCGTGGGCACACCAGCTCCGAAACTCATGCCCCCGACGCTACCCGACACGGCGCACCGGCCCGTGCGGGAGCGTCCGCCCACGATCCGGGCAGGCCGGTGCGGTCACGTGGCGCCCCCGGGGCCACCGTCCGCGGGCCGCCCCGCCCGGCGGGAACGCGGCCGGTTCCGCGGCCGATCCCGGCGTCGCGCCGCCGCGCCCGCCGGCGGCTACTGCTCCAGCAGCCCCGCCAGCTCGGCCTCCCGCTCGCCGACCTGGGCCGCCAGTTGCCCGGCGATCTCCTCCAGCAGGCGGTCGGGGTCGTCCGGGGCCAGCCGGAGCATGGCGCCGATCGCGCTCTCCTCCAGCTCCTTGGCCAGCACGGTGAGCAGTTCCTTGCGCCGGTCGAGCCATTCGAGACGGGCGTACAGCTCCTCGCCCCGGCTCGGCCGCCGCTCCAGCGCCGGACCCGCGGCCCACTCCTCGGCCAGCTCGCGCAGCTCGGCCTCGTCGCCGCGGGCGTAGGCGGCGTTGACGCGGGTGATGAACTCCTCGCGCCGGGCGCGCTCCTCCTGCTCCTGCGCCAGGTCGGGGTGGGCCTTGCGGGCCAGCTCGCGGTAGAGCCGGCGGGCCTCCTCGCCGGGCCGCACCCGCTTCGGTGGCCGCACCGCCTGGTCGGTGAGCATCGCCGAGGCCTCCGGGAACAGCCCGTCCCCGTCCATCCAGCCGTGCAGCAGCTCCTCGACCCCCGGGATCGGCATCAGCCGGGCCCGGGCCTCGTCGGCCCGGCGGCGGTCCTCCGGGTCGCCGCTGCGGGCCGCCCTGGCCTCCAGGATCTGCGCCTCCAGCTCCTCCAGCCGCGCGTACACCGGGCCGAGCCGCTGTTCGTGCAGCCGGGAGAAGTTCTCGACCTCCACACGGAAGGTCTCCAGCGCTATCTCGTACTCGATGAGCGCCTGCTCCGCGGCCCGTACGGCCTGTTCGAGCCGCTCCTCGGGCCGAGGGGCGCCGCCCTGCTCGGGCTCAGCTTCCGGGGTCGTCACCCGACCAGCCTAGGGCACGGGCCGGCGGCCCCGTCCGGCCCTCACACCCCCGTCTCGGCCGCGACCCGCCCCGCCCGCACCGCGGCGACCAGCACGGCGTGGTCGGCCTCCGTGCGGTCGGCGTAGGCGACGGCGAAGGAGGCCACCGCCTCGTCGAGCTCCTCGTTCCTGCCGCAGTAGCCCGCGACCAGGCGCGGGTCGGCGGAGTGCGCGTGGGCGCGGGCCAGCAGCGCGCCGGTCATCCGGCCGTAGTCGTCGAGCTGGTCGGCGGCCAGGGCCGCGGGGTCCACGCTGCCCTTGCGGTTGCGGAACTGCCGGACCTGGAAGGGACGCCCGTCCACCGAGGTCCAGCCCAGCAGCATGTCGCTGACGACCTGCATGCGCTTCTGCCCGAGCACCACCCGGCGCCCCTCGTGCGCGACCTCGGGGACGTCGAACCCGGCGCGCACCAGATGCGGCACCAGCGCGGAGGGCCGGGCCTCCTTCACCTGGAGCACGAGCGGCTCACCGCGGTGGTCCAGCAGCAGCACCACGTACGACCGCGTGCCCACGCTGCCCGTGCCGACCACCCGGAAGGCGACGTCGTGCACCGCGTACCGGGCCAGCAGCGGCAGCCGGTCCTCGGACAGCGTCGCCAGGTAGGGCGCGAGGGCGGCCGCGACCGCCGCCGCCTCCCCGTCCGTCACCCGGCGCAGCACCGGAGGCGCGTCGACGAAGCGGCGTCCGCCGTCCTCGGTGGCCTCGGTCGAACGGGCCGCGAAACGGCCGCTGGTGTTGGCCCGCGCCTTCTCGCCGACCCTCTCCAGCGTGCCGAGCAGGTCGTGGGCGTCGGTGTGGGAGACCAGCTCCTCGTCGGCGATGGCGTTCCAGGCGTCCAGCGCGGGCAGCCGGGCCAGCAGCCGCATGGTGCGCCGGTAGGCGCCGGCCGCGTCCCGGGCCGCCTCCCGGCAGGTGTCCTCGTCGGCGCCCGCCTCCCGGCCCGCGAGCACCAGGGAGGCGGCGAGCCGCTTGAGGTCCCACTCCCAGGGGCCGTGGACCGTCTCGTCGAAGTCGTTCAGATCGATGACCAGACCGCCGCGCGCGTCCCCGTAGAGGCCGAAGTTGGCCGCGTGCGCGTCGCCGCAGATCTGGGCGCCGATGCCCGTCACCGGCGTACGCGCCAGGTCGTACGCCATCAGCCCGGCCGAGCCGCGCAGGAACGCGAACGGGGTGGCCGCCATCCGCCCCACCCGTATCGGGGTGAGCCCGGGTATCCGCCCCCGGCCGGACTCCTCCACCGCGGCCACCGCGTCCGGCCGGTCCCCGTCGAGGTCGAGAGCGGCGTGCGCGGACCGCGGGACGCGGGTGCGCAGCGCCTTGCCCTCCGCCTTCGGTGACCCGGAGGCGGGCCACCGCGCGAATCCGGCCACGTGCGGCACCCGCGCGCCCGCCCCCCGTTCCGCGTCCGCCGCATCCGCCCCCGTGCCCCTACGCTCCGCCACCTCGGTCATCCGACCGCCCTCCCCGGCTCCGAACCCACCCGTACACAGCCGCGCCCACCGGGCACGCGCCGCACCTCGCGCCGGCGCCGCCCGGACGCGCCACGCACCGCCGCACGCACCGCACACCCACGGGCACCGACATGAACGCGCCACGACGGTACAGCCGCCCGCCCCGCCCGTACACGCCCCGCTCCCTCCCCTCCCGCCCGCATAACACCGGGCAGGGGGCGGAACGGGAGGTGCCCGAGCCGCGCCGCCGCGTCTTACGGTTTCGGCGCTCACCAGCGGAACGCGTCCCCCGGAGCACTCACAGCCTGCCCCGCGCCCCGGGGGCCGCGTCCCCCTGTCGGGCACCGCTCTCCCGTCCGCCTTCCCCGGGGACCTTCCCCCCACCGAGGAGACCGAGGAACCGCCATGACACCCACCACCCCCGACGATTCCGGCGCCGAGCCCGGCATCAGCCGCAAGACCCTGCTCAAGGCGGCCGTCGCGGCGGGCGCCGCCGTGCCGCTGCTCGCCACCGGCGCCGTCGCGCTCGCCCGGGACTCGGCCGGCTCACCCGGGGCGGCCCTGGCGCCGACCCCCTACTGCGACGACGGCGACGACCCCACGCCCGACCAGATGGAGGGCCCCTACTTCAAACCGAACTCCCCGCTGCGCACCGACCTGGTCACGCCGGGCACCGCCGGCGTCCCGCTGACCGTCGGCGGCTACGTCTTCGGCCGCAACTGCGTGCCCCTGCCCGGTGTGCTGCTGGACTTCTGGCAGGCGGACGACGCGGGCGCCTACGACATGGCCGGATACACCTTCCGCGGCCACCAGTTCACCGACTCCACCGGCGCGTTCACCCTGCGCACGATCGTCCCGGGCCTCTACCCGGGCCGCACCCGGCACATCCACGTCAAGGCCCAGGCCCCCGGCAGGCCGGTGCTGACCACCCAGCTCTACTTCCCGGGCGAACCGCGCAACAGCACGGACGCCCTCTTCGACCCGGCGCTGCTCATGAACGTCCGCAACGTCGGCGGCGGCAGGGAGGGCACGTTCGACTTCGTGCTGAACGTGGACGGCACCCCGGGCCCGACGAACTCGCCCACCGCCCCGCCGACCGACCCGCCGGGCGGCACCTGGGCGCCCGGCCGCGCCTACGCGGCGGGCGACCGGGTCACGTACGGCTCCGCCGCCTACCGGTGCCTCCAGGCCCACACCTCGATGGCCGGCTGGGAGCCGCCGAACGTCCCCGCGCTGTGGCGCCGCGAGTGACGCCGGCCCCGTAGGGCCCTCCCCACGGCCCGCCGCCTCCCGTGAACGCGGAAGCCCCCAGGTGCGGGACCCGGGGGCTTCCGCCGTCGCCGGGCGCAATCGTGACCGGCATCCGGCACGAGCGGAAAATGGCTCGTTGTCGGTCCTGGGGCGTCAGGGCCGCACCCGTCGGCGTGCGCGCCCCAGCGCCCAGCGGAACATCAGCAGGGCGAGGACCCAGCACGCCGCCACGCGGCCCAGTGGATCCGCCGCCTGCGGGACACCGCCCGGGAAGGGCGCGGCGAGCAGCACGGTGAGCCCCGCGACCCCGGCCATCGGACCGACGGCATACCACAGCATCGCCAGGATCGGACCGGCGTCGGCGAGCAGGGGACCGCCCGCCAGCACCCACACGGGCACCGGCGACCGGTACGCGCTCAGCAGCCCCGCGGCGACCAGCACCGGTGCGGCGGCGAGCACGATCAGCGGTGCCGTGGCGTGGCCCGACAGCGCGACCGGTACGGCGAGCAGGCACCCGGCGGCGGCCAGCACCAGGGCCGGCACGAGCGCGTGCTCGAGTGCGAGGCGCTCGTAGGGCCGGGGCGACCACGCCGTGCGCCGTACGTCGTCGGCGTCGAGCCTGGCCGGCTCCAGGAGCTGCGACCCGGCGAAGTAACCGAGCAGCGCGGCCAGTGCCGCGGCGAGGTACGCCGTCCCGCCCCGCGTCCCGGCGGCGGCGACCGCGGCCGCGCCGGCCGGCACGAGCAGCAGGACCATGAGGCCGAGCCGCCTGGGCGCCATGAGCAGGCCCAGCACGTCGCGCCAGGCGACCAGCAGACCGGGCGAGCGCGGCGGGGACAGCCGGGCCGCCCACCGTTCGACGCGCCCGCGGCCGCGGACCTCCAGGCCGCCGGTCATGGAGAGCCGGACCGAGCGCATGTCCACGGCGAGGATGCCGGCCAGCACCCCGCCCGACGCCCTGGCCCGGGACCGCAGCACCGCGACGGGCACCTCGTCGACGACCTTCCCCGCGTACACCAGGGCGGCCGCCGTGGCCGCCACCAGCAGGGCGAGCGCCATCGGCCACAGGGGCGCGGACCGGCCCGCGGCGGCGAGCACGGGCTGCGCCGCCCAGCCCCACGGACCGGACCA
The DNA here is from genome assembly GCF_044390505.1 of Streptomyces sp. NPDC018947. Taxonomy (NCBI): domain Bacteria; kingdom Bacillati; phylum Actinomycetota; class Actinomycetes; order Kitasatosporales; family Streptomycetaceae; genus Streptomyces; species Streptomyces sp. NPDC018947. The sequence goes on from NZ_JBIRZD010000004.1 coordinate 361,363, forward strand.
CAGCTCGACCGTCTCCAGCACCTTCGAGCGGTGCCCCTGCGCGGCGGCCCCCGTCTGTACGGCGCTGAGCAGGACGGCGAGCAGCAGGACCGGGGTGGCCCGGTGGAGCAGGTCGGCGGCCTTCCGGGAGCGTTCCACCACGGCCGCCCCGGCCACGGCCAGCAGGGCCAGGCAGACCGCGGGGCCCAGGAACGCCGGGGCCAGAAGGCCGATCCGGCCCAGGTCGGCGGCCGCGACGAGCAGTGCGCCGACGAAGCCCAGCAGCAGGGCGGCGAGCGCCCAGATCCCCGCGGACAGGGCGAACCAGGGCAGCAGCACCGGACGGCGCCGTACGGGCAGCGCGAGCAGCCAGTCGACGTCGGGCCGCGGCAGGATCACCGGACCGCGCCACAGCGCGTCGCGCACCGTGAGGAAGATCCCCGCCAGGGCCGCGAGGACCAGACCGGACGGCAGCGTCCGGGCGACGGCGCCGGCGCTGTCCGCCAGCGGCCGGCGGTGGCCGATCTCGTGGAAGAGCCCGATGACGAACAGTCCGTACCAGCCGAGCAGCAGCACCAGGGCGACGTACGACACATAGGCGAACCGGCGGGCCCGTCCGGCGCCGCGGCGGGCCCGCAGCCACTGCGTCGTCTCGGCCGTCCGGTCCGCGACGACGTCGTTCCGCCCGGCCTCCGCGCCTTCGTCGATCCCGGTCCCCAGTGCCGTACGGCTCACGTGCCCGCCTCCGTCAGGACCTCGTCGGGGCTGCCGTCCGCGACCACGGCCCCGTCCTCCAGGGCGATCACGCGCTGCGCGACCCGGGCCAGCTCGGGCTGGTGCGTGGCGAACAGCACCGCCACACCCTTGTCGCCCTCCGCCCGCAGCACGTCCGCGAGCCGGCCGCGGGCGCGGGGGTCGAGCCGTTGCTCCGGCTCGTCGAGGACCAGCAGGTCACGGGGGCGCAGCAGGGCCGACGCGAGCAGCATCGCCTGGAGCTGCCCGGAGGACAGCGCGCTGGGCAGCGACTCCGCGTGGCCGGTCAGCCGCTGCTCGCGCAGGAGCGCGTCGATCCGGTCCTCGGGCACCCCGTGGGCCACGGCGACCAGTTCGAGGTGCTGGCGCACCGTCAGATCGGGGTAGCAGCCGAGGGCGTCGCCGACGACCGCCACGCGGGCGCGGACCCGCACGTCGTCCTCGCTCATCGGCACGCCGTCGAACTCGACCTCGCCGGTGGTGGGCCGGTCCCGGCCGCAGGCGATGCGCAGCAGAGTCGACTTCCCCGAGCCGTTGGGGCCGAGCAGCGCGACGCACTCGCCCGGCGCGACCTCCAGGTCGACGGCTCTGAGCGCCTCACGCTCGCCGAAGGTGCGGCTCACACCCGTGACTGTCAGCAGGGCTGCTCGCACCCTCTCGGCTCCTTCCGCGATTTGCTGCCGTGACGGGACCCGAATGTACGGGAACGCTCGCGCCGGGCGCGGCCACAGGGACTGTTCACGGCCACCCGCCCACGCTCATCCCGCTTCCTTGGTGACGCGGCGCTCGGACAGCGGTTCGCCGGCGGCCGCGGCCCTGGCCGGGGACGGCGGCGTCCCGTCGCTTCCCGGCCGCAGGAGCCGGTTCAGCACCGGGCCCGCCATCGCCGTCGTGACCAGCGCCATGACCACCATCATCGAGTAGAGGCCGCCGTCGAGGATCCCCGTCTCCACGCCGACGGTGAGCACGATCAGTTCGGTCAGCCCCCGCGTGTTCATCAAGGTGGCCAGCACCGCCGAGTCGCGGTTCCCCAGTCCGTGCAGGCGGGCCGCCGCGAAGGCGCTCGCGGACTTCCCGACGATGGCGACGACCAGGACGAGGGCCAGCTCCCCGAAGCCGCCCAGGTCCAGCGCGGACAGATCGACCTTGAGGCCGGCGAGGAGGAAGTAGGCGGGGAGCAGCAGGACCAGGGTGACCTGCCGGGTCTCCTGCGTCGCCGTCGTGCGCAGGTGCTCGCCGGTGCCCCGCGGGAGGACCGCGCCGAACAGGAACGCCCCGAAGAGGAAGTGCAGGCCGAGCCACTCGGTGGCCACGGAGGAGAGCAGCAGCCCGGTGAGCACGACGGTGAGCGCCGACCCCCGGTCCCGGACCCGTCCGCGTTCCTCCAGGTGCCGCAGGGCGGGGCGTACCGCCCAGAGCATGACCGCGACGTACACGGGCAGCAGCGCGAGGCGCCACGGCTCCTGCCCGTCCCGTCCGACGACCGCCATCACCGCGGCCAGCATCGACCAGGCGAGGACGTCCGCGACGGCGGCGCCGCACAGGGCGATCCCGCCCAGCCGGGTCCGGTTCAGGCCGCGGTCGGCGAGGATGCGGGCGAGTACGGGGAAGGCCGTCACGGACATGGCCACGCCCATGAAGAGGACGAACCCGAGCCGCTGCTCGGGGGCGTGCCGCTCGGCGAGGTAGAGGGCCACCAGCGTCCCGGCCGCGAACGGCACCGCCATGGAGGTGGTGGCGAGCGTGGTCACGACGCGCTGGCCGCCGCGCAGCAGGTCGCGGTTGAGGTCGATGCCGACGCCGAGCATGAACAGGGCGACACCCACGTTGGCCAGTGCGGCGAGCAGCGGCCGTACGTCCGCCGGGAACAGCGCGTCGGTGACCGACTGGCCGAAAAGAGTGGGGCCCAGCAGGATCCCCGCGGTGATCTCCCCGAGCACCGGTGGCTGGCCGAGCCGCCGGAAGAGCTGTCCGGCGGCCCGGGCGCAGACGATGATCAGCGCGAGGTCGAGCAGCAGGAACTGCACCTGGTGGGCGGTCACCGGGGCCCCCCCTCCAGCCGCGTACGGAAGTCCGGCGCCCACCTGCCCGTGACCACCGGTGTCGCGGTGCCCGTCACGAACACCTCCCCCGAGTCGGCGGTCTCCACCTCCAGGCTGCCGCCGGGCATCTCGACGGTCACCTTCTCCCCGGCCAGGCCCAGGAGCTGGGCGGCGCGGGCGGCGGCGCACGCACCGCTGCCGGAGGCCGGGGTGTAGCCCGCCCCGCGTTCCCAGATCTCCGCGCGCACGGTGGCGTGGTCCAGCACCTGGACGAACTCCACGTTGACGCGTGAGGGGAAGGCGGGATGGCCGGCTATCCGGGGCCCGAGCTCATGGGCCAGCTCCGGTGTGACCTCCTCCCGTACGACGACGCAGTGCGGGTTGCCGTCGGACAGGCAGGTGATCTCGACGTCCTCCCCGTCCACCACGAGGGTCTCGCCCAGCATGGGCCGGTCGGCACCTGTGGCGCCGACGTCCCGGCTCGACGGCGACAGGGGGCCCAGGGCGAGCCGGATCAGGCCGGTGGCCCGGTCGAGGACCTGGACGGTGGTCGGGCCGGCGTCCGTGCGGACGGTGAACACGTCCTCACCGGCGTAGCCGCGGTCCAGCAGGTAGCGCGCGAAGATGCGGATGCCGTTGCCGCTCCTCGCGCAGGGCGTGCCGTCGGAGTTGAAGATCCGCAGTCCGAACACGCGTCCCGCGGTGCCGGGGCCGGCGGCCCCGTCGTCCGGGTCGGGGTCCGTCAGCGGGCCGAACAGCACGCCGTCCGCGCCGACGCCGCGCCTTCGGTCGGTGACCATCCGCACCGTGCCGGCAGTCAGGTCCGTCCACGCGGCATGGGGGTCGATGACGAGGTAGTCGTTGCCGAGCGCCTCGTACTTCGCGAAGTCCTGATCCATGCAGACACATCTCTCGTCGGTGTGGTCACGCCGCACACGGGCCCACCCGGTCCGCCGGGCCGGGCCGGGTGGGCCTTGGGTCCGCGGGCTCCGGTCAGTTGGGAACGAGGTGGAACATCACGCTGTCGGCCGGGACGGATATGGGGTACTCCCCGTCACACCGCCAGCCGGCCTCCTCGAAGACCGGGCGCCACTCCTCCAGCGTGGGCAGGTAGTCGCCCATGACGGCGTGGGCCAGCTCGAAGGCCATGCTGAAGACCGGCATGTCCGTGTCCGGGTACGTCGTGGTGCGGGTCGCGTCGGCGAGCAGGAAGTGCTTGAGGTCGGGGAACACCTCGCGGATGCGGCGCAGCGAGGCGACGGCCTCCGCCCGCGGCCAGAAGTCGTGGCCCATCATGAAGCAGGTGAGCAGGTCGACCCCGGCGAACTCGGCACGGGGTTCGAGCGCCGTGGCGTCGCCCTGGACCAGGCTGATCCGGTCCGACAGGCCCGCCTGGGCCACCGCCGCCGTGGCGACCTCGATGGCGCCCGCGGCGAAGTCGATGCCCAGGGCCTTGACCTCGGGCCCGGTCCGGGCGAGGCGGATCAGCCGTTCACCGCTGCCGCACCCGAGGTCGGCGACGGAGGTGAAGTCGAGTCGGCTGACGACCGGCCAGAACACCGGATCCCACCACTCCGCGTTGATCTCGCGGCAGGCGACGCTGATGGCGGCCGCGTCACGGCGGTAGAAGGAGCCCACCCGGTTCTTCTCCCGGACCAGCGCCGGCAGGGTGCTGAACAGCTCACCGCAGCCCCGGGTCATCCAGTGGAAGAGCGACTTGGACCGGTCCGCCTCCTCGAAGTTGGGGCCGCGCCGGATCCGTGCACCGTCGCGGGTGACGATGTCCGCCGCGGCCAGCGCCCGGAACAGCTCGTGCGTGGAACGGGCGTCCAGGCCCTCGCGGGCCGCGAACTCGTCCGCGTCCAGGGACTCCGACCCGCGCAGCGCGTCGAAGGCGCCCGTCTCCCACGCCGCGCTGATCGCGGACGCCGTGATGGCGTGGTTGAACACCTGGGTCACCGTCGTCGTCGGCGCCGCCTGCGCCACCGTGGTCCCGCTCATGCCGCGTTCGCCTCCATGGCCTCGGCCAGGCTCTTGGGTCGCATGTCCGTCCACTCCCTCTCGATGAAGTCCATGCAGGTCTGCCGGTCGCTCTCCGGATGGGCCACCTTCCAGCCGCCGGGAACCTCGGCGAAGGCCGGCCAGAGCGAGTACTGCGCCTCGTCGTTGATCAGCACCAGGAAAGAGCCGTCCGGGTCGTCGAAGGGATTGCTCACTGTTGGGGCTCCGTTCTGTGTTCGATCGTCCGTGCGGAAAGTGCAGGGGTCGTCGGGCTCAGAAGAGCGGCGCCGCGGCGGGAGCGCGCAATGTGCCCAGATACGGGTGCCACAGGTGGTCCGGGTTCTCCTCCACACGCCGGACGATTTCCCGCATGCGGGTCAGAGCCTTGGGCTCCTCTTCCCCGTAGACGTCACCCTGGAGCATCTTCAGGACGTCCAGCCGGTAACGCGGGTCCTGGACGAACGCGGTGAACAGGATGTTCAACCGGTAGTAGATGGAAATGAATTCGTACCAGCTGCTGACGCCGCGACGCAACACCCGCTCGTATTCATCGAAGCTCTTCTTGCTGAAATCGTCGCGTTCGACGGCGGAGATGATGTCCTTCGCCAGCAGCCGGGCACTGTTCATCGCCACGCTGACACCACTGGAGAAGATCGGGTCGACGAAGCGGGCGGCGTCACCGATGAGCGCCCACCGGTCACCGACGACTTCCTTCATTCCATAGCTGTAGTCGCCCTCCGTCTTGAAGGGGCGGACACGTTCGGCCTTCTCCAGGGCCGCGCGGAGTTCGGGACGCGTGCCTATGCACTCCCAGAAGAATTCCTCCCGCTCCTTTCCGGAGGATTTCACCTTGGCCTTCTGGGTCACCACGCCGACGCTGGTCGTGGTCTCGGTGATGGGGATCTGCCAGACCCAGGTGTCGCTCACCGGCAGGAAGTGGATGAAGATGAAGTCCTGCTGCTCCGGGTCGTCGGCGAGCGCCTCGCGGTCCAGCCCGTCGAACCAGGTGTGGATGGCGTACTGGTTGAAGACCGGGTCCGGGACCTTCAGCTTCTTCTTGCGGCCCAGCATGGTCTGCCGGCCGCTTGCGTCCACGACCATGCGCACCCGCAGCCGGTCGGTGCCCTCGTCGCCGACGGCCGTGAGGACCACGCCGTCGTCGGTGAACTCCACGTCCTGCACACGGGTCCGCTCCCGGACGTGGGCGCCCAGTTCGGCCGCGTGCCGCAGCAGGAGCTGGTCGTACTTCCCGCGGTCCACGTGGTAGGTGTACGCCTGGTCGACGCCGGGCTGGTCGCGCTCCTGGAATTCGACGCTCGCCAGCCTGAATCCCTGGGTCATGCCGGTGAAGCCCATTTCCGGCACCGTCTCCTTGGCCGCGGACGTCCAGGCGGCTCCGTACTTCTTCGGGAACCCGGCGGCATCCACCTTCGCCAGCGCCCCGATCTCCTGGAGCACCGGGGTCGTCGCGGTCACCAGCGACTCCCCGACGTGCGGCCGGGGGAATTCCGCGCTCTCCAGAACGATCGCGGATATTCCCGCCCTGGCGAGATAGGAGGCCATCGTGGAACCGGCCGGGCCGCCGCCGATGATGCCGATGTCGTAGTCGAAGTCGCTCATTTTTCTCCCTCACTCGTCGGATTCAGTTCCCGCAGCGCCTGCGCGATCACAGCGGTGATCTCCGCGAGCGGTTCGGGCTGCATCATGTCCTGGTGGCCGCAGTCGATCGCATGGTTCTCGACGTGGCCGTCCAGGACCTCGTACCAGACATCGAATTCGGGCACCCTGGGGTCCCGGTCACGGGTGGCGGTGAAGAAGAGCATGTCGCCCCGGTATTTCCCGGGGGTGTAGTTCACACGCAGCCCGATGTTGTTGAAGAAGACCTCGATGATGCCGCGAATGCGGCGTTCGTCGATTCCCTGGAGCACGCCGTCGGAGCGGCCCAGGATGTCGATGACCTCCTCCTGGCGCAGCGGACGGCCGTTCAGGCCCTCCACGTCGTAGTCGATGGAGTGCAACAGGGCTCTCAGGACGGCCTGTTCGGCGACCTCCCGGGCGGGCGGCGCCTCGCCGCCGTCCCCGAGGGCGAACGCGTCGAGCAGGGCGAGCAGGGCCACTTCCTGTCCCTGGCGCTGGAGTTGCACCGCCGCCTCGTAGGCCGCGACTCCGCCGAAGGACCAGCCCGTCAGGTGGTAGGGCCCGTACGGCTGGATCGTGCGGATCTGGTCGACGTAGTCCTCGACCATCTCCTCCAGGGTGGCGGGCAGCGGCTCGTCGGGGTCCGCCATGCCGCGTGCCTGGATCGAGTACACCGGCTGGTCGGCGGGGAGGTGGGGCAGCAGCCGGGTGTAGATCCATCCCATGCCGCCGCCCGGGTGGAGGCAGAACAGCGGCGGCCGGGTGCCGTGGCTCCGCACCGGGAGCACCACTTCGAGTCCGCTGCGGGTCACCCGCCCGTCGAGCGCGGCCGCGAGGTGCTGGGCCGTCGGCGCCTCGAAGACGGTGCGCACGGACAGGTCGACGCCCAGTTCGTCACGGATCCGGCCGACCAGGCGCGCCGCGAGCAGCGAATGTCCGCCCAGCTCGAAGAAGTTGTCGTCCGCGGCGACCCCCGTGGTGCCCAGCACCTCGGCGAACAGGCGGCACAGCACCGCCTCCTCGGGCGTGGCCGGCAGCCGTCCGCGTCCGGTGGCGGTGAGCTTCGCGGGCGGCAGCGCCTTGCGGTCGAGCTTGCCGTTCGGGTGCAGCGGGAGCGCGTCCAGGGTGACGAACGCCGCCGGGATCATGTAGTCCGGCAGGGTCTCGGCGAGGTGGGCGCGCAGGGTCTGGTCCGGTGCGCCCCCGGTGGCCTCCGCCGGCACCACATGGGCGACCAGCACCTTCTCGGCGGGCCCGGAGCGCGTCCGCTGGGTGGTCACCACGGCCTGGGACACGGCCGGGTGGCGCTTGAGCGCCGCCTCGATCTCGCCGGGCTCGATGCGGAAGCCGCGGATCTTCACCTGGTGGTCGGTCCGGCCGATGAACTCCAGGTTCCCGTCCGGCCGCATACGGGCCCGGTCTCCGGTGCGGTACATCCGGGCGCCGGGCGGCCCGAACGGGTCCGCGACGAACCGTTCCGCGGTCGTGCCCGGGCGGCCGAGGTAGCCCCTGGCGAGCTGCGGCCCGGCGATGCACAGCTCGCCGGGAACGCCCGGGGGCACCGGCTGGAGCGCGTCGTCCAGCACGTACACGCGCACGCGGGGGATGGGGCGGCCGATCGGCGCGGCGGCGGGCCACCCTTCCGCGCCGGACGGCAGCGTGAAGGCGGTCGCCCCGTGCGTCTCGGACGGGCCGTAGTGGTTGTGCAGCCGGACTCCGGGCCGTTCCGCGAAGAACTGCCGGATCCCCGCGGAGAGCACGAGCGCCTCACCGGCCTGGGACACGTCCGTCAGCTCGGGCAGCGCGACCTTGTGGCGCACGGCGGCCTCGCACACCGCGTCGATCACCGGCCAGGGCGCGAAGAACTCCCGCACCGACCGGCGCTCCAGCCAGCGGACCACCTGCGCGGGATCCCGGCGGATCTCCTCGTCGGGCAGGACCAGGGTCTTCCCGGTCAGCAGCGCCGAGAAGACCTCCTGCATCGAGACGTCGAAGTGCAGCGGGGCGAACTGGGCGGTCCTGACGCCCTCACCGCCGGGGAAGTCCGCCTGGTGCCACGCCACCAGGTTGGTCAGCGCCGCCGATGTCATCACGACGCCCTTCGGCGTCCCCGTGGAGCCGGAGGTGTAGACGGCGTAGGCGGGGCTCGCCGGCAGCAGGGGCGCGCCGCGCTCGGCGGCGGTGAGGTCGCTGTCCGGCTGGGAGGCGATCAGCGCCGTGTCGTCCGGCCGGTCCGGCACCAGCAGGGCCGGGGCCGTCCGCCCGTCCCCGGGTGCGGAGGGCAGCAGGTGCGCCATCGCGTCGGTGGTGATCAGCACGGACGGGCGGGCGTCCTGGAGGACGAGCGCGATGCGCTCCTTCGGGTGGGCGGGGTCGATGGGCAGGTAGGCGGCGCCCGTCTTGAAGACCGCCAGGAGGGCGACCAGGGCGTCGCAGGACCGCTCCATGACCACCGCGACGTACGACTCCGGGGTGGCTCCGCGGCGGATCAGCAGCCGGGCGAGCCGGTTGGCGCGGGCGTTCAGCTCCCGGTAGGTGAGCCGCCCGCCGTCGGACAGCACGGCGAGGGCGTCCGGGGTCTCGGACGCCTGCCTCTCGAACCGGACGGGCAGAGGCGTCCCGTCGACGGCCGGCACACCGTCCGTGGCGGCCGTGGCTCCGCCCAGCGCGAGGGCCCGCTCCTCGGGCGACAGCAGGCCGACGGACCCGATCCGGATGCCGGGATCCGCGGTCACGGCCCGCACGAGGCGCTCCAGCCATCGGGCCACCTGCTCGACCAGGTCGTGGTCGAAGAGGTCGGCGCTGTACTCGTACCCCACGACGATCTCACCGGGTGAGCCGTCCTCGGCGACGCCTTCGCGGACGCTGACGGCCAGGTCGAAGCGTGCGACGTCGGACTCGATGGGCAGGGCCGCGCCGGTCCCGCCGCCGAGGAGCAGCTCGGCCCGGGGAACGTTCTCCAGCGTCAGCAGGACCTGGAAGAGGGGGTGGCGGGCCAGGGACCGCTCCGGGTTGAGTTCCTCCACCAGCCGTTCGAACGGCAGGTCCTGGTGCGCGTACGCCGCCAGGTCCGTCTCCCGCACCCGCTCCAGCAACTCCCGGAACGTCGGATCGCCCGACGTGTCGGTCCGCAGCACCAGCGTGTTCACGAAGAACCCGACCAGATCGTCCAGCGCCGGATCCGTCCGCCCCGCGACCGGAGCACCCAACGGAATGTCCGTCCCCGCGCCCAGCCGCGTCAGCAGAGCCGCCAGCGCCGCCTGCACCACCATGAACACCGACACACCACTGCCACGGGCCAGCTCCACCACCCCCGCGTGCAGCTCCGCGTCCCACCGCGCCACCACCCGGCCACCCCGGTGCGAGGCCGTGGCGGGGCGCGGGCGGCAGAGGGGAAGGGAGAGTTCCGCGGGCAGGTCCTCCAGGGCCTTGCGCCAGTACTCGAGCTGCCGGGCGGCCGCGGACGCGGCGCCGTCGCCCCCTTCACCCAGGAAGGCACGCTGCCACAGCGCGTAATCGGCGTACTGGACCGGCAGCTCGGCCCGCCACACCGGTGCCTCACCGCCCACGCGTGCCGTGTACGCCTGGGACAGATCCCGCGCCAGCGGCCCCATCGACCAGCCGTCGGCCGCGATGTGGTGCACCACCAGCAGCAGCACACACGACCCGTCGGCGACGGTGAACAGATGCGCCCGCAGCGGGACCTCGGACGCCAGGTCGAAGCCCTCGGACGCCGCCTCGCTCAGGGACCGCTCCAGCTCCTCCTCCGCCACGTCACGCTCGACGAGCGGCACCCGCGCCTGCCCGGCCGGGAGCACCCGCTGCCAGGGCACGCCGCCGGCCTGCGGGAAGACGGTCCGCAGCGACTCGTGCCGGGCGACCACGTCGGCGAGCGCGGCACGCAGGGCGCCCGGGTCGAGCCGCTCGTCCAGGCGCACGGCGAACGGCACGTTGTAGAGGCCCGTGGCGGGTTCCAGGCGGTCGATGAACCACAGCCGCTGCTGCGCGTACGACAGCGGCACCCGCTCCCCACGCTCCGCCACCGCACGCAACGGCTCCCGCACCGCGTCGTTCCCACCGGCCAGGAGGACGGACAGGTGCTGGGCCAGACGCTCGACCGTCGGCGCCTCGAACACCGCACGCACACCCAGATCGACCCCGAACAGCGCACCGACCCGCGCGGCAAGACGGGTCGCCGTCAGCGAATGACCGCCCAGGGTGAAGAAGTCGTCGTCGACACCGACCCGCTCCAGCCCCAGGACCTCCGCGAACAGATCGGCGAGGATCTCCTCCTGCGCGGTACGCGGCCCACGCCCCGACACCAGGGACGCGTAGTCCGGAACCGGCAGGGCGGGCCGGTCCAGCTTGCCGTTGACGTTCAGCGGCAGCTCGTCCAGCACCACCACCGCCGCCGGGACCATGTAGTCGGGCAGCACCCGCGCCGCATGCTCCTGAAGCTGCTGCTCCAGCCCGTCACCCTGCCCGTCGGCCGGCACCACATAGGCCACCAGCCGCCGGTCCCCGGGCCGGTCCTCCCGCACCACCACCGCCACCCGGGCCACGGCCTCATGCCCGGCCAGCACGCCTTCCACCTCACCGGGCTCGATCCGGAACCCCCGGATCTTCACCTGCTCGTCCACCCGGCCCAGGAACTCGATCTGCCCGTCCGCACTCCACCGGCCACGGTCACCCGTCCGATACATCCGGGACCCCGGCTCACCGAACGGGTCGGCGACGAACCGCCCGGCCGTCAGCCCGGGCCGGTCCAGGTACCCCCGGGCCAGACCGGAACCGGCGACATAGATCTCGCCGGGGACACCGGGCGGCACGAGCCGCAGCCCGGCGTCGAGGACGTGGACCCGGGTGTCGTCCATGGGCCGGCCGATGGGTATCGACCGGTCGAGCCGGTCCGGGAGTTGCCGCACCGGGTGGTACGTGGCGAAGGTCGTCGTCTCCGTGGGCCCGTAGACGTGTACGACGAGCGTCCCGGGCGAGGTGTCCAGCACTCGGCGGAACGCCGCCGGGGACACCTGCTCGCCCCCCGTCCACACCTCACGTACGTCGCGGAAGGTCTCGGGACGCAGGTCGGCGAGCAGGTTGAAGAGCGCGGTCGTGAGGAAGACGCTGGTGACCCGGTGGTCCACGATCAGCCGGCTCAGCACCTCGACATCGAGTTCCCCGGCCGGGGCGACGACGACCTGCTTCCCGGACAGCAGGGGGATCCACAGCTCGTACGTCGAACCGTCGAAGGAGTGGGCGGAGTGCAGCAGCACGCGGTCCTGGCCGCCCTCGTTCCGCCAGCAGCGGTCCGCGGCCAGCGCACGGACGGCCCTGTGGGTCGTCACCACTCCCTTGGGGACACCGGACGACCCGGAGGTGTACATCACGTACGCGGGCCGGTCGGGTGCGTGGGTGACGTCGGGAGCGCTCGGCGCGCTCTCGGCGGGTACGCCGTCCTCGCCGAGGACCATGACGGCGACGCCCGCGTCCGTGCAGGTCCCGACGAAGTCCGCGTGCCGGTTCGCCACGTCGGCGATGAGGACTTCGGCCCCTGCCTGCTCCGTCATCATCCGCAGGCGGGCCGCGGGGTGGCGGCCGTCGAGCGGGAGGTAGTACGCGCCGGCCTTGAGCACGGCCAGGATGGCGACCACGAGGTGCGCCGACCGGTCCATGAACAGGGCCACCGGCGTGTCCGGCCGCACGCCCAGGCCGACGAGGCGGTGCGCGAGGGCGTTGGCGCGGGCGTCCAGCTCCCGGTAGGTGAGTTCTTCCGTCCCCTCGACCACCGCGACGGCGTCGGGGGTCTTCGCGGCCTGCTCGGCGAAGGCGGTGACCAGCGTCCCATCGCCGCCTTGCGTCCCGGTGCCGTTCCACTCCTCCAGCAGCCGGCGGCGTTCGGTGCCGGTGACGAGGTCGATGCGGCCGAGGGCGCGCTCCGGGTCGGCGACCACCGCGCGCAGGAGCAGGCCGAGACGCTGGACGTACTGCTGGGCGGTCTCTTCGTCGAAGAGGTCGACGCTGTATTCGAGCAGCCCGGTCAGCCCCGCGCCGCGCCCGTCCGCCGTGTGCTGTTCACGGAGATTGAACGCCAGGTCGAACTTGGCCTTCGCCAGCCGCACCGCGATCGGTTCCGCGTCGGTTCCGGCGAGGCTGAGGCTGTCCGGGGTGTCGTTCTGGAGGGTGAGGGCGATCTGGAAGAGGGGGTGGCGGGCCAGCGACCGCTCCGGGTTGAGTTCCTCCACCAGCCGTTCGAACGGCAGGTCCTGGTGCGCGTACGCCGCCAGGTCCGTCTCCCGCACCCGCTCCAGCAACTCCCGGAACGTCGGGTTCCCCGAGGTGTCGGTCCGCAGCACCAGCGTGTTCACGAAGAACCCGACCAGATCGTCCAGCGCCGGATCCGTCCGCCCCGCGACCGGAGCACCCAACGGAATGTCCGTCCCCGCGCCCAGCCGCGTCAGCAGAGCCGCCAGCGCCGCCTGCACCACCATGAACACCGACACACCACTGCCACGGGCCAGCTCCACCACCCCCGCGTGCAGCTCCGCGTCCCAGGTGAAGGGAATACGGCCGCCCTCGTGGGACGCGGTGGCGGGGCGGGGGCGGCTGGCCGGCAGGTCCAGCTCGGCGGGCAGGCCCCGCAGCGCCTCGCGCCAGTAGGCGAGCTGCTCGGCACCGACGGCGTCCTCGTCGAGGAGGGCACGCTGCCACAGGGTGTAGTCGGCGTACTGGACCGGCAGCGCCGTAGTCCAGACCGGTGCCCGACCCGCCACGCGTGCCGTGTACGCCTGGGACAGATCCCGCGCCAGCGGCCCCATCGACCAGCCGTCGGCCGCGATGTGGTGCACCGACAGCAGCAGCACACTCGATCCGTCGCTCACGGCGAAGAGGTACGCCCGCAGTGGAAGCCCGTCCGCCAGGTCGAAACCCTCGGACGCGGCCGTGGCGAGGGACTCCTCCAGGTCCTCCGCCGCGACGTCACGCTCGACGAGCGGCACCCGCGCCTGGTCGGCGGGCAGCACGTGCTGCCAGGCGGCGCCGCGCTCCTCGGGGAACACCGTCCGCAGCGACTCGTGCCGGGCGACCACGTCCGCCAGCGCGGCACGCAGGGCACCCGGGTCGAGCCGCTCGGCCAGGCGCACGGCGAACGGCACGTTGTAGAGGCCCGTGGCCGGATCGAGGCGGTCGATGAACCACAGCCGCTGCTGCGCGTACGACAGCGGCACCCGCTCCCCGCGCTCCGCCACCGCTCCCAGCGTTCTCCGGGCGGCCTGGTCGCCTCCGGCCAGTCGGGCGGTGACGGCCTGGGCGAGCCGTTCCACGGTCGGCGCCTCGAAGACCGCGCGGACACCGAGGTCGGTGCCGAACAGCGCACTCATCCGTCCGGCGAGGCGGGTCGCGGTCAACGAGTGTCCGCCCAGGGTGAAGAAGTCGTCGTCGACACCGACCCGCTCCAGCCCCAGAACCTCCGCGAACAGATCGGCGAGGATCTCCTCCTGCGGCGTCCGGGGCCCACGGCTGGACACCAGGGACGCGTAGTCCGGAACCGGCAGGGCGGGACGGTCCAGCTTGCCGTTCACGTTCAGCGGCAGCTCGTCCAGCACCACCACCGCCGCCGGGACCATGTAGTCGGGCAGCACCCGCGCCGCATGCTCCTGAAGCTCCCGCTCCAGCCCGTCACCCTGCCCGTGGGCCGGCACCACATAGGCCACCAGCCGCCGGTCCCCGGGCCGGTCCTCCCGCACGACGACCGCCACCCGGGCCACCGCCTCATGCCCGGCCAGCACGCCTTCCACCTCACCGGGCTCGATCCGGAACCCCCGGATCTTCACCTGCTCGTCCACCCGGCCCAGGAAGTCGAGCTGCCCGTCCCCACGCCACCGGCCACGGTCACCCGTCCGATACATGCGCTCACCCGCACCACCGAACGGGTCCGCGACGAACCGGCCCGCGGTCAGCCCCGCCCGGCCCAGATACCCCCGGGCCAGACCAGGACCCGCGACATAGAT
>NZ_JBIRZD010000005.1:0-146534 GCF_044390505.1 Streptomyces sp. NPDC018947
GTTGATAGGCCGGATCTGGAAGCACCGTGAGGTGTGGAGGTGACCGGTACTAATAGGCCGAGGGCTTGTCCTCAGTTGCTCGCGTCCACTGTGTTGGTTCTGAAACCACGAACAATCTGACCGTGTTGGTCCCGGTTGGTTGTCTGTTTCATAGTGTTTCGGTGGTCATAGCGTAGGGGAAACGCCCGGTTACATTCCGAACCCGGAAGCTAAGCCTTACAGCGCCGATGGTACTGCAGGGGGGACCCTGTGGGAGAGTAGGACGCCGCCGAACAATTCTTCAAAAAGGGTTGGACCCCGGACTTCGGTTCGGGGTCCAACCCTTTTTTGTTGTGCGTCACTTGACGTTCACATTGCGCAACCACCATCGTCGGCATGGGTACTGCTGCAATGCTCAGGGCCGCCGGCGTCGGGCTCGGTGACGAGATCGTCGTCCCCGCCTTCGGGAACGCGGAGATCGCCGAGGCCGTGGTGCAGGTCGGTGCGACGCCGGTGTTCGCCGACATAGATCCGGCGACGTACTGCCTCGACACCTCCGCGGTGGAGGCGGCGCTGACTCCACGGACCGCGGCCGTCGTCGTCGTACACCGCTTCGGGCGGCCGGCGGACATGGCCCGGCTGCACGAGGTCGGACAGCGGCACGGCCTGCTCGTACTGGAGCACGGGGAGTCCGAGGCGCCCTACGACGAGATAGCGCAGCGCAGGCAGCGGGCGGCTTATCTGGACGGCAAGTTGAAGGGGGTGCGCACCCCGGACGGGGGCGACGGGCACACCTACCAGCAGTACGTCGTGCGTGTTCCCGGCAACGGCCGGCCCGACCGGGACGCGTTCGCCCGCGCCGTACGGGGCAGGGGAGTCGAGTGCCGCGTACCGGTGAAGACGCCTGTGCACCGCATGCCCGGCTTCCGGGCCTGTGTCTCGCTGCCGGAGACGGAACGGGCGGCCGACGAAACGCTCGCGCTGCCCGTGGAAGCGGCGCTGACGAAACGGGACATGCAGAGGATCGTGTCGGCGTGCAACGCGCTGGGCGGGCTTCTTCAGCCGGCGCTCTGAGAACCGTGTTGGGAGCACCCCGGTGTTCGGGGTATGATCTATTCCGTTGCCGCGAGGGAAACCTCGAAAAGGCGACAGGCCCCTATAGCTCAGTCGGCAGAGCGTCTCCATGGTAAGGAGAAGGTCAACGGTTCGATTCCGTTTGGGGGCTCCACAGCGGAAAGGCCCCGCCCATTCGGGCGGGGCTTTCTCATGCCCTGATCCGGTGGCTCAGTCCGTGTGGGGCTCCGGTACGCGCATGGCGAGGATCGCCATGTCGTCCGACGGGGCGTCCGACGCGAAACGCTCCACGGCGCGCATGATGCGGGCCGCCACCGCGCCCGCCGTCAGGCCCGTGCAGGTGGTGAGGACGTCGGCGAGGCCGTCGTCGCCCAGCATGCGGCTGCCCTCACGGCGCTCCGTCACGCCGTCCGTGACGCAGAGCAGGACATCGCCCGGGTCGAGGGTGACCGTCTGCTCGTAGAGCTCCAGGTCCTCGATCACGCCGAGCAGCGGCTGGGGTTCGGCTGCCGGTTCCACCGTGCCGTCCTGGCGCAGGCGCAGCGGCAGGGGGTGGCCGGCGCAGACGACCTTCAGCTCGGCGCTGCCGTCCTCCTGCGGGCGCATCTCGCCGTAGAGCAGGGTGAGGAAGCGGCTGCGTGCGCCCTCGTCGAGGATGGCCGAGTTGAGACGCTCCAGGACAGCGGGACCGCTCAGGCCCTCCCGGGCGAGCAGGCGCAGGGCGTGCCGGGCCAGGCCCGTGACGGCCGCCGCGTTCGGGCCCGTACCGCAGACGTCGCCGATGGCGAAGCCGTAGGCGCCGTCGCTGATGGGGAACAGGTCGTAGAAGTCGCCGCCGACCTCGTTGCCCTCGCCGGCCGCGCGGTAGATGACCTCCACCTCGACGCCGTCGATCAGGGGCAGCTCGGGCGGCAGCAGGCTGCGCTGGAGGGACTGGCTGATCGCCGTGCGCTCCGAGTACAGGCGGGCGTTGTCCAGGGCCAGGGCGGCGCGGCGGGACAGATCCTCGGCCAGCTCCAGGATCTCCTGGCGGAAGTGCTCGTCGGCGGGCTTGCCGAGAGTGAGCATGCCGATGACGCGGTTGCGGGCCACCAGGGGGAGGACCACCGTCTCGCCGCCGACGGCGGAGGCCGTGGCCAGCGTCGGGCCGATGCCGGAGCTGACCTGCCCGGTGGGGCCGCCGCTCAGGCCCAGGCTGCGCATGGACGTGCGCAGCGCCGCCTGGTGGGCGACCTCGCCGGGCGCCGACCAGACCCGGGCGCCCGGGGTGGGCACCGGATCGGGCGGGGAGATCTTGGAGAGGAGGGACTTGATGCCGTCGATCAACTCCTCGTCCTCGTGCAGGACGTACGAGAGATACGGCTCCGAGGCCTGGTCGGCGATCGTGTAGACGGCACACCAGGTGGCCAGGGTCGGGACCGTCATCTGTGCCATCAGGGCCAGCGTCTGATCGCGGTCCAGGGTGCCGGCGAGGAGGTCGGACGCCTCGACGAGGAAGCTGAGCGAGCCGCGGCGCAGGCGCTCCAGCTCGCCCAGGCGGGCGGACTCGACGGCCAGGGCGATGCGGTCCGCGGCGAACTGGAGGCGCAGCGCCTCCTCGTTGGAGTAGCGGCCCGCGGACTCCGCGGCGACACCGAGGGAACCGGTGAGACGGCCCTCGACCTTGAGCGGGACGGTGACGACGGAGCGCATCCCCGTGCCGTTCAGCAGCGGGACGGCACCGGGGACCGCCGTGAGGTCGTCGTGGACGGCGGGCATGCGCGCCGAGCCGTAGCGGCCGGGGCCCGCCTCGACGGGGACGCGGGCGAAGCGCTGGCGGGCGGAGGGCAGACCGGTGGAGGCGCGGACCTCCAGCTCCGTCTCGTCGTCGGTCGCCAGCAGCAGGAACGCCGCGTCGGCGTCCAGCATGTCGCGGGCGCGTTCGACCGTGCGCTGGAGGAGGCCGTCGAGGTCGTCCGGGGCGGGTGAGCCGATGAACACCTCGAACGGGTCGGTGCTCTGGCCCTCGGAGGAGGAGCCGGTGTCGGAGGCGGGCACCCGCAGGGGCGTCTGCAGCACGGCGCGCTCGTGGTCCCGCACGAGGAGGCAGACCGTGGAGGGCTCGCCGCCGGCGTCCCGGACGCGCAGGTGGGAGGCGTAGACCGGCGTGACCCGGCCGTCGGCTCGCCTTATGCCGTAGCTGCCCTCCCAGCGGGAGAGCTCGAGCGCCTCGACGACGCCGGTGCTGGTGCCCGGGGTGTGCGGCCAGGCGGCGAGGTCGGTCAGGGGCTTGCCGGTGACCTGCTCGGCCGGGTAGCCGAAGAGTTCCTCGGCGTCCTCGTTCCAGGCGGTGATGGCGCCGGTGCGGTCGATCTGGACGACGGCGACGCGGACGCGGCCGTCGGCGACCGGCAGCAGCTCCGCGGGGAGGGAGGGGCCGGCGCTGCGGGTGCCGACCGGGCGGTCGGGCAGGGCGAGCTGGAACCAGACGTTCTTGTGCGTGGGCGTGTACTCGACGCCCCAGCGGCCGGCCAGGGCGGCGCAGAGCTGGAGACCGCGGCCGCCCTCGCGGTCGGGGCTGCCCATGTTGACGGCCGAACCCTGGATCGGCACCTCGCGCTCCGGGTAGCGGTCGGCCACCTCGATGCGTACGCCGTCGTCGCTGCGCAGGCAGACGACGTCGGCGGAAGTGCCCGCGTGCACCACCGCATTGGTCACCAGCTCGCTGGTGAGCACCACCGCGTCGTCCACGACGTCGGCGTGGCCCCAGCCCTGGAGCGTGTCGCGGACGAAGGAACGTGCGCTCGCCACCGATCGTCCGACGGGCTCGAAACTGGCGGCCGCGCGCGCGGTGATCACAGAACTCCTCGACCCTCTCTCCACGTGCACGTGCACACCTTCGTGGCCGGCCGGCTCGTGCCGCTGCTGCGGCAGGCCGTCCGTCGGCCCGGGATCCGGGGGCTGCTCCCCCGGGATCAGTCCGGTGGTCATGTGTCCGGCCGCCCCTCCGTGCCCGCTCGTCTCCGTACCACCGTCCAGGCCGGACAGAACCGGCACGGCTGGACAGCCGCATGCAAGGTTACTTACCTACACCGCCCTCGCGGATGCCGGTCTGCAGTGTTTCCGCCCAGAGGGTGTGCGGACGATGTGCGAAGCTGCCGAACTGTTATGGCCTGGTTCGGCCGGGGTGAAACACTGGGCAGGCTTCCTGTGTGCGTCCCGGCAGGCCGCATGCCGGCCGGGCAGGACGGGCAGCAGCCCTGGCGGCGGTCCGGCGGCACGGGAAGCACACGGTAGTAACCGGGCACCGTGAGGTGCACCGGGCACAGCGGTAACGGTCGACCCCTGCGGGAGGGACACAGTGGAGTCTGGCGCAGCGACGCGGGCCACGAAGACGCGCGCGAAAGGCGGACAGTCCCTGAGTAAGCAGGGCAGGACACGCGGTGGGACGACCACGGTCGACACCGCGGCGCTCAACCGGCTGCTCGCGGCCCTCGTGGCCATGCGGGAGGGCAATTTCCGCAAGCGGCTCACGGTGTCCGGGGACGGCGTGATGTCGGAGATCGCCGCGGTCTTCAACGAGGTGGCCGCGCGCAATCTGCACCTCACCGGCGAACTGGCGCGGGTGCGCCGGATGGTCGGACGCGAGGGCAAGCTCACCGAGCGGCTGGAGACGGGGGCCTGCGAGGGGTCCTGGGCGGCGGCCATCGACAACTCGAACGCGCTCGTGGACGACCTCGTACGTCCCGTCTCCGAGGTCGGCCGGGTGCTGTCGGCGGTGGCGGACGGCGATCTGTCGCCCCGCATGGAGCTGCGGGCGCAGGCGCCGGACGGGGCGGGGCACCCGCTGCGCGGCGAGTTCCTGAAGGTCGGGCGGACCGTGAACAACCTGGTCGACCAGTTGTCGACGTTCACGGACGAGGTCACGCGCGTGGCCAGCGAGGTCGGCACCGAGGGCAAGCTCGGCGGGCAGGCGCAGGTGCGCGGCATGTCCGGCTCGTGGAAGGACCTCACGGACTCCGTCAACACTATGGCTTACCGGCTGACGGCGCAGGTGCGGGACATCGCGTTGGTGACGACGGCGGTGGCCAAGGGCGACCTGTCGCGGAAGGTCACGGTGCACGTGGCCGGCGAGATGCTGGAGCTGAAGAACACCGTCAACACGATGGTGGACCAGCTGTCCGCCTTCTCCTCGGAGGTGACACGCGTCGCCCGGGAGGTGGGCACCGAGGGCGCCCTCGGCGGTCAGGCCCAGGTGCCCGGGGTGGCCGGGGTGTGGAAGGAGCTCACCGACTCCGTCAACACCATGGCCGGCAATCTCACCGCCCAGGTGCGCGGGATCTCCGAGGTGACGACCGCGGTCGCCAACGGTGACCTGTCGCGGAAGGTGACGGTGCCGGCCCGCGGCGAGGTCGCGCAGCTCGCCGAGACGATCAATCAGATGACCGAGACACTGCGGATCTTCGCGGACGAGGTCACGCGCGTGGCCAACGAGGTCGGTGCCGAGGGGCGGCTCGGCGGCCAGGCGAACGTGCCGGGCGCGGCGGGTACGTGGAAGGACCTCACCGATTCGGTGAACACGGTCTTCCGGAACCTGACCACGCAGGTGCGGGACATCGCCGCCGTGACGACGGCGGTGGCCAACGGTGATCTGTCGCAGAAGGTCACCGTCGACGTGGCCGGCGAGATGCTGGAGCTGAAGAACACCGTCAACACCATGGTGGACCAGCTCTCCGCCTTCGGTGCCGAGGTCACGCGGGTGGCCCGGGAGGTCGGTGTCGAGGGCGAGCTGGGCGGCCAGGCGCAGGTGCCGGGCGCGGCGGGCACCTGGAAGGACCTCACGGACTCCGTCAACACGGCGTTCCGCAACCTCACCGGTCAGGTGCGGAACATCGCCCAGGTGACGACGGCGGTGGCCAACGGTGATCTGTCGCAGAAGGTCACCGTGGACGTCTCCGGCGAGATGCTCCAGCTCAAGAACACCGTGAACACGATGGTGGACCAGCTCTCCAGCTTCGCCGACCAGGTCACGCGGATGGCGCGGGACGTGGGCACGGAGGGCCGGCTCGGCGGTCAGGCCCGGGTGGACGGCGTGTCGGGCACGTGGAAGGAGCTCACGGACTCCGTCAACTCGATGGCGGGGAACCTGACGTCCCAGGTGCGCAACATCGCGCAGGTGACGACGGCCGTGGCGCGCGGTGACCTGTCCCAGAAGATCGACGTCGACGCGCGCGGGGAGATCCTGGAGCTCAAGAACACCATCAACACGATGGTGGACCAGCTCTCGTCGTTCGCCGAACAGGTCACCCGCGTCGCGCGCGAGGTGGGCACGGAGGGGCGCCTCGGCGGTCAGGCGCAGGTGCCCGGGGTCGCCGGTGTGTGGCGTGACCTGACCGACTCGGTGAACGGCATGGCCGGCAACCTCACCGCGCAGGTCCGCAACATCGCGCAGGTCGCCACGGCGGTCGCCCGCGGTGACCTGTCCCAGAAGATCACCGTGGACGCGCGCGGGGAGATCCTGGAGCTGAAGAACACGCTGAACACGATGGTGGACCAGCTCTCGTCGTTCGCCCAGGAGGTCACGCGCGTGGCCCGTGAGGTGGGCACCGAGGGCATCCTGGGCGGCCAGGCGGAGGTGCAGGGTGTCTCCGGCACCTGGAAGGACCTCACGCAGTCCGTGAACGGCATGGCCAACAACCTGACCATGCAGGTCCGCAACATCGCCGAGGTGACCACGGCCGTCGCCAAGGGCGACCTGTCGAAGAAGATCACCGTCGACGCCAAGGGCGAGATCCTCGAACTGGTGACGACGGTCAACACGATGGTCGACCAGCTCTCGTCCTTCGCGGAGCAGGTCACGCGGGTGGCCCGTGAGGTGGGCACCGAGGGCATCCTCGGCGGTCAGGCGCACGTGCCGGGCGTCGTGGGCATCTGGAAGGACCTCAGCGACAACGTCAACCTGATGGCGAAGAACCTCACCGTGCAGGTGAGGAACATCTCCCAGGTGGCCGCCGCGGTCGCCAACGGCGACCTGACGCGGACGGTGACGATCGAGGCGCGCGGTGAGGTCGCGCAGCTCGCCGAGACCTTCAACACCATGGTGAAGACGCTGAGTTCGTTCGCCGACCAGGTCACCAAGGTGGCCCGCGAGGTGGGTACGGACGGCATCCTCGGCGGTCAGGCGCACGTGCCGGGTGTCTCCGGTACGTGGAAGGACCTCACCGAGTCGGTGAACCAGATGGCGTCCAACCTGACCGGTCAGGTGCGCAACATCGCCATGGTCACGACCGCCATCGCCAAGGGCGACCTGACCAAGAAGATCGACATCGACGCGCGCGGTGAGATCCTCGAGCTGAAGACCACGATCAACACGATGGTCGACCAGCTCTCCTCCTTCGCGGAGGAGGTGACCCGGGTGGCCCGCGAGGTGGGTACGGAGGGCCAGCTCGGCGGGCAGGCGCGGGTGCGGGACGTGGACGGCACCTGGCGGGACCTGACCGAGTCCGTGAACGAGATGGCCGGGAATCTGACCCGGCAGGTGCGTGCCATCGCGCGCGTGGCGACCGCGGTGACGCGAGGCGACCTGAATCTGAAGATCGACGTGGACGCCTCCGGGGAGATCCAGGAGCTCCAGGACTACATCAACAAGATGATCGCCAACCTGCGCGACACCACGATCGCCAACAAGGAGCAGGACTGGCTCAAGGGCAATCTCGCCCGCATCTCGGCGCTGATGCAGGGACGCAGGGACCTCCAGGACGTGGCCTCGCTGATCATGAGCGAGCTGACGCCGGTGGTCTCCGCGCAGCACGGCGCGTTCTTCCTCGCCATGCCGCTGGTGGACGGCCAGGAGCTCGCCGCCGACCACGACGACCAGTACGAGCTGCGGATGCTGGGGTCGTACGGCTACTCGATGGGCTCGATGCCGACGTCGTTCCGTCCGGGGGAGGCGCTGGTCGGGACGGCCGCCCAGGAGAAGCGCACGATCCTCGTGGAGAAGGCGCCGACCGGCTATCTGAAGATCTCCTCCGGCCTCGGGGAGGCGCCGCCGGCCCAGGTGATCGTCCTGCCGGTGCTGTTCGAGGGGAAGGTGCTCGGCGTCATCGAGCTGGCGTCCTTCACCCCGTTCACGCAGATCCAGAAGGACTTCCTCAACCAGATCGCCGAGATGATCGCGACGAGCGTCAACACGATCTCCGTCAACACCAAGACGGAGGTGCTGCTGAAGCAGTCGCAGGAGCTGACCGAGCAACTGCGCGAGCGGTCGGCGGAGTTGGAGCAGCGGCAGAAGGCCCTCCAGTCGTCCAACGCCGAGCTGGAGGAGAAGGCCGAGCTGCTGGCGCAGCAGAACCGCGACATCGAGGTGAAGAACACCGAGATCGAGGAGGCCCGGCAGGTCCTGGAGGAGCGCGCCGAGCAGCTCGCGGTCTCCATGCGCTACAAGAGCGAGTTCCTGGCCAACATGTCGCACGAGTTGCGTACGCCGCTCAACTCCCTGCTCATTCTGGCCAAGTTGCTCGCCGACAACGCCGACGCGAACCTCTCCCCGAAGCAGGTCGAGTTCGCGGAGACCATCCACGGCGCCGGATCCGACCTGCTCCAGCTCATCAACGACATCCTCGACCTGTCGAAGGTCGAGGCGGGCAAGATGGACGTCTCCCCGACACGGATCGCGCTCGTCCAGCTCGTCGACTACGTGGAGGCCACCTTCCGGCCGCTGACCGCGGAGAAGGGCCTCGACCTGTCGGTGCGGGTGTCGCCGGAGCTGCCCGCCACCCTCCACACCGACGAGCAGCGGCTCCTCCAGGTGCTGCGCAACCTGCTGTCCAACGCGGTGAAGTTCACCGACTCCGGAGCGGTCGAGCTGGTCATCCGGCCGGCGCGGGACGACGTGCCGCAGGCCATCCGGGAGCAGTTGCTGGAGGCCGGTTCGATGACCGACCCGAACGGCGAGCTGATCGCGTTCTCCGTGAGCGACACGGGTATCGGGATCGCGGCCAGCAAGATGCGGGTGATCTTCGAGGCGTTCAAGCAGGCCGACGGCACCACCAGCCGCAAGTACGGCGGCACGGGCCTCGGGCTGTCCATCTCGCGGGAGATCGCGCAGCTCCTCGGCGGTGAGATCCACGCGCAGAGCGAGCCGGGCCGCGGTTCGACGTTCACGCTGTACCTGCCGCTGCACCCGAGCGAACTTCCCCCGCACGGATACCAGCAGTCCGCCGCCCTGGAGGCGGGTGAGCTGCTGGCGGCCGCGAACGCTCCCGAGCGGCTGCCCGAGCTGCCGGCGGCGACGGGGGAGACGCAGACCGAGGCGCAGTCGTACCAGGACGCGCGGCACGGTGCCGGCGCGCTGTTCCGGCGCCGGCGCAGGTCCGTGCCGGAGTCCGGGGAGCAGATCGCCGCGCCGGAGCAGCGGCCCGAGGGCGAGCGGGAGCCGGCGCCGCGCCCGCACCGCGGTATCCGGTTCGGCGGCCAGAAGGTGCTCATCGTCGACGACGACATCCGCAACGTCTTCGCCCTCACCAGCGTCCTGGAGCAGCACGGTCTGTCCGTGCTGTACGCCGAGAACGGCCGGGAGGGCATCGAGGTCCTGGAGCAGCACGAGGACGTCGCGGTGGTCCTGATGGACATCATGATGCCCGAGATGGACGGGTACGCGACAACCACGGCGATCCGCCGGATGCCCCAGTTCGCGGGGCTGCCGATCATCGCGCTGACCGCCAAGGCGATGAAGGGCGACCGGGAGAAGGCGATCGAGTCGGGGGCCTCCGACTACGTCACCAAGCCCGTCGACCCCGACCACCTGCTGACGGTGATGGACCAGTGGATGCGGGAGGGGTGAGCGGCACGTCCGGGCGGTGTGCGAACGTGGTGTGGGGGAGCACGGCGGGAACCCCGCCGTTCACCCGAAGTCGCCGTCCCGGTGTGCCCGGAGCCGTGTAGAGGCGCGGAATCGGGGGAACCTTCTGGTCTCCCGCCGCGTTTCTGCTATGTGCACAGTGACATCGCGGTGACAGGGTGTGGCGACGGGCGGGGTGCGGCTACGATGACCGGCACAAGGACGGGCGGCGCAAGGGAGTCGTCCCCTGGGGCGGCGCCCGCCGGTGCTGTCCCAAGTCCTGCGGACAGGGGAGGCCCCACGCCGGGGCGAGGAGGGCGGGCCATGGTGCAGAAGGCCAAGATCCTCCTGGTCGATGACCGGCCGGAGAATCTGCTGGCGCTGGAGGCGATCCTCTCGGCGCTCGATCAGACGCTGGTGCGGGCATCGTCCGGGGAGGAAGCGCTCAAAGCGCTGCTCACGGACGACTTCGCGGTGATTCTGCTGGACGTCCAGATGCCGGGCATGGACGGTTTCGAGACCGCGGCCCACATCAAGCGGCGGGAGCGGACGCGGGACATCCCGATCATCTTCCTCACGGCGATCAACCACGGCCCGCACCACACCTTCCGCGGGTACGCGGCCGGCGCGGTGGACTACATCTCCAAGCCGTTCGACCCGTGGGTGCTGCGCGCGAAGGTCTCCGTCTTCGTCGAGCTGTACATGAAGAACTGCCAGCTCCGCGAGCAGGCGGCGCTGCTGCGCCTCCAGTTGGAGGGCGGCGGCAGGGCCGCGGGCACCGAGCCCAAGGAGCCGGCGGGGCTGCTCGCCGAACTGTCGGCGCGGCTGGCGGCCGTCGAGGAACAGGCCGAAGCGCTCTCCAAACAGCTCGGTGACGAGTCCGCGGACGCGGCGGCGGTGGCCACGGCCGCGCATCTGGAGCGCAAGCTCACGGGCCTGCGGCGAGCGCTGGACGCCCTCGAGCCGGGTTCCTCCGAAGGCCCGGCAGCGGTCACCTGAGTCGCGCGGCGCGTCGTTCCGTGAGGGCGTGTCAGCGCCCGTACCCGCGCCGTCAGTTCCGTACCCACGGGCCGGCGACACGAACGGGTGAAGCGGCAGGCACACGTGTCGACAGCCGTCTCCCCCGGTAACCTCACACCTATGGCCTCACGTCCCTCCGCAGCCAAGAAGCAGCCCGCCAAGAAGGCGGCGGCTCCCGCGAAGGCCCCGGCGAAGAAGGCCGCAGCGAAAAAGGCCCCCGCCAAGAAGGCGCCCGCCAGGAAGACCGCGGCGAAGAGGGCCCCGGCCGCCCCGGCACCCAGCCCCACCGGCGGTGTCTACCGCATCGCACGCGCCCTCTGGCTCGGCATCGCGCACGCCGTCGGCGCGGTCTTCCGAGGCATAGGCCAGGGCGCGAGGAACCTCGACCCGGCCCACCGCAAGGACGGCGTCGCCCTGCTGCTCCTCGGTATCGCGCTGATCGTCGCCGCCGGTACCTGGGCCGACCTGAAGGGCCCCGTCGGCGACCTCGTCGAGATCCTGGTGACCGGGGCCTTCGGCCGGCTCGACCTGCTCGCCCCGATCCTTTTCGGTGCCGTCGCCGTCCGGCTGATCCGGCACCCCGAGAAGCCCGAGGCCAACGGCCGGATCGTCATCGGCCTGTCCGCCCTCGTCATCGGCGTGCTCGGCCAGGTCCACATCGCCTGCGGATCCCCGGCCCGCAGCGCCGGCATGCAGGCCATAAGGGACGCCGGCGGCCTGATCGGCTGGGGCGCGGCGACCCCCCTGTCGTACACGATGACCGACGTGCTGGCCGTGCCGCTGCTGGTGCTGCTCACCGTCTTCGGGCTCCTGGTCGTCACCGCCACCCCCGTCAACGCCGTCCCGCAGCGGCTGCGGCAGCTCGGCGTGCGGCTCGGCCTCGTCAGCGACCCCGTGGCGGAGGACTTCACCGACGACGACGAGCGCTACGACGAGCAGTGGCGCGAGGCGCTTCCCGCGCGTCCCCGCAGGCGCGGTGCCCCGGCCGCCGAGCCGTACGACCCCGACGGCGTCGAGCAGGAGGCGCTCGCCCGGCGCCGCGCCCGGCCCCGCCGGTCCGCCGCGCCGCAGCCCGACGGGAACCGGCCGATGGACGCCGTGGACGTCGCCGCCGCGGCGGCAGCCGCGCTCGACGGCGCCGTGCTCCACGGGATGCCGCCGTCGCCGCTGGTCGCCGACCTCACCCAGGGCGTGGGCACCGGGGACCGCGAGCCCACCACCCCCACGCCGGTGCCGGCCGCGCGGCCGCAGCCGGGCAAGCTCAGGAAGGACGCCGCCGAGCGGACCCCGGCCGCCGGAGGCGTTCCCGACCTCACCAAGACCCCGCCCCCGCAGGAGCGCGAACTGCCGCCGCGCGCCGAGCAGCTCCAGCTCTCCGGGGACATCACGTACTCCCTGCCGGCCCTGGACCTCCTCACGCGCGGCGGGCCCGGGAAGGCGCGCAGCGCCGCCAACGACGCCGTGGTCGACTCACTGACCACCGTCTTCACCGAGTTCAAGGTCGACGCGGCCGTCACGGGCTTCACCCGGGGCCCGACGGTCACGCGGTACGAGGTCGAGCTCGGCCCCGCCGTGAAGGTCGAGCGGATCACGGCGCTGACCAAGAACATCGCGTACGCCGTCGCCAGCCCCGACGTGCGGATCATCAGCCCGATCCCCGGCAAGTCCGCGGTCGGCATCGAGATCCCCAACACCGACCGGGAGATGGTCAACCTCGGCGACGTGCTGCGACTCGCGGAGTCCGCCGAGGACGACGACCCGATGCTGGTCGCCTTCGGCAAGGACGTCGAGGGCGGCTACGTGATGCACTCCCTGGCGAAGATGCCGCACATGCTGGTCGCCGGCGCCACCGGTTCCGGCAAGTCGTCCTGCATCAACTGCCTGATCACCTCGATCATGATGCGGGCGACCCCGGAGGACGTCCGGATGATCCTCGTCGACCCCAAGCGGGTCGAGCTGACCGCGTACGAGGGCATCCCGCACCTGATCACGCCGATCATCACCAACCCGAAGCGGGCCGCCGAGGCCCTCCAGTGGGTGGTGCGCGAGATGGACCTGCGTTACGACGACCTCGCGGCCTACGGCTACCGGCACATCGACGACTTCAACCGGGCCGTGCGCGAGGGCAGGGTCAAGCCGCCCGAGGGCAGTGAGCGCGAGCTCCAGCCGTACCCGTACCTGCTGGTGATCGTGGACGAGCTGGCCGACCTGATGATGGTCGCGCCGCGGGACGTCGAGGACGCGATCGTGCGGATCACGCAGCTCGCGCGCGCGGCCGGCATCCACCTGGTGCTCGCCACGCAGCGGCCGTCCGTCGACGTGGTCACCGGTCTGATCAAGGCGAACGTGCCCTCGCGGCTGGCCTTCGCCACGTCCTCGCTCGCCGACAGCCGCGTCATCCTCGACCAGCCCGGCGCCGAGAAGCTGATCGGCAAGGGCGACGGCCTCTTCCTGCCGATGGGCGCGAACAAGCCGACCCGTATGCAGGGCGCCTTCGTGACGGAGGAGGAGGTCGCGGCCGTCGTCCGGCACTGCAAGGAGCAGATGGCGCCCGTCTTCCGGGACGACGTCGTCGTCGGCACCAAGCAGAAGAAGGAGATCGACGAGGACATCGGCGACGACCTCGACCTGCTGTGCCAGGCGGTCGAACTGGTCGTCTCCACGCAGTTCGGGTCGACGTCCATGCTCCAGCGCAAGCTGCGCGTCGGCTTCGCCAAGGCGGGACGGCTGATGGACCTGATGGAGTCGCGGAACATCGTCGGACCGAGCGAGGGCTCGAAGGCGCGGGACGTCCTGGTGAAGGCGGACGAGCTCGACGGTGTGCTGGCGGTGATCCGGGGCGAGTCCGAGGGGTAGGTCCGAGGGGCCGGCGAGGGGGCGCGCGGGGCCCTCGCGCGGCCGGTCACCGCGGTCGGCGGGCCGGCCCCGCCCCACCCGCCGGGGTTCCCCGGGCAACCGTTTCCCCACCCCGTACGTCAACTTGGGGGAAGGGGCAAAGAGGTACACCGCCGTCGGGACACGAACGCATACCGATGGCGTACAAGTCCCCCCGTCCGGTTGCCCCACCCGTTCGTACCCCCCCTAGACTGAACGTCCAGCACAGGCGGCTAAACGCTCGAAAGGCGCCCCCGTGTCCATCGGCAACTCCCCTGAAGACGAGCGTCCGACCGAAGACGTGTCCCACGACGTATCCGAGGAAGCCCGCCCCTCCGTCGGCCGCGCCCTGCAACAGGCCCGCGTCGCCGCCGGGTTGACCGTCGACGACATCAGCGGCGCCACCCGCGTGAGGGTCGCCATCGTGCAGGCCATCGAGGCGGACGACTTCACGCCCTGCGGCGGCGACGTGTACGCCCGCGGGCACATCAGAACGCTGGCCAAGGCCGTCCGGCTCGACCCTGCCGAGCTCGTCGCGCAGTACGACGCCGAGCACGGCGGACGTCCGGCGGCCACGCCGGCCGCGCCCCTGTTCGAGGCGGAACGGATCCGTCCCGAGCGGCGCGGCCCCAACTGGACCGCGGCCATGGTCGCCGCGATCGTCGTCGTGATCGGCTTCGTCGGGTTCACGCTCGTCAAGGGCGGCGACGAAGGCGGCTCCGAGGCGAGCGTCGCCGAGGGCGCCCGGCCGACGGCCGGGAAGTCGGCCCCGGCGACGGCCCAGCCCAAGAAGCCCACCGACCCGAAGCCCGACCCGACCGACAGCGCGATCGCCGCCGCGCCCCGCGACAAGGTGACCGTCAAGGTCAGCGCCCCCGAGGGACGCAGCTGGATCTCGGCCAAGGACCACAGCGGCCGGCTGCTCTTCGACGGCCTGCTCGAACGGGGCGATTCCAAGACCTTCCAGGACAACGAGAAGGTCGACCTCGTCCTCGGTGACGCCGGTGCCATCGAGCTGTACGTCAACGGCAAGAAGATCGAGGACGACTTCCGGCCGGGTGCCGTGGAGCGCCTGACGTACACGAAGGGCGATCCGCAGGTCGGATGAGCGGCCCGGGAGGGACGAGCGCGTACGGGGTTGGCCGGGATCGGCCAACCCCGTCGACGTGGGGCGTCGGCGGGACGAAGTAGTCTTGAGCCCATGCCTGAAAGCCGTACCGTCGCACTCGTCACCCTTGGCTGCGCCCGTAACGAGGTGGACTCGGAGGAGCTCGCAGGCCGTCTGGAGGCGGACGGCTGGAAGCTCGTGGAGGACGCCGAGGAAGCGGACGTCGCCGTCGTGAACACGTGCGGCTTCGTCGAGGCCGCCAAGAAGGACTCCGTGGACGCCCTCCTGGAGGCCAACGACCTCAAGGGCCACGGAAGAACCCAGGCCGTGGTCGCCGTGGGCTGCATGGCCGAGCGGTACGGCAAGGAACTCGCCGAGGCCCTCCCGGAGGCCGACGGCGTCCTCGGCTTCGACGACTACGCCGACATCTCCGACCGGCTCCAGACCATCCTCAGCGGCGGCGTCCACGCCGCCCACACCCCGCGCGACCGGCGCAAGCTCCTGCCGATCAGCCCCGCCGAGCGTCAGGAGGCCGGCGTCTCCGTCGCGCTGCCCGGGCACGGCCCGGCCGACCTGCCCGAGGGCGTCGCCCCCGCCTCCGGTCCGCGCGCACCCCTGCGCCGCCGCCTGGACGGCTCCCCGGTCGCCTCGGTGAAGCTGGCCTCCGGCTGCGACCGGCGCTGCTCCTTCTGCGCCATCCCCTCCTTCCGCGGCTCCTTCATCTCGCGCCGCCCCAGCGACGTCCTGAACGAGACGCGGTGGCTGGCCGAGCAGGGCGTCAAGGAGATCATGCTGGTCTCCGAGAACAACACCTCCTACGGCAAGGACCTCGGCGACATCCGCCTGCTCGAGTCGCTGCTGCCCGAGCTGGCCGAAGTCGACGGCATCGAGCGGGTGCGGGTCAGCTACCTCCAGCCGGCCGAGATGCGCCCCGGCCTCATCGACGTGCTGACCTCCACGCCGAAGGTCATGCCCTACTTCGACCTGTCCTTCCAGCACTCCGCGCCGAACGTGCTGCGCGCGATGCGCCGCTTCGGCGACACCGACCGCTTCCTGGAACTGCTGGACACCATCCGGAGCAAGGCCCCCGAGGCCGGTGTGCGCTCCAACTTCATCGTCGGCTTCCCGGGCGAGTCCGAGGCCGACCTCGCGGAGCTGGAGCGGTTCCTCAACCACGCCCGGCTCGACGCCATCGGGGTCTTCGGCTACTCCGACGAGGAGGGCACCGAGGCCGCCACGTACGACGGCAAGCTGGACGAGGACGTCGTCGCCGAGCGGCTGGCACGCGTGTCCCGACTCGCCGAGGAACTCGTCTCGCAGCGGGCCGAGGAGCGCGTGGGATCGACCGTGCGGGTACTCGTGGAGTCCGTGGACGAGGAGGAGGGTGTCCACGGGCGCGCGGCGCACCAGGCGCCGGAGACGGACGGCCAGGTGCTCCTCACGAGCGGCGAAGGTCTCCGTCCCGGTCGTATGGTCGACGCGAAGGTGGTCGGTACGGAGGGTGTCGACCTGGTGGCCGAGCCGCTGCCGGGCACGCCCCCGCGGAGCGAGGAGGCGGCCAGATGACCGGAGTCCCGGCGTCCGCGGCGGGCGGCTCCTCCAGCACGCCGCGGACCGGGCCGCGCGGCGCCACGGGAGCGTCCTCGCAGGAAGCGGCGGACCGCAGGGCTCCGGGTGCCTCCGCGGAGCGGGGCGCGACCGAGGGCGGTGCCGCCGGGCGGAGCGGGAAGATCGCGGCTGCGGCCGTCAACCAGGCGAGCGTGTGGAACGTCGCCAACCTGCTGACGATGCTGAGGCTGCTCCTGGTGCCGGCGTTCGTCGCGCTGCTGCTGGGCAACGGCGGGTACGACCCGGCCTGGCGTTCGTTCGCCTGGGCGGCCTTCGCCATCGCCATGATCACCGACCTCTTCGACGGGCATCTGGCCCGCACCTACAACCTCGTCACCGACTTCGGGAAGATCGCCGACCCCATCGCCGACAAGGCGATCATGGGGGCGGCGCTGATCTGTCTGTCCGCGCTGGGCGACCTGCCGTGGTGGGTGACGGCCGTCATCCTGGGCCGGGAGCTGGGGATCACCCTGCTGCGTTTCCTGGTCATCCGGTACGGCGTCATCCCCGCGAGCCGCGGCGGCAAGCTGAAGACCCTCACCCAGGGCGTGGCCGTCGGCATGTACGTCCTGGCCCTGACGGGGCCGCTGGCCACCCTGAGGTTCTGGGTGATGGCGGCGGCGGTCGTGCTGACCGTGGTGACCGGGCTGGACTACGTGAAGCAGGCCATCGTCCTGCGCCGGCAGGGAATGGCGGAGCGCAGAGCGGCGTTGAGGGAGACTGAAGGGTGAGTTCCACAGCCGCCGACGTGGTGCGACTGCTCACGGCGAAGGGGCAGACCCTTGCGATCGCCGAGTCGCTGACCGGTGGGCTGGTGGCGGCCGGGATCACCTCGGTCCCCGGGGCGTCGAAGGTCTTCCGCGGTTCGGTGACCGCCTACGCCACGGAACTCAAGCGGGAACTGCTCGGCGTCGACGCCGAGCTGCTGGCGGCCAGGGGAGCGGTGGACCCGCGGGTCGCCGCGGAGATGGCGGCCGGTGTGCGCGAGGCGCTGGGGTCCGACTGGGGCATCGCGACGACGGGTGTCGCCGGCCCCGACCCCCAGGACGGGCAGCCGGTGGGGACGGTCTACGTGGCCGTCGACGGACCTTTGGCATCATCTGACCGATCCGCCCCTGGCGGAAAAGTGGAGGCGCTGCGGTTGAACGGCGACCGCGCGGAAATTCGTATGGAGAGTGTACGGAGCGTGCTGGCACTCCTTTTGAGGGAGCTTGCGGGCGAACAGACCGGGAATGAGCGGGCACAGGATACGGAACGGAACGGGGGGTTTTGATGTTTGCAGCCCTGAGTGAACACGACATCGCTCCCCGCACGGCCGCGGCGCGAGGCGGTACGGTGGGGCGTGAAGGATGCGGCTACGCGGTCCGAGGAGGGAGCCACCGATGATTCTGCTCCGTCGCCTGCTGGGTGACGTGCTGCGTCGGCAGCGCCAACGCCAGGGCCGTACTCTGCGCGAAGTCTCCTCGTCCGCCCGAGTCTCACTCGGCTATCTCTCCGAGGTGGAGCGGGGGCAGAAGGAGGCGTCCTCCGAGCTGCTGTCCGCCATCTGCGACGCGCTGGACGTACGGATGTCCGAACTCATGCGAGAAGTGAGCGACGAACTCGCCCTCGCGGAGCTGGCCCAGTCCGCAGCGGCCACTCCCAGCGAGTCCGTGCCCGCGCCGGTGCGCCCCATGCTGGGTTCCGTGTCGGTGACCGGTGTGCCACCGGAACGGGTGACCATCAAGGCGCCCGCGGAAGCGGTGGGCGTCGTCGCCGCCTGAGCGACGGCACACGAACGTACGAGGCCCCGGCCAGGGCCTCTCCGGGCGACCGGAGGGGTGCGGTCGGGGTTTTTGCGTGCCCGGGCAGGCGCCGGCGGGCGGCGTGTGCGCCGGTTTGCCGGTCACCGGCGCGGCGGTCATCGTGGAGGGGATGAGCGGGGGGCGAACCGACGGAGGTGCGGATGTACGTCGTCAAGAGCCCGTTGACCGATGCGGATCTGAAGATCGTCTCCGAGGCGTTGCAGGGCGCCCTCGTCGACCTGGTGGACCTCGGCCTGGTGGCCAAGCAGATCCACTGGAACGTCGTCGGGCCGCGCTTCCGCTCCGTGCACCTCCAGCTCGACGAGGTCGTCGCCACCGCGCGTACCCACTCCGACACAGTGGCCGAGCGTGCCTCGGCGCTCGGTGTGTCACCGGACGGCCGGGCCGCCACGGTGGCCGTGGGCAGCGGTATCGGGGTGACGCCGGAGGGCTGGGTCGACGACAGCGCGGCGGTGCAGTCGATGGTGGACGCCCTGGGCGCGGTGATCGCCCGGATGCGGGAGCGGATCACGACGACCGGTGAGCCGGATCCCGTGAGCCAGGACATCTTCATCCAGATCACCGCCGATCTCGAGAAGCAGCATTGGATGTTCCAAGCCGAAAACGGATGACGTCGGCGACCGTGCGCCGGGCGGCCGGGCTGGGGCTCGGCGCGCTCTGGTGGTGGGCCGTGCTGCGTCTCGCGCTGGTGCCCGCCGCGGGCCCGGTCGAGGGCGCCGTCGCGGTCGGCGGGTGGGGGCTGAGCGTGCTGCCCGTGCACTGTGTGCCGCGCAGCCGGGCGGTGGGTGCCGTGGGGCCGGGACGGTGGCGCCGGGCCCTTCGGACGACGGTGCGTCCCGCGGTGTCACGGGGTTCCCGGGACGGGGCGGAGGCCGGGCGGTCCGGGGCGGGGCCGGGGGAGTGAGGGGCGGGGGCTCGGTGGTGTGCCGCAGTCGCTCCGCAGGGGGTGCGGCGGGGGTGTTCCTGCCGTCCTGCCGGGGCTCGGCTCGTCTGCCGCCGTTGTTCTGCCGGGCCTTCGGCGTGGGTGCAGGCTCTTCTCGGTCGGAGCTACGCCCGTGGTCGTCCCGGCGGTGCGGCCCCTGTGCCCTTGGCCGGTGGGGGTGTCATGTGCCCGTCCTTCGACGCCCGGCACCCGTGAAGCCGCCCCGGCGTGGGGCGGGGCCCGTCTGGCAGGCGGGGCACCAGTAGGTGGGCCGCTCGCGGGATCCGTCGCCCTGGTCGGCGACGCGGACGGACGTCCCGCAGCGCAGACACGGGCGCGGGGCGCGGCCGTAGACGAACAGGTCGTGGCCGCGCAGGCCCGTCGTGCGGCGGACCGGCCGGTCGCGGTTGGCCTCCAGGAGTCTCCTGGCGAGCGCGGGGAGCCTGGCGGTCCGGTCGGCGGGCAGCTCGCCCACCGGGAGCCAGGGGGTGACGCCGAGCAGGAAGCACAGCTCGCACTTGTAGACGTTGCCGATCCCGGCGAGATTGCGCTGGTCGAGCAGGGCCTCACCGAGGGGACGCGCCGGGTCCGCCCGGAGGTTGGCCAGGGCCTGCCCGGGGTCCCAGTCGGGGCCCAGCAGGTCCGGGCCGAGATGGCCGACGGCGCGCTGTTCGTCGGCGGTGCGCAGCACCTCCAGCACCGGCAGGCGGTAGCCGACGGCCGTGTGGTCGGCGGTGCCGAGGACGACGCGGATCTGGTGGGCGGGTCCGCCGCTCCAGCGCTGCCCCGCGGCGAACACCTTCCAGGAACCGTCCATCCTGAGGTGCGAGTGCACCGTCAGACCGCCCTCGACGCGGGTGAGCAGGTGCTTGCCCCGGGGGGTGACGTCCAGGACGGTGCGGCCGGTGAGGTCGACCGTCGCGTACCGGGGCACGCGGAAGTCGCTGAGGGTCAGCACCTGGCCGGCCAGCGCGTCGTGCAGCCTCTTGGCGGCCTGCCAGACCGTGTCTCCTTCGGGCATGGGTCAAGGGTGACAGGCTCACGCCCTGATGCGCAGGCCGCGCGGGGTCGCGATGAACCCGGCCTCCTCCAGCAGCGGGCCGAGGGGGGACGTCAGGGCGGTCTCGCCGTTGACGCGTTCCACCGTGACCGTGCCGAGGGAGCCCGCGCGGGCGGCCTCGGCGAGCGCCTCCGTCGCCGCGCGCAGAGCGGGATCCCCGGCCGGCGGGCCGTCCGGGGCGGAGGGCCACAGCAGCAGGGTCTTGCCGCCGCGCTCCATGTAGAGCGCCGGCTCCCCGTCCACCAGCACCACCAGGGAACCCGCCTTGCGGCCCGGCTTGTGCGTGGCCCCGGGCGGCGGCTCGGGCCAGCTCAGGGCGGCGCCGTAGGCGTTCGCCGGGTCGGCGGCGGCCAGTACGACGGCCCGGGAGGCGGGGGAGGGGCGTCCGCGCCGGCCGGGGAAACCGACGTCGTACGCGCCGCGGGAGACACCGAAGCCGCCCTGGACGCCCCCGCCCCGCGGGCCGCCGGCGCCGGGCTCGTCGTAGTCGCCCCCGTACGAGGAGTACGGCGAGGAGGACCCCGCGGGGGCGAGACCGTCGCCGAGACGGCCGGGAGCGCCGTCGTCTCCGTAGCCGCCGGCCGGGAAGTCGTCGAAGGCGGAGGTCCAGTCGTCCGGCGGGGTGCCGTCGGGCGAGCCGGCACGGCCCCGGCCGCCGTCGCCGAAGTCCGGGCGGCCCGGTGGACCGTCGCCGCGCTCGCGGGCGTTGGCGACCGCGCGCACCCGGTCCACGGCGCCCTCCATGGCGAACTGGGCCGCGCCGAGCCCCTCCACGACATACCCGCGCCGGGCCTGCCCGCTCTCCTCGAAGGCGGCCAGGACGCGGTACACCGCGGAGAAGCCGCCCTCGACGCCCTCGGCTGCGACGGCGCCGCGGGTCACCACGCCGTGCCGGTCGAGCAGGGTGCGGGCGAGGGCGTGGGCGCGCACCGTGGTGTCGGCCTCGCGGGCCGGGAGCAGCGACCACCGACCCGCCACCGTCGGAGGGCCGGTGCGGGAGGTGGCGCGGGCGGCGGCCGTCAGCGAGCCGTAGCGTCCGCGTGGCACCGCGCGCTTGGCGCGGTGGGCGGTGGAGCCCGCGGTGCGGCCCGAGCCCAGCAGGGAGCGCAGGGGCGAGAGGGTGTCGTTCGTCAGCCGG
Source organism: Streptomyces sp. NPDC018947 (assembly GCF_044390505.1). NCBI lineage: Bacteria > Bacillati > Actinomycetota > Actinomycetes > Kitasatosporales > Streptomycetaceae > Streptomyces > Streptomyces sp. NPDC018947. The sequence continues at coordinate 21,407 of NZ_JBIRZD010000005.1, forward strand.
CCGGACCAGGCCAGGTCCCACAGGGCGTCGGCCAGTTGCGGATCGGTGGCGTCCGGGTGCGTGGTGGCGCGGACCTGGTCGGCGATCTGGCGGAAGAACAGGCCGTAGCCGCCGGAGAGGGCGTCCAGCACGGACTGGTGGAGGGCGGTCGTCTCCAGGGGGAGCGGGGGCGGCAGGAGCAAGGGGGCCGAGTCCGCCAGATAGAGCGAGACCCAGCCGTCCTTGCCGGGCAGGGAACCCGCTCCGGCCCACACCACCTCGCCGGCCGCCGTGAGCTCGTCCAGCATCGCCGGCGTGTAGTTCGCCACGCGGGACGGCAGGACCAGCTTCTCCAGCGCCGACGCGGGCACGGCCGCGCCCTGCAACTGCTCGACCGCCCGCACCAGCCCGTCGATGCCGCGCAGCGCGTGGCCCTTGCCGATGTGCTGCCACTGGGGCAGGAACTGGCCGAGCGCGGCCGGCGGCACCGGCTCCAGCTCGTGCCGCAGCGCGGCCAGGGAACGGCGGCGCAGCCTGCGCAGGACGGTCGCGTCGCACCACTCCTGGCCGATCCCGGCCGGGTGGAACTCGCCCTGCACGACCCGGCCCGCCGCCGCGAGCCGCTGGAGTGCGCCCTCGGTCACGGCGACGCCCAGTCCGAAGCGGGCCGCGGCGGTGACCGAGGTGAAGGGGCCGTGGGTGCGGGCATGGCGGGCGAGGAGGTCGCCGAGCGGGTCCTTGACCGGCTCGGTGAACGCCTCGGGCACACCGACGGGCAGCGCCGTGCCCAGCGCGTCCCGCAGCCGGCCCGCGTCCTCGATCGCCGCCCAGTGGTCCGCGCCGGCGATCCGGACCCTGATCGCGCGGCGGGCCGAGGCCAGCTCCCGCGCCCACGGTGGTTCCGCGCCGCGCTCCGCCAGTTCGGCGTCCGTGAGCGGGCCGAGCACCCGCAGCAGGTCGGCGACGCCCTCGGGGTCCTTGACGCGCCGGTCCTCGGTGAGCCACTGCAGCTCGCGCTCCAGCTCGGTGAGCACGTCCGCGTCGAGCAGTTCGCGCAGCTCCGTCTGGCCGAGCAGCTCGGCCAGCAGCCGCGAGTCCAGCGACAGGGCGGCCGCACGGCGCTCGGCCAGCGGAGAGTCGCCCTCGTACAGGAACTGGGCGACGTACCCGAACAGCAGGGAACGGGCGAAGGGGGACGGCTCCGGGGTGGTGACCTCCACCAGGCGTACCTTGCGGGACTCCAGGTCGCCCATCAGCTCGACCAGGCCGGGCACGTCGAAGACGTCCTGGAGGCACTCGCGGACCGCTTCCAGCACGATCGGGAACGAGCCGTACTCGCTCGCCACCTCGAGCAACTGCGCGGCGCGCTGACGCTGCTGCCACAGCGGGGTGCGCTTGCCGGGGCTGCGGCGGGGCAGCAGCAGCGCGCGGGCGGCGCACTCGCGGAAACGGGACGCGAACAGGGCCGATCCGCCCACCTGGTCGGTGACGACCCGGTCGACCTCGCCCTTGTCGAAGACGACGTCGGCCGCGCCGACCGGCGCCTGCCCGGCGTCGTACTCCCGGCCGAGCCCGGCCGGGTCCTGGTCGAGCAGGTCGAGGCTCATCAGGTCGGCGTCCGGCAGGCGCAGCACGATGCCGTCGTCGGCGTGCATGACCTGGGCGTCCATGCCGTACCGCTCGGACAGGCGGGCGCCGAGCGCGAGCGCCCAGGGGGCGTGGACCTGGGCGCCGAAGGGGGAGTGGACGACGACGCGCCAGTCGCCGAGCTCGTCCCGGAAGCGCTCCACGACGATGGTGCGGTCGTCGGGGACGTGGCCGCAGGCCTCGCGCTGTTCGTCGAGGTAGGACAGCACGTTGTCCGCGGCCCAGGCGTCCAGGCCCGCGGTGAGCAGGCGCAGCCGGGCGTCGTCCTTGCCGAGGGAGCCGACCTCGCGCAGGAAGGCGCCCAGCGCGCGGCCCAGTTCGAGGGGGCGGCCGAGCTGGTCGCCCTTCCAGAACGGCAGCCTGCCCGGCACACCCGGAGCGGGGGAGACCAGCACGCGGTCGCGCGTGATGTCCTCGATGCGCCAGGAACTGGTGCCGAGCGTGAAGACGTCCCCGACACGGGACTCGTACACCATCTCCTCGTCCAGCTCGCCGACCCGGCCGCCGCCCTTCTTGGGGTCGGCCCCGGCGAGGAAGACGCCGAAGAGCCCGCGGTCGGGGATCGTGCCGCCGGAGGTGACGGCGAGGCGCTGGGCACCCGGGCGGCCGGTGACGGTGCCCGCGACCCGGTCCCACACCACGCGCGGGCGCAGTTCGGCGAACGCGTCGGACGGATACCGGCCGGCGAGCATGTCGAGGACGGCGGTGAACGCCGACTCCGGGAGCGAGGCGAAGGGGGCGGCGCGGCGGACGGTGGCGAGCAGGTCGTCGACCTGCCAGGTGTCCAGCGCGGTCATCGCGACGAGCTGCTGGGCCAGGACGTCCAGCGGGTTCGCGGGGATCCGCAGGGCCTCGATGGCGCCGCTGCGCATCCGCTCGGTGACCACGGCGGCCTGCACCAGGTCACCGCGGTACTTCGGGAAGACCACGCCGGTCGAGACGGCGCCGACCTGGTGACCCGCCCGGCCCACGCGCTGGAGGCCGGAGGCGACGGAGGGCGGGGACTCGACCTGGACGACGAGGTCGACGGCGCCCATGTCGATGCCGAGCTCCAGGCTGGACGTGGCGACCACGGCGGGCAGGCGGCCCGCCTTGAGGTCCTCCTCGACGAGGGCGCGCTGCTCCTTGGAGACCGAGCCGTGGTGGGCGCGGGCGATCACGGGCGGGGCGCCCTGCGCGGCACCCGAGCCGCCCATGAGCTGCGCGGGGGAGTGGTGCTCGTCCAGGGGTTCGCCGGTCGCCCGCTCGTAGGCGATCTCGTTGAGCCGGTTGCACAGGCGCTCGGCGAGGCGCCGGGAGTTCGCGAAGACGATCGTGGAGCGGTGCGACTGGACGAGGTCGGTGATGCGTTCCTCGACGTGCGGCCAGATCGACGGGCGTTCGGCGCCCTCGTTGCCGTCGGCGACCGGGGAGCCGCCCAGCTCGCCCAGGTCCTCCACCGGGACGACGACGGAGAGGTCGAACTCCTTGCCCGAGGCCGGCTGGACGATCTCCACCTTGCCGCGGGGGGCGAGGAACCTGGCCACCTCGTCCACCGGGCGGACCGTCGCCGACAGGCCGATGCGGCGGGCCGGCTTCGGCAGCAGCTCGTCCAGGCGCTCCAGGGTGAGCGCGAGGTGGGCGCCGCGCTTGGTGCCCGCCACCGCGTGCACCTCGTCCAGGATGACCGTCTCCACACCGGTCAGCGCGTCGCGGGTGGCCGACGTGAGCATCAGGAACAGGGACTCCGGCGTCGTGATCAGGATGTCCGGAGGGCGGGTGGACAGGGCCCGGCGCTCGGCGGCCGGGGTGTCGCCCGAGCGGATGCCGACCTTCACCTCGGGCTCGGGCAGACCGAGCCGGACGGCTTCCTGGCGGATGCCGGTCAGCGGACTGCGCAGGTTCCGCTCGACGTCGACGGCCAGGGCCTTGAGCGGGGAGACGTACAGCACACGGCAGCGCTTCCTGGGGTCGGCCGGCGGGGGCGTGGAGGCCAGCTCGTCCAGGGCGGCGAGAAAGGCGGCCAGCGTCTTGCCGGAGCCGGTGGGGGCGACCACCAGCACGTCCGAGCCCTCACCGATGGCCCGCCACGCGCCCGCCTGGGCGGCGGTGGGCGCGGAGAAGGCGCCCGTGAACCAGCCGCGGGTCGCGGGGGAGAAGCCGTCGAGGGCCCGGTGTGCGGAGCTGACCATGGATCCATCGTGCACCCGGGCACTGACAATCGGCCCGAGCCGGGCGAACGGGCCGGGGCGGGCGGCTCGCCGGGCGTGGCGGAGAATGGACCCATGGCGGGATCGGGTGAGCGGGCACGGCACTGGCAGTACGCCGAGCTGCCCGGTGTCGACCTGCTGCGGGCCCAGTACATACGGAAGACCTTCGTCCGTCACACGCACGAGCACTTCGTCATCGCCGCCATCGCCGACGGCGCGGAGATCTTCCACCACGGCGGGAGCGACCAGTACGCGGCCGCCGGATCGCTCGCCCTGGTCAACCCCGACACCCCGCACACGGGACGCGCGGGGACACCGGAGGGCTGGCGATACGGGGCCGTGTATCCCGCACCCGAGGTGGTGGCCGCGATCGCGGCGGAGACGACCACCCTGCGCGGGACGCCGGGGTTCGTCCGGCCGGTGCTCGACGACCCGTACAGCGTCGAGCTGGTGCACCGGGTGCTGCGGGCCACCGACGAGGGCAACGCGCTCGCCGCCGACACCCTGCTGCGCGTGGCCGTGACCCGGCTGCTGCGGCTGAACGGAGGCCCGCTGCCGAGGCGGGACGTGCGGACCGCCGGCGCCCGCGTCGCGGCACGCGCGCATGCCGCGCTGGAGGAGCGCATGGCCGACCCGCCGAGCCTGGAGGCGCTGGCCGCGGAACTCGGCAGCAGCCCGTTCGCACTGCTGCGGGCCTTCCGGGACGCGTACGGGATGCCGCCCCACACCTGGCTGACGGACGCCCGGGTGCGCCGGGCCCGGCGGATGCTGGACGCCGGGACGACCCCGGCCGAGGCGGCCGTCGCCGTGGGGTTCACCGACCAGCCCCACCTGAACCGGCACTTCACCCGCATCGTGGGGGTGCCTCCCGGCGCCTACCGGCGGGAGCGCAAGAACGTACAAGACGCGCGGCGGCGACTTCTCCTACCGTCCGACATGTGGCAGATCAGACAGTCGTCCCGGTCACGGACAGGGACGGGAACAGGGAAACGGACACCGCACGCAAACCGGACTCCGCGGTCGTACGGGACGCCCTCGGAGTGGGCGTCGCCGTCGGACTGTCCGGGTTCGCCTTCGGGGTGACCTCGGCGGGCAGCGGACTCACGCTGCTCCAGACGTGCGCGCTCAGCCTCCTCGTCTTCACCGGGGCGTCCCAGTTCGCGCTCGTGGGGGCGCTCGCGGCCGGCGGCAATCCGCTCACGGCCGCGGCGGGGGCCTTCTTCCTCGGCGTGCGCAACGCCTTCTACGGACTGCGTCTTTCGCAGTTGCTGGCCCTCCCGCGCGCGGTGCGGCCGTTCGCCGCGCAGTGGGTGATCGACGAGACGACCGCCGTGGCGCTCGCGCAGCCAACGCGGCGCGCGGTGCGGATCGGGTTCACCGTCACCGGACTCACCCTGTACGTGCTGTGGAACCTCACCACCCTGCTCGGCGCGATGGGCGCGGAGGCCATCGGGGACACCGACGCCTGGGGCCTGGACGCGGCCGGACCGGCGGTCTTCCTCGCTCTGCTCGCGCCGATGCTGAAGACCACCACCGAGCGGGCGGTCGCCGCCCTGGCCGTGCTCCTCGGGCTCGGTCTGCTGCCCGTCCTGCCCGCCGGCGTGCCCGTCCTGGTGGCGGCCCTGGCGGCGCCGGCCGTCCTGTGGGCGCGGGGACGCCGCGGAAGCGAAACCGTGGCGGCATCCCCGCGCAAGGACGCAGAGGACGATGGGCGGGACGGCGCGCGGGGCCCCGTCCAGGGCTCCGGCCGGGAGGGAGAGCGGTGAACATCTGGATCGCGATCGGCGTGACCGCAGTCGGCTGCTACGCCGTCAAGCTCATCGGGCTGCTGGTGCCCGCGGGCGCCCTGGAGCGGCCGGTGGTCAGGCGGCTCGCCGCCCTGCTGCCCGTCGCCCTCCTCGCCGCGCTCACCGCCCAGCAGACCTTCGCGGACGGACACGCGCTCGTCCTCGACGCGCGGGCCGCGGGAGTCGCCGCGGCCGCCGTGGCCCTGCTGCTGCGGGCACCGTTCCTGCTCGTGGTCGCGGCGGCCGTCGCCGTGACCGCCGGCGTGCGGGCCCTGGGCGGCTGAGGAGGGCCGGCCCGGTCAGCCGAGGGGGCGGCCGTAGGCCCGCAGGGTGCGCAAGGCGTCCAGCGTCACCCGGGGGCGCGCCTCCAGCGCCGGAGCGGGTGCCCACCGGCGCCACCGCACGGGCCAGCCGCCGTCCTCGTGCTGCTCCGCGGAGAGGAAGTCGAGGGACCGGGCCATCTCGGCGTCCGTGAACCACGCGCGCGCGAGGGAGAGCGGATCCCTCGCGTAGTCGTGCGGGAAGTGGTGCTCGCCCGGCGCGTAGCCCGGCGGGACCGGGTACGCGTCACGGTCGTCGGGGTCCAGCACCGCGAGGCGCTGCTCGCGCACGAGGCGGCCCAGCCTGTCGGCCGCCGCCCGCGCGCGCGGGCGGTCGGGGACGGAGTCCAGGAAGGTGACGGCGGCCTCCACCTCGTACGGGTGCGTGGTCCCCAGCGACTCGACCGCCCGCCAGCAGAAGTCCGTGGCCCGGAACAGCCAGGCGTGCCAGACCTCGTTGCGGTGCAGCAGACCGGCCACCGGACCGGTGGCGAGCAGGTCCCCGGGCGGGTCGTCCACCACGGGCACGAAGGGCGCGGTCGGGTAACCGCGCTGGCTGGGAAGGAGGGCCGGCAGGGCACCGTCGGCGGTGGAGACGGAGGTCAGGTAGCGGCACACGCGTTCCACGCGCTGCCCGCCGCACCGTCCGACGGCGTCCAGGACGGCCAGGGCGTGCGCGGTGTGCAGCGGCTGGCTGACCGGGCCGCGCAGATCGGGCTCCAGCGCGTGGCCGTATCCGCCGTCCTCGTTGCGGTAGGCGTCCAGCGCGGTCTCCACCGGGTCGGCGCCGCCGCCGCGGAAGTGGTGGGCGAACAGGCGCTGCTCCAGCACGCGCGCGGTGAGCCAGACGAAGTGCTCCGCGCGCGCGAGCGGGGTGCGCGCCGGGGGCGTCGGGGGGAGTGGGGAAGCTCCGTTTTCGGCCATGCGTCAGACCGTAGGACGGAAAGCGCCCCGGCACCCGGTCCCGGCGCCGGGCCCACTCTCAGGGGCGGGATACTGGAGTCATGCGGTTGACGGTCTTCTGGGAGCGGATGACGGAGCACTTCGGCCGGGGGTACGCCGAGACCTTCGCGCGCGATCACGTCATGACGGAACTCGGCGGTCGTACGGTGCACGAGGCACTGGACGCCGGCTGGGACGCCAAGGACGTGTGGCGTGTGGTCTGCACCGTCATGAACGTGCCACAGGAGCAGCGCTGACGGGTCACGGAGACCGGGGACCGGGGAATCGCTGTCACGTCGGTCACGAACACCGGCGACCGGGGAATCGCCGTCACGCGCGTGGGTGAGACTTGGTGCGTGGCATCCACAGACGAGACCGGGCGGACGACCCGGCACGACTCCCCGTCCGGCACGACGCCGCCCGCTCCTCCCCCCAACGGTGGCAGCGCGGGACCGGGTGCGCGCATGCCGCGGTGGCTGCCGCGGGCCATGGTGCTGGCCCTCTCCCTGGTCGCCGTCTTCCAACTGGGGAGCTGGGCCTTCCACCAGCTCACCGGCCTGCTGATCAACATCCTCATCGCGTTCTTCCTGGCGCTCGCCATAGAACCCGCGGTGAGCTGGATGGCCGCGCGCGGCATGCGCCGCGGACTGGCGACCTTCCTCGTCTTCCTCACCGTGCTCATCGCCGCCGCGGGGTTCGTGACGCTGCTCGGCTCGATGCTCGCGGGCCAGATCGTCAAGATGGTCGAGGACTTCCCGGACTACCTCGACTCCGTGATCAACTGGATCAACGGCCACTTCCACACCGAACTGAGAAGGGTGGACGTCCAGGAGGGCCTGCTCCGCTCCGACTGGCTGCGCAACTACGTGCAGAACAGCGCCACCGGCGTCCTGGACGTGTCCGCCCAGGTCCTCGGAGGCCTCTTCCAGCTCCTGACGATCCTGCTGTTCTCGTTCTACTTCGCCGCCGACGGCCCCCGGCTGCGGCGCGGGCTGTGCTCCGTCCTGCCGCCCGCCCGGCAGGCCGAGGTGCTGCGCGCGTGGGAGATCGCCGTCGACAAGACGGGCGGCTACCTGTACTCGCGCGGGCTGATGGCGCTGATCTCCGGCGTCGCCCACTACATCCTGCTGGAGATCCTGGCGGTGCCCTACGCGCCCGCGCTCGCCGTGTGGGTGGGCCTGGTGTCGCAGTTCATCCCCACCATCGGCACCTATCTCGCGGGCGCCCTGCCCATGCTGATCGCCTTCACGGTCAACCCCTGGTACGCGCTGTGGGTGCTGGTCTTCGTGGTGATCTACCAGCAGTTCGAGAACTACGTGCTGCAGCCCAAGCTGACGTCGAAGACCGTGGACATCCATCCCGCGGTCGCGTTCGGCTCGGTCATCGCGGGCACCGCGCTGCTCGGCGCCGTCGGTGCCCTGATCGCCATCCCGGCGGTCGCCACGCTGCAGGCGTTCCTCGGGGCGTACGTCAAGCGGTACGACGTGACGGACGACCCTCGTGTCCACGGGCACCGCGACCGCCGCGGGGGCGGTCCGGGGGCCTTCATGCGCGCGCGCAAGCTGTGGGCGCGGCGGCGTGGTGAGGAGTCCACCGGCGAGGAGGGCTCCGGGCAGGGGGGCTCCGTCTGAGGAGCCGGCGCGGCACCGGCGGCACCGTGCCGTCCGGCAAGGACGGCACCGTGCCGCGTCACCGGCGGGCTCAGCCCTGCGCGTCCTGCGGCTTGACGTCGGCCTCGCGCAGGTTGCGGTCCGTGGCGCCCGTACGGGTCTCCGTGCGGTGGCCGCGCGCGATGTAGTCGCGGACCACCGCCTCGACGGCGTCCTGGGGCGAGCCGATGCCGGCCAGGACCATCACCTCCACCACCAGTTCGGCGTCGAGACTGATGCTGACCTTGGCCATGGTGCCCCCTCTTCGCGCGGCGTCCCGTCCGCGCACTCTAGCCCCAGGACGGGGCGGCGTACGCTCGGAGGTGCCGCGTGGTGCGCTTGACACAAAAATCGAACATCCATTCTTATGGAGGCTCCGGCGAGGCTCGTGACGGGCGATTCGACTGGGTTTGGACGGAGAAGTGCCCGAGTTATCCACAGGCCGGACCCGCATCGAGGCGCATTGTCAGTGGCAGGCATTAGCGTCTTTGACGTGAAGCGATCGAATCAAGCAAACCGGGTGGAACCCATGGCAGGAACCGACCGCGAGAAGGCCCTGGACGCCGCGCTCGCACAGATTGAACGGCAATTCGGCAAGGGCGCGGTCATGCGCATGGGCGAGCGGTCGAGGGAGCCCATCGAGGTCATCTCGACCGGGTCCACCGCCCTCGACGTGGCGCTCGGCGTCGGCGGCCTCCCGCGCGGCCGTGTCGTGGAGATCTACGGCCCCGAGTCCTCGGGCAAGACGACCCTGACCCTGCACGCCGTGGCCAACGCGCAGAAGGCCGGCGGTCAGGTCGCGTTCGTGGACGCGGAGCACGCCCTCGACCCCGAGTACGCGAAGAAGCTCGGCGTCGACATCGACAACCTGATCCTGTCCCAGCCGGACAACGGCGAGCAGGCCCTGGAGATCGTGGACATGCTGGTCCGCTCCGGCGCCCTCGACCTCATCGTCATCGACTCGGTCGCCGCGCTCGTCCCGCGCGCGGAGATCGAGGGCGAGATGGGCGACAGCCACGTGGGTCTCCAGGCCCGTCTGATGAGCCAGGCCCTTCGGAAGATCACCAGCGCGCTCAACCAGTCCAAGACCACCGCGATCTTCATCAACCAGCTCCGCGAGAAGATCGGCGTGATGTTCGGCTCCCCGGAGACCACGACCGGTGGCCGCGCGCTGAAGTTCTACGCCTCGGTGCGCATCGACATCCGCCGCATCGAGACCCTGAAGGACGGCACGGAGGCGGTCGGCAACCGGACCCGCTGCAAGGTCGTCAAGAACAAGGTCGCGCCGCCCTTCAAGCAGGCCGAGTTCGACATCCTCTACGGCCAGGGCATCAGCCGCGAGGGCGGCCTGATCGACATGGGCGTGGAGCACGGCTTCGTCCGCAAGGCCGGTGCCTGGTACACGTACGAGGGCGACCAGCTCGGCCAGGGCAAGGAGAACGCGCGCAACTTCCTCAAGGACAACCCCGACCTCGCCAACGAGATCGAGAAGAAGATCAAGGAGAAGCTGGGCGTCGGCGTGCGTCCCGAGGAGCCGGCCGCCGAGCCGGGCACGGACGCCGCGGTCTCCGCCGCCGACGCCGCACCGGCGGTGCCCGCCCCCGCGACGGCCAAGGCCACCAAGTCCAAGGCCGCGGCAGCCAAGAGCTGATCCGTGACACGACGTACCGACTGGGCCGAGTACACCGCCCGTCCGGACGGCGCCGCGCGGGAGCGTGAGCGGCCGCGACCGGGCGACGAGGGTTCCGCCGGGGCGGCGGGGGACGGCGCGTACGGAGCGGCGGCGGCTCCGTACGGGACGGACGCGTTCGCCGCGGCGGACGGCCCCTCCGCGGCGTACCTCACCACAGAGCCGTGGCCCGAAGAGGACGCGGGCCGTGACGGCGGCTCACGCCGGGGCGGCGGCCGGGCTCGCGGGGCGGGCGGCCCGCGCGGGCGCCGTCGCCGCGAGGACGCGGAGCCGTTCACCGAGGACGGAGGTGCCACTTCCTCGTCGAGGGCCGAGAAGGGGGAACCTCCGCGGGACCCGGTGGAGCAGGCGCGGGCGATCTGCCTGCGCCTGCTCACCGGGACCCCGCGCACGCGCAAGCAACTCGCCGACGCCCTGCGCAAGCGGGAGATCCCGGACGAGGCCGCGGAGGAGGTGCTGTCCAGGTTCGAGGAGGTCGGCCTGATCAACGACAGTGCCTTCGCCGACGCCTGGGTCGAGTCCCGGCACCACGGCCGGGGGCTGGCCCGTCGTGCCCTCGCCCGGGAGCTTCGGACCAAGGGAGTCGACTCCACGCTGATCGACGCGGCGGTCTCCCAGTTGGACTCCGAGCAGGAGGAGGAGACCGCACGCGAACTCGTCGCCCGGAAGCTGAGCGCCACCCGCGGACTCGACCGCGACAAGAGACTGCGCCGCCTCGCCGGCATGCTGGCCCGCAAGGGCTACCCCGAGGGCATGGCCCTGAGAGTGGTACGGCAGGCGCTGGAGGAGGAGGGCGAGGACACGGACTTCCTCGGCGACGAGGGGTTCTGACCGCGCCGGAACACCTCGCGCCCCCGAGGGGTGGGCGTCTTTCGCATGCCCCACCGTCCTCGCCGTCACGCGGCATGCCGAACTCGCCGGTCCGGGTCCCGCCGGCGCAGGACCCGTCGGCTCCGTCAGCCCGGTGCCGTCACGGCCGTCACCGGCAGGCCCGCCGCGCGCCACGCCTGAAAACCGCCGACCAGATCGGTGGCCCGGTGGAGACCCAGGCGGTGCAAGGACTCCGCGGCGAGGCTGGAGGCGTAGCCCTCGTTGCACACCACGACGACACGCAGGTCGTGGCCGGTGGCCTCGGGCAGGCGGTGGCTGCCCCGCGGGTCCAGGCGCCATTCGAGTTCGTTGCGCTCGACCACCAGCGCGCCCGGGATCAGCCCGTCGGCATCACGCAGGGCGGCGTACCTGATGTCGACGAGCAGCGCGTCGCCGGTCTCGGCGGCGCCGTACGCGGCGCGCGGTTCGATGCGGGCGTACCCCTCGCGCACCCGCTCCAGCACCGCGTCGATCCCGATCGGTTCGCTCACTGCCAGTCCTCCGGACGCTCGACCTCTTCCAGGCGCAGGACCTGGCCCGTGCGACTGTAACGGCGGATCCGCGGCAGGGGCGGGTAATAGGCGTGCACGGAGACGGCGTGCCGGTCGGGCGACTCGTTGAGCACCTCGTGGACATGGTGCCGCCCGAAGGCGCGTCCCTCCCCGGCGGGCAGCCGGCGTTCGCGGTCCACACCGTCGGTGAGTTCCAGGGTCTTCCAGCCGTCGGTGGGCAGGCGGGCGGCGAGCGCGTTCTCCCTGAGTTCTCCGGCGGCCGTCACGAAGGCACCCACCGAGTCGGCGTGGTCGTGCCAGCCGGTGCCGGTGCCGGGCGGCCAGCCGATGAGCCAGGCTTCGCTGCCGCCGGGGCCGGCCAGCCGCACCCACGTACGGCCCTCCGGGTCGAGCGGGAGGGAGGCGATCAGCCCGGCGTCGGCGGCGACGCGCCGGACGAAGCCGAGGAGGTCGGCCTTCGTCGGCGCGGGAGCGCGGGAAGCCGTCGAGGAGGGGACAGGGGAGGAGACAGACACGGGTACCGTCCTGAAGGTTCGCGTGGAGCGCGCGGCGGCACGAGCGGCGGCGCGCACGAAGAAAAGGGAGGCGAATTCAGCAGGACGGACGACACACGCAGCCCGCGTAGCGGACGAGGTCCATGTGGACCCTCCGCCACAGGCGCACATCGGTGTCGGTCACGGTCCGGAGTAGACCATGACGGCGACGGCCGGTCAACCGACCGTCACCCTGCGGACGGCGGCGGTGGGCACGACACAGTCGGCGGGCGGCCGGCCCCCGCCCACCGGCCCCGCGCCGGAAAGACCGCCGCCGGCACCGCCACTCACCGGGCCCCGGCCGCGGCCTCCGCCCCTGCCCTGGCCTCCGCCTTCTCCTCCGAGGACGCCTCCACCGCCCCGCCGAGCGCCGCCTCGGCCGCCGCGTACAGGTCGGCCGGGCGCACCCCGTTCAGCGCCGTGACCAGGTGGCCGTCGGGACGGACCAGCAGCACGGTGTGCGCCGCGGCGCCCGGATAGCTCTCGGCGACCAGCAGCTCGGCACGGTGCGGCAGCGCCGTCACCGCCGCCGCCAGCCGCGGCATGACGCCGGCCGTCACCCAGTGCTTGCGGTCCCACACCCCCGTCCCCGGCGCGACCAGCACCACCAGCAGCGCCCCGCGCCCCAGTCGGTCCCGCAGCCGCACGAACGTGCCGTCCTCCGCCGTGACCCTCACGTCGGTGACGGGGCTTCCGGGCGGTGTGCCGACGGACACCTCCCCGTCGAGGCGCGCCGGCGTGAGCGGCGAAGCGGCGTACACGCCCGGCGCACCCAGTGTCCCGCGCCCCAGGTGACCGTCGGCGAGCAGCGCGTCGTTGCCCCGGGCCGAGCCGGGGACGTAGGACCGCAGCCCCCCGCCGCCGCGCAGCAGCGGAAGCACCTGGTCGGCGGCGCGCAACCGTCCGGCGACGGCCGTGCGCCGTTCCTCCTGGTAGCTGTCGAGCAGCGCCTCGTGCGGCCCGTGGTGCCAGGCCAGGGCGAGTTTCCAGGCGAGGTTGTCGGCGTCCCGCAGCCCCTCCTCGAGCCCCTGCGTGCCCAGCGCGCCGAGGAGATGCGCCGCGTCCCCGGCGAGGAACACGCGGCCCACCCGCCAGCGCCGGGCCAGCCGGTGGTGGACCGTGTGGACGCCGGTGTCGAGGAGCTCGTACGGCGCAGCGGTCCCGTCGCCCCAGCCCGTCAGGGTCTCCCGGATCCGGTTCACCAGCAGTTCGGGTGTGACCAGGTCCTTGCCGGGCGGCAGCAGCCAGTCCAGGCGCCACACGCCGTCCGGCAGGGGGCGGCCGACGATCTCGCCCGCCGACGGGCCCGACGTCCGCCACGGCGGCGCACGGTGCAGCAACGCCCGGTCGTTCCAAGGGAGTTCGGTGCGCAGCGCGGCGACGGCGTATCGTTCCACCGCCGTGCGGCCGGGGAAGCGGATGTCCTGGAGCTTGCGCACGGTCGAGCGGGGACCGTCGCAGCCGACCAGGTAACTGCCGCGCCACCACGTGCCCTTGGGGCCGCGGGTGTGGGCGGTGACCCCGGACGACTCCTGCTCGACGCCGTCAAGGCGGCTGTCCACCGCGATCCTCACCAGGGACTTGCGGGCCAGCGCCGCGCGCAGGGCGCCGGTCAGCAGGTGCTGGGCGATGTGCAGCGGCGCGGGATCGGCGTCGCCGAACGCGACCTCGCGCGTCACCTGCTTGCGCCGCATCGACCGCCATCCGGCCCAACGGGCACCGGCCCCGTCCAGCGGGATCCCGGTCAGTCTCCCGATCAGGGCGACCGTGTCCTCGCGCAGCACGACGGTGCGCGCGTGGCGCGGTTCGTCCGTGCCCGGTCCTTCGCCGAGGACGACACAGGGCACCTCCTGACGCGCCAGCGCCAGGGCGAGCGTGAGCCCGACGGGCCCCGCTCCGGCGATGATCACCGGGTCCACGGTGCGGCGCCCCCTGCCCGTCGCGGCGTCCCGGGGGACGTGGGTGAACAGAACGTTTGAGCAGGGTGCACGGTCACATAACGTATGCAACCCATTGCCGGTGCCCGCGTCAAGCGACGGAGGCAGTGGCGATCATGCCACTGCCTCCATTGACGGTCACCCGAACTGACCAGCCGTCAGACTGCCGCTCCCGCGCTCTGCTGGGTGTCATCGGCCTTCAGCACCGCACCGGTCGACTTCTTGGCCCGGCGCAGCCGCCGCTCCAGCCAACTGGCGAAGCTGGTGAGGGCGAAGTTGAGCGCGATGTAGATGACCGCGACCACGGTGAAGCTGGCGATGGTGTTGGCACCGTAGTAGCTGCTCATGGTGTTCGCGGAGGCGAGCAGCTCGGAGAAGGTGAGGACCGCGCCGCCGAGCGCCGTGTCCTTGAGGATCACGACGAGCTGGCTGACGATGGCCGGCAGCATCGCGGTGACCGCCTGCGGCAGCAGGATCAGCCGCATGACCTGGCCCTTGCGCAGGCCGATCGCCATGGCGCCCTCGGCCTGGCCCTTGGGCAGGGCCAGGATGCCGGAGCGGACGATCTCCGCGAGGACGGAGGCGTTGTAGAGCACCAGGCCCGTGACCACCGCGTACAGCGGGCGGTCGTCCGAGCTGACGTCGGTGTACTCGGCGAACAGGGCGAGGCCGAAGATCATCAGGACCAGCACGGGGATGGACCGGAAGAACTCGACGACGACCGCGGCCGGCACCCGGACCCAGGCGTGGTCGGACAGCCGGGCGATACCGAGGACGGCGCCGAGCGGCAGGGCGATGATCACCGCGAGAGCGGCGGCCTTCAGGGTGTTCTCCAGGCCCGGCCAGATGTACGTCGACCAGGGCTCACTGCTGGTGAAGAACATCTCCCACTTGGCCCAGTCGAGCTGGCCCTTCTCGTCGAGGGCGTCGTACACCCACCACACCAGGGCCGCGACGGCGACCAGGAAGACGATCGTGAACAGGACGTTGCGCCGCTTGGCGCGCGGGCCCTGGGCGTCGTAGAGAACGGAGCTCATCGCTTCACCGCCACCTTCTTGCCCACCCAGCCGAGGATCAGGCCGGTCGGCAGCGTCAGAATCACGAACCCGGCGGCGATGACCCCGGAGATCAGCAGGAGCTGCGCCTCGTTCTCGATCATCTCCTTCATCAGCAGGGCCGCCTCGGCGACACCGATGGCGGCGGCCACCGTGGTGTTCTTGATGAGGGCGATCAGCACGTTCGCCAGGGGGACGACCGACGAGCGGAACGCCTGGGGCAGCACCACGAACCGGAGCACCTGGCCGAAGCTGAGGCCGAGCGCACGGGCCGCCTCCGCCTGGCCGACGGGCACCGTGTTGATGCCGGAGCGCAGCGCCTCGCAGACGAAGGACGAGGTGTAGAGGATCAGCCCGAGTACGGCGAGCCGGAAGTTGATCGTATCGAAGTCGTCGGCGCCGAGGCTGACGCCCAGGGTCTGGTTCAGGCCCAGCGACGCGAACAGAATGATGACGGTGAGCGGAATGTTCCGCACGATGTTCACGTACGCGGTCCCGAAGCCGCGCATCAGCGGCACCGGACCGACCCGCATGGCGGCCAGGACGGTACCCCAGATCAGGGAGCCGACGGCCGAGAGCACAGCGAGCTGTACCGTCGTCCAGAAGGCTCCCAGCAGGTCGTAATCCTCAAGAAAGTCGAACACGATCTCCCGCGCTTTCGCGTGTTAGGGAAGCCCGCCCCGGTGCGCCGCCCCTTCCGGAGGGCGGCGCACACTGTCAGGCGCTGCCTCAGCTCTTGACGTCACCGATCTTCGGCGCGGGCTCGTTCTTGTAGTTGGCCGGACCGAGGTTCGTGTCCACGGCCTTCTGCCACGAGCCGTCGGCGACCATGGCCTCGAGGGCCTCGTTGATCTTCGCCTTGAGGTCGCTGCCCTTCTTGACGCCGATGCCGTAGTTCTCGTTGGTCATCTTGAAGGCGCCGAGCTTGAACTTGCCCTTGAACTGCGACTGCGCGGCGTAACCGGCGAGGATCGAGTCGTCCGTGGTCAGCGCGTCGATGGCGCCGTTCTGCAGACCGGTCAGGCAGGCCGAGTACGTCGGGTACTTCTGCAGGTTGGCCTTGGGCGCCAGCTTGTCCTTGACGTTCTGCGCCGAGGTCGAGCCGGTGACCGAGCAGAGCTTGGCGTCGTTCAGGTCCTCCGGCTTCTTGATCTTGTCGTCGTCGGCGCGGAGCAGCACGTCCTGGTGGGCGAGCAGGTACGGGCCGGCGAAGTCGACCTTCTCCTGGCGGGCCGGGGTGATCGAGTACGTGGCGGCGATGAAGTCGACGTCACCGCGCTGCAGCATGGTCTCGCGGTCGGCGCTCTTCGACTCCTTCCACTCGATCTGGTCCTCGGTGTAGCCGAGCTTCTTGGCGACGTACTTGGCGACGTCCACGTCGAAGCCCTCGTAGCCGCTCGGCGTCTTCTGGCCGAGACCGGGCTGGTCGAACTTGATACCGATGGAGATCTTCTTGCCGCCGCCGGAGGAGCCGTTGTCGTCCTTGTCGTCGCCGCCGCACGCGGTGGCGGTCAGGGCGAGGGCGAGGACGGTGGCCGAGGCGGCGGTGACCTTGCGGAGCTTCATGGTGAACATCCTTTGGCTGTGATCGAACTGCGATCGGACGATCGAGGTCGAACGATCAAGATGCGGGCCGTCAGGGGGGTGGCGAGGGAGCGCGCGGCGCGGTGTGCGCCGCGGCAGCGCCGCGAGCCGTCAGTGGTGGAGGATCTTCGACAGGAAGTCCTTGGCGCGGTCGCTGCGCGGATTGCTGAAGAACTGGTCCGGCGCGGCCTCTTCGACGATGCGGCCGTCCGCCATGAACACCACGCGGTTGGCGGCGGACCGGGCGAACCCCATCTCGTGCGTGACCACGATCATGGTCATGCCGTCCTGGGCGAGCTGGCGCATGACCTCCAGGACCTCGTTGATCATCTCGGGGTCGAGAGCCGACGTCGGCTCGTCGAAGAGCATGACCTTCGGGTCCATGGCCAGCGCCCGCGCGATGGCGACGCGCTGCTGCTGACCACCGGAGAGCTGCGCCGGGTACTTGTCCGCCTGGGCGCCCACGCCGACCCGGTCGAGCAGCGCCCGGGCCTTCTCCTCGGCCTTCTTGGCGTCGACCTTGCGGACCTTGGTCTGGCCCAGGGTGACGTTCTCGAGCACGGTCTTGTGCGCGAACAGGTTGAAGGACTGGAAGACCATACCGACGTCGGCGCGCAGCCGGGCCAGTTCCCTGCCCTCGGCGGGGAGCGGCTTGCCGTCGATCGCGATCGTGCCGGAGTCGATGGTCTCCAGGCGGTTGATGGTGCGGCACAGCGTGGACTTGCCCGACCCGGAGGGCCCGATGACCACGACGACCTCGCCGCGGGTGATCGTCAGGTCGATGTCCTGGAGCACGTGCAGCGCGCCGAAGTGCTTGTTGACATTCCTCAGCACGACCAGTTCGCCGGTCGCGGCCACGTCTTCCTTGGCCACCGATACTTCGGTCATCGTTTTCGTGCTCCGTCCTCCTCGGGTTTCGGAGGACAGTAGTAACGCCTGCCGACCTGCGTCTCTACATCTGAGGGGAATCTGAGCATCACGATCCGGTAGCAGTCGGACGCATGCCGTGGCTCGGCTGAGCTGGGAGCATATCGGCCGGATAACTTCGAGCGGCCCGGACCCGAACCCTCTTGACGCGGCACCCCTCCATCGGCGTCACTGCACTGGGCACACGCGCGCGTGCGCACTCTCCGCACCCGCCCGTTGTACCCGTCCCGCACGTACGGCCGATGAACCGGAGGAGGCCCGCATGAGACTGCTGCTCGTCGAGGACGACAACCACGTCGCCGCCGCACTGTCCGCGGTCCTCGCCCGGCACGGCTTCGACGTCACCCACGCCCGCAACGGTGAGGAGGCGCTCCAGGCGCTCGTCCCCGAGGGCGACTGCTTCGGTGTCGTCCTGCTCGACCTCGGCCTGCCCGACCAGGACGGCTACGAGGTCTGCGGCAAGATCCGCAAGCGCACCGGTACCCCGGTGATCATGGTCACCGCCCGCTCCGACGTCCGTTCCCGCATCCACGGCCTCAACCTCGGAGCCGACGACTACGTGGTCAAGCCGTACGACACCGGGGAACTGCTCGCCCGGATCCACGCCGTCAGCCGGCGCACCGCCCACGAGGACGTGCCGGGCGCCGCCGAGACCGTGGTGCGCCTCGGCGCCGTGCACATCGAGCTGCCGACCCGCCAGGTCAGCGTCGACGGCACGGCCGTTCAGCTCACCCGCAAGGAGTTCGACCTGCTCGCCCTGCTCGCGCAGCGCCCCGGCGTGGTCTTCCGCCGGGAGCAGATCATCAGCGAGGTGTGGCGCACGAGCTGGGAAGGGACCGGGCGCACCCTGGAGGTGCACGTCGCCTCGCTGCGCGCCAAGCTGCGCATGCCGGCACTCATCGAGACCGTCCGCGGCGTCGGCTACCGCCTCGTCGCCCCCGCCGCCTAGCGGGGCCGGGTGCGCACTCGCCTGCTCCCGCTGCTCATCGTCCTGATGGCGGCCGTGCTGCTCGCCCTCGGCGTCCCCCTCGCCGTCAGCGTCGCCCGCGCCGAACAGCAGCAGGTCGTCGTCGACCGCATCGACGACACGGCACGCTTCGCGGCGCTCGCCCAGTTCGTCACCGAGTCCCCGCCGGGCGGCTCCCGGCAGACCACGACCGACGAGCGGCTGGAGACCCTGCAGACGGAACTCACCAGCTACTACGAGGTCTACGGCATCCAGGCGGGCGTCTTCTACCGCTCCCACATCCCCATGGCCAACGCGCCGACGACCTGGTTCCTGCCCCGGACGGGCGAGGTGCGCGAGGCCTTCGACGAGGCGCTGCTCAGCCGCCGCAGCCACGACCCGCAGCAGGTGTGGCCCTGGCAGGACGGCCGGCTCGTGGTCGCCTCGCCGGTCATCCGGGACGGGGACGTCGTCGCCGTCGTGGTCACCGATTCGCCCACCGACGCCATGCGCTCGCGCACCCTGCGCGGCTGGCTCGTCATCGCGGCCGGCGAGATCGCGGCCATGCTGCTCGCCGTGGGCGCCGCGCTCCGGCTGACCGGCTGGGTGCTCCGACCCGTGCGCGTCCTGGACGCCACCACCCACGACATCGCCACGGGACGGCTGAAGTCCCGCGTGGCCGCGGCCGGGGGACCACCGGAACTCCGCCGCCTGGCCAGGTCGTTCAACGAGATGGCCGACCACGTCGAGGACGCCCTGGAGCAGCAGCGCGCCTTCGTCGCCGACGCCTCGCACCAGCTCCGCAACCCCCTGTCCGCCCTGCTGCTGCGCATCGAGCTGCTCGCGCTCGAACTGCCCGAGGGCAACGAGGAGATCGCCTCCGTCCAGGCCGAGGGCAAGCGCCTGGCACGCGTCCTGGACGACCTGCTCGACCTGGCGCTGGCCGAGCACAGCCAGGCCGACCTCAAGGTCACCGACATCGGCGCGCTGGCCGCGGAACGGGTCGCGGCCTGGGCACCGGCCGCGGGCGCCAAGGGCGTACGGCTGGAGGGGGACTGCCCTCCCACCACGGGCTGGGCGGACCCGGTCGCGCTGTCCAGCGCGCTGGACGCGGTCATCGACAACGCGGTGAAGTTCACGCCGGCCGGCGAGACCGTTCATGTCACCGCCGGCTCCACCGGCACCGCCGCCACCGTCGTCGTCACCGACAACGGACCCGGCCTCACCGACGAGGAGCTGGACCGGGTCGGCGACCGCTTCTGGCGCAGCGGACGGCATCAGAACATCAAGGGCTCGGGGCTCGGCCTGTCCATCTGCCAGGCGCTGCTCGCCGCCGGCGACGGGTCGATCTCCTTCGGCCACCACGAACCCCACGGGCTGGTGGTGACGGTCACCGTGCCGAGGTCGGGAACCCGCGGCGGCCCCGAGCGGCACTGAGCCCCGGCGGTCCTACGGCTTGACCGACCGGTAGTAGCGCCGGGCGCCCTCGTGCAGCTCCAGCGGGTCGGTGTAGATCGCCGTGCGCAGGTCCACGAGCTGCGCCGAGTGGACGTGCGCCCCGATGCCGTCCCGGCTGTCGAGCACGGCCCGGGTCAGCCACTCGGTGAGCCGCGGATCCATGTCCGCGCGGGTGATCAGCAGGTTCGACACCGCCATGGTGGGCACCACGGCGCCGTTCTGGACGGTGGGGTACGCCGACTCGGGGATGTTCGTCGAGCGGTAGTAGCGGGTCGCGCCGCCGGCCTCGTGCAGCTTGGCGACGAGGTCTCCGCCTATCGGCACGAACCGGAACGTGGCGGACTCGGCTATCTCCCTCAGCCCGTCCGTCGGCAGCCCGCCCGACCAGAAGAACGCGTCCAGCTCGTCTCCCAGTCGCCCGGGACCGGTGTCGATCCCGTCCGACCGGGGCGTGATGTCGCGCTCCGGGTCGATGCCCGCGGCCCTCAGCAGCCGGGTGGCGATCAGCCGCACCCCGGAGTTCGGCAGCCCGATGGCCACCCGCTTGCCCCGCAGGTCGGCGACCGACTGGATGTCCGAACCGGTCGGGACCACGAGCTGCACGTAGTCGTCGTAGAGCCGGGTGACACCGCGCAGCCGGTCGGCACCGGCCCCGTCGGCGATCTTGTACGTCTCCACCGCGTCGGCCGCCGCGATGGTGAAGTCGGCCTTCCCGGACGCCACCCGCTCGACGTTCTCCTGCGATCCGGCACTGGTCATCAGCCGCACCTTCAGGCCCGGCATGTCCTTGCGCAGCTCGGTGCGCAGCAGCTCGCCGTACTTCTGGTACACCCCCGCGCGCGTGCCGGTGGTGAACGTGATCGTCCCGCTCGGCGGCTTCTCGCCGAGCGGCAGCAGCCACCACAGCAGCAGCGCCAGGGCGACGACGCCGGCGGCCCCGCCGGTGAGGACACCGCGCCCGCCGGCACGGGGGAACTTCGAGGACATGGGCGCGATCCTGCCAGCCCGCATCGCCGCTGACCAGGGCCGAGCGCCGGAGAGGAGGCGCTGTCGGTGCCACTGGCTACAGTCGTCGGCATGAGCACCACCTCGCCCGCCGACCTCGTCCGCGCCTTCCACCTCGCCTTCGGCCTCGACGCCCGCAGCACGCCGGCAAAGGTCCCGCCCGCCCTCGCCGCCCAGCGCCGCGAACTGCTCACCGAGGAGGCCGCGGAGGTCGCCGAGGTGTCGGTCACCGGCCCGCTCGACCGGCTCGCCCACGAGCTGGCCGACGTGGTCTACGTCGCCTACGGCACCGCCCTCGTCCACGGCATCGACCTCGACGCGGTGATCGCCGAGGTCCACCGCTCCAACATGACCAAGCTGGGCCCCGACGGCCGGGTCAGCCGCAGGGCCGACGGCAAGGTGCTCAAGGGCGACCACTACGAGGCGCCGGACGTGGCGGGCGTGCTGCGGCGGCAGGGGTGGGTGCCCGGGGCACGGGACGGGGCGGCGGACACCCCGCGGGCGGGCGACGCCGGGTGACGGCGGCCCGGACCGGGATCAGTCGCCCACCGACGCCTCCGTGGCCCGGGGCGTGCCGTCGGGCATGTCCGCCGGCCGGTCGGGGTTGCCGCGCCGCGGGAACAGGCGCATCGCCAGCGGCTCCGTGAAACGGGCGGTGAGCGGGCCGAGGACGACCAGGATGAGGACGTAGGCCGTGGCCAGCGGACCCAGGGACGGTTCGATCCCGGCGGACACCGCCAGACCGGCGATGACGATGGAGAACTCGCCGCGCGCCACCAGCGCGCCGCCCGCCCGCCAGCGGCCCTTGACGGAGATCCCGGCGCGCCGCGCCGCCCAGTAGCCGGTGGCGATCTTCGTCCCGGCGGTGAGCAGGGCCAGCGCCAGCGCGGGCAGCAGCACCGGCGGGATGCTGGCCGGATCGGTGTGCAGGCCGAAGAAGACGAAGAAGACGGCGGCGAACAGGTCCCGCAGCGGGCTCAGCAGCGTGTGCGCGCCCTCGGCGACCTCACCGGACAGCGCGATGCCCACCAGGAACGCCCCGACCGCGGCCGACACCTGGAGCTGCTGCGCGACACCCGCGACCAGGATCGTCAGGCCCAGCACCACCAGCAGCAGCTTCTCCGGGTCGTCGCTGGAGACGAACCGGGAGATCAGCCTGCCGTAGCGGACCGCCACGAACAGGACCAGTCCGGCCGCCGCCAGCGCGACCGCCAGGGTGATGCTGCCGGTCATCAGCCCGGCGCCGGCCACCAGCGCGGTGACGATCGGCAGGTACACCGCCATCGCCAGGTCCTCCAGGACCAGCACGCTCAGGATCACCGGGGTCTCCCGGTTGCCGACCCGGCCCAGATCGCCGAGGACCTTCGCGATGACTCCGGACGACGAGATCCACGTCACGCCGGCCAGCACGACGGCGGCCACCGGGCCCCAGCCCAGCAGCAGCGCGGCCACCGCGCCGGGCACGGCGTTCAGGGCGCAGTCGACGAGACCGGCCGGATAATGCGACTTGAGGTTGGTGACCAGGTCACCGGCCGTGTACTCCAGGCCGAGCATCAGCAGCAGCAGGATGACGCCGATCTCGGCGCCGGTCGCCACGAACTCCTCGCTCGCGCCGAGCGGCAGCAGCCCGCCCTCGCCGAAGGCCAGGCCGGCCAGCAGGTACAGCGGGATGGGGGAGAGGCGGTAGCGGCCGGCGAACCGGCCGAGCAGCCCCAGCCCCAGGATGATGGAACCGAACTCGATCAGCAGAACCGCGGAGTGCACGGGCTCACTCCTGCCCGAGGATCGCCGCGGCCGAGTCGACGCCCTCACGGGTGCCGATGACGATCAGGATGTCACCACCAGCCAGCCGGAAGTCCGGTGCGGGCGACGGTATCGCCTCGGCCCGGCGCAGCACCGCCACGACCGACGCGCCCGTGTCGGTGCGCATCCGCGTGTCGCCCAGCACCCGCCCGTTCCAGCGGGACGTCGCGGACACCTCGATCCGCTCCGCGACCAGCCCCAGGTCGGACGTGTACAGCAGGCTCGCGCTGTGGTGGGACGGCTTCAGCGTGTCGATCAGCGCGACCGCCTCCTGGCCGGTGAGCCGGAGGGAGTGGGCGCACGAGTCGGGGTCGTCGGCCCGGTACACGTTGACCGTGCGGGCGCCGTCGCGGTGCGCCACCACCGACAGGTGGCCGTGTTCCCGGGTCACCAGGTCGTACTGGACCCCGATACCCGGCAGCGGCGTCGCCCTCAGGCGTGGAGCGGACACGGGTCTTCCCTCATTCCATTCGTCTTCGCGTTCTCGCGGGTCCCGCCGGGCTCGCCGGTCCTGCCCGCGTCTGCCGGCCCGGCAGGCCCCGCAGCACTGCGCGCGCACGTTCCGTGACATGCGCGCGACCTCGCCATGCTGTCACCCGCACGTACCGTGGCGGTATGGGTGTCGTGACGGATATACGGAATCGGTCCCGGGCGGCCAGACTGGTTCCGGCCGTGTTGTGGGCGAAGTCCGGGAGGAGCGGGAAGCGGACCGTGTCGCTGTTCTGGCGGATCTTCTCGCTCAACGCGGCGGGCCTGTTCGCGGCCACCGCGCTGCTGCTGGGACCGGTCACGGTGTCGACACCCGTACTGCCGCACGAGGCACTGATCCTGCTCGGCGGCCTCACCGCCCTGCTGGCCGGCAACGCGTTCGTGCTGCGCCTCGGACTCACCCCGCTGCGCCGGTTGGGCCGCGCCATGAGCACCGCCGATCTGCTGGTGCCCGGCGCCCGCCCCGAGGTCGCCGGACCCGCCGAGGCGGCCGAGCTGAT
Source organism: Streptomyces sp. NPDC018947 (assembly GCF_044390505.1). Lineage (NCBI taxonomy): Bacteria > Bacillati > Actinomycetota > Actinomycetes > Kitasatosporales > Streptomycetaceae > Streptomyces > Streptomyces sp. NPDC018947. The sequence goes on from NZ_JBIRZD010000005.1 coordinate 45,229, forward strand.
CGCCACGTACAACACGATGCTCGACCGGCTCCGCGCCGAACGCGCCGCCGGTGCCGGCCGCGCCCTGCACGCCCAGGAGCGCGAGCGCCACCGCATCGCCCGCGAGCTGCACGACGAGGTCGGCCAGACCCTCACCGCCGTGCTCCTCCAGCTCAAGCGCGTCGCCGACCGGGTGCCCGGCGAACTGCGCGAGGAGGTGGCCCTCGCCCAGGAGGCCACCCGCGCCGGTCTGGACGAGATCCGCCGCATCGCCCGCCGGCTGTGCCCCGGCGTCCTCGAGGAACTCGGCCTCGCCAGCGCCCTGCGCGCCCTGGCCGCCGAGTTCACGCACCACGGGCTGACCGTCGCCCCGCACGTCCCCGGCGACCTGCCCCCGCTCACCCCGGAGGCGGAACTGGTGATCTACCGGGTCGCCCAGGAGGGACTGACCAACACCGCCCGCCACGCCGCCGCCACCCGCGCCGACCTCACCCTGCGCCCGCTGCCCGGCGGCATCGAACTGCTCGTCCGCGACAACGGCACCGGCCTCGGAACCGCCCCCGAGGGCGCCGGAATCCGCGGCATGCGCGAACGGGCCCTGCTGATCGGAGCCGAGATCCACCTCGCACCCGCCCCCACGGGGGGCACCGACGTACGCCTGCGCGTCCCCCTCCCGGCCGGGGACCCCCACGTTCCGGCCGGGATCCCCCGCCAGGAGCGCACCGCCGACCGCCCCGGAGACCGCCCCTGATGCACGCACGGCCCCCGATCCGCGTCCTGCTCGCCGACGACCACACCCTCGTACGCCGCGGCGTACGCCTCATCCTGGACGGCGAACCGGACCTGACGGTCGTCGCCGAGGCCGGTGACGGCGCCGAGGCGGTCGCCGCGGCACGGGCCACCGAGGTCGACCTCGCGGTGCTGGACGTCGCCATGCCCCGCATGACCGGCCTCCAGGCGGCCCGCGAACTCTCCCGCCGCCTGCCCGGGCTGCGCATCCTCATCCTGACCATGTACGACAACGAGCAGTACTTCTTCGAGGCGCTCAAGGCGGGCGCCTGCGGATACGTCCTCAAGTCCGTCGCCGACCGGGACCTGGTCGAGGCGTGCCGGGCGGCCGTGCGCGACGAGCCGTTCATCTACCCGGGTGCGGAACGGGCCCTGGTCCGCTCCTACGTGGAGCGCCTGCACAGCGGCGACGGCCTGCCCGAGCGGCCCATCACCGAACGCGAGGAGGAGATCCTCAAGCTCGTCGCCGAGGGGCACACCTCCAAGGAGATCGGCGAGCTGCTGTTCATCAGCGCCAAGACCGTCGAACGGCACCGCGCCAACCTCCTCCAGAAGCTCGGCGTCCGCGACCGGCTGGAACTCACCCGGTACGCGATCCGCGCCGGCCTCATCGAGCCCTGACCAGCCCTGACCTGCCGGGACCCCGGTTGTCCACAGGCGGCCCGGGACACCGCCGCGGACCGCCTACCCTTATTGCCATGAGCAGCATCGACCGGAGCCAGTCAGTGGGCGGCACGCGCACCTACGAAGTACGCACCTACGGGTGCCAGATGAACGTCCACGACTCCGAGCGATTGTCCGGGCTGCTGGAGGACGCGGGCTACGTCCGCGCCCCCGAGGGCTCCGACGGCGACGCCGACGTCGTCGTCTTCAACACCTGCGCCGTGCGCGAGAACGCCGACAACAAGCTGTACGGCAACCTCGGCCACCTCGCCCCGAAGAAGGCGAGCCGACCCGGGATGCAGATCGCGGTCGGCGGCTGCCTGGCGCAGAAGGACCGCGACACCATCGTCAAGCGCGCCCCCTGGGTCGACGTCGTCTTCGGCACGCACAACATCGGCAAGCTGCCCGTCCTGCTGGAGCGCGCCCGCGTCCAGGAGGAGGCGCAGGTCGAGATCGCCGAGTCCCTGGAGGCGTTCCCCTCCACGCTGCCCACCCGGCGCGAGAGCGCCTACGCGGCCTGGGTCTCCATCTCCGTCGGCTGCAACAACACCTGCACCTTCTGCATCGTCCCGGCGCTGCGCGGCAAGGAGAAGGACCGCCGCCCCGGGGACATCCTCGCCGAGGTCGAGGCACTGGTCGCCGAGGGCGTCTCCGAGATCACCCTGCTCGGACAGAACGTGAACGCCTACGGCTCGGACATCGGCGACCGCGAGGCGTTCAGCAAGCTGCTGCGCGCCTGCGGCTCCGTCGAGGGCCTGGAGCGCGTCCGCTTCACCTCCCCGCACCCGCGCGACTTCACGGACGACGTCATCGCCGCCATGGCCGAGACGCCGAACGTGATGCCGCAGCTCCACATGCCGCTCCAGTCCGGCTCGGACCCGGTGCTGAAGGCGATGCGCCGCTCCTACCGGCAGGAGCGCTACCTGGGGATCATCGAGAAGGTGCGGGCCGCCATCCCCCACGCGGCGATCACCACCGACATCATCGTGGGCTTCCCCGGCGAGACCGAGGAGGACTTCCAGCAGACCCTGCACGTGGTGCGCGAGGCCCGCTTCGCCCAGGCCTTCACCTTCCAGTACTCCAAGCGGCCCGGCACCCCGGCCGCCGAGATGGACGGCCAGATCCCCAAGGCGGTCGTCCAGGAGCGCTACGAGCGTCTCGTCGCCCTCCAGGAGGAGATCTCCTGGGAGGAGAACAAGAAGCAGGTCGGCCGCACCCTGGAGCTGATGGTCGCCGAGGGCGAGGGCCGCAAGGACGGCGCCACCCACCGCCTCTCCGGCCGCGCCCCCGACAACCGCCTGGTGCACTTCACCAAGCCCGACCAGGAGGTCCGTCCCGGCGACGTGGTGACCGTCGGGATCACCTACGCCGCCCCGCACCACCTCCTGGCCGAGGGCGCGGTGCTCGACGTGCGCCGCACCCGCGCGGGCGACGCCTGGGAGAAGCGCAACGCCGCCGAGCAGGCCAAGCCGGCCGGGGTCATGCTGGGCCTGCCGAAGATCGGCGTGCCCGAGCCGCAGCCCGCCGTGGCGAGCGGCTGCGGCTGCGACTGACCGCAGGGCGCGCTGCCGTCCGGCGGTAGTACGGGGCTACGCTGCCGATCATGCTTGTCGCCGCCGCAGTATGCCCCTGCCCGCCGCTCCTCGTGCCGGAGGTCGCCGCGGGAGCCGCACCCGAGCTGGACGCCGCACGCGCCGCGTGCGGTGACGCGCTGGGCGTGCTCGCCGCCGCCCGGCCCGACCGGCTCGTGGTCGTCGGTCCCGCGCCGGACGCCGGTCCCGAGAGCTACCCGGCGGGCACGCCCGGCTCGTTCCGCGGCTTCGGCGTGGACCTGGACGTCCGCCTCGGCGACGGCACCGGTCAGGCCCCGGGGGCCGGCCGCCCGCTGCCCCCCGGCCTCGCCGTGGGCGCCTGGCTGCTGGCCCGCGCCGGGTGGGTCGCCGCCCCCGTCGAGGGAGTCGGCGTCGGCGAGGACCTGCCGGCCGAGCGGTGCGCCGCCCTGGGCCGGGACCTCGCCGAGCGGGCGGCGCGAGTGGCGCTGCTGGTGCTGGGCGACGCCAGCGCGTGCCGCACGCTCAAGGCGCCCGGCTACCTGGACGAGCGGGCGGCGCCCTTCGACGCGGAGGCCGGCCGGGCGCTGGGCACGGCGGACACGGCCGCCCTCGCCGCGCTGGACGCCGGACTCGCCCGCGAGCTGAAGGTGTCCGGCCGGGCGCCCTGGCAGGTCCTCGCGGGCGCGGCCGGGGACGCGGCCCTCACCGGCGCGCTGCTGTACGAGGACGCGCCGTACGGCGTGGGCTACGTGGCGGCGACCTGGTCGTGAGGGGCGCGCCGCCGGGCGCGGGGCCCGGGACGCGCGGTTCGAGGGCCCGGGCGGGCGCTGCGTGGGCCTGCGGGCGTTCCGCTGCGGGCCTGTCGTGAGCACGGGTGGAGCATGGGCTCCGGCGCGCCACGAGCCCGCCGTACGCGCGGGGAGACGGACGACGGACGGCCGCGGAGCCGATGCGCTCCGCGGCCGTCCGTCGGTGTGCCATTGGTCCTCCCGCTCGCGCCGGGGCGCGCGCGGCTCACGAAGCCGGCGGTGGCCCGGCCGGAGGCGTGTCCCCGGGAGCGGTGCCCGGGGTGCCCTTGTCGTCGTGGTGGGCGAGGCGGTCCATGGCGTGTTTGGCCTTGCCCGTACCCGACCGGATCCGGTCGCTGTACTTGCCCTTCGTCTTCTCGTCGACGGTCCTCGCCATCTTGTCGAGACCGCGATCGATCTTGTCCCCGTGCTGCTGGGCGAGGTCGGAGACCTTGCCCTTCGCAGGTTCCAGTCTGGCCTTCAAGTTGTCCATCAGACCCATGGTTCGCCTTCCCTCACGGCGCCGTCAGGTGCGGGCGCCCTTGTCGGCCTCGTTGTCGACGGCCTCCCCGGCGGACTGCTGCTTGGGGATGCCGACGCCTTCCGGATCGGCGGCCTCGGCGGTCTCCGTCACCGCCGGTGCCGGCTCCCCGGTCCCGGCGCCGGCCGGTCCCGTCGCCTCCGCCGTACTCTCGTCCGCCGCCGCGCTGCCGGCTTCCGGTGTCCCGGCCCGCGCCCCGGCGACCGACGCCTCTTCCGTGGCCCTCGACCTCCGAAAAAGTCGTGCAAAAACGCCCATATCAACTCCATACGTTACTCGTGCGGGCGACATCCCGCGGCACCCGGTACGTCCGTTCGCACCGTCGCGGCCACCGCCCCGCTGCGCCGGGGGTTGGGAACCCCGCATCGGGCAACGACCCCGGCCCCGCACTGTCACGTAACTCGTTCGGGGGCAGCCCGGGAGGTTTGGGAGACTGGGGCCGTGAGCAGCGCACCCCACGCCCCCCGCGTCATCGCCGTCGTAGGTCCCACCGCGGCCGGAAAGTCCGATCTGGGCGTTTTCCTGGCCCAGCGGCTCGGCGGCGAGGTCGTCAACGCCGACTCCATGCAGCTCTACCGAGGGATGGACATCGGCACCGCCAAGCTGACGCCCGAGGAGCGCGGCGGCGTCCCGCACCACCTCCTCGACGTCTGGGACGTGACCGTCACGGCCTCCGTCGCCGAGTACCAGCGCCTGGCGCGGGAGCGGATCGACGCGCTGCTCGCCGCGGGGCGCTGGCCGGTCCTGGTCGGCGGCTCCGGGCTCTACGTCCGCGGCGCCGTCGACAACCTGGAGTTCCCCGGCACGGACCCCGAGGTCAGGGCCCGGCTGGAGGAGGAGCTCGCGCTGCGCGGGCCGGGGGCGCTGCACGCGCGCCTGGCCGCCGCCGACCCCGAGGCCGCGCGGGCGATCCTGCCCGGCAACGGCCGCCGGATCGTCCGGGCGCTGGAGGTGATCGAGATCACCGGCAAGCCCTTCACGGCCAACCTCCCCGGCCACGACTCCGTCTACGACACCGTGCAGATCGGCGTGGACGTGGCGCGCCCCGAACTGGACGAGCGCATCGCCCGCCGCGTCGACCGGATGTGGGAGGCCGGCCTGGTGGAGGAGGTGCGCGCGCTCGAGGCGCGGGGGCTGCGCGAGGGGCGCACGGCCTCACGCGCGCTGGGCTACCAGCAGGTGCTCACGGCGCTCGCCGGCGAGTGCACGCTCGACGAGGCCCGGGCCGAGACGGTCCGTGCCACCAAGCGCTTCGCGCGCCGTCAGGATTCGTGGTTCCGGCGCGACCCGCGGGTGCACTGGCTGAGCGGGGCCGTCGCGGACCGCGCGGAACTTCCGGGGCTCGCGCTGTCGTTGGTCGAACGACCGGTTACAGCCTGATCACGTGATGGCATCGGGACGCCCCGGCCGTCATCGCGGCCTTCGGCGCCGTGCCATCATCAAGCTTCGATCGACCGAGTGAGTCCTAGTTGGGAGGGCGCGTGGCGATGGAGGCCGGCCCTCGCGACACCGCACCGAGCACCGAGCACGACACCGCCGGCCCCGGCGACGGGGAGCCCGGCGAAGGCCGCCTGAGCCCCGACGGCCCCGACGACACGCCGGACGGGGTGGCCGCCGACGGCCCCGAGCCCGAGGAGATGTACGGGGACGAGGTCGAGGTGGAGCTGCGCCCGCAGCGCCGGCTGCGGATCTGGCAGCTCGCCCCCATCGTCTGCCTGGCCGCCGTCGGCTCCCTGATGTTCGCCTTCCCGCTCGCCTTCGACTTCGGCGACAGCGGGGCCGTGATCGCGATGCTGGGGCTGCTGATCTGCTCCTGCGCGGCCGGCTGGGGCATGATGGCCGCCCGCCGGGTCGGCCACACCTGGCCCGGCCTGCCGCAGCGGGGCTCGGGCCGGCGCGCCGACTGGCGGGTGACGCTCGCCTACGCCCTCACGGTCGCCGCCGTGGTCGTCCTGGCCGTGTGGCGGGTGGCCCGCCTGCGCGGCTGACCGGCGCCCCGCGGGACCGCGGGGCCCGCGCCGCCGGCCCCCGTCCCGAGGACCGGAAGCCTCGTCGTCCTGCCGCACCGACCCCGTACGATCGAGGGATGAGCACGCGGATCGCCTTCCTCAAGGGACACGGCACCGAGAACGACTTCGTGATCGTTCCCGACCCGGACAACGCCATCGACCTGCCCCCCGCCGCCGTCGCCGCCCTGTGCGACCGCCGTGCGGGCATCGGCGGTGACGGCGTGCTGCACGTGGTGCGGTCCGCGGCGCACCCCGAGGCCAGGCACATGGCGGCCGAGGCGGAGTGGTTCATGGACTACCGCAACAGCAACGGATCGGTCGCCGAGATGTGCGGCAACGGTGTGCGGGTCTTCGCGCGCTACCTCCAGCGCACCGGTCACGTCACCGAGGGCGACCTCGCCGTGGCCACCCGCGGAGGCGTCAAGCGCGTGCACCTCGCCAAGAACGGCGACGTGACCGTCGGCATGGGCCGCGCGCTGCTCCCCGAGGGCGACGTCGAGGTCGGCGTCGGCGAGCGGAGCTGGCCCGCGCGGAACGTGAACATGGGCAATCCGCACGCCGTCGCCTTCGTCGCCGACCTCGACCACGCGGGGGACCTGTACTCCCCGCCGCCGTACCGGCCGGCCTCGGCCTACCCGGACGGGGTGAACGTCGAGTTCGTCGTCGACCGGGGCCCCCGTCACGTGGCGATGCGGGTGCACGAGCGCGGCTCCGGGGAGACCCGCTCCTGCGGCACCGGCGCGTGCGCCGTCGCCGTCGCCGCCGCCCGCCGGGACGGCCTCGACCCCGCGGTCACCGGCACCCCGGTGACGTACACCGTCGACCTGCCCGGCGGGACCCTGGTGATCACCGAGAGGCCCGACGGCGAGATCGAGATGACCGGCCCCGCGGTGATCGTGGCCGAGGGCGAGATCGACGCCGCATGGCTGGAGGAGGTCCTGACCTGAACCACAGCCCGGACCAAGACACTCAGTGCGAAAACGTAAACCTACGGACCTTCGCTCGAATGGGTGATCCGTTTCACGCTGGGCGAGAGGCGGTCGGAGGTACGTGATGGGCTCGATAGCATCAAGCACCGGCCCGGACGGGGGATCGACGCCAACCCCCGAGCCGTGTCCGCCCTGGGGCACCCCGTCCGCCGGTCCGTGCAGCCGGAGGTGCCCATGAATGCGGAGGCCGTGAATCCCGCGAGCCCAGGCCCCGTCACGCCGCAGGTCTCCGGCGCCGCCACCCCCGCGGCGCCCCGCAGGAAGGCCCGCCCCCGGATCGACCTGCGCCGGCTCGGCCGCGCGGCGCTCCTGGGCTCCGCCGCACGGGGCCGGCTGCCCGACGCGATCAGTCACGTCGCCGAGGCCCACCGCGCCCACCACCCGGACGCCGACCTCGAGCCGCTGCGCCGCGCCTACGTGCTGGCCGAGTCCTCGCACCGCGGCCAGATGCGCAAGAGCGGCGAGCCGTACATCACGCACCCCCTCGCCGTCACCCTGATCCTCGCCGAACTCGGCGCGGAGACGACGACCCTGACCGCCTCCCTCCTCCACGACACGGTCGAGGACACGGACGTCACGCTGGACCAGGTCGGCGATCAGTTCGGCGCCGAGGTCCGCTACCTGGTCGACGGCGTCACCAAACTGGAGAAGGTCGACTACGGCGCCGCCGCCGAGCCCGAGACCTTCCGCAAGATGCTCCTCGCCACCGGCAACGACGTCCGCGTGATGTCGATCAAACTCGCCGACCGGCTGCACAACATGCGCACCCTCGGTGTGATGCGCCGGGAGAAACAGGAGCGCATCGCCAAGGTGACGCGGGACGTGCTCATCCCGCTCGCCGAACGGCTCGGAGTCCAGGCGCTCAAGTCCGAGCTGGAGGACCTCGTCTTCCAGGTGCTGCACCCCGAGGAGTACGCGCACACCCGGGAACTGGTCGCCGAGAACGCGGCCCGCGCCGACGACCCGCTGGCCGCCGTCGCCGACGACGTCCGCAAGGTGCTCCGCGACGCCGGGCTCACCGCCGAGGTCCTCATCCGGCCCCGGCACTACGTCTCCCTGCACCGCGTCTCCCGCAAGCGCCACCCGCTCGGCGGCGCCGACTTCGGCCGCCTGCTGGTCCTCGTCCAGGAGGACGCCGACTGCTACGCCGTCCTCGGCGAACTGCACACCTGTATGACGCCCGTCGTCTCGGAGTTCAAGGACTTCATCGCCGTACCCAAGTTCAACCTGTACCAGTCGCTGCACACGGCCGTGGCCCGCGCCGAGGACGGGCAGGTCATCGAAGTCCTCATCCGCACCCACCAGATGCACAAGGTCGCCGAGGCCGGAGTCGTCGCGCTCGGCAACCCCTACGCCGCACCGGCGGAGGAGCAGGCCGCGGGCGACGGCGAGCGCGTCGACCCCACCCGGCCCGGCTGGCTCTCCCGCCTCCTCGACTGGCAGCGCGGAGCACCGGACCCCGACACCTTCTGGTCCACCCTGCGCGAGGACCTCGCCCAGGACCGCGAGATCACCGTGTTCCGGCCCGACGGCGGCACCCTCGGCCTGCCCGAGGGCGCCACCTGCGTGGACGCCGCCTACGCCCAGTACGGCGAGGACGCGCACGCGGCCATGGGCGCCCGCGTCAACGGGCGGCTGGCGACCATGAGCACGGTGCTGAAGGACGGCGACACCGTGCAGCTCCTGATGGGCCAGGACCCCGCCTCCGAGCCGTCGCGGGAGTGGCTGGAGCACGCCCGCACCCCCGCCGCCCGCATCGCCATCCAGCGCCGGCTCGCCGCCCACCCCACCCCCGCCCCCGCCGAGGCGACCGCCGCGCCCGAGGGCGACGGCAGCCCCGGCCAGCAGGCACCCCGACCCACGGGCGACGGACCGGCACCCCGCCCCGCCTCCGCCGACGTCCTCGTCGACCGGCCCGGCGCGACCGTACGGCTGGCCCGCTGCTGCACCCCCGTACCGCCCGACGAGATCACCGGCTTCGCCGTGCGCGGGGGAGTGGTCACCGTGCACCGCGCCGGATGCGCCGTGGTGGAGCGGATGAGGGGCGCAGGACGCCAGGAGGTCGGCGTGAGCTGGGGCGAGAGCAGCGAGTGCCGGGTCACCCTGCTCGCCGAGTCGTTCGGCAGGCCGCACCTGCTGGCCGACCTCACCGAGGCCATGGCCCTGGAGGGCGCCGAGATCGTCTCCGCCACCGTCGAGCCTCCCGACCGGCAGCGGGTGCGCCACACCTACACCGTCCTGCTCCCCGACGCCGCCCGGCTGCCCGCCCTCATGCGCGCGATGCGCGACGTCGCCGGGGTGTACGACGTGAGCCGCGCGCAGCCGCAGCCGACGGGTGCCTGATCCGCGGCGGTGCCCGGCGGGGACCGTTCGAGTGCCCCGGGCGCGCGCCGTCGCCGCGGCGCACGCGCGCGCTGATAGCCGTGAGGGATGCTGCACACCCCTCGCACCCCGGCCTCCCGGCCCCCCGCGCGCAGCCGCCGCCGGCTCAGGGCAGCGGCGCTGTTCGCCTCCGCCGCCTCCGTCTGCCTGGTTGCCGCGAACGCCCCGCCGGTCCCGCTCGGCGTCGGTGACCGCCTCTTCCCGCACCTGGGCAACCCCGGGTACGACGTGGCGGCCTACGACCTGTCCTTCACCTACTCCGGCAGCAACGGCCGGCCGCTGAAGGCCGTCACCGTCATCGACGCCCGCACGACGGCGGACCTGGACCGGATCAACCTCGACTTCGCCCACGGAAAGGTCGACTCCGTCGAGGTCGACGGCGAGCCCGCCGGGTTCGCCTTTGCCGGCGAGGACCTGGTGATCACCCCCGCGAAACCGCCGGCGGAGGGCGAGCTGACGCGGATCACCGTGCGGCACAGCAGCGACCCCGTGTACCGCGGGGCCCGGCAGGGCGGCTGGGTGCGCACCTCCGACGGGCTCGCCATGGCCAACCAGGCCGACGTCGCCCACCTGGTGTTCCCCTGCAACGACCACCCCTTGGACAAGGCGCGCTTCACCATCCGGGTCACCGCCCCCGACGGACTCACCGTCGCCGCGAACGGACTGCCGACCGCGGTGGAACGCTCCGGCGGGACCACCACCTGGACGTACCGGACCGCGCACCCCATGGCCACCGAGCTGGCCCAGGTCTCCATCGGCCGCTCCACCGTCCTGTACCGCACCGGCCCGCACGGCCTGCCCGTCAGGGACGTCGTGCCGACGAGGCACCGCGCCGTCCTCGAACCCTGGCTGGCGAAGACCCCCGGCCAGATCGCCTGGATGGAGAGCAAGGCGGGGCCCTACCCCTTCGAGACCTACGGCCTGCTCGTGGCCGACGCCACCACCGGCTACGAACTGGAGACCCAGACCCTCTCCCTCTTCGAGCGGGAACTGTTCACCGAGCGCGCCTACCCCAGGTGGTACGTCGAGTCGATCATGGTGCACGAGCTGTCCCACCAGTGGTTCGGCAACAGCGTCGGCCCGCGCTCCTGGTCCGACCTGTGGCTCAACGAAGGGCACGCCACCTGGTACGAGGCCCTGTACGCCGAGGAGAAGGCGGGCAAGTCCCTGCGGGACCGGATGAAGGCGGCCTACGGAGCCTCGGACCGCTGGCGCGCGTCGGGCGGCCCCCCGGCAGCGCCGAAGCCGCCGGGGAACGGCAGCAAGACCGGCATCTTCCGCGCCAACGTCTACGACGGCGCCGCGCTCGTCCTCTACGCCCTCCGCCAGGAGATCGGCGTCCCGGCCTTCGAACTCCTCGAACACGAGTGGGCCGGCCGGTACCGGGACGGCACGGCGACCACCGCCGACTTCGTCCGCCTCGCCTCCGAGGTCGCGGGCCGCGACCTCAACGGCTTCTTCCAGGGCTGGCTGTACGGCACGAAGACCCCGCCGATGCCCGGCCATCCGGACTGGAGGCGGACGTCCGCCGACCGCGCGCCCGGGGTTCCCGGAGTTCCCGTGCGCAAGGGGCGCGGCGAATAAGCCGGTGACGAGACGGCCCGTGCCGTGCGACCATCTTCGGGACGGCGCGGCACGGACCGCGGGAATCACCCGGGCGGCCCACGCGTTGTCCCCAGTGACGCGGCAGCACTGCCGCGCCCATCGAATCCCAGCTACGTAAGGATCCAATGACCTCCTCTTCTTCCCCCTCCCAGGACACCAAGCGTCTCGCGCAGACCTATCCCGAGGGCCTTCGGGCCGATGCCCTGATGGAAGAGGACGTCGCCTGGAGCCACGAGATCGACTCGGAATGGGACGGCGAGCAGTTCGACCGCTCCGACCGCGCGGCTCTGCGCCGGGTGGCAGGCCTGTCCACAGAGCTGGAGGACGTCACCGAGGTCGAGTACCGCCAGCTCCGCCTGGAGCGGGTCGTCCTCGTCGGCGTCTGGACCACGGGCACGGTCCGGGACGCGGAGAACTCCCTCGCGGAGCTCGCCGCCCTCGCGGAGACCGCCGGCGCGCTCGTGCTCGACGGCGTGATCCAGCGCCGGGACAAGCCCGACGCGGCCACCTACATCGGCTCCGGCAAGGCCCTGGAGCTGCGGGACGTCGTCCTCGAAACGGGTGCGGACACCGTCATCTGCGACGGTGAGCTGAGCCCCGGACAGCTCATCCAGCTCGAGGACGTCGTCAAGGTCAAGGTCATCGACCGTACGGCCCTGATCCTCGACATCTTCGCCCAGCACGCCAAGTCCCGAGAGGGCAAGGCGCAGGTCTCGCTCGCGCAGATGCAGTACATGCTGCCGCGGCTGCGCGGCTGGGGTCAGTCGCTGTCCCGGCAGATGGGCGGCGGCAAGGGCGGCGGCCTCGCCACCCGTGGTCCCGGTGAGACCAAGATCGAGACGGACCGGCGCCGGATCCGCGAGAAGATGGCGAAGATGCGCCGTGAGATCGCGGAGATGAAGACCGGCCGCGAGGTCAAGCGCCAGGAGCGCCGGCGCAACAAGGTGCCGTCCGTGGCCATCGCGGGCTACACCAACGCCGGCAAGTCCTCGCTGCTCAACCGTCTCACCGGCGCGGGCGTCCTGGTGGAGAACGCGCTGTTCGCCACCCTCGACCCGACCGTGCGCCGGGCCGAGACGCCGAGCGGCCGGCTGTACACCCTGGCGGACACCGTCGGCTTCGTCCGGCATCTGCCGCACCACCTGGTCGAGGCGTTCCGCTCCACGATGGAGGAGGTCGGCGACTCCGACCTGATCCTGCACGTGGTGGACGGTTCGCACCCGGCCCCGGAGGAGCAGCTCGCCGCCGTGCGCGAGGTGATCAGGGACGTCGGCGCCACCGGTGTGCCCGAGATCGTCGTGATCAACAAGGCCGACATGGCCGACCCGCTGGTGCTCCAGCGGCTGCTGCGGGTGGAGAAGCACTCCCTCGCGGTGTCGGCCCGCACCGGCCAGGGCATCGACGAGCTGCTCGCGCTGATCGACACGGAGCTGCCGCACCCGTCGGTCGAGATCGAGGCGCTCGTGCCGTACACCCGCGGCAAGCTGGTCGCCCGCGCCCATGACGAGGGCGAGGTCCTCTCCGAGGAGCACACCGCGGAGGGCACCCTGCTCAAGGTCCGGGTGCACGAGGAACTGGCGGCGGAACTCACGCCGTACGTTCCGGCGCCGCTCGCCTGAGCACCGCCCCGCGGCAACGCCTCGCGGATCACGGACCGAGGGCCCGCCCCCTGTCGCAGCAGGGCGGGCCCTCGGTCCGCGTGGAGCGTCGGCCGCCTCACCCGCCGCCGTGCGCCTTGCTCATGGTCCGGTACATCGCCTCGGCCTCCGGGCCCAGCCGCGGGCCCGCCAGCCAGGTGTTGTCGAGCGGCCCGATCGACGTGTTCGAGACGAGCCTGGTCTCGCCGTCCACCACCCGGAACCAGCCGCCGCCCGACGAACCGCCGGTCATGGTGCAGCCGATGCGGTACATCGTCGGCAGCGACGGGCTCAGCGACAACCGGCCGGGCCGGTCGAGGCACTTGAACATCTCCAGGCCGTTGTACGGCGCGGCGGCCGGATAGCCCCAGGCGCCCATGCTCCCGGCGTCGGAGGCGGACGGTGCGGAGAAGTCCACGTCCAGTGCGGCACCCACCGTCTCCTCCAGCGACTTGCCGCCCTGCTCGGGCCGCACGCGCAGCACCGCGTAGTCGTACGCGGCACCGTCGCCGCCGGTCCCCGAACCGCCCTGGATCCACTGGTTCGAGGTCGATGCCCAGTCGGCCCACCAGGTTCCGTACGGCGCCAGCTCGGTGGTCGTCGCGCCGGACAGTTCCGCCTCGCTCCTGCCCAGGTCGTTGTACGAGGGCACGAAGGCGATGTTGCGGTACCAGCCCCCGCCCCCGCCCGCGTGCACGCAGTGGCCGGCGGTCCACACGAGGTTGGACTCGCCCGGATGGTTCACGTCCTTGACGACCGTGCCGGAGCAGACCATCGAGCCCTCGGGCGAGTCGAAGAACAGCTTGCCGACCGGGGCCGCGTGCTCGTGGTACGGCTTCTTCTCGGCCTCGGCCTCCACGGGCGCCGGTTCCGGGTCGCTGACTCCCTGACCGGCGGTGGCGTCCTTCGTCGTGACCGTCTTGTCGGCCTCCTCGGCGGACTTCATCCGGTCCGGGTTCCACAGGCCCTCGATCACCGGATTGACGAAGTCCCCGGCCTCACGCAGCCACTTGTCCTTGTCCCAGTCCTTCCAGCCGCCGTCCGCCCAGGCGTCGACGTCGATGCCGTGCTCCTCGAGCCGGTCCGCGAGACCGGCCGGGACCTCGGCCCCGCCGTCTCCGCCGGCGCCGGCCGGCTTCGAGGCGTCGCCGCCCGCCCCGGCGTCGGCCCCGCCCTTCCCCTCCGCCGAACCGCCGCACGCGGTGGCGGTGAGCGCCAGGGCGGCGACCAGCCCGGCGGCGGCCAGGGCGCGCCGGCGCCCGCGCCGCGTCACGTCGGACACAGGTGTGGAAAGCATGATGTGGTGAACCCCCGTGAAAAGTCGGCGACTCGTGGAACGCGCGGCGGGGTGCGCCCGGCCTCGGCCCGTCGCACCCCGCCGCCTTCTCGGCTCAGCGCCCGGTCACTGACCGGCGAACTTGCCGCTGACCGCTTCGTACACGCCCTTGGCCTCCTCGCCCAGCCGCGGACCTGCCAGCCAGCCGGCCGTCACCGGGCCGATGGAGGTGTTGGACACCAGCGCCGGCTTGCCGTCGGACCCCTCCGCGACCCAGCCGCCGCCGGACGAACCGCCGGTCATGGTGCAGCCGATGCGGTACATCGTCGGATCCGACGCGTTCAGCGACAGCCGGCCCGGCTTGTCAGCGCACTGGAACAACTTCTGGCCGTCGTACGGCGGCGCGGCCGGGTAGCCGGTGGCGGTCATGCTCTCGATCTGCGGCACGGCGGGCGCCTTGAAGTCGACCGGCAGCGCGGAACCGACCGTCTCCTCCAGCGACTTGCCGCCGCTGCCCTTCTCCGGCGTCACATGGATGACCGCGAAGTCGTACGAGGCGCCGTCGCCGCCCGTCGAACCGCCCTGCTCGATCCACTGGTCCGAGGTCTGAACCCAGTCACCCCACCAGACACCGTAGGGAGCGACCTCCTCCTTCGTCGCGCCCTCCAGCTCGGCGGTCGACTTGCCGGAGTCGTTGTACGACGGCACGAAGGCGATGTTGCGGTACCAGCCGCCCTGCTTGCCCGCGTGCACGCAGTGGCCCGCCGTCCACACCATGTTCGACTTGCCGGGGTGCGCCGGGTCCTGGACGACCGTCGCCGAGCAGACCATCGTGCCCTGGGGGGAGTCGAAGAACACCTTGCCCGCCGTGGCGGCGTTCTCGTGGTACGACGGCGGCACGGCCTTCGCCTCCACCGGCCGCGGCTCCGGGTCGGTCACGCCCTGGTCACCGGAGATGTCGCTCTCGTCGACCCCCTGGTCGGGCTCCTCGGCGTCCCGCATCCGGTCCGGGTCCCACAGGTCCTCGATGATCGGGTTGACGAAGTCCTGCGCCTCGCGCAGCCAGTCGTCCTTGTTCCAGTTCTTCCAGGCGCCGTTCTTCCACTCGTCGACGTCGATCCCGTGTTCCTTGAGCTTGTCCTTGATGTGGTCCGGGATCCTGATCTCGCCGTTGCCGCCGTCCGCCGCGGCCGAGGCCGACGCGTCGCCGCCGGCCTCGGGGTCACCCGACTCGCAGGCGGTGGCGGTGAGTACGAGCGCCGAGACGAGTGCCACGGCGGCCGGGAGGGAGGAGGTTCTGCGCCGCCCGCCCCTGCTCGGACGCGTGCTGGACGACGGTCGTATGGATCGCATGGTGATGACTCCCCCTGCAGTGAACGAGTGGTGCTGGGCCGTGTCCGCCGCCGAACCCGAGCCGGGTTCGCGCGGTCCGCCCGGCGTCCTGGAACGGCACCACACACTATGCGTTCGCTGTGGGGGAGTTCCGACGGAACGGCAACGGTTGCGTCACGGCAAAGATCTTGAGGCAACCCGTAACCCGGTGGACGGGCGGGGGTTGGTAGCGGTGGGGGGACCGCTGTCCGGACGCGGCCCCCCCGGGCCGAGGGCGGCGACGAAGTCGACATGACGCGACTCGCCCCTGGACAGCGGGAGGACAGGGAGCCGTGGCGGAATCCGCGTACGGGGAGTGGACGTCCGGGGCCGTCGGCGCGGGAGGCGCCGGGCGGGACCTCGGGGCGCCGGCGCGCGCCCCCCGCGACGGCGCGCCGAGGCGTCAGGCGGCGCGCGAGTCCGCGGCGCGGACCTACGCGCGTGCCCTGCCGATCGTCCCGGTCCGGGCCCGGGGGCTCACCATCGAAGGCGCGGACGGCCGCCGTTACCTGGACTGCGTGTCGGGCGGCGGGACGCTGGCCCTCGGGCACAACCACCCGGTCGTGCTGGAGGCGATCCGCAAGGTACTCGAATCGGGTGCCCCGTTGCAGGTCATGAACCTCACCACCCCGGTGGAGGACGCCTTCGTCACCGAGCTGCTGCACACCCTGCCGCCCGGGCTGGCCGACCGCGCGCGGGTGCGCTTCTGCGGACCGCCCGGCACCGACGCCGTGGCCGCCGCCGTCGGGCTGGTCCGCGCGGCCACCGGACGCAGCCGGGTGACGGCGTTCACCGACGCGCCGCTCGGCCCGCCGGCCGACGAGCCGTTGACGCGGGGGGACCGTGACGGCGCGCCGTTCGACCGCCTGCCGTACCCGCGGGACGCCCGCGGGGCCGAGGCCGCGCTCGACGCCCTGAGTTCACGGCAGTCGCCGCCCGCCGGACTGGTCGTCGAACCCGTGCGGGGCGGGGGCACGGTGTTCCCCGCCCCCGACGCCTGGATGCGGCGCCTGCGGCGGATCACGGCCGAGCGGTCGGTCCCGCTGATCGTCGACGAGACCGACACGGGTGTCGGACGCACCGGCGCCTTCTGGGCCGTGGAGCACAGCGGGATCACCCCCGACGTCCTCGTCCTGTCCAGGGCGATCGGCGGCAGCCTGCCGCTGGCCGCCGTCGTCCACCGCGACGATCTGCCCGGCGGGGGACCCGGCACCGGTGCCTTCCGCGGCAACCAACTGGCCCTGGCCGCAGGCACGGCGACCCTCGCACACGTCCGCGAGCACCGTCTCGCCGAGCACGCCGCAGCCGTCGGCGCCCGCGTCCTGGCCCGACTGCGCGAACTGGGCGAGGAGTTCGCCTGCGTCGGCGAGGTGCGGGGGCGGGGCCTGCTGATCGGGGTCGAGATGCTCGCGCCCGAGGGCGCGGGCGCCGCCGCCCCGGAGACGGCCGCCGCCGTCCAGCGGGAGTGCCTGCGACGCGGGCTCATCGTGGACCGCGGGGGCCCGTCCGCGAACGTCGTACGTCTGCTGCCGCCGCTGACCATCACCAAGGAGCAGGCCACGGCCGTACTGGACCGGCTGGCCGACGCGGTCCGGGCGGTGGCGGCGGCCGCGCCGCGTACCGACCGCGCCGCTTCCCGCGAGCCGCGCGGTCCGCACTGAGGCCCGCCGACGACCGCCGACTCCGCCGCCCGACCGAGCACGATGCGAGGATCCGCGTTGCACACAACTCCCGCACCCGAACCGGGACTCGTCACCGGCTCCGTCCCCCGGCCCGCCGACCCCCCGTGCCCGGAGGGCACCGGCCGGCCGGAACCGGACCGCCCGGATCCTCTGCACCACCCGGACCCCCACACCGCCGCGCAGGGCGCCGCGGTGGAGAACCTGCTGCGCTGCTGGACCCGCGAGACCGGCCTGCCCGCCCCCGGCGACGGCCTCCTGCGCATCCCGCTGCCCGCCAGCGGCACGGCCCTGCTCGTCCCCGTGCGCTACTGGTCCCCGACCGGCCGGCACCGGTTCGGCCCGCCCCGCCTCGCCGGCGCCCCCGCGTCGGCACGGCCGCCGGACGCGGTGACGGTCGCCGCGCTGCTCGTACGGGAGACGGCCGGACAGGCGGACGCCCACGGCACGGACCTCGTCGCACGCGTCGCCGACTCCGTGCGCCGTACCGCCGTCTTCGTCCGCGACCGGCGCGAACACGCCGAGGACGGCCCCGACCGCTTCCTCGCCGCCGAGCAGGCACTCACCCTCGGGCACCCGCTGCACCCCACCCCGAAGAGTCGTGAGGGACTCACCGACGCGGAGGCCCGGCTCTACTCACCCGAACTGCGCGGCTCCTTCCCACTGCACTGGCTCGCCGTCGCGCCCTCGGTGCTCGCCGGCGACTCGGCCTGGACCGAGCGCGGGCGCCCGGTCCCCGCGGCCCGCCTCACCGCGCGCCTCGCCGGCGGCGGCCCGGCGCTGCCCGACGGCCACGCGGCGCTGCCCCTGCACCCCTGGCAGTTCCGCGAGGTCCAGTACCGGCCGCGGGTCCGGGCACTGCTGGACGCCGGGCTGCTGCGCGATCTCGGCGCCCACGGCGACCCGTGGCACCCCACGTCCTCCGTGCGGACCGTGCACCGCGGCGGCGCCCCCGCCATGCTCAAGCTGTCCCTGGCCCTGCACATCACCAACTCGCGCCGGGAGAACCTCCGCAAGGAACTCCACCGGGGCGTCGAGGTCCACCGTCTGCTGCGCTCCGGCCTGTCCCGGCGGTGGCGGGCCGCTCACCCCGGCTTCGACATCGTCCGCGACCCGGCCTGGCTCGCCGTCGACGCACCGGACGGCACACCCGTACCGGGGCTCGACGTAGTCATCCGGCACAACCCCTTCCGCCCCGCGGACGACGTCACCTGTGTCGCCGCCCTGACCGCGCCGCGTCCGGACGCGGCCCCTGAGGGAAGCGCCGCCGCGCCCTCCCGGCTGGCCGCGATCATCACCCGGCTCGCCGCGCGCACCGGCCGCCCGCGCGGCGCGGTCGCCGCGGAGTGGTTCCTGCGGTACCTCGAACACGTCGTCCGCCCCGTGCTGTGGCTGGACGCGGCGGCCGGCGTGGCGCTGGAGGCGCACCAGCAGAACACCCTGCTCCTGCTGGACGCCGACGGCTGGCCCGCCGGCGGCCGCTACCGCGACAACCAGGGCTACTACTTCCGCGAGTCCCGCCGCGCCGAGCTGGACGCCCGGCTGCCCGGCATCGGGGAACGGAGCGACACGTTCGTCTCCGACGAGGTCGCCGACGAACGCTTCGCCTACTACCTGGCCATCAACAACGTGTTCGGCCTCGTCGGCGCCCTCGGCTCGCAGGGCCTCGCGGACGAACCATTGCTGCTCGCCGCCTTCCGCCGCTTCCTCGCCCCGCTCGCGCAGGACCCGGGCAGGCCCGGCGGCCCGCTGCCCGCCCGCCTGCTCGACTCGCCCGTCCTGCGCTGCAAGGCCAACCTGCTGACCCGGATGCACGGACTCGACGAACTGGTCGGACCGGTCGACACCCAGTCCGTCTACGTCACGATCAGCAACCCCCTGCGCCCGTGAAGACCCGACACCCCCCCGGACCTCCCTCCCGAAAGCAGCGACACCATGGCTTCCCCCCGTGCGAGCGCCGACCCCGCCACCGCCCCCACCGCCCACGGCACCGGTACGGACGCGGGTGCGGACGGGGAGGACACCCTGGACCTGCACCTGCCGGAGGAGTTCGCCGCCCTGTTCCGGACGGAGCGGGCCGGCCCCGCCCCGGCCGCGCCGGCCGGCGCCGACCTGCTCGACCGCGTCGCCGACTGGGGCCCGGCCGCCACACCCGACGGCCCCTTCGAGCTGGTGCCCGTCCAGGACGCCCGCGACATCGCGCTCGTCGGCCGCTGGATGAACGACCCCGCCGTCGCCGCCTTCTGGGAGCTGAACGGGCCGCCGGAGGTGACCGACGCCCACGTGCGCGCCCAGCTCACCGGCGACGGACGCAGCGTCCCCTGCCTCGGGCTGCTGGACGGCGTGCCGATGAGCTACTGGGAGATCTACCGGGCCGACCTCGACCCGCTGGCCCGGTACTGTCCCGTCCGCCCGCACGACACCGGCGTCCACCTCCTCATCGGCGACGCCGCCGACCGCGGACGGGGCCTCGGCACCACCCTGATCCGAGCCGTCACCGACCTCGTGCTCGCCCGGCGACCCCGCTGCACCCGGGTCCTCGCCGAGCCCGATCTGCGCAACACGCCGTCCGTCGCGGCGTTCCTCGGCGCCGGGTTCCGGCTCGCCGCCGAGGTCGAACTGCCCGGCAAGCGGGCCGCGCTCCTGGTCCGGGACCGGGGCGCGCCCGGGCTGCCGTAGGACCCGCCCGCCGACCCCGCCCGCCGAGGAGCCCGCCGTTGTCCCCGCCGCCCCCGCCGCCTCTCCCGCCCCGCCCGTCCGCCGCGGTCACCCGTTTGTCGGTGCCGGGCCGTAGGGTGGTCGCGCTATGACGAAGCCCTCACTCCCCGAACTCCTGCACGCCGCCGTCACCGCCGTCGGCGGCACGGAGCGCCCCGGTCAGGCGGCCATGGCCGAAGCCGTCGCGGGCGCGATCGACGACGGTTCCCATCTGCTGGTCCAGGCCGGCACCGGCACCGGCAAGTCGCTGGGCTACCTGGTGCCCGCGCTGGCGCACGGGGAGCGCGTCGTCGTGGCCACCGCGACCCTGGCCCTCCAGCGCCAGCTCGTGGAGCGCGACCTGCCGCGCACGGTCGACGCGCTGCATCCGCTGCTGCGCCGCCGCCCGGAGTTCGCGATGCTCAAGGGCCGGTCGAACTACCTGTGCCTGCACCGCCTGCACGAGGGTGTGCCGCAGGACGAGGAGGAGGGCCTGTTCGACCAGTTCGAGGCCGCCGCGCCCACCAGCAAGCTGGGCCAGGACCTGCTGCGGATGCGGGACTGGGCGGACGAGACGGAGACCGGGGACCGCGACGACCTCACGCCCGGTGTCTCCGACCGCGCTTGGTCGCAGGTGTCGGTGTCGTCCCGCGAGTGCCTGGGCGCCACGAAGTGCGCGTACGGCGCCGAGTGCTTCGCCGAGATGGCCCGGGAGCGTGCCAAGCTCTCCGAGGTCGTCGTCACCAACCACGCGCTGCTGGCCATCGACGCCATCGAGGGCGCGCCCGTGCTGCCGCAGCACGAGGTGCTGATCGTCGACGAGGCCCACGAGCTGGTCTCCCGGGTCACCGGAGTGGCCACCGGCGAACTCACTCCCGGCCAGGTCAACCGCGCGGTGCGCCGCGCGGCGAAGCTCGTCAACGAGAAGGCCGCCGATCAGCTCCAGACGGCCGCGGAGGGCTTCGAGCGGCTGATGGAGCTGGCGCTTCCGGGCCGCCTCGAGGAGATTCCGGAGGACCTCGGATACGCCCTGATGGCGCTGCGCGACGCCTGCCGCACGGTCATCTCCGCGATCGGCGCCACCCGGGACAAGTCCGTGCAGGACGCGGACGCGGTCCGCAAGCAGGCGCTGGCCTCGGTCGAGTCCGTGCACGACGTGGCGGAGCGGATCACCAACGGCTCCGAGTGGGACGTCGTCTGGTACGAGCGCCACGACCGTTTCGGCGCGTCCCTGCGCGTCGCCCCCATGTCCGTCTCGGGCCTGCTGCGCGAGAAGCTGTTCACCGACCGCTCCGTCGTGCTGACGTCGGCGACCCTCAAGCTGGGCGGCGACTTCAACGGCGTCGGAGCCTCGCTCGGCCTCGCCCCCGAGGGCACCGAGGGCGACGACGTGCCGCAGTGGAAGGGCATCGACGTCGGCTCGCCCTTCGACTACCCGAAGCAGGGCATCCTGTACGTCGCCAAGCACCTGGCGCGACCGGCGCGGGACGGCGACCGCGGCGACATGCTCGACGAACTCACGGAGCTGATCCAGGCGGCCGGCGGCCGCACCCTGGGCCTGTTCTCCTCGATGCGGGCGGCCCAGCTCGCCGCCGAGGAACTGCGCTCCCGCATCCCCGAGTACCCGATCCTCCTCCAGGGCGAGGAGACGCTCGGTGAGCTGATCAAGAACTTCGCCGCCGACCCCGAGACCTGCCTGTTCGGCACGCTCTCGCTGTGGCAGGGCGTCGATGTGCCCGGACCGAGCTGCCAGCTCGTGGTCATGGACAAGATCCCGTTCCCGCGCCCGGACGACCCCTTGATGAGCGCTCGCCAGAAGGCGGTCGAGGAGGCCGGCGGCAACGGCTTCATGGCGGTCGCCGCCACGCACGCCGCGCTGCTCATGGCCCAGGGCGCCGGCCGTCTCGTCCGCGCGTCGGGCGACCGCGGCGTGGTGGCCGTACTGGACCAGCGGCTGGCCACGGCCCGGTACGGGAGCTATCTGAAGGCCTCCCTGCCCGACTTCTGGTACACCACGGACCGCAGCCAGGTCAGGAAGTCCCTGGCGGCCATCGACGCGGCGGCCAAGCAGACGGAGGGCGCCTGAGCCGGCGGCCGCCGGAGACGACCGATGGGGCCCTCCCGGGAGGGCCCGGACAGCGCAGGGCCCCGGAACCGGCGCAGAGGTTCCGGGGCCCGGTCGGGGCGGCGGGTCGCTGCCGTGCAGGATCCGCCCGTCGTGGCGCTCAGACGCGGCGCAGTACGGCGACCACCTTGCCGAGGATGGTCGCGTCGTCACCGGGAATGGGCTCGTACGCCGAGTTGTGCGGGAGGAGCCAGACGTGGCCGTCCTCGCGCTTGAAGCGCTTGACGGTGGCCTCGCCGTCGAGCATGGCGGCCACGATGTCGCCGTTCTCGGCGACCGGCTGGCGGCGGACCGTGACCCAGTCGCCGTCGCAGATGGCGGCCTCGATCATCGAATCGCCGACGACCTTCAGCACGAACAGCTCGCCGTCACCGACGAGCTGCCGGGGCAGGGGAAAGACGTCCTCGACGGACTCCTCGGCGAGGATCGGGCCACCGGCGGCGATGCGCCCGACGAGCGGGACGTACGACGCGGCGGGCTTGCCGGCGGTGTCCGTGGGCTGTACGGAGGCCGCCTGGTCGGAACCGCGCACCTCGTAGGCCCGCGGGCGGTGCGGGTCGCGACGCAGGAAGCCCTTGCGCTCCAGTGCCATGAGCTGGTGCGCCACGGAGGAGGTGCTGGAGAGGCCGACGGCCTGGCCGATCTCGCGCATCGACGGCGGGTAGCCACGCCGCTGCACGGAGTCCCTGATGACCTCGATCACCCTGCGCTGGCGATCGGTGAGTCCCGAGCTGTCCGCCCGGATGCCGGGAGGTCGGCCCGGCAGGGAGCGCTTCGGCCCCTCGGGAAGCGTGGCGTCGCTCATCGCGTGCACCGGCTCAGGGCGGCCCTGGGGGCGGTCCTGGGCAGTGATGGCGGCACTGTCGGCGGTGGTGGTCACGTCGGCCCCTCTCGATGGTCTCCCTGCAGCACAACGGTAGTAGCTTTCGAAAGGTTGCGCCAAACACACGTTCGAGTGAAAAAAGGCGAATAGCTCACACGGAACAGAAGTCTGGGTGTATAGCTATCGCGGTGCCTGGCGGACAAAAGGACCCATTGCTGTACTCTTCACCGCCGGGTGCGCCCTCGCGGGGCGTCGCCCAGTCTGCCATCAGCGTCGCGCTCGACGGGGACCGGTGTCCCATCTGTCCGGTAGTCCCACGGGCCCTTTTCGCGGCGCCCACCGTATCTCCGCATGTGCGGGGCCGGCCTCCCGCGCATGCGCGCGCGGGCCCCGTGGCGGCGCCGGGCCGCGGCGCGTGTACGCACCGGCACGACACGCGTGCGGGCCGTGTATGTATGAGCCAAGCCCCACATCTAGTGGTTGGATTGCGGCAGCAGCCCACAAGTTGTGGTCCCCCGGGTCTTCGGGTCCTCCGCGATCGCCTATGCTTGGGGCTGCTTCGAGGGGCCTGAAGGGCCTCGTGAGGCTATTTGAGTCTGCTGTGAGGAGGGTTGGGATTCCATGCACTGCCCCTTCTGCAGGCACTCCGACAGCCGCGTGGTCGACAGTCGTACGACCGACGACGGCACGTCGATCCGCAGGCGCCGGCAGTGCCCCGACTGCTCCCGCCGGTTCACGACCGTGGAGACGTGCTCGCTCATGGTGGTGAAGCGGTCCGGGGTCACCGAACCGTTCAGCCGCACCAAGATCATCAATGGTGTGCGCAAGGCCTGCCAGGGCCGGCCCGTCACCGAGGACGCCCTCGCGCAGCTCGGCCAGCGGGTCGAGGAGGCGGTGCGGGCCACCGGGAGCGCCGAGCTGACCACCCACGACGTGGGACTGGCCATACTCGGCCCGTTGCAGGAGCTCGACCTCGTCGCCTATCTGCGGTTCGCCTCCGTCTACCGGGCGTTCGACTCGCTCGAGGACTTCGAGGCCGCGATCGCGGAGCTGAGGGAGGCGACGGGACGTCCCGGCGGGGACGGCGACGGCGCGGGGAGCCAGGAAGACGACCGCGGGTCCACGGGGGCGGCACAGGTCCCCGAGCCCGCAGGCGCCGCCGACTGACCGGCGGCCGGACCCGGGCGCAGGAACCGGGCCCGGCGGGCGGCGGCGAGTGGACAAAGACCTGTTGCGGGCGGCGCAGAGGGGCCCGCAGCACCAGACAGAACACCGTGCCACGGGAACAATCGGGGCACTTCAGGGCGTTTTCGCCCGTACATGGGAGGCGGCATGACAGAGACGGCGAGCGGTCCGGCACGGAGTTCCCGCGCGAAGGGCACCAAGGGCGGCAAGGGACTCCGTATCGAGCGCGTCCACACCACTCCCGGGGTCCACCCCTATGACGAGGTGGCCTGGGAGCGCCGTGACGTCGTCATGACCAACTGGCGCGACGGCTCGGTCAACTTCGAGCAGCGCGGCGTGGAGTTCCCCGACTTCTGGTCGGTGAACGCGGTCAACATCGTCACCAGCAAGTACTTCCGGGGCGCCGTCGGCACCCCGCAGCGCGAGGTGAGCCTGAAGCAGCTCATCGACCGCATCGTGAAGACGTACCGGAAGGCCGGTGAGGACTACAAGTACTTCGCCTCGCCCGCCGACGCCGAGATCTTCGAGCACGAGCTGGCCTACGCCCTCCTGCACCAGATCTTCAGCTTCAACAGCCCCGTGTGGTTCAACGTGGGCACGCCCCAGCCGCAGCAGGTCTCCGCCTGCTTCATCCTGTCCGTCGACGACTCCATGGAGTCGATCCTCGACTGGTACAAGGAAGAGGGCATGATCTTCAAGGGCGGCTCCGGCGCCGGCCTGAACCTCTCCCGGATCCGTTCCTCCAAGGAACTGCTCTCCTCCGGCGGCAACGCCTCCGGCCCGGTCTCCTTCATGCGCGGCGCCGACGCGTCCGCCGGCACCATCAAGTCCGGCGGTGCCACCCGCCGCGCCGCCAAGATGGTCATCCTCGACGTCGACCACCCCGACGTGGAGAACTTCATCGAGACCAAGGTCAAGGAGGAGGAGAAGATCCGCGCCCTGCGCGACGCGGGCTTCGACATGGACCTGGGCGGCGACGACATCACCTCCGTCCAGTACCAGAACGCCAACAACTCCGTCCGCGTGAACGACGAGTTCATGAAGGCGGTCGAGCAGGGCGGGAAGTTCGGCCTGCGTGCCCGCATGACCGGCGAGGTCATCGAGGAGGTCGACGCCAAGTCGCTCTTCCGGAAGATGGCCGAGGCCGCCTGGGCCTGCGCCGACCCGGGCATCCAGTACGACGACACGATCAACCACTGGCACACCTGCCCGGAGTCCGGCCGGATCAACGGCTCGAACCCCTGCAGCGAGTACATGCACCTGGACAACACGTCCTGCAACCTGGCCTCGCTGAACCTGATGAAGTTCCTGAAGGACGACGGCAAGGGCAACCAGTCCTTCGAGACCGAGCGCTTCCAGAAGGTCGTCGAGCTGGTCATCACCGCGATGGACATCTCGATCTGCTTCGCGGACTTCCCGACCCAGAAGATCGGCGAGAACACCCGCGCCTTCCGCCAGCTCGGCATCGGCTACGCCAACCTCGGCGCCCTGCTGATGGCCACCGGCCACGCCTACGACTCCGACGGCGGCCGCGCCCTCGCCGGCGCCATCACCTCCCTGATGACCGGCACGGCCTACCGCCGCTCCGCCGAGCTCGCCGCGGTCGTCGGCCCGTACGACGGCTACGCCCGCAACGCCGACGCCCACAAGCGCGTCATGAAGCAGCACTCCGACGCCAACGGCACCGCCGTGCGCATGGACGACCTCGACACCCCGGTGTGGGCCGCCGCCACCGAGGCCTGGCAGGACGTGCTGCGCATCGGCGAGAAGAACGGCTTCCGCAACTCCCAGGCGTCCGTCCTCGCCCCGACCGGCACCATCGGTCTGGCGATGTCCTGCGACACCACCGGTGTCGAGCCCGACCTCGCGCTGGTCAAGTTCAAGAAGCTGGTCGGCGGCGGCTCCATGCAGATCGTCAACGGCACCGTGCCGCAGGCCCTGCGCCGCCTGGGCTACCAGGAGGAGCAGATCGAGGCGATCGTCGCCCACATCGCCGAGCACGGCAATGTGATCGACGCCCCCGGTCTCAAGCAGGAGCACTACGAGGTGTTCGACTGCGCCATGGGCGAGCGCGCCATCTCCCCGATGGGCCACGTCCGCATGATGGCCGCGATCCAGCCGTGGATCTCCGGTGCCATCTCCAAGACGGTCAACATGCCGGAGACGGCGACCGTCGAGGAGGTCGAGGAGATCTACTACGAGGCCTGGAAGCTCGGCGTCAAGGCCCTGGCGATCTACCGCGACAACTGCAAGGTCGGCCAGCCGCTCTCCGCGAAGACCAAGGAGAAGGAGAAGGCCGAGGTCACCGAGAAGGCCGAGGAGACGATCCGCGCCGCGGTCGAGAAGGTGGTCGAGTACCGCCCGGTCCGCAAGCGCCTCCCCAAGGGCCGTCCCGGCATCACCACGTCCTTCACCGTCGGCGGCGCCGAGGGTTACATGACGGCCAATTCGTACCCCGACGACGGTCTCGGCGAGGTCTTCCTGAAGATGTCCAAGCAGGGCTCCACCCTCGCGGGCATGATGGACGCCTTCTCCATCGCGGTCTCCGTCGGCCTCCAGTACGGCGTGCCGCTGGAGACGTACGTCTCGAAGTTCACCAACATGCGCTTCGAGCCGGCCGGCATGACGGACGACCCGGACGTGCGGATGGCGCAGTCGATCGTCGACTACATCTTCCGCCGCCTGGCGCTGGACTTCCTGCCCTTCGAGACCCGCTCCGCCCTCGGCATCCACTCCGCCGAGGAGCGCCAGCGGCACCTGGAGACGGGTTCGTACGAGCCGTCCGACGACGAGGTCGACGTGGAGGGCCTGGCCCAGTCGGCGCCCCTCGCCCAGGAGCTGAAGGCCGTCGCCACCCCGAAGGCCGACATCGAGGCGGCCCAGCCCGCCCCGAAGCAGGCGCACACCAGTGCCGAACTGGTGGAGATGCAGCTCGGTATCCAGGCCGACGCCCCGCTGTGCTTCTCCTGCGGCACGAAGATGCAGCGAGCCGGCTCCTGCTACATCTGCGAGGGCTGCGGCTCGACCAGCGGCTGCAGCTGATCGGTAGCACCCCGTGAGCAAGGGGCGTCGGCCACGGCCGACGCCCCTTGCTCATGTTCCGGGTGTCAGGAGCGGCGCATGCCCATGACGGCCGTGAACGCCGCCGGGTCGTCCTCGAAGCCGTGGACGTGGCCGCGGAACTCCCACGCGCCCGTCTCGTCCCGCACGAACTCCGCGACCGTCGCGGCCGTCGCCTCGGGCACGCCGGCGAAGTCGTCCTCGGCCAGCACGGTGTAGCCCTCACGGATGCGCAGGCCGGGGTTGGCCACGCCCGCGAAGGTGCGCCGCCCGGAGCGTTGCTGTATCACGACGCCGACCACCACGCGCGCGTAGCGGGCGTCGAGCCGCTCCAGCTCCAGGGTCATGACCTCGTCGTAGCCGAAGCCCTTGCCGTCCTTGCTGTCCCGGTCGAGATAGACGGTGCCGTCGGGGGAGCGGCTGTCGAAGTGCACCGTGTAGGAGGGATCGCCGTACGGATCATCGGCGGGATAGGTCCCGGCGACCAGGTCGAGGTCGGCGGGTGGCGCTCCCGCCGGACTCGGGTCCCAACGCAGCGCGACCTCGACCTTGCGGATTCCCTTGCTGAGGCCGTTCACAGACTTCCCCTTCCCCGGTCCTGCCTTGCCCGCCATGCCAACTACCCCGCGGAGTCGGTCGGTTGCCCATCCTGCCATGGGGGCGAGGACGTCAGGGGGAGTGCGGTCCGCCGGATAGTGACCGGTGCCACGTTCCCTGGCCGTACGATGGCGCCGTGCTGGTCAAGTGGATTCGCTGCACCGTGGTGGACCGCCGTGGTTTCGAGCGGGGACAGCGGAAGTGGGCGGGGCTTCCGGGGGAGCCGGGTTTTCGCGGTCAGGGGGGTGGCTGGAGCCGTCGGCGGCCGGACGTGGCGCACGTCTTCGCGTTCTGGGAGAGCCGGGCCTTCTACGACTCGTTCATGGCGCGCTCGCACGACCGGCTCGCCTCCTCCCAGGCCGGCACGTTCAAGGACGCCCAGGTCAGGCTCTTCGACCACCGGTTCGACGTGAAGACCGGCTTCGAGCCCCGCTTCACGGACGCCGACCTGCTGCGGGTGGCGCTCTGCCGCGTCCACGAGGACCGGGCCGAGCACTACGTCCTGATGCAGGAGAAGGTCTGGAACCCCGCGATGGCCGGCTCGCCCGGCATGACCCGCGGGCTGTTCGCCGAGGCACCGGGCCACGAGTACCTGGTGCTGTCGATGTGGCAGTCGGCCGCCGAGCACGGCAAGTACCGCACCGAGCGGGTGGAGCGGCTCGCCCTGCGCGCCCGGACGGAGGCCGACATCGCCGCCCTCACGGGGGACATCGTGCAGCTCGAACCGTCCTGGACCGTGTGACCCGGACCGTACGGGGAACGCGAGACCTCGGTTCCGCGTCCGACGATCTAGGGTGCTGGCATGGCACGACCACGGCGCATCGTTCTTGTCCGGCACGGCGAGTCGACCGGCAACGTCGACGACTCCGTGTACGAGCGCGAGCCCGACCACGCGCTCGGCCTCACCGACCGGGGCCGCGCCCAGGCCGAGGAGACGGGCAAGCGGCTGCGCGAGCTGTTCGGCCGCGAACGCGTCAGCGTGTACGTCTCCCCCTACCGCCGCACCCACGAGACTCTGCGCGCCTTCCACCTCGACCCCGAGCTCGTACGGATACGCGAGGAGCCCCGCCTGCGCGAGCAGGACTGGGGGAACTGGCAGAACTGCGACGACGTACGCGCGCAGAAGGCCTACCGCGACACCTACGGCCATTTCTTCTACCGCTTCGCCCAGGGCGAGTCCGGTGCCGACGTCTACGACCGGGTCGACGGCTTCCTGGAGAGCCTGTTCCGCAGTTTCGACGCCCCCGACCATCCGCCGAACGTCCTCCTGGTCACCCACGGGCTGGCGATGAGGCTGTTCTGCATGCGGTGGTTCCACTGGACGGTCGCGGAGTTCGAGTCGCTGTCGAACCCGGGGAACGGCGAGACGCGGATGCTCGTTCTCGGTGAGGACGGCAAGTACACCCTCGACCGGCCCTTCGAGCGCTGGCGGGATCCGGAGCCGTACGCGATCAACGGATAGAGTGCGGGGCGATGACCGCTCATTCATCTCCCGAGGAGCCCCTCCAGCGGGCCCTGTCCAGCCTGCGCGGCCTGTCGGTGGGGGACGCGCTGGGCTCGCAGTTCTTCGTGCCGGACAACTATCCGCTGCTCAAGCGCCGCGAGCTGCCGCCGGGGACCTGGCAGTGGACGGACGACACCGAGATGGCCGCCTCCGTCGTCACCGTACTGGCCGCCCACCACCGCATCGACCAGGACGCCCTGGCCCGCTCCTTCGCCGAGCACCACGACTTCGACCGCGGCTACGGCCCGGCGGTCAACCGGCTGCTGCGCCTGGTCCGGGAGGGCGGTGACTGGCGCGAGCTGGCCGCCGCGCTCTTCAACGGCCAGGGGTCCTGGGGCAACGGTGCCGCGATGCGCATCGCCCCGCTGGGCGCCTGGTACGCGGACGACCCGGAGCAGGCCACCCATCAGGCGGAGATCTCCGCCTACCCCACGCACCAGCACCGCGAGGCGGTGGTCGGCGCCATGGCCGTCGCCGCGGCGGCCGCGCTGGCCGCCTCGCCGGACGGTCCGCCGGGCGCGCACGCGCTCCTCGACGGGGTGATCGCGCTCGTTCCGAAGAGTGCCGTCGCCGCCGGGCTGCGTCGCGCCCGGGACATGCTCGACTACGGCGACGCGACCACGGTCGCCGCCGTCCTGGGCTGCGGAAGGCGCACGACCGCCCACGACACGGTCCCCTTCGCGCTGTGGTCCGCCGCGCGGGCCCTCGATGACTTCGAGCAGGCCTTCTGGACGACGGCCCAGGTCGGCGGGGACGTGGACACGACCTGCGCCATCGTGGGCGGGGTGATCGCCGCCGGCAGGGCGGGGGCACCGCCGGCCGAGTGGACGGCACGGACCGAGGCGCTGCCGGACTGGACCTCCGGGGTCGGCCGCTCCGCCGGGTGACGCGACGGCCACGGCCCCGCCGTCGGGAGGGGCCGTGGCCGTCGGACACGCGGTGTGGTGCGGGCCGGCCCCGGATGTCCGGCCGGCGGGATCCCTCCGTCAGCCGATGCCCGGGCCGGCCGAACCGGAGAGCGCGTCCAGGTCGCTCTTGCGGACCCGGATCACGAACCAGGCCGTGGCCAGTGCGAGTACGGCCATGGCTGCGGCGGGGATGAAGGCCGCCGAGATGCCCTCCGCCAGCACGTCGTGCCCCCAGGGGGCGGGCAGTTGGTGCGTCTTGGCGAACTCCGCCTTCTGCTCGGGCGTGCTGTTGGCGAGGAAGCCGGGTATCTGCCTGGCCGCCTCGTCCCTGCTGGCCGTGCCGAACACCGTGGTCAGGATGGCCAGACCGATCGATCCGCCCACCTGCTGCATCGCGTTCAGCAGCCCGGACGCCGCGCCCGCCTCGTGCTGGGCGACGCCGGAGACCGCGGTGAGGGTCAGCGTCACGAAGTTCAGGCCCATGCCGAAGCCGAAGACCAGCATCGGGCCGAGGACGCCGCCTACGTAGGAACTGTCGGAGCTGATCAGGGCCTGCCAGCTCAGTCCGACGGCCGCCAGCGCCGAACCCACGAGCATGAACGGCTTCGGGCCGAACACGGGCAGGAAGCGCTGCGACACACCCGCACCGAGCGCGATCACGACCGTGACGGGCAGGAAGGCGAGACCGGCCTGGATCGGTGTGTAGCCCAGTACGTTCTGCACGAAGAGCACGATGTAGAAGAACATGCCGAACATCGCCGCGGCCAGGCAGAGCATGATCACGTACGTGCCGGAGCGGTTGCGGTCGGCGAACATCCGCAGCGGCGTGATCGGCTCCCTCGCCCGCGACTCGATCAGCGTGAAGGCCAGCAGCAGCACGACCGCGGCGCCGAAGGAGGCGATGGTCAGGGTGTCCCGCCAGCCCTCGTCGGCCGCGCGGATGAAGCCGTAGACGAGGGTCGCCATGCCCGCCGTCGAGGTCACCGCGCCCGCGATGTCGAAGCGCCCGGAGTGCCGCTCGGACTCATTGATGTAGAGCGGCGTCAGCACGGCGATCAGGATGCCGATCGGCACGTTGACGAAGAGGACCCAGCGCCAGTCGAGCCACTCGGTGAGCATGCCGCCCGCGAGCAGGCCTATCGCGCCGCCGCCCGCGGAGACCGCGGCGAAGACTCCGAAGGCCCGGTTCCGCTCGGGCCCCTCCGGGAAGGTGGTGGTGATCAGCGCCAGCGACGTGGGTGACGCGATCGCGCCTCCCATCCCCTGGAGGACGCGCGCCGCCAGCAGTTGCCAGGGTTCCTGGGCGAAGCCGCCGAGCAGGGAGGCGAAGGTGAACAGCAGGATGCCGGTCATGAAGACGCGGCGCCGGCCGAGGATGTCACCGGCCCGTCCACCGAGCAGCAGCAGACCGCCGAAGGTGAGCGTGTAGGCACTCACGACCCAGGTGAGGTCGGTCGTGCTGAACGCGAGGGCGTCTTGAATGTGCGGGAGGGCGATGTTCACAATCGTCGCGTCGAGTACCACCATGAGTTGGCAGGCCGCGATGACCGTGAGCGCGATGCCGGGATGTCCCGCCCGGCGGGCGGCTCCCGGCTTCTGGTCTTTGATCAAGGAAGAGGTCGTCACTATGTGTCCCCCACGACTGACTTAGTGAACGCTCGCGTTCACTGTTGCGTCAACGGTAGTGAATGGACGACAGTGAACGCAAGCGTTCACTTCTCGCGGCCGTGTACCCGTCCCCCGCAGTGGGCATGCGCCGCTTCCCCATCCCCCCGCAAACCGCCTCATTTCACCTGGAGACCCCCGAATGGTTTCTTCGCACTGGGGGGCCGCCGCCGCCCAGGCGCCTTCCCGTCGGCGCGGCGCCGTCCTCGAACGCGCGATCCTCGACGCCGCGCTGGACCAGCTCGGCACCGTCGGCTGGAACGGCCTGACGATGGAAGGGGTGGCCGCGGCCGCCCAGACGGGCAAGGCGGCGGTGTACCGCCGGTGGCCGTCCAAGGAGGACCTGGTCGCGGAGGCGCTGCGGTCCGCGCTGCCGAGCTTCGACAGCGTCCCCGACCTCGGCAGCGTGCGCGAAGATCTCCTGGCGCTGAGTCGGCTGGCCCGCGACGCGATGTTCACGCGGCCCGGCTTCGCCCTGCGGGCTGTCATTCACGAGTGCGACACCGTGCAGGCTGAGCGTTTCCACGCGGTGATCCTCGAAGGCGTCATCGAACCCACCCTCGCCATGCTCCGCGAGGTCATCACCAGGGGAATCGACAGGGGAGAGGTGCGGCAGGACGCCGCGAACGGCTATGTCTTCGACGCCATTCCGGCGATGATGATGTACCGGTCGAAGATTCGCGGAAGCGAATGGAGCGACCGGGAGCTGGAGGAGATGGTCGACGGTCTCATGGTCCCGCTGCTGCGCCCAGACGGCGGCTGAACCCGGGCCTGCGCTGGCCCTTGGCCCGCGCCGGAAACGGTCCGGACTCGATCCGGGAACCGGGGTGTCACCGGAGGTCCGGGGCGGCGTAGGCTAAGGGCGCCATGCCGTACGAACCACCTACTCACACCGTCGAGCGCTCACTCCGCGCCACGACCGGAGCCAAGATCGTCGCCGGTGTCGACGAGGTGGGGCGGGGCGCGTGGGCCGGTCCGGTCACCGTCTGCGCGGCGATCACCGGACTGCGCCGGCCTCCTGTGGGTCTCACCGATTCCAAGCTGCTCACCGTCAAGCGGCGGACCGAACTCGCCGCGGAACTGCGGCAGTGGGTGACGTCCTACGCCCTGGGGCACGCCTCTCCGGAGGAGATCGACGCCATGGGGATGACCGCGGCGCTGCGACTGGCCGCGGTGCGTGCCCTGGAGGCGCTGCCGGTCCGCCCCGACGCCGTGATCCTCGACGGCAAGCACGACTACCTCGGGGCACCGTGGCGGGTCCGTACGGTGATCAAGGGGGACCAGTCGTGCGTGGCGGTCGCGGCGGCCTCGGTGATAGCCAAGGTCCAACGCGACAAAATGATGGCCGAACTGGGTATCGACCATGCAGACTTCGCTTTCGCGGACAACGCCGGGTATCCGTCGCCCGTGCACAAGGCCGCACTGGCGGAGCGGGGCCCCAC
Organism: Streptomyces sp. NPDC018947; assembly: GCF_044390505.1. Classification (NCBI taxonomy): domain Bacteria; kingdom Bacillati; phylum Actinomycetota; class Actinomycetes; order Kitasatosporales; family Streptomycetaceae; genus Streptomyces; species Streptomyces sp. NPDC018947. The sequence goes on from NZ_JBIRZD010000005.1 coordinate 78,496, forward strand.
CCCGCACCACCGTTTGTCGTGGGCGTATCTTGATGCGCTGCCCCGGTGGCGGCATCTCAAGAAGGTCCGCAGTTGGGTGGACGGAAGCGTTCCGGAAATCGAGGGCCAGCTCGGCTTCGACTTCTGACGATTCCGCTCGCAGGGCTGGGCCACCCGCCGACGCCGCCCGCACCAACGTTTGATAAAAATCAGCTCATGCCTCTCATTCCCGAGGAGCCTCAGATTCACGAGAAGGCCCAGGGTCCCCGCGCCACTCCGGCCAGCGGCCGCACCGCGCCGACCCCCCGCCCCGTCCCCGGCCCCCGCCCCGCGGCTCCGCCGCGCCCCGGTCGTCCCGGCCCCCTGAGGCCGACGCCGCCGGCGCAACGCGCTCCGCGTGACACGGCCGCGGCCAAGCCCGGACCCTCGGGTCCGGCAGCTCCTGCCGCCACCACGGCAGGCCCCCAGATCCAGCTCATCCCGGCCTCTCCCGAGGGCGCGCTCGACGCCGTCGAGGAAGCCGTGGACCTGCTGCTGGACTCCGGCCGTACCCCCGGTGAGGTGCTGGTGATCACCACCGGCGAACCGCACCCGTGGGCCGCCCACGAACTGTCCTTCGGCGACGCGGCCTACTGGGCCCAGCACGACGCGGGCGACGACGTGTTCTACGCGGACGCCGCCGTCGCCGAGCGTGCCGCGGCGCGGCCCGTGGTCGTCGTCGCGCTCAACGGCGGTGCCGAATCCGCCGCCGTCACCGCTCTGTCGGCGGCCCACTCCCGGGCCGGCGCCCTGCTGATCGTCTGCGGTGACCCGCAACGGATCAACGCGCTCCTGGGCGCGACCGCCTGAGGCGTTCGCGTCACGATCGAGAGGCAGTGGGCCGACGCCGGTGGCTTCCGGGGTCGGCACTCGCGCCGCGACTGCCCGGGCGACCGGGCGGTGCGTGCGTGCCGGCAGTGCCGGACGGTGGTGCGGTGGCGAGACCCGTACCGGCGGTGGCCGCACGGGTCATGGCCCGTTCGCCGCTGATGCGGTGAGCGTGGGCCGTGAACTGGGTACGGGCGGTGCCGGGGTGTCGTGTTGTGCGGGTGCCTCCGGCGTTCGCCGGGCCTGTGGTGCGTGTCCGGTGCCGGTGGTTCTGGTGCGGCGGTGGCCTTGCGCCTGGGTTAGTTGTACGCCGGGGGTTTCGTGTCTGCCGGGGCGCGCGGGGGTGCGTGCCGGCACCGGTCGGTCAGCGTGCCGCCGCGCGGCGCAGTACGTCCGAGGCGGCACCACCGGTACGCGGCGGCGGGGGCGGTGCCTCCGCCGTGGCGAACGGCTCCGGCGCCGACACCGCGTTGGGCCGACGGCCGCCACGGCCCTCGCCGAGGACCTGCCATCCGTCATGCGTCAGCGTGATGTACGCCCCGCAGCGCAGCCCGTGCAACGTGCAGGCGTCGCGCAGCCCCCACATCCACGCGCCGTCCTCCTCCGTCCAACGCGCGTCGCCCTCGCGGCAGTAGAGCAGCACGGCGGTGCGCACCGGGGTGCGTCGCCGCAGATCGTGCGGGATGACGCGGCGGAGCTGGGAGAGCAGGGCGTTGCGGAACATCCACCCGTCCGCCTGCTCACGGCGGCTGGTGAACGAGGCGCTGGCGCGCAGCCGTTCGTCCGGATCGAGTACGGCCACGATCGCGGTCGCCGGTTCGGGACGGTGCCGCGCGTGCAGGCCGCTGACGACCTCCCGCGGATTGCGCAGCAGGGGGATTCCGGCCGAGGCCCACTCCGAGGGCTCGAGCAGGCGAGTGGCTGAGGTGGCGGACGGCGACAACGACGCCGCCGAGGACGAGGCGAATCCGAAGGTCACGTTCCTCCCTTCGGCTACGCGCCCACACTGCGGGCGGGGTCGGATTCGGGGGAGCGCGCACCGCAGTGAAGCCCTGCCGGGACACGGACCGAGCCGTGCGGGGAGCGGACTTCAATTCTTCCTGTCGAACTGGGTTGCGGCAACGAGCAATTGAGGCCGTCGACCGTTATCGGATGATGCGCGTCCTATATCCCTACCCGGACAGGCGCCGGGCGACGCATCCAGGGAGGGCGGGACGGGGCGGCGCGGACGGGAGCGGACGGCCGTGAGAGCCCCGCTCTGGGCGACCCACCAGGCCACGCCCCTGGTGGTGCGCGCCCTTGGCCGATCAGCCCTGCACGGCCAGGACCAGTGGCAACACCCCCTGCGCGCCGGACCGGCGGAGCAGCCGGGCCGCGACCGCGAGCGTCCAGCCGGTCTCGGTGTAGTCGTCCACGAGGAGGACCGGGCCCTCCTGGCCGGCGAGAGCGGCAGTCAGGGCGGGCGGCACCGTGAGCATCCCGTCGAGTGCCTTGAGGCGCTGCGCGCTGTTGCTGCGGGACATCGGGGGCGCGTCTCCCGTGTACTCGACCGAACCGAGCAGCGGCAACCGGCCGACTTCGGCGATCCGCGCACCGAGCGACCGGATGAGCCGCGGCCGCGAGCGCGAGGCGACCGTCACCACACCGACGGGCCGCGGCGGGGCGTCCACCGCGCCGGATGCCCAGCCGCCGGGGCCCTTCGCCCAGTCGGCGAGCACCGTCACGACGGCCTTCGCGACATCGTCCGGCACCGGGACGTCGGGAGCGTGCGCCGCCAGCATCGGACGCAGCCGGTTGCCCCAGCCGATGTCGGACAGGCGCCCCAACGCCCGGCCCGTCGCCGCCTGTTCCCCCGCGGGGATACGGCCCTTCAGCTCGATGCCGATGGCCGGGAGCCCGGTCGGCCACATCCGGCGCGGCTCCACCTCGACACCGGCGCGGCCCAGGTCGACCCGCGCCGCGTCCACGGCGCCGGGGGAGGTGTCCGCCGTGAAGCGCGGGCCCGCGCAGTTGTCGCAGTGGCCGCAGGGCTTGGCGCCGTCGTCGTCCAACTGGCGCTGCAGGAACTCCATCCGGCACTCCGTCGTCGACGCGTAGTCGCGCATCGCCTGCTGCTCGGCCCTGCGCTGCCGCGCGACCCAGTCGTAGCGCTCGGAGTCGTAGGTCCACGGCCGGCCGGTGGCGATCCAGCCGCCCTTGACCCGCTTGACCGCGCCGTCCACGTCGAGGACCTTGAGCATGGTCTCCAGGCGGGAGCGGCGCAGCTCCACCAGGGGCTCCAGGGCGGGCAGCGACAGGGGCCGGTCGGCGCGGGCGAGGACGTCGAGGGTGCGGCGCACCAGGTCCTCCGCGGGGAAGGCCAGCGAGGCGAAGTACTCCCAGATCGCCTCGTCCTCCTTGCCCGGCAGCAGGAGCACCTCGGCGTGGTCGACGCCGCGCCCGGCGCGGCCGACCTGCTGGTAGTAGGCGATGGGGGAGGACGGCGACCCCAGGTGCACCACGAAGCCCAGGTCGGGCTTGTCGAACCCCATGCCCAGCGCCGAGGTGGCGACCAGGGCCTTGACCCGGTTGGCGAGGAGGTCGTCCTCGGCCTGCTGCCGGTCGGCGTTCTCGGTCTTCCCGGTGTAGGAGGCGACCGTGTGGCCCCGCTGCCGAAGGAACGCGGTGACCTCCTCGGCGGCCGCCACCGTGAGCGTGTAGACGATCCCGGAGCCCGGCAGTTCGTGGAGGTGGTCGGCGAGCCAGGCCATCCGGTGCGCCGCGTCGGACAGCCGCAGCACCCCGAGGCTCAGGCTCTCCCGGTCCAGGGGGCCGCGCAGCACCAGCGCGTCCGACGTGCCGCCGGTACCGAGCTGCTCCGCGACGTCCGCGGTCACGCGCGCGTTGGCGGTGGCGGTCGTCGCCAGCACCGGCACACCGGGCGGGAGGTCGGCGAGCATCGTCCGCAGCCGACGGTAGTCCGGGCGGAAGTCGTGGCCCCAGTCGGAGATGCAGTGGGCCTCGTCCACCACCAGCAGTCCGGTGGCGGCGGCGAGCTCGGGCAGCACCTGGTCGCGGAAGTCGGGATTGTTGAGCCGCTCGGGACTCACGAGCAGGACGTCCACCTCGCCGGCGGCGATCTCGTCCTGGACGGCGCCCCACTCCTCGGTGTTCGACGAGTTGATGGTGCGGGCACGGATACCCGCCCGGGCAGCGGCCTCGACCTGGTTGCGCATCAGCGCGAGCAACGGCGAGACGATCACAGTGGGACCGCTGCCCCGGGCCCGCAGCAGCGCGGTGGCCACGAAGTAGACCGCGGACTTCCCCCAACCGGTGCGCTGGACGACCAGGGCCCGCCGACGGTCGGCGACCAGCGCCTCGATCGCCCGCCACTGGTCCTCCCGCAGGCGGGCGGCGCCGGAGGCGTCCCCGACGAGGCGGGCGAGGACCGTGTCGGCCGCTGTCCGGAGATCCGCGTTGTTCGTGTGCTCCATGCGTTCCATACAACAGGACGCGACCGACAGCCGGTGCCGCGGGCGGCCGCGCTGTGGAAGTCGACTGTTGAAATGACGTGTCCCTGATGGGAGTTGTCCACAGGGTAAAGCGGAATTTCTTGATCCGCGAGATCGTCGGGCCATGACGAACCACAGCGAAACGACTGGATCCGACGGCAACGGCGACATCACCGGACCCGCCCGTCCCAGCCCCGCGGCGCGGACTTCCCGCGACCGCCCGGGCGGCGAACCCCAGGTCACCCTGCGCACCCCGGCCGAGCTGGCCGACGCCCTGCCCTACCTGCTCGGATACCGCCCCGAGGACAGCATCGTGCTGGTCGCCCTGCGCGACAGGGACGGGCGGGGCCGGTTCGGCGGCCGGGCCCGGCTCGGCATCCCGGCGAACCCGGACGACTGGACGAGCGCGGCGGGACAACTGGTCCACGGACTGATCACCGGCAGCGAGCGGCGCGGGGCCCGGCCCGAGCAGATGGTGGCCTACCTCTGCCAGGAACCGGGTCGGGGCGAGACCGGCCGGCAGGTGATGGAGCGGCTGCGGCCCCTGGCCCAGAAGCTGCGCGTCGAATGCGGCACCCTCGACGTACCGGTGGTGGAGGCGCTGTGCATCTCCGACGGCCGCTTCTGGTCGTACTGCTGCGACGACCAGGACTGCTGCCCCTCCGAAGGGGTCCCCATGGGGCTGCCGGGCACGTCCGTGCTGGCCGCGGCGGCCACCTACGCGGGGATCCAGGTGCGCGGCTCACTGAGCGAGCTGCGGGCCAGGCTGCTCCCGTGGGAGGGCTCGGGGGCACTCGCGCAGGAGGTCGCCCTGGACACCGCCGGTCTGACGCTCGTCTCCCGGATCCTCGACGACGCCAGGCGCGCCGACGTCGCCGACGAGACGCTCGCCCTGGCGGAGCGGATCATGGGCCGCCTGGCCCGGGCGGCCCCGGCGTCCGGCACCCGGGCCCAGGACCTCCGGGACGACCGGCTGATCGGGCACGACGAGGCCGCCGCGCTGATCCTCGGCCTCCAGGACCGCACGACCCGTGACCGCGCGGCGGCCTGGATGGAGGGCGACGAGGCGGGCCCCGCGCTCCGCCTGTGGCGAGCGCTGGCCCGCAGGTGCGTCGGGCCCTACGGCGAGCACGCCGCGGCGCCCCTCACCCTCGCCGGATGGGTGGCCTGGTCCACCGGCGACGAGCTGGAGGCCCGGGAAGCCCTGGCCATGGCCCTCGGCGCGGACCCCGACTACCTCTTCGCCCGCCTCCTGCACCAGGCCTGCAACGAGGGCCTCGACCCCGAGTCGGTCCGCCGGTGCCTGCGCGCCGACCGTGCGAGCGGTGAACGCACGCAGGGCGGGACGGAGGCCGACGCGGGGCGAGCCGACGGGCCGGAGCATCGCGCGACGCCCGGCAAAGCGGCCGAAGGGGAGGCACGCACGCCCCGTACACCCCGGATGGCTGCGGCCACCGTCGCCGACGGCGCCGCCCGGCGCCGGACGAGGGCACAGGGGCGCGGTCCGCGAGCCGACCGTGGGCCGCGGGCGACGGTGGTGCGCCCCCGGACCCCGGTGAGCGGCGCACATCCCGGCGAGACCCGGCCGAGCCGTGGACGGCCGCGGACGTCCGACAGGTCCGCGGGCGGACCGGGCACCTGCCCGGAGGGCGCGCGCCGCGGGGGATCCGGAACCGGAGGGGAGCACTGAGGGCAGGGCCATGACCAGGCACGACATCGCCCGCCGGGGTGCCCGGGAAGAGGCGGCGGGACGTGTCGGGACCGAAGTGGATCAGCCATCGAAGCGGCCGACGAAAGGAGTGTTTATCGTCAGGCAGACGACTATGATCGCCACATGCCCTACGACCCGTCAGCGTTCCCGCCCTTCGCCGTCACCGTGGACCTGGTCGTGCTGACCGTGCGCCGCCACTCCCTGTGCGCGCTGGCGGTACGCCGGGGTGAGCCGCCCTTCCAGGGCCGCTGGGCCCTCCCCGGCGGTTTCGTGCGGGCCGACGAGGACCTGGCACAGGCGGCGGCGCGAGAGCTGGTCGAGGAGACGGGGCTGCGCGTCCACGACCCCGCCGTACCCGTCCAGGACAACGGCGCCCACCTGGAACAACTGGCGACGTACGGCGACCCGGGCCGGGACCCCCGGATGCGCGTGGTCAGCGTCGCGCACCTCGCCCTCGCCCCCGACCTGCCGGCGCCGCGGGCGGGCGGCGACGCCAGCAACGCGCGCTGGGCACCGGTCGAGGAACTGCTGGAGCAGGCAGGCTACGGCCGGGACGGAGAGCCGGTGGCGCCGCTGGCCTTCGATCACGCCCAGATCCTGGCGGACGGGGTGGAACGGGCCCGGTCCAAGATCGAGTACTCGTCGCTGGCCACCGCGTTCTGCCCGCCCGAGTTCACGGTCGGCGAGCTGCGGCGCGTCTACGAGGCGGTGTGGAGCGTGGCCCTCGATCCGCGCAACTTCCACCGCAAGGTGACGGGCACGCCGGGCTTCCTCGTCCCCACCGGCGGTACGACCACCCGCCAGGGCGGCCGTCCCGCCCAGCTCTTCCGGGCCGGCGGCGCGACGCTCCTCAACCCCCCGATGCTGCGCCCCGAGGTGTGACGCGGCGGGCTCACGGGAGCGCCGAGCGAACGGCACGCGACGGAACCGCGTGATCGACCGCCTGTGCCCGAAAGCTGCGCGATGCCCGAAAAGTGCGAGATTGCGCGCTATCTTGCTGCGGGTGATCCAGGCCTTCGGACTGACCAGCAAACCCCGCAAGGCGCGTTTGCCCGCCGTCGACGACGTCTCCTTCGAGGCCCGCGCCGGCCGCGTCACCGCACTGCTCGGAGCACCGGGCGCGGGCAAGACGACGGTGCTCAGGCTCATGCTCGAACTCCAACACGGCCGTGGCATCACCTACTTCAGGGGCCGCCCCCTGCACCGCGTCGCCCATCCCTCGCGCGAAGTCGGCGTGCTCCTGGGCGATGTGCCGGGGCATCCCGCCCGCACCGTCCTCGGGCACCTGCGGATGCTGTGCGCGGCCGTCGGCGTGCCCGTCCTGCGCGCGGACGACGTCCTGGAGGCGCTCGACCTCACCGGCCTGCGCGACGAACGCATCGGCACCCTGTCGCGCGGCATGGACCGGCGTCTCGGCCTGGCCTGCGCCCTGCTGGCCGACCCGCACACCCTGGTGCTCGACGACCCGGCCGGCACCCTCTCCGCGCGTGACGCCCGTCGGCTGCACGGCGCCTTGCGCGCCCACGCGGAGCAGGGCGGCGCGGTCCTGTTCGCCACGGCCGACCCCAAGGAAGCGGCACGCGCCGCAGACCACGTCGTCACCCTGGAGAAGGGCAGGGTCGTCGCCGACCAGGAGGCCGCGGACTTCTCCCGGACCCGCCTGCGGCCCCGCGTTGCCGTGCGCAGCCCGCACGCGGCCCGGCTCGGCGCCTTCCTCGCCAAGGAGGCACGCGCGGCCCGTCGTTCCGTCGAGGTCGTCCAGGAGAGCGGCAACCGTCTCGCCGTGTACGGCAGTACGTGCGCCGACATCGGCGAGATCGCGTTCCGCCACGGCATCCTCGTGCACCAACTCGCCGACGAGATCGGTGACATGGGGCCGGGTGCGGGTGCGGGTGCGGTGCCAGTGCCGGTAGAGGAGACGGGCCCGGCTGAGCGGGGCGGGGTCGCCGTGCGGGACCAGTACCCCGGCGCGCGCCCCGGGACTGAAACGGCCGCTTCGGCCACGGGAGCGTCGGCCTTGGTCGGTGTCTCTTCGGCTACCGGCTCGGGCTCGTCGGCCACCGAGGCTGCCACTTCGGCCATCGACCAGGCTTCGTCGGCCACGGGCGTCACCTCTTCGGCCATCGACCAGGCTTCGTCGGTCACCGGCGTCGCCTCCGCGCCCACCGGCCAGGGGGCGGGGGCCACAGGCGCCGCTCCTTCAGTAACCGGGCCGGGAGCGTCGGTCAGCGGCGCGCACCCTTCGCCTGCCGACGCGGACGCTTCGACCGCCGGCGGCGGAACCGGCGCCGATCCCGCCGTCACAGGCACGCCTTCCCCGGCCACCACCGGCACCGACCTCTCGGCCACGGGCACGGGTCCTTCAGCGACCGTCACCAGCGATGGCCCATCAGCCGAGGGCGAGGCCTCCGCAGGCGCCGACGACCCGGCCTCCGCGCCCACCAGCGGTGATCCCGCCACCGGCGCAGGCCCATCGCCCGCCGGCACAGCCCCGTCAGCGGCCATCACCACGCCCACCGCCGCCCCCGTGACCACCGACCACGCTCCGGCCGCCCCCCACACCCCCGCCGAAGTCACCGGCCCCGCTCCCGAAACCACCGACCACGACGGCACCCCCGCCCACACCCGGGCCCCCCTCGCCACGCCTGACACCACCACCCCGCCAAGCCCCGCGCAGCACGACCCCGTAGGCACACCGGAGACAGCCACTCCCCACCGCATCCCCGGCCCCGCCGCAGCGCCCCGGCCCACGGACGCCCCGCCCGCCCACCGGACACCGCGTCCGCGCGGCGCGCTCAACCCCGGTGGGGCCGCCCCCGGCCGGACCCCGGCGCCCCTCCCGCCGCCCATCTCCGTCCGCTCGGCGCCGAGCCCCCTTCGCCCGCTCCGGTACGAACTGCGCCGGGCGACCGGGATCAGGACCGGTTTCCTCACCGGGGCGGTCGTCCTGCTCGTCTCCGCCGTGACCGCCGTGATCGCGGCCCGCGTCGGCCACACCCCGCAGCCGCGCCTGCTCGCCGCGTGGCCACGGGAACTGCCGCTGCCGCCCGCGGCACTCGGCGCGGGACTGCTCGGCGCACTCGCCTTCGGCGACGAGTTCCGCCACCCCGCCCTGGCGGCGGACCGCGGCACCGTGCCCCGCAGGCTGGGCCTGCTGACCGCCAAGCTCGTCGTCTCCGCGGCCACCGCGCTGCTGCTGGCCGCCCTCACCGCGGCCTGTGACGCCGGGGTGCTCCATCTGTTCTACGGACAGGAGATCGCGAGGATTCCCGCGGACTGGCCGGTGCTGGGCGCCGGTTGGCTCGGGCTCTGCGTCGGATGCGCCTGGGCCGGTCTGCTCGCCGCGGGGATCTTCCGGTCCACGACGGCGGGGCTCGCGGCGGTGGTCGCCGTCCCGGTCCTCGTCGTACCGCTCGTACAAGAGGTCTGGGAGGGACCGTCCGTACGGTCCGCCGCCGGCCTTCCGGTGCGGCTGCGCGAGGTGCTCCTGACGCTGTGGCCCTTCGGAGGACAGCGTTACCTGGCCGAAGTTCTGCGGGTGATCGCCGAACCCGTGGGGAGCGCACTGACGTTGTCGCTGACCGCTCTGCTCTGCGCCTATCTGCTCATGACCCTGCGCACCAGGGCCCGATGACGGGCCACTGCCCCCTTCCCGTTCGACCGTGTGCGCAACTCCCCGGGGAAAGCCCATTTCTTTCTGATAAGGCGTCAATTGCGACGGGGTGAGCGATCACCCTTTCGTGTGCTTTTCACCAAAGCCCTCAAGGGAGTTGAGGACGGGGCCGACAAAGGATGCGTGAGTACCCTTGCGCACACCATGATGACCGCCGCCCGCTCCGCCGACTCCGGCCTCGCGAACCCGGGCGAACTCGACCGCTACCCCTACGCCGAGGCGCCCGCCGTCGACCGCGTCGGGGCGCCCGCCTGGGAAGGGGCGGAGCCCGAGCTGGGGCGTGTGGGCCGGCGTACCGCGGGCAGCCGCGGGCGCGGACTGCACGGGCAACTCGTCCAGCAGCTCGGCCAGATGATCGTTTCGGGTGACCTGGGCGCCGACCGTCCGCTGGTGCCGGAGGAGATCGGCCAGCGTTTTGAGGTTTCCCGCACCGTCGTCCGTGAATCGCTCCGTGTCCTTGAGGCCAAGGGGCTGGTCAGCGCGCGTCCGAACGTCGGCACGCGCGTGCGCCCCGTCAGTGACTGGAATCTCCTCGACCCCGACATCATCGAATGGCGTGCGTTCGGCCCGCAGCGCGACGATCAGCGCCGCGAGCTGAATGAGCTGCGCTGGACCATCGAACCCCTGGCCGCGCGCCTGGCCGCCGGGCACGGACGCGAGGACGTCCAGCAGCGGCTGTGCGACATGGTCGGGATCATGGGCCATGCCATGACACAGGGGGACGCCCTGACCTTCTCGCGAGCGGACGCCGAGTTCCACACCCTGCTCATCCAGGTCGCGGGCAACCGCATGCTGGACCACCTGTCCGGCATCGTGTCCGCCGCCCTCCAGGTCTCGGGCGGCCCGGTCACCGGCTGTGACCGGCCGAACGACGCGTCGCTGGCGCAGCACGGCCGGATCGTCGACGCCCTGGCCGCCGGTGACGGAGCTGCGGCCGAGGCCGCCATGCGCCAGCTCCTGACCGTCCACCCCGAGGTGGAGCGTGTGGTGCCCGCCCCGCGCGAGCACTGACCGCGTTCCGCCGACACGGCGCGCGACGGCCGGGCCGGACCCCTCCTGTGGCAGTGGCCGTCCCGTGCGCCGCCGCTCGGACCTCGCGGGCCCCGACCGGTCCCGCGAGGTCCGACGGTCTCCGTACTCTTCCGGCGGTGCGATGAGACGCCGAGGACCCGGCGCGGTCTTCGACGTCATCATCGGCGACCTCATTTGTTACCACTTGACCGGTTTTGAATGCTTACGGGGTGTGACTCGGGCCACGCGGAATGGGCGTAACGCTCCTGGGGTCAACGCGATGACCTAAGAGGTGACAGCCGCGGAAGGAATACGGACGCCGTTCACGGCGCTGTGCCTCTCCCCGGCCCCCGCCCGCGCCGTCGGCCCATCCCCAAGCCGGCGGTCGGCTCCTGTCCGTCCCGGACGGGGCCGGAAGCCGTTTTCCAACGTTCCGAGAGGTTGTTCGTGTCGGCCAGCACATCCCGTACGCTCCCGCCGGAGATCGCCGAGTCCGTCTCTGTCATGGCTCTCATTGAGCGGGGAAAGGCTGAGGGGCAGATCGCCGGCGACGACGTGCGTCGGGCCTTCGAAGCTGACCAGATTCCGGCCACTCAGTGGAAGAACGTACTGCGCAGCCTCAACCAGATCCTCGAGGAAGAGGGTGTGACGCTGATGGTCAGTGCCGCAGAGCCCAAGCGCACCCGAAAGAGCGTCGCAGCGAAGAGCCCCGCCAAGCGCACCGCCACCAAGGCGGTCGCGGCGAAGACGGTGACCAGCAGGAAGGCCACCGCCCCCGCCACCGCGGCGGCGCCCGCCACCGACCCCACCGCCGAGGAAGAGTCGACCGTCAAGAAGGCGGCGGCCAAGAAGACGACCGCCAAGAAGGCGGCCACGAAGAAGACCACCGCCAAGAAGACGGCGACGAAGAAGGCCACCTCCAAGAAGGACGACGCCGAGCTTCTCGACGACGAGGCGATCGAGGAGCCGAAGGCGGCCACCGAGGAGCCCGAGGGCACCGAGAACGCCGGCTTCGTGCTCTCCGACGAGGACGAGGACGACGCGCCCGCCCAGCAGGTCGCCGCGGCCGGCGCCACCGCCGACCCGGTCAAGGACTACCTCAAGCAGATCGGCAAGGTCCCCCTGCTCAACGCCGAGCAGGAGGTCGAACTCGCCAAGCGCATCGAGGCGGGCCTGTTCGCCGAGGACAAGCTCGCGAACTCCGACAAGCTCGCCCCGAAGCTCAAGCGCGAGCTGGAGATCATCGCCGAGGACGGCCGCCGCGCCAAGAACCACCTCCTGGAGGCCAACCTCCGGCTCGTGGTCTCCCTGGCCAAGCGCTACACCGGCCGCGGCATGCTCTTCCTGGACCTCATCCAGGAGGGCAACCTCGGTCTGATCCGCGCGGTCGAGAAGTTCGACTACACCAAGGGCTACAAGTTCTCCACGTACGCCACCTGGTGGATCCGTCAGGCGATCACCCGCGCCATGGCCGACCAGGCCCGCACCATCCGTATCCCGGTGCACATGGTCGAGGTCATCAACAAGCTCGCCCGCGTGCAGCGCCAGATGCTCCAGGACCTGGGCCGCGAGCCCACCCCGGAGGAGCTGGCCAAGGAACTCGACATGACCCCGGAGAAGGTCATCGAGGTCCAGAAGTACGGCCGCGAGCCCATCTCGCTGCACACCCCGCTCGGCGAGGACGGCGACAGCGAGTTCGGTGACCTCATCGAGGACTCCGAGGCGGTCGTCCCGGCCGACGCCGTCAGCTTCACGCTGCTGCAGGAGCAGCTCCACTCCGTCCTGGACACCCTGTCCGAGCGCGAGGCGGGCGTCGTCTCCATGCGGTTCGGTCTCACCGACGGTCAGCCGAAGACCCTCGACGAGATCGGCAAGGTGTACGGCGTCACGCGTGAGCGCATCCGCCAGATCGAGTCCAAGACGATGTCGAAGCTGCGCCACCCGTCCCGCTCGCAGGTCCTGCGCGACTACCTCGACTAGTCGCGGGCGTACGACCGCAAGGCCCGGTTTCCCCGCACGGGGGGCCGGGCCTTCGTGTGGGCCAGCGGGTGCGAGGTACGACGGGCTGGATCACTCTGGGTGTTCCCTGTCCACCCTCAGTGAGGAGTCCGTATGCGTCGCCTCTTTGCCCGGGCCCTGGCCGGGCCGCTGGTCCTGGCGGCCGCGGCGACCGCGATACCGCTGGTGTCCGCCGCCCCCGCCTACGCCGACAGCATCGTCGTCGGGGGTTTCCCCGTCGACGTGTCCGACAGTCCGTGGACCGTGGCCCTGTCCAGCCGTGACCGGTTCGGAGGTACGCGCGCGGGACAGTTCTGCGGGGGCGTGGCCGTCGGCCGCACCACCGTGCTCACGGCGGCCCACTGCCTGGCGAAAGAGGTGCTGGGCTCCCCGCCCGAGAAGGTGTCCGACCTCAAGGTCATCGCGGGGCGCACCGACCTGCTCTCCGACGAGGGAGCCGAGATCCCGGTGCGGGACGTCTGGGTGAACCCCGCGTACGACGACGCCACCAACGCCGGCGACTTCGCCGTCCTCACCCTCTCGCGGGCCCTCCCGGCCGGCTCGACCATAGGCATGGCGGCCGAGGGGGACCCGGCGTACACCCCGGAGACCGGGGCGTTCGTCTACGGCTGGGGGGACATCTCGGGGGCCGGGGACTACGCCAACGGTCTGCGGGCGTCACGTGTGCGTGTTCTGCCCGACGCGGAGTGTGAACGGGCGTATCCCGGAGGCGGTGACGGAACGTACCTCGCCGGCAGCATGATGTGCGCCGGGGAGGAGACGGGCGGGCGGGACGCCTGCCAGGGGGACAGCGGAGGGCCGCTGGTCGCCCAGGGGCGGCTGATCGGGCTCGTGTCCTGGGGGAGCGGCTGCGGGCGGCCCGGCAGTCCGGGGGTCTACACGCGCGTCTCCGCCGCTCTGCGGGCCCTCGGCTGGGAGACGGCCGCGCACCGGCCCCACGGCGCCTGACGCGCTCCACGGGCACAGCACGGGCGGCCGCCTCCGGTGGAGGCGGCCGCCCGTTTGTCGGCCTGTGCCGGGTTCGCTCGTCGTCGGGCGCGTAGGGTCAGCGCTCTTCCTCGGGGGAAGAGGCCGGAACAGCGGTCAGCCGCTCCGTCTCGTCCTGTATCTCAGCGGCGATCTTCTTGAGTTCCGGCTCGAACTTGCGACCGTGGTGGGCGCAGAAGAGCAGTTCTCCGCCGCTCAGCAGGACGACGCGCAGGTATGCCTGGGCGCCGCAGCGGTCGCAGCGATCGGCGGCCGTCAGCGGGCTCGCGGAAGTCAGAACAGTAGTCACGTCGCCTCTTCTCTAGCTCGACGAGCTGTCGTACCAGGGTCAACATCCAACCAGCCCCAAAACGTTCCCGCTCGTGGCTTTTCCTCGAAAAAATTTCTTCCGAGTGGCCGGCTGTTGCCGGTTGGCGGCGAATGTGCCGTATTGCGTGTCTCTGTGTCGTACGGGTTCGCGCAGTCGGTCGGTGGTCGGTCCCACCCGGCTGGGTTGCCGGTTTGTTCATGAGGACGTGCCCGGAGCCTAAATGGTTCATGCCTCGAAGGGAACGTGATGTGTACTTCACTCCATCGAGGGATCGAACACGCATGCGACAGTGGACTAGGGTGAGTTCTCGACGAGGGTGGCGTTACAACGGCTCTACCAGGCCTCGGTACCCTCTGACCGGTGAACCGAGCCGCGCCTTTACCCAGCGGGGCCCCATCTGAAATTCAGCGAGGAGCGAACCGCGTGACCGCCGATACGTCCGTGCCGTCCACTGCGCTGCTGGCAGGAGCAGACCGGGACGGATCCAACTACACCGCGCGGCACCTGCTCGTCCTCGAGGGGCTCGAGGCCGTGCGCAAGCGTCCGGGCATGTACATCGGATCGACCGACAGCCGTGGTCTGATGCACTGCCTCTGGGAGATCATCGACAACTCCGTCGACGAGGCCCTCGGCGGCTACTGCGACCACATCGAGGTGATCCTCCACGACGACGCCTCGGTGGAGGTCCGTGACAACGGCCGGGGCATCCCGGTCGACATCGAGCCCAAGTCCGGCCTGTCCGGCGTAGAGGTCGTCATGACCAAGCTGCACGCCGGCGGCAAGTTCGGCGGCGGCTCCTACGCCGCCTCGGGCGGTCTGCACGGCGTCGGCGCCTCCGTGGTGAACGCCCTGTCCAGCCGGCTGGACGTCGAGGTGGACCGCGGAGGGCACACGCACGCCATCAGCTTCCGGCGCGGCGTCCCCGGCGCGTTCACGGGCGCGGGGCCGGATGCCAAGTTCGAGCCCAAGAGCGGACTGCGCAAGGCCAAGAAGATCCCCAAGACCCGCTCCGGCACGCGCACGCGCTACTGGGCGGACCGGCAGATCTTCCTCAAGGACGCGAAGCTGTCCCTGGAGACCCTGCACCAGCGCGCCCGCCAGACCGCGTTCCTGGTGCCCGGACTGACGATCGTCGTCCGCGACGAGTTCGGCCTCGGTGACGGCGGCAGCAAGGGTGAGGAATCCTTCCGCTTCGACGGCGGCATCAGCGAGTTCTGCGAGTTCCTGGCCGGCGACAGGCCCGTCTGCGACGTGTTGCGCTTCACCGGTCAGGGCACCTTCAAGGAGACCGTCCCGGTCCTCGACGAGTACGGGCAGATGACCCCCACCGAGGTCACCCGCGAGCTCGGGGTCGACGTCGCCATGCGCTGGGGCACCGGGTACGACACCACGGTCAAGTCCTTCGTCAACATCATCGCCACGCCCAAGGGCGGTACCCACGTCGCCGGCTTCGAGCAGGCGGTCGCCCGGACGATGAACGAGGTGCTGCGCGCCAAGAAGCTGCTGCGCGTCGCCGAGGACGACATCGTCAAGGACGACGCCCTGGAGGGGCTGACGGCGGTCGTGACCGTCCGCCTCGCCGAGCCGCAGTTCGAGGGGCAGACGAAGGAGGTCCTCGGCACCTCGGCGGCCCGCCGCATCGTGAACAACGTGATCAGCAAGGAACTCAAGGCGTTCCTGACCTCGACCAAGCGCGACGCCGCCCAGCAGGCCCGCGTGGTCATGGAGAAGGCCGTCGCCGCCGCGCGTACGCGCATCGCCGCCCGCCAGCACAAGGACGCCCAGCGTCGCAAGACGGCCCTGGAGTCCTCGTCGCTGCCCGCGAAGCTCGCCGACTGCCGCAGCGACGACGTCGACCGCAGCGAGCTGTTCATCGTCGAGGGCGACTCCGCGCTGGGCACGGCGAAGCTCGCCCGGAACTCCGAGTTCCAGGCGCTGCTGCCGATCCGCGGCAAGATCCTCAACGTCCAGAAGTCGTCCGTGTCGGACATGCTGAAGAACGCCGAGTGCGGCGCGATCATCCAGGTCATAGGAGCCGGCTCGGGCCGCACCTTCGACATCGACACGGCCCGCTACGGCAAGATCATCATGATGACCGACGCCGATGTGGACGGCTCCCACATCCGGACGCTGCTCCTGACGCTGTTCCACCGCTACATGCGGCCCATGGTCGAGGCCGGCCGGGTCTTCGCCGCGGTGCCGCCCCTGCACCGCATCGAACTCGTCCAGCCGAAGAAGGGCCAGGACAAGTACGTCTACACGTACTCGGACCGCGAACTGCGCGACAAGCTCCTGGAGTTCCAGACCAAGGGTGTCCGGTACAAGGACTCCATCCAGCGGTACAAGGGCCTCGGTGAGATGGACGCCGACCAACTGGCCGAGACCACCATGGACCCGCGGCGCCGCACCCTGCGCCGGATCAACCTGACCGACCTGGAGTCCGCCGAGCAGGTCTTCGATCTGCTCATGGGCAACGACGTCGCCCCCCGCAAGGAGTTCATCTCCAACTCGGCGGCGACGCTGGACCGGTCGCGCATCGACGCGTAGCGGCGGGTCCCCGCGGCGACGGGAAGATCCACGCCCCACCGGCGAGGCGGTCACCTGATGGGGTGAAGCGGGCGGGGAAGAAGAGTCGCGGATCTTCCCGTTCTGTCCATCCTTGGGCATGCAGTCAAGCAATGATCGCTCCCGCCTCGCCGGGGACGGTCCCGGCGGAGCGGCCGGCCACCGCGAGGTCCGGGACCGTGCCGGTGCCGAGACGCCGGGGTACGACGACCCCTGGTACGACGCCCTCGCTTCCGGCTGGGGCGAGCCGGCGGGCCCGGAAGGCCATGTGGCACCGGTGCCGCGGGCGCGCCGGGAAGCGACGGGACCGGCACCCCGGGGCGCGGCCGAGGTGTACCTGGAGGTACAGCGCAGCGCGGCCTTCCAGGAAGTCCGCAGCCGCTACCGGAGGTTCGTGGTGCCGGCGGTGGCCGCATTCCTGGTCTGGTACCTCGCCTACGTGGTGACCGCCACGGCGGCGCCCGGGCTGATGGCCCGCCCGGTCGCCGGATCCGTGAACGTGGCGATGCTCGCGGGGCTCGGTCAGTTCCTCACCACGTTCCTGCTCACCTGGGCGTACGCGCGTCACGCGCGGCTGCGCAGGGACCGGGCCGCGCTCGAACTGCGCTGGGACACCCAGGAACTGACCCGCGGCGTCAGGGGCGGTGCCTCATGACGGGCGATCACCAGACGTTGGCCCTGCTGCTGTTCAGCACCTTCGTCGCCGTCACCCTGGGCATCACGACGTGGGTCAGCCGCAACCGCCACGGCTCCGCCGAGGAGTTCTACGCGGGCGGCCGCCTGTTCTCCCCGATGGAGAACGGTTTCGCCATCGCGGGTGACTACATGTCGGCCGCGTCCTTCCTGGGGATCTCGGGCCTCATCGCGCTCTACGGCTACGACGGCATGCTGTACTCGGTCGGCTTCCTGGTCGCCTGGCTCGTCGTGCTGTTCCTGGTCGCCGAACTCGTGCGCAACTGCGGACGGTTCACCCTCGCCGACGTCGTGGCCGCGCGCATGAGGGAACGCCCGGTGCGGATCGCGGCGGGAACCTCCTCGGTCACCGTGTCCGTTCTTTATCTGGTGGCGCAGATGGTGGGCGCGGGCAGCCTGGTCGCGCTGCTGCTCGGGGGCACCGGCGACGCGGCGCGGACCTGGACCGTCGTCGCCGTCGGCGCGCTCATGGTGATCTATGTGTCGCTGGGCGGGATGCGGGCCACCACCTGGATCCAGATCGTGAAGGCGGTCCTGCTGCTCGGCGGCACGGTGGCGCTGACCGCGCTCGTCCTGATGCGCTTCCACGGCGACATCGACCGGCTGCTGCGCACGGCGGCCGACCGCAGCGGCCACGGCGAGTCGTTCCTCGCGCCCGGACTGGCGTACGGCGGGGACTGGACCTCCCGCTTCGACTTCATCAGCCTCGGCCTCGCCCTGGTGCTGGGCACGGCCGGGCTGCCGCACATCCTGTCCCGCTTCTACACCGTGCCCACCGCCCGCGCGGCCCGGCGGTCGGTCGTCTGGTCGATCGGCCTCATCGGCGGCTTCTACCTGATGACGATCGTCCTCGGCTTCGGCGCGGCCGCCGTGGTCGGACCGGAGGCCGTCAGAGCGTCGAACGCGGCGGGCAACACCGCGGTGCCGCTGCTCGCGCTCGACCTCGGAGGCGGCGCGGATTCCACCGGGGGCACGGTGCTGTTCGCGGTCGTCGCCGCCGTCGCCTTCGCCACCATCCTCGCGGTGGTCGCCGGCATCACCCTGGCCTCCTCGGCCTCCGTGGCCCACGACCTGTACGCGTCCCTGCGCCGCCGTGGCAGCGAGCCGCGCAGCGAGGTCGCCGTGGCGCGCGTCGCCGCCGTCGGGATCGGCGCCGTCGCGATCGCGCTGAGCCTGCTCGCCCGCGACCTCAACGTCGCCTTCCTGGTGGGACTGGCCTTCGCCGTCGCCGCGTCCGCCAACCTGCCGGTGCTGCTCTACTCGCTCTTCTGGCGCCGCTTCACCACCCGGGGCGCCGTGTGGGCCGTGTACGGCGGGCTGATCCCGGCCGTCGTGCTGGTGCTGCTGTCGCCCGTGGTGTCGGGCAGCTCGCAGTCGCTGTTCCCGGACGTCGACTTCCAGCTGTTCCCGCTGCAGAACCCCGGGCTCGTGTCGATCCCGCTGGGCTTCGTCGCGGGCTGGCTCGGCACGGTCACCTCCCGGGAGGCCCCGGACGAGGCCAGGCACGCCGAGACGGAGGTGCGGTCGCTCACGGGCGCGGGCGCCGTGTAGGCAACGGCGGCTCGGCGCTTCTCAGGCGCGGGTCGCCCACTCGTAGCGGTGCTCCGGACGGCCGGCGTCGCCGTACTTGAGGGTCAGCCGGGCCCGTCCCGTACGCTCCAGGAGCTTCAGGTAGCGCTGCGCGGTCTGGCGGCTCACGCCGGTCCGCTCCGCGATCTCCTGGGCGGAGAGCGGCCCGTCCGCCTTCATCAGGCACTGGCGCACCAGCTCCGCGGTGGTGGGGGAGTGCCCTTTGGGCAGCCCCGGCTCCGACGGCGCCGACAGGGCGCCGAAGATCCGGTCCACCTCGGCCTGCTCCGCCTCACCGCCGCCGTCGAGTGTGCGCCGCAGTTCCGCGTACGCCGCCAGCTTGGCGCGCAGGCCCGTGAAGGCGAACGGCTTGACCAGGTACTGCAGGGCTCCCTGGCGCATCGCGGCCTGGACGGTCGACACGTCCCGCGCCGCCGTCACCATGATCACGTCGGTCTGGTGACCGCGTCGCCGCATCTCCTGGACGACCTCCAGACCGGTCCGGTCGGGCAGGTAGTGGTCCAGCAGGATCAGGTCCACGCGGGGCAGGGTCTCCAGGCCTCGCAGCGCTTCCGCCGCGCTGTGCGCCTCGCCGGCCACGTGGAAGCCCGGCACCTTCTCGACGTAGGCGGCGTTGACCTGCGCGACCCGCGTGTCGTCGTCCACGACCAGGACCTCGATCATCGGGACTCCTCCTCGGAGACGGTACTGACGACGCCGGTGTCCGGGGCGGAGGCGAGGGCGGGCCGCCGGTCCGTCCCGGCCAGTGCCTCGGGCAGCACGACGACGAACTCCGCGCCCCCGCCGTGCGCCGCGCCGACGGTGGCGCTGCCCCCCTGCCGCTCCGCGAACCTGCGCACCAGGGACAGCCCGATGCCGCGCTGGCGGTGCGCCGGAGGTTCCTTCGTGGACCACCCTTCCGTGAACACCAGCTCGCGGTGGTCCGCCGGGATGCCCGGCCCGTTGTCGCGCACCGACAGCGTCACCGCGCGGCCCTCCGCGCGCAGCTCGACCTCCACGCGCGCGTGAGGTGCGCCCGCGACGGCGTCCAGCGCGTTGTCGACCAGGTTGCCGACGACCGTGACGAGGCTCCGGGGGTCGACCAGGCGGTCCGGCAGCCGCGTCCGGTCCGACACCCACAGGGTCACACCGCGTTCGGCGGCGACGGTCGCCTTGCCGACCAGCAGCGCGGCCAGCAGCGGGTCCCGGACCCGTTCGGTGATCTGCTCCGCGGTGGCCCGGTGGTCGCCGACCACCTCGCCGACGAACTCCACGGCGTCGTCGTACATCTCCAGCTCCAGCAGCCCCAGCAGCGTGTGCATGCGGTTGGCGTGCTCGTGGTCCTGCGCGCGCAGGGCGTCGATCAGGCCGCGCGTCGAGTCCAGCTCCCGGCCGAGCTGGTCCAGCTCGGTGCGGTCGCGCAGGGTGGCGACGGCGCCGCCGTCGCCGGTGGGCATCCGGTTGGCGACCAGGACCCGCTGGCCGCGCACCGTCAGCAGGTCGGTGCCGGTGACCCGGCCGGCCAGGACGTCGGCGCTGCGGCCCGCCCCGAGCGCCTCGTCGGGGGAGCGGCCCACGGCCTCGCCGCCGATGCCCAGCAGGCGCTGCGCCTCGTCGTTGAGCAGCCGGATCCGGCCGTCGCGGTCCAGGGCGACGACGCCCTCCCGGATGCCGTGCAGCATCGCCTCGCGCTCCGCGAGCAGCCCCGCGATGTCGGAGAAGGCCAGGTCCCGGGTCTGCCGCTGGACCCGGCGCGAGATCAGCCAGGCGGCCAGCGCGCCCACGGCCAGGGCGCCCCCGGCGTAGGCGAGCAGGCCGGGGATGGCGTGGATCAGCCGGGCCCGGACGCTGTCGTACGCGATGCCGACCGAGACCGCCCCCACGACGTCCCCGTCGGCGTCGCGCAACGGCACCTTGCCGCGCGCGGAACGCCCCAGGGTGCCGTCGTCGATCTCCATGACCTCCCGGCCGGCCAGGGCCTGCCCGGGGTCGGTGGACACGACCGAGCCGATCCGCGCCGGGTCGGGGTGGGACCAGCGCACGCCGTGGCGGTCCATCACGACGACGTACTCCGCCTTGGTCGCCTCCCGGATCCGCTCCGCCTCCCGCTGCACCGGGCCGCCCGGCGTCGGCGGGGTGCCGCGCAGGTCCCGGACGATCTGGGGCTGCTGCGCGGTGGTCTGCGCGATGGCGAGGGCGCGGCGCATCGCCTGGTCGTCGAGCTGGTTACCGAGCGGCGCCAGGAACAGCCCGGTGGCGAGCACCGCGACTCCCGCGGCGATCGCGAGCTGCATCAGCAGCACCTGCGAGAACACCCGCCGAGGCAGGCCGAGGCGCAGACGCCGTACGGGGGGAGTGGAGCTCATATCCATGACGGTACGTGGGGGCGCAGCGGGGCGCGGCCGGGTGTGGCGCGGATCTCGCGCGGCGGGGGAACCTCAGCTCGCCAGCGCCGTCACCGCGAGTTCCCGCACCGCCGTGACGTCCATCCGGGCCGGCGAGCCGAGCACCGATGTCCCGCAGCTCTCCGGGCGGGCGGGCAGCGACGCCCCCTGGACGACGGTCACCCTCCAGTGCCGCCCGTCGACGTGGGCCACGGTCACCTCCCAGCGCGGTGCGCAGCCGTCCGTGCCGACGACGCTCAGCACCTGCGCGGCGTCCTCGCCGAGCGCCGCACGCACGGCGAGTTCGGCGGCCTGCCCGGGCCGCTCCCACGCCGAGTTGCCGCGGCAGTCGTCCACCACGATCCGGCCCTCCCGCACGCCCTCGACGATCGCCTCGACGTCATGGGCCCGGACCCGGCCGTAGGCGTACCCGTACGGCAGGACGAGCATCGTCGGCGAGAAGCGGTGCCCTCCGAGGTGGGTGACCTCCCAGACGCCCTCGGTTCCACGGGCGTCGAGTTCCGCGGCCAGGGGCCGGCCGAGGAGCGCGCAGCACCGGTCGCGCTTGCCGTTGGTGCACACGAGGACGAGCGGACCGCCCGTGTGTGACCCGCCGGACAGCGCCGTGTCGAACGAGCGGCTGTCGCCCCTGCCGAGCGCGGCGAAGTCGAGGTCCGTCAGCCGCCGGGGGTCCGTGATCGTGGCGGCGTGCAGCCATACGTTCCCGGGCGTCGTGTGCGCCGCGTACACCCGGCGTTCCGTGACGGTGCCGGCGTCCGCGTGGCGTCCGGGGCGGCGGATGAGCGCGATGCGGACGCCCGTGCCCTTGGCGGCGGCCTCCAGGGCGCGGCCCAGCGCGGGGTCCAGATGGCTCGACGTGAGCGCCTTGGCGCCCCACGGGCCCGGCTGTTCGAGCAGCAGCCAGGTCCGCGCGACGGGGGCCGTTCCCGAAACGGGTTCGTCGAGTTCCCGGGAGGCGGTTGAGCACGTACTCACAGAGGTGAGCCTAACCTGAGTTGGGCGGCGATGACGTCCAGCCGCGCCCTCGGGCTACTCCGGGAGCGGCTGCGGCGGCCTCGGACCCGAGTAGAGACCGCTGGGGCGCATCCGCAGCGGACGCTCCCCGTACTCCTCCAGCGCGTGCGCGATCCAGCCCGCCGTCCGGGCCACCGCGAAGATCGTCTCGCCGGCTGTCGAGGCCATGCCGGAGGAGGCGGTGAACACGGCGAGCGCCAGGTCGACGTTGGCGTGCAGGGGGGTGTGGCGGGCGGTGGTGGCCACGATGTCGCGGGCCGCCGCGAGGGCGGACGCGGCTTCGGGAAGACCCTCCAGGAGAGCGAACAGCGCCCGCGCGCGTGGATCCTCGCCCCGGTAGAGCCGGTGGCCGAGTCCCGGGATCCGGCGGCCGGCCCGCAGTTCCTCGGCGACCACCGGTGCCGCGCTGCCCCGGTCGAGCACCTCCAGCAGCATCCGGTGGGCGAGTCCGCCGGCCGCTCCGTGCAGCGGGCCCTCGATCACCCCGAGCCCGGCGGAGACGGCGGCGTACGGGTGCGCACGGGCCGACGCGGCGACCCGCACCGCGAGCGTCGAGGCGGCCAGGTCGTGGTCGACGAGCAGGGAGAGCGCCGTGTCGAGGACGCGCAGCGACGCCTCGTCGGCGGGACGCCCGCTGAGCCGCGTCCACAGCCGGTGGGCGAGCGGACCGTCTCCGGGGTCGCCGCGCAGCACGGGCGGCAGCGCGGCGACCAGGGTGGGGATGAGGACCCGCGCGGTGCCCAGCACGGCGTCCTCGGACAGGTCGAAGCGGAGCGGGTCGGCGGCCGCGGCGGCGACGACGGCGACACGCAGCCGGTCGGCGGGGCCGGCGTGCTCGGGCAGGGAGTCCACGGCCCGCCGGGCGACGGCCGCGTAGGCCTCGGGCGCGGTGAACGAGGCGCCGGGGCGCATCCGCCCGGTCCACAGCCACTCGGCGACCTCCTCGTAGCTGTGGCGCGCGGCGAGCTCCACGGCGTCGACGCCCCGGTAGTAGTACCGGTCCTGGTCGATGAGCGTGATGCGCGTGCGCACGGAGAGCTCCTGGCCGGAGGCGGGGGCCGCCGAGACGCCGGTGCCGCCGTCGCGGCGGTTGCGCCTGCCGAGGGTCCGTACCTCCTCGGCGTCGAAGGTGCTGCCCCGGCCCCCAGGCGCGCGCCGGCTGCTGAGCTGTCCGCGGCTGACGTACGCGTACACGGTCTCGGGTTTCACGCCCAGCAGCTCGGCGGCCTCCCGCGTGGTCAGACGCCGTTCGGTGCCGGGGTCGGTGGGGAGGCCGGGCTCTTGATCGCGCATGGGGGTCACCGTATCGATCCTCGGGGCCGGGATGGCGGGCCATGTTGATTCAATCAATATTGACAGGTTGATGGTCAAGTGCGGACAGTTGTATCAACTACAGGAGGTCGCATCATGTCTGTCAATGTGCCGCGAGGACTCGCCGGTGTCGTGGTCGCCGACACCGAGGTCGGAGACGTCAGAGGGCTTGAGGGCTTCTACCACTACCGCCAGTACTCGGCCGTGGAACTGGCACGGACGCGGGGCTTCGAGGACGTCTGGCACCTCCTGGTCCACGGCGAACTGCCGGCCGCGCGGCGGGGGGCCGCCTTCGCCGCCGAGACCGCCGCGCTGCGCCGGCTGCCCGACGAGGTGCGGACGGCGCTGCCCGCGGTCGCGGCGGCCGGCGGACGCTCCGGGCCGCTCGCCGGGATGCGCACGGCGCTGTCCCTGCTGGGCGCGGCCAGGGGTTTCCGGCCGGTGTACGACGCGGACGCCGACGAGCGCCGCCGGGACACCCTCGCGGCGGCCGCGGCGGTGCCGACGCTGCTCACCGCGCTGCACCGGCTGGGGCGGGGGCTGGAGCCCGTGGAGCCCCGCGAGGATCTGCCGTACGCGGCGAACTACCTGTACATGCTGACCGGCACCGAGCCGGACGAGCGGCGGACGCGGGCGATCGAGCAGTACTTGATCTCCACCATTGATCACGGCTTCAACGCGTCAACCTTCACCGCGCGGGTCATCGCCTCCACGGGCGCGGACGTGGCGGCGTGTCTCACCGGCGCCGTGGCGGCTCTGTCCGGGCCACTGCACGGAGGGGCGCCGAGCCGGGCGCTCGACACCCTGGACGCGATCGGCACACGCGAGCGCATTGATCCCTGGATCCGGGAACGCGTGCTCGCCGGCGACCGCATCATGGGCTTCGGCCACGCGGTCTACCGGACCGAGGACCCCCGCTCCCGGCTGCTGCGTGAGGTGGCGCGGGAATTCGGCGGCCCGCGGGTGGAGTTCGCCGTCGAGGTGGAGCGGCAGGTCGAGGCCATCCTCGCCGAGCTGAAACCCGGGCGGGAACTGCACACCAACGTCGAGTTCTACGCGGGCGTGGTCATGGAACTGTGCGGTCTGCCGCGGGAGATGTTCACTCCGACGTTCGCCGCGGCACGGGTCGTGGGCTGGAGCGCGAACATCCTGGAGCAGGCCGAGGACTCGAAGATCATCCGGCCGGCGGCGCGGTACGTGGGGCCGGGAGCGCCGGTCAGTGTGCCCGTGGCCGGCTGAGCGGTGAGCGTGTGACGGTGCGACGCGCCGGGCCTGGTGCCGTTCGGGCGCCAGGCCATGGGCGGGGCGTCGAGCAGGGACGGGGTGCCCGGTTGCTCGCCGGTGCGGCGTCCGGCGCGGGGAGGTGGGTGCGGCCGGAGACGGAGGGGACGGGATCAGGCGTCGGGGATGTCGGCCTTGGCCCGGATCAGGGTTTCCCTGCTGATGACCACGATGCGTTCGTAGTCCGCGCGGGAGGCGTCGGCGGGCAGCTCACGCTCCAGCGCCTCGGTGGCCTCCGTGCCGATGACGGCGAAATTGCCGTCGCTCAGTTCGAAGAGGTCCGGGCAGCTCGCTCCGGAAGTACTACCGCGCAAGCTGGGAGGCACACCGATGCGGCGCACGATTTTCAAGGGGTACCTGTCCTTACACGTGGGGCAAAACGTGCTCCGCACGTTACTGGGACCAGTGAGCCTGGTGTGGCTGCAGGGCCGAATGACACTCGCTGGAATCGACGTCATTACCTGATCGGCTTTCGCCGCCGGTGGTGTCAGACCGCCGGGGGAGTGCCCACCACCCACCACACCTCCGAGTCCGCCTCGTCCAGGTCCCTGACGAGCCCGTCCACCATGCGTCCGATGCGTGACTCGGGAGATGCCGCGTTGAACGACGCGCGGTGCTCCCTCGACGCCTCCCAGTACTCCCGCATCACCGGAGCATGGAAGACCTCCCGCAGGCGTCCGAACAGTTCCTCCTGATCCAGAAGGCCGGCGAGGTGAAGATGGTAAAGGCTCACATACCACGCGTTCGCATAGAAGAACTGCCGGCGCCGCTCGGCCGGAATGCTCTTGTCGTACGTGTCGATGACCTCCGCCAGGGACGGGTCGTCGAGCGCCCTCGTCAGCAGCTCCCAGTGCATCCGCTGCTCCAGTTGTCGCGCGTACAGGCGCGCCAGCGTCATCCCTGCCGTGGCGAGCAGCATCCCCGCTGCCGCGGGGCCGAACCTCCCCACGACGTTCTTCCGTGTGGCCATGTCAACCCCCGAATCAGGCGACGGCCGCCGGTCGTCGAGTGCGGGTCGGCTGACGGGGACCGGCGAGCGATGGGCGGCGCTTGCCGCCTCCAGGGTGCCGAGCGGCGCTGACCGGCGGGGAGGCGGAGAGAAGGCGCACGGAGGGAAGCGAGGGTCGCACGGTCCGGCGCCATGTCCAACGTCTGCCCCGCCAGTGCTGCTAACAATCGTTCACTTCGCCCGGACTCCACCTGCTCGTATCCTGAGCGGGCAGTTCCGTTCCCGCCGGTACGCCCCGCCGCGGACCGGCGTACGCACAGGAGAGAGAGGTCGCACGGTGGGCCAGAGCCCCGATTCCCGGCAGATCCCGGTCGTCGTACTCGCCGGATTCCTCGGCTCGGGGAAGACCACCCTGCTCAACCACCTCCTGCACCGCAGCGGAGGCAGCCGCATCGGCGCCGTCGTCAACGACTTCGGCTCCATCGAGATCGACGCCATGGCCGTCGCCGGCGCGCTCGGCGACTCCACCGTCTCGCTCGGCAACGGATGCCTGTGCTGCGCCGTCGACCCCGGCGAGCTCGACGGATACCTGGAACGGCTCGCCCGGCCCGAGACCGGCATCGACGTCATCGTCATCGAGGCCAGCGGACTGGCCGAGCCGCAGGAACTCGTACGCATGCTGCTCGCCAGCGAACAGCGGGAGATCGTCTACGGCGGCCTCGTCGAGGTCGTGGACGCCGCCGAGTTCGACGCCACGCGTGCCAGGCACCCGGAGATCGACCGGCACCTGGCGCTGGCCGACCTCGTCGTCGTCAACAAGACCGACCGGATCCCGGACGCCGACCGCGTCCTCGCCCTGGTCCACTCCCTGACCGACCGCGCGGCCGTGGTCCCCGCGACCTGGGGCCGCGTCGACCCGGAGTTCCTGTTCGACTGCCGGCCCGGTGAGGAGCGCATCGGGCAGCTCTCCTTCGACGACCTGTACGACCACTCGCCGGACGACACGCACGGCGGGCATCTGCACAGCGCCTACGACAGCGTGTCCTTCGTCTCCGACGTGCCGCTCGACCCGCGCCGGCTGATGCGGTTCCTGGACAGCCGGCCCGAGGGCCTCTACCGGATCAAGGGCCACGTCGACTTCGGGCCGCACGACACCCGGAACCGCTACGGCGTGCACGCCGTCGGACGCTTCCTGCGCTTCTACCCGCAGCCCTGGCCGTCCGCGGACGCCCGCCTCACCCAGCTCGTCCTGATCGGCGCGGGCATCGACGCCCCCGCGCTCCGCAAGGAACTCGACGGCTGCCGCAGCGACGTCCCGCACGCCGACGAGCACGCCATGTGGGGCGTCCTGCGCTACGTACCGGACCCCGAGGACGGTGACCCGGCGGAGCCGAGCGGCGAGGAAACGCCGCTCACCTCCTGAGCCTCCGCCGGAACCCGTCCCGCCCCGTCTAGGCCGGGCCCGCCACCACCGCCACCGTCTTCGGCAGCGACACGCCCGAGCCGTCGCGGCGCGGGTCCATGTCCGGGAGCTGGGCGGGGGTGCCGTTCTTCTGCGCCGCCCGAGCCGGGGCGGGGCCGGCCCAGGCCAGGGCCAGGCAGTCCTCGCCCTTCAGGAACCGCTGGCAGCGCACGCCACCCGTGGCGCGGCCCTTGCGCGGGTACTGGTCGAACGGGGTCAGCTTCGCCGTGGTCTGCACGGAGTCGTCCAGCGTGCCCCGCGAACCCGCGACCGTGAACACGACCGCGTCCGCCGCCGGGTCCACCACCGTGAAGGAGATGACCTTCGCGCCCTCGGCGAGCTTGATGCCCGCCACCCCGCCCGCCGGCCGGCCCTGCGGACGCACCTGCGAGGCCTGGTAGCGCAGCAACTGGGCGTCGTCCGTGATGAAGACCAGGTCCTCCTCGCCGGTGCGCAGCTCGGCCGCGCCGACGATCCGGTCGCCCTCCTTGAGGGTGATGACCTCCAACTCGTCCTTGTTGGAGGGGTAGTCGGGCACTACCCGCTTGACGACACCCTGCTCCGTGCCCAGCGCCAGACCCGGCGAAGACTCGTCCAGCGTGGTCAGGCAGACGACCGTCTCGTCGTCCTCCAGGGACACGAACTCCGCGAGCGGCGCCCCGCCCGACAGGTTCGGCGTCGGCATCGGCTCGGGGAGCTGGGGCAGGTCCACGACGTTCACCCGCAGCAGGCGTCCGCCGGACGTCACCACGCCCACCTCGCCGCGGGCCGTGGCCGGCACCGACGAGACGATCAGGTCGTGCTTGACGCGCTTGGCACCGGCGTCCGTGACGAGCGGAGCGTCGTTCGCGGTGCGGGCCAGCAGACCCGTCGAGGACAGCAGCACCCGGCACGGGTCGTCCGCCACCTGGAGCGGAACGGCGGCCACCGGGGTGCTCGGCGACTCGATCAGCACCGTACGCCGGTCGGTGCCGAACTTCTTGGCCACCGACGCCAGTTCGGCCGAGACCAGCTTGCGCAGCTCCGCGTCCGACTCGAGGATCCGCGTCAGCTCCTCGATCTCCGCGTTGAGCCGGTCCTTCTCCGCCTCCAGCTCGATGCGGTCGTACTTGGTCAGCCGGCGCAGCGGCGTGTCCAGGATGTACTGCGTCTGCACGTCGCTCAGCGAGAAGCGGTCCATCAGGCGCTGCTTGGCCTGCGCCGAGTTCTCGCTGGAGCGGATGAGACGGATGACCTCGTCGATGTCCACCAGGGCGGTGAGCAGGCCCTCCACCAGGTGGAGGCGGTCACGGCGCTTGGTGCGGCGGAACTCGCTGCGCCGCCGCACGACCTCGAAGCGGTGGTCGAGATAGACCTCCAGCAGCTCCTTGAGGCCCAGGGTGAGGGGCTGGCCGTCGACCAGGGCGACGTTGTTGATGCCGAAGGACTCCTCCATCGGCGTCAGCTTGTAGAGCTGCTCGAGGACCGCCTCCGGGACGAAACCGTTCTTGATCTCGATGACCAGGCGCAGCCCGTGCTCACGGTCGGTGAGGTCCTTGACGTCGGCGATGCCCTGGAGCTTCTTGGAACCGACCAGGTCCTTGATCTTCGCGATGACCTTCTCGGGGCCGACCGTGAAGGGCAGCTCGGTGACGACGAGGCCCTTGCGGCGGGCCGTCACCGTCTCCACGGTGACCGTCGCCCGGATCCTGAAGGTGCCGCGGCCCTTCTCGTAGGCGTCCCGGATGCCGGGCAGGCCGACGATCTGGCCGCCGGTGGGCAGATCCGGGCCCGGCACGTGCTTCATCAGGGCTTCGAGGTCGGCGTTCGGGTGCCGGATGAGGTGCCGGGCGGCCGCGACGACCTCGCGCAGGTTGTGCGGCGGCATGTTGGTGGCCATGCCGACCGCGATGCCGGAGGCGCCGTTGACCAGCAGGTTCGGGAAGGCGGCGGGCAGCGCCACCGGCTCCTGCTCCTGGCCGTCGTAGTTGGGGGCGAAGTCGACGGTGTCCTCGTCGATGGACTCCGTCATCAGGCTCGTCGCCTCGGCCATCCGGCACTCGGTGTACCGCATGGCGGCCGGCGGGTCGTCGTTGCCGAGCGAGCCGAAGTTGCCGTGGCCGTCCACCAGGGGCACACGCATCGAGAACGGCTGCGCCATGCGCACCAGGGCGTCGTAGATCGACGCGTCGCCGTGCGGGTGCAGCTTGCCCATCACCTCGCCGACGACACGGGCGCACTTCACGTAGCCGCGCTCGGGGCGCAGGCCCATCTCGTTCATCTGGTAGACGATGCGGCGGTGCACCGGCTTGAGGCCGTCGCGGGCGTCCGGCAGGGCACGGGAGTAGATGACCGAGTACGCGTACTCGAGGAAGGAGCCCTGCATCTCGTCGACGACGTCGATGTCGAGGATCTTCTCCTCGTACGAGTCGTCGGGCGGCGGGGTCTTCGTACTACGGCGGGCCATCGCTGCCGGCTCCTTGCTGAAGCGTGAACGGTGATCTGACGCGGTCCATTGTGGACCGCGGCACTGACAGCGACCGACCAGGACCCGTCACGGGCTGCCCGGCCCGGCGCGCTGCCCGCAGGGTACGCCCTCGCGCCCGGCCGCCCGCCAACCCCGTTCTCGCTCTCGGCGTACGCGGACCGGGAACTCCACCGGCGGCCCGCACGCTTGCATACAGTGGCAGGACCGGCGGAATTCCGCGGTTCCGCCCCACGATTCCATCAAGGATTCCGCGATCGAAGGGACGTACATGCCCATGGGTCACACGGCCACAGCGCAGGCAGGCTCCGGCGGCCTGACAGCGACCGAGCACCGGCTGGCCAACGGCCTGCGCGTGGTGCTCTCCGAGGACCACCTGACCCCGGTCGCGGCGGTGTGCCTCTGGTACGACGTCGGCTCCCGCCACGAGGTCGAGGGCCGCACCGGTCTGGCCCACCTCTTCGAGCACCTGATGTTCCAGGGCTCCGCCCAGGTCAAGGGCAACGGCCACTTCGAGCTGGTGCAGGGGGCGGGCGGCTCGCTCAACGGCACCACCAGCTTCGAGCGCACCAACTACTTCGAGACCATGCCCGCCCACCAGCTCGAGCTCGCCCTGTGGCTGGAGGCGGACCGGATGGGCTCCCTGCTCTCCGCCCTGGACGACGAGTCGATGGAGAACCAGCGCGACGTCGTCAAGAACGAGCGCCGCCAGCGCTACGACAACGTGCCCTACGGCACCGCGTTCGAGAAGCTGACCGCCCTCGCCTTCCCCCAGGGCCACCCCTACCACCACACGCCGATCGGTTCGATGGCCGACCTGGACGCGGCGACGCTGGAGGACGCGCGCGCGTTCTTCCGCACCTACTACGCGCCGAACAACGCGGTGCTGTCGGTGGTCGGCGACATCGACCCCGAGCGGACGCTCGCCTGGATCGAGAAGTACTTCGGCTCCATCCCCGGGCACGACGGCAAGCCCGCGCCCCGGGACGGCTCCCTGCCCGACGTGATCGGCCGGGAGCTGCGCGAGGTCGTCGAGGAGGACGTCCCGGCGCGCGCCCTGATGGCGGCCTACCGGCTGCCGGAGGACGGCACGCGCGCGTGCGACGCGGCCGACCTCGCGGTGACCGTGCTGGGCGGCGGCGAGTCGTCCCGCCTCTACAACCGGCTGGTGCGCCGCGACCGCACGGCCGTCGCGGCCGGATTCGGCCTGCTGCGGCTCGCCGGGGCGCCCTCCCTGGGCTGGCTGGACGTGAAGACGTCCGGCGACGTGGAGGTGCCGGTCATCGAGGCCGCCATCGACGAGGAGCTGGCCCGGTTCGCCGAGGAGGGCCCCACCGCCGAGGAGATGGAACGCGCCCAGGCCCAGCTCGAGCGCGAGTGGCTGGACCGGCTCGGCACGGTCGCCGGCCGCGCCGACGAACTGTGCCGGTACGCCGTCCTGTTCGGTGACCCGCAGCTCGCCCTCACCGCCGTGCAGCGGGTCCTGGACGTCACCGCCGAGGAGGTCCGCGAGATCGCCGCGGCCCGCCTGCGTCCCGAGAACCGCGGGGTGCTCGTCTACGAGCCGACCGCCTCCGCCGACGAGAACGACGCCACCGACGAGAACGAGGAGGCGGCCAAGTGACCGAGCTCGCCACGATGGAATTCCACCCGCAGCCGCAGGCCGGCGAGCCCAAGCCCTGGGCGTTCCCGGCGCCCGAGCGCGGCAGCCTCGACAACGGCCTGACCGTGCTGCGGTGCCACCGCCCCGGCCAGCAGGTCGTCGCCGTCGAGGTGTCGCTGGACGCCCCGCTGGACGCCGAGCCCGCCGGCCTCGACGGTGTCGCCACGATCATGGCGCGCGCCTTCTCCGAGGGCACCGACAAGCACTCCGCCGAGGAGTTCGCCGCCGAGCTGGAGCGCTGCGGTGCCACCCTCGACGCGCACGCCGACCACCCCGGTGTGCGGCTGAGCCTGGAGGTGCCGGTCTCCCGCCTCGCCAAGGCGCTCGGCCTGATCGCCGACGCGCTGCGGGCGCCCGCGTTCGACGACAGCGAGGTCGAACGGCTGGTGCGCAACCGGCTCGACGAGATCCCGCACGAGCTGGCCAACCCCTCGCGCCGCGCCGCCAAGGAGCTCTCCAAGGAGCTGTTCCCGGCCGACTCGCGCATGTCGCGCCCGCGCCAGGGCACCGAGGAGACGGTGGCGGCGATCGACGCGGCCGCCGTCCGGGCCTTCTACGAGAAGCACGTCCGCCCGGCCACGGCCACCGCCGTGGTCGTCGGCGACCTCACCGGCGTCGACCTCGACGCGCTGCTCGGCGAGACCCTCGGCGCCTGGACCGGTGCCCCCGCCGAGCCGCGCCCCGTGCCGCCGGTGAACGCCGACGACACCGGACGGGTCGTCATCGTGGACCGCCCCGGCGCCGTCCAGACGCAGCTCCTGATCGGCCGCACCGGAGCCGACCGCCACGACCGCGTGTGGCCCGCGCAGGTCCTCGGCACGTACTGCCTGGGCGGCACCCTCACCTCGCGCCTGGACCGCGTCCTGCGCGAGGAGAAGGGCTACACCTACGGCGTGCGGGCGTTCGGGCAGGTGCTGCGGTCCGCGCCCGACGGCACGGGTGCCTCGATGCTCGCCATCAGCGGCTCCGTCGACACGCCCAACACCGGCCCGGCGCTCCAGGACCTGTGGACGGTGCTGCGCACCCTCGCCGAGGGCGGGCTCACCGACGCCGAGCGCGACGTCGCCGTGCAGAACCTGGTGGGCGTCGCGCCGCTCAAGTACGAGACCGCGGCGGCCGTCGCCGGCACGCTGGCCGACCAGGTCGAGCAGTACCTGCCCGACGACTACCAGGCGACGCTGTACCGCCAACTCGCCGCCACGGGCACCGTGGAGGCCACGGCGGCGGTCGTGAACGCCTTCCCGGTGGACCGGCTGGTGACGATCCTCGTCGGCGACGCGGCGCAGATCAGGGAGCCCGTCGAGGCCCTCGGCATCGGCGAAGTCACCGTCGTCGCCGCCGAGTAGCGGCGCACGCGTGCGGCGGCCCTGGTGACCCGAGCGTCACCAGGGCCGTTTTTTGTCCCAATTGAGGGAGAGGCTGCCTGTCCGTCCTGTGGCGTGCGCTACAAAAACCCTGTTGCGTTTGAGGATCGAAGTCGGCCGCGTCTAGCGTCGTCCCGGCTGTCCGTCAGGCAGTGCGCCGCACCCGCGGCACCGGACAGTCATCGCCGAGTCCCCGTACGGCGCGAGCCAGGGGAGCCGGGGACCCATCACGTCCCTGGGGTGAATCGGACGCCCGCGCGTGCAGCGAGGGGGTCCGTAGGAGACCTTCCTGCTCCGAACCCGTCAGCTAACCCGGTAGGCGAGAGGGAAGGAAAGGACCAGCCTCTACATGGCGTTCACGCGCGCCTCCGGGAAGCACCGCCGTCCCAGCCGCATGCAGCGCACCACCGCCCACGCGGCGGGCGTCGCGGCCCTCGCCACCACCGGCGTCGTCGGCACTCTCGCGGCCCCGGCCCTCGCCGCCGAGGCCGAGGCCGAGCAGACCGGTCTCACCCCCGTCGTCACCATCGGCGACTCCGTGGCCGCCGAGATCGACGCCCAGGCCACCGCCCAGCAGGAGGCCGCGCAGCACGCCGCCGCCCGCGAGGCGGCGATGGAAGCCGCGCGTGAGCGGGCCGCCGAGGCCGCCAAGGAGGCCCGCGAGGCCAAGGAGCGCGCCGCGCGCGAGGAGGAGCGCAAGCGCCTCAACACCTACGTCTCGCCGATCACCGGCTCCTACGTCTCCACGTCCTACCAGGCCGGCAGCTCGCTGTGGTCCTCCGGCAGCCACACCGGCGTCGACTTCCACGCCGCCACCGGCACCACGGTGCACGCGGTCGGCGTCGGCACCGTCGTCGAGGCCGGCTGGGGCGGCGCGTACGGCAACCAGGTCGTCATCAGGATGCACGACGGCACGTACACGCAGTACGGCCACCTGTCGTCGATCGGCGTCTCGGTCGGCCAGTCGGTCGTCGCCGGCCAGCAGATCGGCATCTCCGGCGACACCGGCAACGTCACCGGCGCCCACCTGCACTTCGAGGCCCGTACGAGCCCGGAGTACGGCTCGGACATGGACCCCGTCGCCTACCTCCGCTCCCACGGCGTGAACATCTGACGACGGACGGTACGGATGTCCGAGGCCCCGGCTCACCGAGCCGGGGCCTCGCGGTTCTCGGCCCCGGGGGCGACCGCACGGCGCCCGCCCGCGGAAGGACGCACGAAAGGCCCGCCCGGTGGTCCGGGCGGGCCTTTCGGCGCGTGATCGCTTCAGACGGTCTCGGGAAGCTCCTCGAGCCCCTCGGCGACCAGCCTGGCCAGACGGTCCAGGGCCGCGTCCGCGCCCTCGGCGTCGGAGGCGAGGACGATCTCCTCGCCGCCCTGGGCGCCGAGGCCGAGGACGGCCAGCATCGAGGCCGCGTTGACGGGGTCGCCGTCGGCCTTGGCGATCGTCACCGGGACGCCGGTGGCCGTGGCGGCCCGGACGAAGATGGAGGCGGGGCGGGCGTGGAGACCCTCGGCCCAGCCGACGTTGACGCGGCGCTCAGCCATGTGTTGCTGCCCTTCAGGTGTACCGGGTTGTCTAGACCAGTTTCCCACATCATGACCCATGGCCGGACGGCCGTGCGACGCGCGGGCCGGCTGTCCGGCCGCGGCCCCCGCCCGGCCCTCCGTTTCTCCACAGACTGCCCCGCGCCGTTGTCGTACGCGAGCCGTACTCTGGGGCCCATGCAGACCTCGTCGGACCGGCACGAGTACCCCGCCCACTGGGAGGCCGACGTGGTGCTGCGCGACGGCGGCACCGCACGCGTGCGCCCCATCACCGTGGACGACGCCGAGCGCCTGGTCAGTTTCTACGAGCAGGTGTCCGACGAGTCGAAGTACTACCGTTTCTTCGCGCCGTACCCGCGCCTGTCCGCCAAGGACGTCCACCGCTTCACGCACCACGACTTCGTGGACCGGGTGGGGCTCGCGGCCACGATCGGCGGCGAGTTCATCGCGACCGTGCGCTACGACCGGATCGGCGCCGGCGGGGCGCCCGCGTCGTCCCCCGCCGACGAGGCGGAGGTCGCCTTCCTGGTCCAGGACGCCCACCAGGGCCGGGGCGTCGCCTCGGCGCTCCTGGAGCACATCGCCGCCGTCGCCCGCGAGCGCGGCATCCGCCGCTTCGCCGCCGAGGTGCTGCCCGCGAACACCAAGATGATCAAGGTGTTCATGGACGCCGGGTACACCCAGAAGCGGAGCTTCGAGGACGGCGTGGTCCGCCTGGAGTTCGACCTCGAACCGACCGACCGCTCGCTCGCCGTGCAGTACGCGCGCGAGCACCGCGCCGAGGCCCGTTCGGTGCAGCGGCTGCTCCAGCCCGGCTCCGTCGCCGTCGTCGGCACCGGCCGCGCGCCCGGCGGTGTCGGCCGCAGCATCCTCGGCAACCTCCGGGACGGGGGCTACACCGGCCGGCTCCACGCCGTGAACAAGGCCTTCCCCGAGGACCAGGGGGACGTCGACGGGGTGCCCGCCCGCCGCTCCGTGCGCGACATCGACGGACCCGTCGACCTCGCCGTCGTCACGGTGCCCGCCGAGCACGTCCCCGAGGTCGTCACCGAGTGCGGCGAGCACGGTGTGCAGGGCCTGGTCGTGATCTCCGCCGGGTACGCCGACAGCGGGCCCGAGGGACGCGAACGCCAGCGCGCGCTCGTGCGCCAGGCGCGTTCGTACGGCATGAGGATCATCGGCCCCAACGCCTTCGGGATCATCAACACCTCCCCGCGGGTCCGGCTCAACGCCTCCCTCGCGCCCGAGATGCCGCGCGCCGGCCGCATCGGCCTGTTCGCCCAGTCCGGCGCCATCGGCATCGCCCTGCTCTCCCGGCTGCACCGGCGCGGCGGCGGGGTCACCGGCGTCACCGGCGTGTCCACCTTCGTCTCCTCCGGCAACCGGGCCGACGTCTCCGGCAACGACGTCCTCCAGTACTGGTACGACGACCCCGACACCGACGTCGCGCTGATGTACCTGGAGTCCATCGGCAACCCCCGCAAGTTCACCCGCCTGGCGCGGCGCACGGCGGCGGTCAAGCCCCTGGTCGTCGTGCAGGGCGCCCGGCACGGCGGTGTCGCGCCGCAGGGGCACACCGTACGGGCGACGCGACTGCCCCACGCGACGGTCTCCGCGCTGCTGCGGCAGGCCGGGGTGATCAGGGTCGACACGATCACCGACCTGGTCGACGCGGGCCTGCTGCTCGCCCGCCAGCCGCTGCCCGCCGGACCCCGCGTGGCGATCCTCGGCAACTCCGAGTCGCTGGGTGTGCTCACGTACGACGCGTGTCTGTCGGAGGGGCTGCGGCCGCACCCCCCGCTGGACCTGACGACGGCGGCCTCCGCCCAGGACTTCCACGCGGCCCTGTCCCGGGCGCTCGCCGACGACACCTGCGACGCGGTGGTGGTGACCGCGATCCCGACGGTGGGGGAGGGCGTGGCGAAGGACGCGGCACTGGCGGAGGCGCTGCGCTCGGCGGCGGCCGCGGTGCCCGGCAAGCCCGTCCTGGTGGTCCACGTGGAGCTGGGCGGCCTCGCGGAGGCCCTGTCCGCCGCGGCGAGCACGGCACCGCAGGCGGCGGGGGACACGGCGGCCCGGGTCACCGCGGGTGCCGGGTCCTCGTGGGCCGACGCGGGTACCGGGCCTTCCGCGGAGGGCGTCACCGCGGTCTCTCCGGCCACGGGAGCCACCGCGGGCACCCCGGCCCCGGACGCGCCGGCCCGCGTGGACGGCGCCGGCGACGGACAGGTCCCCGCCGATCCCGGAGAGATCCCGGACGGCGCCCGCCTCATCCCCGCCTACCCCGCCGCCGAGCGCGGTGTCCGGGCCCTCGCCCAGGCCGTCGCCTACGCACAGTGGCGCCGCGACGCCGCCGACCCCGGCAAGGTCCCGGAGTACGACGACATCGACGAGAAGGGCACCGCCGAGCTGATCGCCGGCCACCTCGCCCGCGGCCAGGGGCTCGCGCTCGACGCCGACGACATCTGCGAGCTGCTCGGCAGGTACGGCATCCACGTCCACCGCGCCCTGCCCGCGCCCACCCCCGACGACGCCGTCACCGCCGCCCGCGCCCTCGGCTACCCCGTCGCCCTCAAGGCCACCGCCCCCCACCTGCGTCACCGCGCCGACCTGGGCGGCGTCCGCCTGGACCTCGCGGACGAGGAGCAACTGCGGCACGCCTACGCCGAGTTGACCGAGCTCTTCGGGAAGCCGCAGGAGCTGCGGCCGGTGGTGCAGCGCATGGCACCGCGCGGCGTGGACACCGTCGTACGGGCGGTCATCGACCCGGCGGCGGGAGCGGTGCTCTCCTTCGGGCTCGCCGGGGCCGCCACGCAGCTCCTCGGCGACACGGCGCACCGGCTGATCCCGGTCACCGACCGCGACGCCACCTCCCTCGTCCGCTCGATCCGCACCGCGCCGCTCCTCTTCGGGTGGCGCGGCTCGGCCCCGGTCGACACCGCGGCGCTGGAGGAGCTGCTGCTGCGCGTCTCCCGGCTGGTCCACGACCACCCGGAGGTGGTGTCGGTCACCCTGGAGCCGGTCGTCGTCGCCCCGCGCGGACTGAGCGTCCTCGGCGCCACCGTGCGCCTCGCACCACCGCCGGCCCGCGACGACCTGGGCCCGCGGACGCTTCCGGCGTACTGACCGCAGCGGCCGCACCGGAACGACCAGGCACCGGCAGGAGCCGACGTGCACAGGCGGGCGGCCGGCCGGGCGCCCCGTCCACAGGCGGTCGGCCGGCCGGGCACCGGCGGACCGTCGCAACCGGCCCCCGGGAGACCCCACGCCCGCCGACCGGGGCCCGCACGAGCGTCCCGCGCAGTCAGTGGGCCCCCGTAGGATGGAGCGCATGGCCAAGACCAGTACGACGACCCAGGGGCTGCGAGCGGCGATCGAGCGCAGCGGCTACTACCCGGCCCTCGTGGCCGAGGCGGTGGAGGCCGCCGTGGGCGGCGAGCCCATCCGGTCGTACCTGGTCCACCAGGAGACCACGTTCGACCAGAACGAGGTGCGCCGGCACGTGACCGTGCTGGTCCTCACGGGCAACCGCTTCATCGTCAGCCACACCGACGAGCAGGCCGCCGACGACACCTCCCCGTCGCCGTACGCCACGACGTCCACGGAGTCCGTCAAGCTCGGCCGGATCTCGTCCATCGTCGTCAGCCGCGTGGTCGCCAACCCGGAGCAGTACAAGCCGGGCACGCTGCCCCGCGAGATCGTGCTGACCATCGGCTGGGGCGCCGTCTCCCGCCTCGACCTGGAGCCCGCCGCCTGCGGCGACCCGAACTGCGAGGCCGACCACGGCTACACCGGCAGCTCGACCGCCGACGACCTGAGCCTGCGCGTCAGCGAGGCCGGGGACGGCCCGGAGACGGTGCGCCAGGCGCTCGCCTTCGCCCAGGCCCTCTCCGAGGCGACCGCGGACTCCCCCCGCTGATGGTCCAGTCCGCCGTCTGGGACTCGCACCCGGAACCGCTCCCCGTCGACTCCGCCCCCGTGCCCGAGTACGGCGCCGGCTCCCTCGCCGACCTGCTGCCCACGCTGGCCGCCGGCCTCGGCGTCCCCGGCATGGCCGCGGGCATCACGGAGCTGACCCCCGCCGACCGCAACTGCGTCTTCCTGATCGACGGCCTCGGCTGGGAACAGCTCCGGGCCCACCCGGAGGACGCGCCGTTCATGACCTCGCT
The DNA here is from genome assembly GCF_044390505.1 of Streptomyces sp. NPDC018947. Lineage (NCBI taxonomy): Bacteria > Bacillati > Actinomycetota > Actinomycetes > Kitasatosporales > Streptomycetaceae > Streptomyces > Streptomyces sp. NPDC018947. The sequence continues at coordinate 117,001 of NZ_JBIRZD010000005.1, forward strand.
GCTCGGCAGCTCGCGCGGCGGCACCGGGCGCCCCATCACCGCCGGGTACCCGGCGACGACCGCGACCTCCCTCGCCTCCGTCGGCACCGGCCTGCCGCCGGGCGCCCACGGCCTGCCCGGCTACACCGTGCGCGACCCGGACACCGGCGAGCTGATGAACCAGCTCCGCTGGCAGCCCTGGACCCCGCCGGGCGCCTGGCAGCCGTACCCCACCGTCTTCCGCCTCGCCCACGAGGCGGGTGTGCACGCCGCGCAGGTGTCCTCCCCGACCTTCGCCAACACCCCGCTGACCAAGGTCGCGCTCAGCGGCGGCACCTTCCACGGACGGCTGTCCGGCGAGGACCGGATGGACCTCGCCGCCGAGCAGCTCGCCGCCGCCGACCGCGCCCTCGTCTACACGTACTACGCGGAGGTCGACGGCGCCGGACACCGCTTCGGCGTCGACTCCGACACCTGGCGCGGCCAGCTCGCCCGCGTCGACCGGCTCGTCCAGCGCCTCGCCGAGCAGTTGCCCCCGCGCAGCGCCCTCTACGTCACCGCCGACCACGGCATGGTCGACGTGCCCTTCGACGAGGAGCACCGCATCGACTTCGACGAGGACTGGGAGCTGAAGGCGGGCGTCGCCCTCCTCGGCGGCGAGGGCCGCGCCCGGCACGTCTACGCCGTCCCCGGCGCGCGCAACGACGTGCTCACCTGCTGGCGCGAGGTGCTCGGCGAGCAGTTCTGGGTGGCCTCGCGCGACGAGGCGATCGAGGCGGGCTGGTTCGGCCCGCGCATCGACGAGCGGGTGTACGACCGCATCGGCGACGTGGTGGCCGCCGCGCGCGACGACGTCCTGCTCATCGCCTCCGAGCGGGAGCCGAAGGAGTCGGCGATGGTCGGCAACCACGGCTCGATGACCCCGGCCGAGCAGCTCGTCCCCCTGCTCGAAGTACGTTCCTGACCCCGCCGAACCCTCGCCGAAAGGTGCTCAACCCCTCATGCCCGAGCTGGTCTTCTTCTCCGGAACGATGGACTGCGGGAAGTCGACCCTGGCTCTCCAGATCGAGCACAACCGCTCCGCGCGCGGCCTCGCGGGCATCATCTTCACGCGCGACGACCGCGCGGGGGAGGGCAAGCTCTCCTCCCGGCTCGGCCTCGTCACGGACGCGGTGGAGGTCGAGGACGGGCACGACCTGTACGCCCATGTCGTCGACCACCTGTCCCAGGGCGGCCGGGCGGACTACGTGATCGCGGACGAGGCACAGTTCCTCGCCCCGGAGCAGATAGACCAGCTCGCGCGCGTGGTGGACGACCTCGAACTCGACGTGTACGCCTTCGGGATCACCACCGACTTCCGCTCCAAGCTGTTCCCCGGCTCCCAGCGGCTGGTCGAACTCGCCGACCGTGTCGAGGTGCTCCAGGTCGAGGCCCTGTGCTGGTGCGGCGCCCGCGCCACGCACAACGCCCGGACCGTGGGCGGCGTCATGGTCGTCGAGGGCGCCCAGGTCGTCGTGGGTGACGTCACCCAGTCCTCCGACGAGGTCGGTTACGAGGTCCTGTGCCGGCGCCACCACCGGCGCCGTATGACGGCGGCGACGGCCCGCGCGGCGGCCCTGTCCCCGGACGTCCTGCCCGTCGGCGCGGTCTGACCCACCGCCTCCGGGCCGCCGTCTCCGGCGCAGCGGTGACGAAGGGGCCCCGGCACGTGAAGCGGCGTCAAGAACCAGGCGGCAGGCGGGGTTGACGTGACTTCAGGTGATGCGCGTCACTGTTCCCGTCGCGCTTCCACCTGATCGGAGAAGGCATGCAGCCCAGATCCCGGCGTCCCCTCCGCGCGCTCCGCGCCGCCGCGTCCGTGTTCGCCGCCGCCGTGATCGCCACGTCGGCGCCCGCTCTCGCCGCGGAGGACGACGCCCACGGGGCCGCGGCCCCGCCGGTACCCCTGCGGGTGGCGACGTACAACATCCACGCCGGGGCCGGCACGGACCAGGTCTTCGACCTCGACCGCACCGCGGAGGCCGTACGCGGCCTGCGGGCCGACGTGATCGGCCTCCAGGAGGTCGACGTGCACTGGGGCGCCCGCAGCGACTTCGCCGACGAGGCCCGCGCACTGGCCGAGAAGCTGGACATGCGGGTGTTCTTCGCGCCGATCTACGACCTCGACCCGGCCACCCCGGGCGCGGAACGCCGCCGCTACGGCGTCGCCGTACTGAGCCGCCACCCGATCGTGGCGGCGGAGAACCACGAGATCACCCGGCTGTCGACACAGACCTCCGAACCCGTCCCGGCCCCGGCGCCCGGCTTCGCCGAGGTCACCGTCAACGTGAGGGGCGCGCACACGCACGTCTACGTCACGCACCTCGACTACCGGGCCGACCCCTCGATCCGCGCCGCCCAGGTGGACGACATGCTCGCGGTGCTCGCCGAAGACCGCGGACCGAAGATCCTCGTCGGCGACTTCAACGCCGAGCCCGCGGCCCCCGAACTGGCCCCGCTGTGGCGTCACCTGCGCGACGCCGCTCCCGGCGCCGGGGCCACGTACCCGGCGGTCGGCCCTCTCAAGCGCATCGACCTGGTCGCCGTCTCACCCGACGTCACCGTGACCGGCGCCGCCACGGTGGCGACCGACGCGTCGGACCACCGCCCCGTCGTCACCGATCTCAACGTGCACGGCCGAGGCGGAAGTTGACCTCGAACACGTGACCACCGGTGGGCCGGCAAGGCTATGATCATCCCGGCAAGGCCGTAGCGCAGAGGTCGTCGCGCCCTAGCACCGAGCTGGAGGACGTCGGTTCGAATCCGACCGGCCTTGCCACCCTTGTCGTGGAGGAAAGTCGATTGGCGTCGGTCCGTCCCGGGCGGGCGGAGGGCGATGCCGCTCTCGGCACGCCGGGCACCGGCGACGGACCGGTGGAGTGGTGATGACGCAGCCGACACCCGTGCGCTGCCCGGCGATCGAGCACCCGGACATACCGATCAAAGACCCCGCCGGCCTGGACCCGCTGCTGGCCCGGCTGGGGTCGCCGCGAGCGGTGGAGGACGACGAGACCTTCCCCGTGGGCACCGTGCGCGCGGACGGCCGCGTCGATCTGTGCAAGCAGGGACTCGGAGCGGCCGGCACCGCCCGTCTGATGCCCGTCGCCGTCTCCTCCCCGCACGCCCGGCACGTCCTGCTCGGCACCAACGCCATGGGGAACGAAGGAGCGTCGACGGTCGCCCGGGCACTCGCCGGCGGCCACGGCCTGCACACCCTCTACCTCGGCTGCAACCGCATCGGCCCGGACGGCGTCGCCGACCTCGCCGAGGCCCTGTCGGCGGACACGACCGTCCGCTCCCTGTGGCTCAAGCGCAACCCGGTCGGTGACGACGGCGCCCGCGCCCTCGCCGCGATGCTCCGCGACAACACCACCCTGCGCACCCTCGACCTGGTCAACACCGGCCTCACCACCGCGGGGCTGCGCGCCCTGCTCGACGCCCTCACCGGCCGCGCGCACCCGGTGGAACGCCTCTTCCTCGGCGGCAACGGCCTGACCGCCGACGCCGCCGGCCTGCTGGCCGCGCTGATCCGGGACGCCGGCGTGCGCGAGCTGTACCTGCCCGCCAACCACCTCGGCGACGAGGGCACCGCCGTCCTCGCGGCCGCCGCCGACCCCGGACGGCCGGTACGCCTGGGACTGGGCGGCAACGGGATCGGCCCCGCCGGCGCCCGCGCCCTCGCCGAAGCCCTGGACGGCATCGAGACGCTCGACCTGGGCCGGCCGAGGTCCGAACGCAGCCTCGGCGCCCCCGCCAACGCCACCGGCGACGAAGGGGCCCGCGCCCTGGCCGCCGCACTGCACGGCAGCCCGCTGCGCCGGCTCGAACTGTGCCACACGGGACTCACCGGCCGGGGCGCGAAGTCGCTGCTCGCGGCCGTGCCGGACGGCTCGCCGCTGGAGTACGTCGGCCTGGGCCCCGGACTGCCCCGGAAGGTGAAGCGGTCCTTCGCCCAGCGCCTGCGCCCCGCGAGCGGATCCCACCCCGACCTGCGCGCGATAGGGAGTGTCTACCGTTGAGCGCCGTCCCCGGACTCCCCTGTTTTCCCCCGGAGGAGGCGGCGAGCCGGCGGCGGATCCGCCGCTACGCGGTGTCCCGCAGGACGATCGAGCGCGCGGCCGAACGCCGTGCGGCAGGCGACTGGCGCGGGGCCTGCGCCGTGGCCGGTGTCGACGCGGCCGTCGACCTCGCGCAGGTCGCCGAGGACTGCGGCCGGGAGGTGGCCGCGGCGCTGGAGGCCGACCTGCGCCACCTGGTCCCGGACCTGCTGCACTGGCACCTGCCCCGGGTGCTGGGCGGATGGACCACGCTCGACACGGCCCGGACCGTGGTCCTCGCCCGTTACCGGCCGGTGGAAGCCGGTGAACGTCCGCTGACCACCCCGTACCTCCACGTCACCACGCCCGCGATGCGGGAGGGCCCGCAGCGCGTCACCCTGCGGTTCCGGACGGTCGCCGACGAGAGGGCCGCGGGCGTCTTCGGCCCGCTGGTGGAGGACTGGCGGTACGCCCGGCACCTGTGGGACGCGCGGCGCACCGCGGAACTGCGGGAGCGGTGCGGCGGCACCGACCGGGCGCCGTTCTTCCACCCGGACGGCAGGCCGCGCGGTACGGACGAACTGCCCACGGCGGATCCCGGCCCAGGCGACACGGCAGCACGGGCCGAATGGCTGACCCTGCTGCACCAGCGGGGCGAAGTCCCGGCGGCCCTCGCCGCGGCCGGCATCGAGGCCGACCTGACGCCGCCGCAGGCACCGGCGTGGTACGAGGCCGACCCCGAGGCCTTCCTCGGCCGGCTCGCGCTCCACCACGCAGGTCTGGAACCGGAGGTCCGCGGGCTGGCCGACGCAGGCGTCGCGGACTCCTTCCTCATCGCCGGCGACTGGCGGATGAACGTCCTGCTGGAACCGGCCGGCACCGGGCTGCGGCTGCGCGCCGTCGGCCGCAAGGATGTCAAGGGCGTGCCGTTCCTGCCCGAAGCGCTCTGGCGCAGGCTCCCCGACCTCGATCTGCTGCGCGCCGGCGGGGTCGAACCGGCACACCTGCATCCCCTCGTCCGGGAGGCACTGTTCCCCGACCTCCAGGTGCCCGAGGGGACGGTCGGCCCGCCGGGTCCCGCCGCGCCCGCGCCCGTCCGGGTGCGCTGCCGAGGGGAGTGGCACGAGGTGGGCTTCCGCGCGGGCGGTCTGCTGCAGATGCCGCACAGTGACGAGGAACAGCGGCGCGAGCTGGCCCTGCGCGCTTTCGGCGGCGCCGTCGCCGGATGCTTCGCCGTCCAGCAGACGTGGGCCTCGGGAAGCGGCCGGCTGCCGAAGGCACTGCGCGCCCAGATGCGGGACCTCTTCCTGCGCGCCCAGCACGGGGACACCGACGGCGTGCTCGAACTCCTGGACGCGGGAATGGACCCCCGGGTGCGCGACGGCGCCGGACGCACACTGCTCCACGTCCTGCACCTGCTCGACCACGAACCGCTCCTGCCCCGGCTGCTGGCCGCGGGGACCGACCTGGAGGCCCGCGACCACCGGGGCCGCACACCGCTGTTCGTGGCGGTCAACGACGGAGGTTCCCGCTCCCTGGTCGAGGCGTTCCTCGCGGCGGGCGCCCGCGTCGACGTGGTCGACGAGGCCGAACTCTCGATCGCCCAGCTCATCCGCCGGTACAAGCGCCGCGACCTGGCCTTCCTGCGGGACCGCGTGCGCGAGCGGCATCCGGGCCTCGGCGCCGACTGGTGGGACGAGATGATGGACGAGGACGAGCAGGACGACGACCAGTACGACGACGAGGGCCAGGACCGTTGAGCACCGCACCCGCCTCCCGCACCGCACCGGCCCCGCTGGCCGCCGCGGACGACCTCGTCGCCCGGCTGCGCGCCCGGCGCACCGAGCCCGCCGCCAACGTCCAACTGGAGGCGCTCGCCCTCGCCGTGACGGCCAACCAGCCCGTGCTGCTGTGGGGCGAACCGGGCATCGGCAAGTCGGCCGCCCTGGAGCAGCTCGCCGCCGGACTCGGCCTCCCGCTGGAGACGGTCATCGCCAGCGTCCACGAGCCGTCGGACTTCGCCGGACTGCCCATCGTCGGGGACGACCCGGCCACGACCGGCGTGCCGATGGCGCCGCCCGACTGGGCCGTCCGGCTCCAGCGGGCCGGGCAGGGCCTGCTGTTCTTCGACGAACTCTCCTCGGCTCCGCCGGCCGTGCAGGCGGCACTGCTGCGGGTCGTCCTCGAACGCCGGGTCGGCAGCCTGGTCCTGCCCGACGCGGTACGCATCGTCGCCGCAGCCAACCCGCCCTCCAGCGCCGCCGACGGCTGGCACCTCAGCCCGCCGCTCGCCAACCGCTTCGTCCACCTCCACTGGACCCACGACCCCGCCACCGTCGCCCGCGGCATGGCCGGCACCTGGCCTGAGGTCACCGTCCCGCTGGTCGACGCCGCCAAGGTGCCCGGCGCCGTCGCGCGGGCCCGGGGAGCCGTCTCCGGGTTCCTCACCGCCCGCCCGGGTCTGGTCCACCACATACCCGCCGACGCCGAGGCCCGCGGGCGGTCGTGGCCCTCCCCGCGGACCTGGGAGATGGCGCTGCGGCTGCTCGCCACGGGCTACGCGACCGGCGCCGGCCGCGAGGCGGTGGCCGCCGCGCTCACCGGTGCCGTCGGGGACGGCGCGGGCATCGAGCTGCTGTCCTACCTCGAACACCTCGACCTGCCCGACCCCGAGCGGGTCCTCGCCGACCCCGGCGCGTTCGCCCTGCCCGAGCGCGGCGACCGGCAACTGGCCTTCCTCATCGCGGTGGTCGCCGCCATCCAGGGCGAACTCACCCGGCCCCGCTGGGAGGCCGGCTGGGCGGTCCTGGCCAAGGCCGTGGACGCGGGCGTACCGGACGTGGCCGCGCGGGCCGCCACCGACCTGGCGGCGATGCGCAGCCTGGACTGGCCCGTGCCGCCCGGCATCGACGGGTTCCTGGAGCTGCTGCAGATGTCCGGGGCCCTGCCCGGCGGCCGGTGAGGTCCGCGGGCATGACGGCATCCCGCGGGACCCTGGACACGACCAAACTGCTCGCCGCCCGCTACCGAGCGGCGCACGACCGGCCCTACCTGGCGTCGGCCCTGTACGCCCTGACCGTCGTGCCCTGCCCGGACGTACCGACGATGGGGGTCGACCGCCACTGGCGCTGCTACGTCTCACCCGCCTTCGTCGCCGCCACGCCCGTGGAGGAACTCGCCGGCGTCTGGGTGCACGAGGTCGCGCACCTGCTGCGCGACCACCACGGCCGCGCCGGCCGGCTCCCCGCCGCCGGTCGGAGCGACCGGTACCGCGTCAACGTCGCCCAGGACTGCGAGATCAACGACGATCTCCTCGCCGACGGCCTGCGCCTGCCCGCCGGACGCGTCGAGCCCCGCCTCTTCGGCCTGCCCGACGGGCAGTTGTTCGAGGCGTACCTGGACGGACTGCCTCCGCACGTGAGGGGACACGACTGCGGTTCCGGCGCCCACGGGGTGCCGGCCCCCTGGGAGCTGCCCCCGTCCGACGGCCCCGATCCGCTCGGCGACGCCGAGGCCCGGGCGCTGCGCCGGCACACCGCCGAGGCGATGCGCGCCCACCAGCGCAGCCGCGGCACCCTGCCCGCGGGCTGGCAGCGCTGGGCCGAGGAGGTTCTCGAACCCACCGTGGACTGGCGGCAGGCGCTGACCGGCGCCGTCCGGGAGGCCGCCGCGTGGGCCGGCGGAGCCGTCGACTACACGTACCGCCGCCCGTCGCGCCGCACCCCGGCACTGCGCGGCGTCGTCCTGCCGAGCCTGCGCCGCCCGCTGCCCCGGGTCGCCGTCGTCGTCGACACGTCGGGCTCGATGGGCGACGCGGAACTCGCCGCCGCCCTCGCGGAGATCACGGGCGTGCTGCGCGAGGTCGGCGTACGCGGCAACCGCGTCACCGTCCTCGCCTGCGACGCCGATGTGCACGCCGTGTCGCGGGTGACGTCCACCGAGCAGGTCACCCTGGGCGGCGGTGGCGGCACCGACATGCGCGTCGGCATCGAGGCGGCGCTCGCGGCACGCGACCGTCCGTCCGTCGTCGTCGTCCTCACCGACGGCTACACACCCTGGCCCGCCGAGACCCCGTCCTGCCGCCTGATCGCGGCCCTGATCGGCCCCGCCGCACCCGAGCCCCCGGCCTGGGTGGAGACGGTACGCGTCCCCGTCTGACGGCTCACCGGGGACTCTGCAGCAAGGAGAACCGCGCCCCCTCCGGATCCGCCACCAGCGCCACCCGGCCGCGGAAGGTGTCCCTGGCCGGCTCCAGGACATGACCGCCCAGGCCGGTCAGCCGCCGCAGGGACTCCCCGATGTCCGCCACCTGGAAGTACGTCATCCAGTGCGGCCCCCTCTCGCGGGGCAGGGCGTCGCCGACGCCGTGGATGCCGGCGACGGGGCGTCCGTCGAGGCGGAGGGTCACGTAGTCGAGGCCGGCGGTCGCGGACGGTTCCAGTTCGAAACCGAACACCGTCTCGTAGAACTTGGCGACTCCCGCCGCCTCGAAGGTGGCCAGCTCGTTCCACGCGGGCGTGCCGGGCTCCCCGGTGACGGCCTGGCCGAGGTGCGCCGCCGCCTGCCAGAGGCCGAAGACCGCGCCCGCCGGGTCGGAGCAGATGGCCATGCGCCCGGCCTCCGCCGCGTCCAGCGGACCCACGCCCACCGTGCCCCCGCACAGGCGTACGGTCTCGGCCGTCCTGTTCACGTCGTCGGAGGCGAGGTACGGCGTCCAGGCGATGGGCAGGTGCCGGTCCGGGGGGAGACGGCCGACGCCCGCCACCTCCCGTCCGCCGAGCAGGGCCCTGACGTAGGGGCCCAGTTGCTGGGGACCGGGGCGGAACTCCCAGCCGAACAGCGCTCCGTAGAACTCCTGGGTCGCGGCAGGTCCGTGCACCATCAGGCTCACCCAGCAGGGTGTGCCGGGCGTGCGCCGTGCGGACGTCCCGCCACCGCGGCCGGCGGCCGGTCCCCGAGCATCGGTCATCGTCACTCTCTTCTCGGCCCTCCGCGGGCCGTGCGTCCGCTTCCGCCTGATCGGCTCTCGTGCCGACGTGCTCGCACAGGACCCGCTGCCGCGCGCCCCTGGGCACGCCCGTGAGACCGGCCCGGCCGCCCGGGCAGTACAGCATGTGCCCGGTCCCGCACACCTTGTGATCGCTCCTGTCCGGCGGGCAGAGTAGCCCGACACGGACCCGGCGGCCACTCGGTACGCCAGGATGGGGTCATGAACGCCATCATCTCCGCATCCGACCTCGCCGTCGCGGCGGCGGCCGCGCCCGCGCCGGTCCTGCTCGACGTCCGCTGGCAGTTGAGCACCGCGAAGGCCGCCGGTGCGCCGGCCTTCGACGGCCGCGCCGAGTACGAAGCCGGGCACATCCCCGGCGCCGTCTTCGTCGACCTGGACCGGGAACTGGCCTCCGCGCCCGGTGAGCGGGGCCGGCATCCGCTGCCGGACATGGCGGAGTTCGGCGCCGCGATGCGCCGGGCGGGCGTGTCCTGCGGCCGGCCGGTCGTCGTGTACGACGGCGGGCAGGGCTGGGCGGCGGCCCGCGCCTGGTGGCTGCTGCGCTGGACGGGCCACCCGGACGTGCGGGTGCTCGACGGTGGCCTGGCGGCCTGGCAGGGGCCGCTGTCCACGGACGTTCCCGTGCCCGAGGAGGGCGACTTCGTCCCGGCGCCGGGCGCGTCGGGGCTGCTGGACGCGGACGGGGCCGCCGCGCTGGCCCGCCGCGGGCTGCTGCTCGACGCCCGGGCGGGGGAGCGGTACCGGGGCGAGGTCGAGCCGATCGACCGGGTCGGCGGCCACATCCCCGGAGCCGTGTCGGCGCCGACGACGGACAACGTGCTCGCGGACGGCCGGTTCCGTCCGGCCGAGGACCTGCGCGCCCGCTTCAAGACCCTGGGCGCGGACGACGGCGGAGAGGTCGGCGTGTACTGCGGCTCGGGCGTGTCGGGTGCCCACGAGGTGCTGGCGCTGGCGGTGGCCGGCATCCCGGCGGCGCTGTACGTCGGCTCGTGGTCGGAGTGGTCGTCGGACCCGGCGCGGCCGGTGGCCGTGGGCCCGGATCCGCAGTAGGCCCCGTACGACGAGGCCCGGGCCGCACCCACGCGGGTGCGGCCCGGGCCTCCTGCCGGTGTGCCCGGCTAATCCTGCTTCTTGCGCCGCGTCCCGAAGACGATCTCGTCCCAGCTCGGCACCGCCGCGCGGCGGCCGGGGCGGACGCCGTCGGCCTCGGCCTGGCGGTCGGTGGAGCCGGTGAGGCGGTCGCGGTGGCTGCCCACGGAGCGCGGCATGAGCACGTCGGCGTAGGCGGAACCGGCCGACGCGGCGGGCGCGGGCGGCTCCTCCACCTCGGGCTCCTCGACGGCGTCCTCCGCCGCCGGCTCCGGCACCCGCTCGGGGACGACCAGGTCGCCCCGGAAGCTCGGCACCGCCTCCAGCAGGCTGGTCAGCGAGTCGCGCTCCCGCTCGCCGGACGCGGTGGCCGCGGTCTCCTCGGCCGGCTCGGACGGCTGGGCGGGCAGGCTCGGCCGCTCCCGGTGCTCCCGGTCGAGGGTGCGGTCCAGCGGCCGGTCGCGCGGCAGCCGGGCGATGCGCGGGACGAACGGGAAGCTGGGCTCGGGCGCCGCGAGGTCGTCGGTCTCGCCGATCAGCGCGCGCGCCTCGTCGTCGACGGCCTGGACGAGCCGACGGGGCGGGTCGTACGTCCAGCTCGCCGAGTGCGGTTCGCCCGCGACCAGGTAGACCAGCAGGACTTCCCAGGTGCCGTCGTCGCGGCGCCACGAGTCCCACTGGACGGTGTCCTTGTCGGCGCCGCGCAGCAGCAGCCGCTCCTGGACGGCCTCGCCGAGGGGCGGACCGGAGTTCTCGCCGGGGCGGCGGACGGGGGTCTTGCGGGCCCGCTCCGCCATGAAGGCGCGCTCGGCGAGGACGGGGCCCTCGAAGCGGCGGACGCGGTCGACGGGGATGCCGGCCATCTGGGCGACCTCTTCCGCGGTCGCACCGGCTCGTATACGCGCCTGGATGTCGCGGGGGCGGAGATGGCTCTCCACCTCGATCTCGATCTGGCCGAGGCGGGGACGGTCGCCGCGTACGGCGGCCCGGAGCCGCTCGTCGATCGGAAGCGTGTACTCCGTGCTGTCCGCAGCCTTCAGCACCAGCCGTGTGCCGTCATTCGAGACGGCCACGACACGCAGTTCGGGCATGGGGACCTCCCGGGTGGTGCCTGCCGACGTCACGTGCGTCGCTGCTTCCGCTCTGTCGAGTGTGGCCTGCCCGGGTGCAGCCTGCCACAACCTTGCCGAGTTGCCCGGCGTGTCGGGCGCGGGCCCTGGATCGCCGTTATGGCACGGTTACCTGTTCACCACGCTAAGTGACAAAATCCGTCACCCTGTGCAACCAGCCCCCTCCCGGCGGTCCTTCGTCGCCCTGAGCCCGCAGTCGGGAGACCCGGACCCAGGGCTCGCAACAGTACTCCATTCGGGCCACCTGCGTGGATTGGCGCGCCGTCACACTTCCCGCAAGAGGGGGTGTCCGGCCGCCTCCCAAAGGGTTCCGGTGATCTTGTACGTGGCGTACTTCACGCAATCACCCGAAACGGAACTAAAGGTTCTCCGTTGTACGTCCCCCTCTCGTGCAGTTGATCGATCGTGTACGGGAAAGACAGGCAAGGTCCGGGGATGCGTGAAAGGCCCGATGTCGTCGGTGAAGCGGACATGCGTACGGAGGGGGAATCCAAGCGGATCGACTTGAGCGTGCCTCAGGTCGCCGGCAGCGCCCTGGCGGCGGTGGTGGCCGCGAAACTCGCGTCGTCCTTCGGCGTGTACGGCACCATCCTCGGCGCCGGTCTGATCAGCGTCGTCGCCACCTGCGGCGGTTCGGTGTTCCAGCACTTCTTCAAGCGCACCGCCGAGCAGCTCCGGGACAGGCGCGCCGCCGCGGCAGGTGCCGGACGGCAGGCCGGACGAGTGCCGCCCGCTCCCGGCGAGTTCACCGAGGGCACCGTCTACCGCGCGCGGGGCGCGGGCTGGAAGCGGCCGCTGGTCGCGGCGGCCCTGGTCTTCGGCGTCACCATGGGCGGGATCACCGTCTACGAACTCGCGTCGGGCCACGACCTCAGCGGCGGGAACAGCACGACCGTCGGCCGTGTCCTCACCGGACAGGGCACCTCCGGCCCGGACTCCGGGGAGCCCGGCGGCTCCGGCGGCGACCCCGCCCCCTCGGACTCGCGGAGCCCGGGGGACTCCGGCCCGGAGTCCGGTCCCGGCTCCGCCGACGACCCCGCGGCGACCCCCTCCGGGAGCCCCGGTCAAGGCGGTACGTCCTCGGACGACGGCACCTCCGACGAGGGCACCGGTACGGACACCGGCCCGTCGCCCACGCCGAGTGCCGGGGGCGACGTGCCCGAGGACGCCGCGACCCCCGCTCCCGACGCCTCGGCTACGACCCCAGAACCCGGCGCAAGTAGTCGTTCTGGAACCGCCGATCCGGGTCAAGACGGTCCCGCAGCGCCGTGAACTCGCCGAAGCGGGGATACACCTGCGAGAAGTACGCCGCGTCCCGCGTGTGGATCTTCCCCCAGTGCGGCCGGCCCTCGTGCGCGGTGAAGATGCGCTCGGCGGCGGTGAAGTACGCCTGGTAGGGGGTGCCCCGGAACATGTGTACGGCGATGTACGCGCTGTCGCGCCCCGACGCCGTGGACAGCGTGATGTCGTCGGCGGGGGCCGTGCGCACCTCGACCGGGAAGCTGATCCGCAGCGGCGACCGGTCGACCATCGCCTTCAGCTCGCGCAGCGTCTCGACGACGGCCTCGCGCGGGACGGCGTACTCCATCTCCACGAACCGCACCCGGCGCGGAGAGGTGAAGACCTTGTAAGGGGTGTCGGTGTACGTCCGCGCGGACAGCGCCTTGCTGGAGACGCGCGCGATCGCCGGGACGGTGGCGGGCACCGCGCGGCCGACCCAGTTCGCCGCCTGGAAGACGCCGTTGGACAGGAACTCGTCGTCGAACCAGCCCTGGAGGCGTCCCACCGGCTGCGCCGGACCCGCGCTGCGGTTGTTGCGCTTGGTGGTGGTGCTGCCGGTGTGCGGGAACCAGTAGAACTCGAAGTGCTCGTTCTCGGCCCACAGTTCGTCGAAGTCCGCGAGGACCCGGTCGAGCGGCATCGGTTCCTCGCGGGCCGTGAGCAGGAAGACCGGCTCCACGGCGAAGGTGATCGCGGTGACGACGCCGAGGGCGCCGAGGCCGATCCGGGCGGCGGCGAAGACCTCGGGGTTCTCCCGCTCGGAGCAGGTGAGCACCGAGCCGTCGGCCGTGACCAGCTCCAGGCCCTCGATCTGGGCGGAGACCGAGGCCGAGTCGCGGCCCGTGCCGTGGGTGCCGGTGCTGGTGGCCCCCGCGACCGTCTGCTCCATGATGTCGCCCATGTTGGTCAGCGACAGGCCCTCCCGGGCGAGGGCCGTGTTGAGCCGCTTGAGCGGGGTGCCGGCCTCCACCGTGACGGTCATGGCGTCACGGTCGATGCGGCGGATGCCCGTCAGGAGCCGCGGGCGGATCAGCACCCCGTCCGTCGCCGCTATCGAGGTGAAGGAGTGACCGGTGCCGACCGCCTTCACCCGCAGCCCGTCCTCGGCGGCCCGGCGTACGACGTCGGCCAGCTCCTCGACGGAGGCGGGAGCGACCTCCCGCGCGGGACGGGCCGAGACGTTGCCGCCCCAGTTACGCCATGTGCCGTTCTTCGCGCTCGTCCTGCCGCTCGCCGTGCGTGTGCTGCTCAACGGTCCCTCCCCGCCGTGGAGCCGGCCGCTTGAGCCGGCGGTACCCGAGGAAACCGACCGCGACCGCGACGGCCCCGGCCACCGCCGGAACCGCGTACCCCGCGCGAGCACCGGCCGCGTCGATCACCCAGCCGCCCGCGGACGAGCCGAGCGCGACCCCGACCGCGAGACCGGTGCTCACCCAGGTCATGCCCTCGGTGAGCTGCGCACGTGGTACGTGCTCTTCGATGAGGGACATGGTCGTGATCATCGTCGGAGCGATGGACAGACCCGCAACGAACAGCGCCGCGGCCAGAAACGGCAGGTTCCCGACCAGTAGGAGGGGGATCATACTCACGGCCATCGCACAGACGCCCAGCAGCCAGCGGCGCTCGGGCGCCCCGGCGAACCGCATCAGGCCGAAGATCATGCCCGCCGTGCACGAGCCCGCCGCGTACAGGGCGAGCACGACACTGGCCGCGGCCTTGTGCCCCTCCTCCTCCGCGAAGGCCACCGTGACCACGTCCACCGCCCCGAAGATCGTCCCCGTCGCGGCGAACGTGGCGACCAGGACCTGCAGCCCCCGCGAGCTCAGCGCGGTGCCGCCGCCCTTGTGCCCGTCGCGCGGGTGGGGAACGGGCTCGGTGGCGCGCTGCGCGGTCAGCCAGAAGACGCCGGTCGCGAGGAAGCAGGCGGCCAGCAGCGGGCCGGCCTCCGGGAACCACGCCGTGGACAGGCCGATGGAGATGATCGGCCCGAAGATGAAGCAGACCTCGTCCACCACGGACTCGAAGGAGTACGCCGTGTGGAGCTGCGGGGTGCCCCGGTATATGGCCGCCCAGCGGGCCCGGACCATCGCCCCGAGGCTCGGCACGCAGCCGATGCCGACACAGGCCGCGAACAGCACCCAGTCGGGCCACCCGTAGTGCGCGGCCGGCAGCAGCACGGCCGCCGCGGCGAGCGACACCAGCGTGGCCGGGCGCAGCACCCGCCGCTGGCCGTAGCGGTCCACCAGCCGTGACACCTGCGGGCCGGCCACGGCCGCGGCGAGCGCGATGGTGGCGGACAGGGCGCCGGCCAGCCCGTACCGGCCGGTGAGCTGGGAGATCATCGTCACCACGCCGATGCCCATCATCGACAGCGGCATCCGGCCGAGGAAGCCCGCGGCGGCGAAGCCCTTGGAGCCGGGGGCGGCGAACAGGGCGCGGTAGGGGCTGGGCAACAGGGTCTCCGGAACGGCTCGGTAAGGTGCGATCGCAGCCGGTACAGCTTACGCGCCCCCTCACCCGGAAGCACCCCCCGGGAGGGGGCCGGAAACACGCCCCGAACCCGGCGAACGCCCCCGCCGGCACCCCACCGTTTCCCGGCCGTCGGTGCCGGGTGGCAGGATCGGGACATGCCTGACGTGCTCGATGCCAGCCCCTACGACGCCCTGCTCCTGCTCTCGTTCGGCGGCCCTGAGGGCCCGGACGAGGTGGTCCCGTTCCTGGAGAACGTGACCCGCGGGCGCGGCATCCCCAAGGAACGCCTCAAGGAAGTCGGCCAGCACTACTTCCTGTTCGGCGGGGTCAGCCCCATCAACGACCAGAACCGCGCGCTGCTCGACGCGCTCCGCAAGGACTTCGCCGACCACGGCCTGGACCTGCCGGTCTACTGGGGCAACCGCAACTGGGCGCCGTACCTCACGGACACCCTGCGCGAGATGGTGCGCGACGGCCGGCGCCGCGTCCTCGTCCTCGCCACGAGCGCCTACGCCTCGTACTCGGGCTGCCGGCAGTACCGCGAGAACCTCGCGGACGCGCTCGCCGCCCTGGAGGCAGAGGGCCTCGAACTGCCGAAGATCGACAAGCTGCGGCACTACTTCAACCACCCCGGCTTCGTCGAGCCCATGATCGACGGGGTCGTCCGCTCGCTCGCCGACCTCCCCGAGGAGGTCCGGGACGGCGCGCACATCGCGTTCTCGACCCACTCGATCCCCACCTCCGCGGCCGACACCTCCGGCCCGGAAGGGGGGCACGGCGACGGCGGGGCGTACGTCCGCCAGCACCTGGACGTGGCGAAGCTGATCGCCGACGCCGTCCGCGAGCGCACCGGCGTCGACCACCCGTGGCAGCTCGTCTACCAGTCGCGGTCCGGCGCCCCGCACGTCCCCTGGCTGGAGCCCGACATCTGCGACCACCTCGAGGAGCGGCACGCGGCCGGCGCGCCCGCCGTGGTGATGGCCCCCATCGGCTTCGTCTCCGACCACATGGAGGTCCTCTACGACCTCGACACGGAGGCCACGGCGAAGGCCGCGGAGCTGGGGCTGCCCGTGCGCCGCTCGGCCACGGTCGGCGCCGACCCCCGGTTCGCCGCCGCGATCCGCGACCTCGTGCTGGAGCGGGCCTCGGCCGAGCGCGGCCAGGAGGTCACGCCGTGCGCCCTGGGCGCCCTGGGCGCGAGCCACGACCTGTGCCCCGTCGGCTGCTGCCCCGCCCGCGCCCCGCGGCCCGCCGCCGCGGGCGCCGACAGCCCCTACGCGTGAGGAAGCCGTGAGCGACGTGAGTACGACCGACCCCCTGCACGAGGAGCTGCTGAAGACCGCCCGGCAGGCCGCCCGTCGCGCGGGTGACCTGCTGCGCGACGGCCGCCCCGCCGACCTCGAGGTCGCCGCCACCAAGTCGAGCCCGATCGACGTGGTGACGGAGATGGACATCGCCGCGGAGAAGCTGATCACCGGCATGATCTCCGACCTCCGCCCGCAGGACGGCTTCCTCGGCGAGGAGGGCGCCGCCACGGAGGGCACCAGCGGTGTCCGCTGGGTGATCGACCCGCTCGACGGCACGGTCAACTACCTGTACGGGCTGCCCACCTGGGCGGTCTCCATCGCCGCCGAGCAGGACGGCGAGCGCGTCGCCGGGGTGGTCGCGGCCCCGATGCGGGGCGAGACGTACTGGGCGGTGCGCGGCGGCGGGGCCTGGGCCACGGGTGCCTGGGACGGCGAACGGCGGCTCACCCGCCGCCCGGCGGCTCCGCTCGACCAGGCGCTGGTCTCCACCGGCTTCAACTACGTCGCCGAGGTCCGTGCCCAGCAGGCCGAGATCGCGCGGCGGCTGATCCCGCTGGTGCGCGACATCCGGCGCGGCGGTTCGGCCGCGATCGACCTGTGCGACGTGGCCGCGGGCCGCCTCGACGGCTACTACGAACGGGGACTGCACCCCTGGGACCTCGCCGCGGGGGACCTGATCGCCCGGGAGGCGGGCGCGGTGACCGGTGGACGCCCCGGGGAGCGCCCGTCGCGCGATCTGACGATCGCCGCCACCCCCGAGGTCTTCGAGCCGCTCCAGCGGCTCCTGGTGGACTTCGGCGTCTGAGCGGAAGGCGTCGCGCGACGCCTTCCGCACGGCCCGACACGAACGGGGCCCCGGCGGTGGATCCCGCCGGGGCCCCGTTCGTTCACGGGCCGTTCAGACGCCGGTCGCCCCGACCTCCACACCGTGCTCGGCAGCGAGACGGCGCAGGTCGTCGAGCTCGCCGAGCTCCACCTCGACGAGGAAGTCGTCGCCCTCGTCGCGGGCCCGGGACAGGTCGGACTCGGTCGTCTTTATGCGCTGCAGAAGTCCTGCGGTGAAAGCGTCCATGCTGCGCCCCCTCGTCCTGGGTCGTGGGTCTGTGGCACGGGGGTGTGCCGTCTGGAAGGGACGATCACGTCCGGTGGAGCGCCCGGCGCGACCGCGCCGGGCGGCGACGGTGCCGGACACCACCACGCCCGCTCTGCGGAAGCGGACCGCGACGCACCGCGTGGCATGCGGCACAGGGCAGAGCGTGATCGCGAGGTGTAAAGCCGTCCTCCCCCGGCTCCCTCCCGCGGAAACCTCAACCGCACGAGAAAATCCCCCATTCCCGCACCGGTGGCCTTTTTCCGGCAGGCCGCCCCCGGGCCGCCGCCGCGGGCCGGCGTCGCTCCCGCGGCCGGTCAGGGCCCCCTCACCCGCCTTACAGCCGACTTATGGCCGAAAAGGGCAGGATGGAGGTCAACACACCCACGAGCCCCCTGCCCTCGTGCGCCCGATCGGCGCCGCGCGGGCGGACACAGGAAGGACAAGCGACGTGCGCGTACTCGTCGTCGAGGACGAGCAGCTGCTCGCCGATGCGGTGGCCACCGGACTGCGCCGGGAGGCCATGGCCGTCGACGTCGTGTACGACGGTGCGGCCGCCCTGGAACGCATCGGCGTGAACGACTACGACGTGATCGTCCTCGACCGCGACCTCCCGCTCGTGCACGGCGACGACGTCTGCCGCAAGATCGTCGAACTCGGCATGCCCACCCGCGTGCTGATGCTCACGGCCTCCGGCGACGTCAGCGACCGGGTCGAGGGCCTGGAGATCGGCGCGGACGACTACCTCCCCAAGCCCTTCGCGTTCAGCGAGCTCATCGCGCGCGTGCGCGCCCTGGGCCGGCGCACCAGCGTCCCCCTGCCGCCCGTCCTGGAGCGCGCCGGGATCAAGCTCGACCCCAACCGCCGCGAGGTCTTCCGCGACGGCAAGGAGGTACAGCTCGCGCCCAAGGAGTTCGCCGTGCTGGAGGTGCTCATGCGCAGCGAGGGCGCCGTGGTCTCCGCGGAGCAGCTCCTGGAGAAGGCCTGGGACGAGAACACCGACCCGTTCACCAACGTCGTGCGCGTGACGGTGATGACGTTGCGACGCAAGCTGGGCGAGCCGCCCGTCATCGTCACCGTGCCCGGCTCCGGCTACCGGATCTGATCGACCGTGGCGACGACACCCGCGCCCCCCGGGGCACCCCCGAAGCCCACCTGGGACCCGCGCCCGGCGACACCCCTGCCGTGGCTGCGCCCCACCATCCGCATAAGGCTCACGCTGCTGTACGGCGGCATGTTCCTGATCGCGGGCATCCTGCTCCTGTCGATCATCTACCTGCTCGCGGCACAGGCGCTGAACACGGGCAACGAACCCCTGTTCAAGATCGTCGGCGGTACCGACATCAAGGTCGCCAGCGACAAGTGCCCGGTGGTGAACAACGCGAGCAACCTCTCGCTGTCCACGTTCAACGCGGCGATCAGCGAGTGCGTCGACCACCAGCGCCAGGTCGCCCTGGACACCCTGCTCAGCCGCTCGCTGCTGGCCCTGCTCGGCCTCGCCGTGATCGCCTTCGCGTTCGGCTACGCGATGGCGGGCCGCGTCCTGTCGCCGCTGGGCCGGATCACCCGCACGGCCCGCGCCGTGGCCGGGTCCGACCTCTCCCGGCGCATCGAGCTGGACGGCCCGGACGACGAGCTCAAGGAGCTGGCGGACACCTTCGACGACATGCTGGAGCGGCTCCAACGGGCCTTCACGGCCCAGCAGCGCTTCGTCGGCAACGCCTCCCACGAGCTGCGCACCCCGCTGGCGATCAACCGCACGCTGCTCGAGGTGCACCTGTCCGATCCCGACGCCCCGGTGGAGCTCCAGCAGCTCGGCAAGACACTGCTGGCCACCAACGAGCGCAGCGAACAGCTCGTCGAGGGCCTGCTGCTGCTCGCCCGCAGCGACAACCAGATCGTCGAGCGCAAGCCCGTGGACCTCGCGGAGGTCGCGGGACAGGCCATCGACCAGGTGCACGCCGAGGCGGAGGAGAAGCGCGTACTGATCAAGGGCGAGCGCCGGCCGGCGGTCGTCCAGGGCAACGGCGTCCTGCTGGAGCGGATCGCCCTGAACCTGGTCCAGAACGCCGTGCGCTACAACGTGCCGCAGGACGGCTGGGTGGAGGTCACCACGACGGTCGAGAACGGCCAGGCGGTGCTGGTGGTCACCAACACGGGCCCGATCGTGCCGGCGTACGAGATCGACAACCTCTTCGAGCCGTTCCGGCGGCTGCGCACCGAGCGCACGGGCAGCGACAAGGGCGTCGGCCTCGGCCTGTCCATCGTGCGGTCGGTGGCCCGGGCGCACGGCGGCCACATCTACGCGCAGCCGCGCGAGGGCGGAGGGCTCGTGATGCGTGTCACGCTCCCCGTCTGAGATCATGTCCCCGGCATCCCGCCGGGGACCGGGGATGTTCGCTTTGGGCGGAATTTCCAGGTCGCCGTCCAGAGTTTTCCCTGTGTGATCGATCACAGCGGCGACTTTCCTGGCCTCTACTCTCCGTGATCATGCACCCTGTCGGAAAGCCGGAAGAATCCTGGTTTTCAGGGGTCCTGATCACGGGAAGTACACGGTGAGGCGCCTTTGAAGTGCGGCATTGGGACCGTGTACGGTCCCCATCGCCATCCAAGCCGATCACTCTTGAGGAGTCCGGTTGGGTGTCGATTGAGTAACAGACCTTGATGTGAGGCAAAATCTCCGCCTCGGGTCGGGCACAAGTCCGGCCTCTCACGCGTTACGTGCGCTGGAGACACCCGCAGACACCCAGAGGGGGAGAGCGACCATGGCCACCGATTACGACACTCCACGCAAGACCGACGACGACGTCGACTCGGACAGCCTCGAAGAGCTGAAGGCCCGGCGGAACGACAAGTCCGCCTCGGCCGTCGACGTCGACGAGTTCGAAGCCGCAGAGGGCCTCGAACTGCCCGGCGCCGACCTCTCGAACGAGGAACTGGCCGTCCGTGTACTGCCGAAGCAGCAGGACGAGTTCACCTGCATGAGCTGCTTCCTGGTGCATCACCGCAGCCAGCTGGCCCGGGAGAAGAACGGCCAGCCGATCTGCCGCGACTGCGACTGAGGCGGGGTCGGCCGTGACTGGCTCGACCCCTCCCTGGAAGCGCCGCTTCCCCGGACGGGGAGCGGACCAAGGGCCGTTCGACGGCCCGCAGCGCGCGCGTGACGACGAGCGAGGCCCGACCGATGTGGGGACGGCCTCGCTCGAAGCGGATTCCGGCCGGGCCGACCTCCCGGCGACCGTCGCCACACCGGCGCCCGCTGCCCGGCGCCGGGCAGCGGCGTTCCGGCAGAAGGCGGGGGAGAGCGTCCGCAGGGGCGGCGACCGCGCCAAGGCCGCCGTGGCACTTCTCGCCGACCGGGTCATCGACCTGGCTCCGCGCGTGCCCGTACGGGACCTGGCGACGCTGCGCAGGCAGTTCCCCGGCCTCGGGCCCGAGGAGATCGCCGACCGCCTCGTGGCCGGCGCCACCCGGGCCACCGCCACCGTCGGCGCGGGAGTCGGCGCCGCGGCGATGCTTCCCCTACCGCCCGCGATGCCCACCGAACTGGCCGCCGAGATCACCGGCGTCGCGGCCATAGAGCTCAAGCTGATCGCCGAACTCCACGAGGTCTACGGCGTGCGGCCGCCCGGCACGCTGACCCAGCGCAGCACCGCGTACCTGAACGCCTGGTCGGACGAGCGCGGCGTCGAGGTGACCAGGCCGGCGACGCTCGGCACGGCCATGAACAGCCACATGAAGCGCCAGCTCCGCCAGCAGATCATGAAGCGCATGGTGCGCGACCTGCCCAACCTGATGCCGTTCATGGTGGGCGCGGCCGTCGGGGCGCTCATGAACCGGCGCGACACCAGGAAAGTCGCCGACCGCATCCGTGCGGACCTGCGCAGACGCCAGGTGCCCTGGGACGCCCTCGAAGAGCTTCCCGCCCTGGAGCGCCCCGAGGACGCCCTCGACCTCGGTGACCTCCCGGGACAGCGGATCCTGCGCCGTCCCGGCAGAGACCGGCGCTGACCGCGCGCGTGCGCTAGCTACGCCGCGGCCTTCGCCGCCCGCAGCGCCTCGACCAGCCGCTCGGGCTCCCGCGTCGACAGGTACAGGTACGGCGTCGGGTCCTCGGGGTCGGTGACCTCGACGCGCACGGCCGTCGGGATGTAGGCGCGCAGCAGCAGGAAGGCGCGGGTGTCGGCCTTGTAGGTGCGCCAGGCACGGGCCTCCTCCGCGTCGAGAATCTCCGCCTCGCCCAGAGCCGCCACCGGCACCTTCGCCTCGCCCGCGATCAGCGAGCCGCCCACGACCCGGATGCGGACCGCGCCGTACGAACTCGCGGCCACCGCCGCCACGGCCGTGCCGCCCGCCAGACCGCCCAGCATCGGCAGCGTGCCGACGGGCAGCAGGATCAGGGCGAACGAGAGGCCCACCAGGAAGGAGACGAGCCACCAGGAGCGGGGCGCGGTGAGACGTTCTTCGTACGGGGTGACCGAGAGCTGCATGAAGCAAGCTTGGCACGGTATCGGTGATCGGCCGACGCGCGGGTAAGGTCTGCGCCTGTGAGTGGTACTTCCCCGGCTCTTCAGCCCCCCGCCGACGCCCGGAAACCCGTCCGGCACCCCGACGCGCCCGCCCCCGGCGAACTGCTCGGCGCGCACTACGGCCAGTGCTTCGGCTGCGGCGGCGACCAGCCCCACGGACTGCACCTGCAGGCGCGGGCCGGCGAAGGTGTGGCGATCACCGCCGAGTTCACCGTGCAGCCCGCCCACCAGGGCGCCCCCGGCCTCGCGCACGGCGGCGTGCTCGCCACCGCCCTGGACGAGACCCTCGGCTCGCTGAACTGGCTGCTGCGGACCATCGCGGTGACCGGCCGGCTGGAGACCGACTTCCTGCTGCCGGTGCCCGTGGACACGACGCTGTACCTGGAGGCCGAGGTGACCGCGGTGGCCGGCCGCAAGATCTACTCCACCGCCACCGGCCGCATCGGCGGCCCGGACGGGCCCGTGGCCGTCCGCGCCGACGCCCTGTTCGTCGAGGTCAAGGTCGACCACTTCGTGAACAACGGCCGCGAGGAGGAGATCCGCGCCGCCATGGACGACCCCGACCAGCTCCGCCGCGTCCGTGCCTTCGAGGTGAACCCGTGAGCCGCGCACCCCTCGACGTGCTGGTCCGCCGCGTCGACCCCGACGTGCCGCTCCCCGAGTACGCGCAGCCCGGCGACGCGGGAGCCGACCTGCGCACCACCGTGGACTGCGAACTGGCACCCGGGGAACGGGCCGTCCTGCCGACCGGGGTGTCTGTCGCGCTCCCCGAGGGGTACGCGGCCTTCGTGCACCCGCGTTCCGGTCTGGCCGCCCGCTGCGGTGTCGCCCTCGTGAATGCCCCGGGGACGATTGATGCCGGGTACCGTGGGGAGATCAAGGTGATCGTGGTGAATCTCGACCCGCGCGAGAGCGTGCGGTTCGAGCGCTTCGACCGCATTGCCCAACTGGTCGTCCAGCAGGTCGAGAGGGTCCGCTTCCGTCCGGTCGCGGAGCTTCCCGGCTCGGCGCGGGCCGAAGGGGGCTTCGGGTCCACCGGCGGCCACGCCGAGACGGACCGTGCAAGCGGCACAAGCGGTCAGGTCGCCGAGGGCGGCCCGACGGGTGGGAATCGATACGCTTCGGTCGTATCCGACCGGGAAGGACAGTGACGTGTTCGGACGTCGCAAGAAGAGGGATGCCGCCGAGGGCGCGGCCGGCGAGGCCGAGCAGGTCGTCGACAGCGTCGACACCGAGGCGGACGAAGAGCGCGAGCGCGTGCGGCTCGAGCCCGAACCGCGGCCCGACGGCCCCTGGGACAGCACCGAGGTCCGCGAGCCCGGCGAGGGCCGCGTCGACCTGGGCGGCCTGTTCGTGCCCGGCGTCGACGGCATGGAACTGCGCGTCGAGGTCGCGGGTGACGCGATCGTCGCCGCGACGGTCGTGCTGCGCGACAGCGCCATCCAGCTCCAGGCCTTCGCCGCCCCCAAGCGCGAGGGCATCTGGGGCGAGGTGCGCGAGGAGATCGGCTCCGGCATCACCCAGCAGGGAGGCATCGTCGACGAGGTCGAGGGCCCGCTCGGCTGGGAGCTGCGGGCCCAGGTGCCGGTGCAGCTCCCGGACGGCACGAGCGGCTTCCAGGTCGTGCGGTTCGTCGGTGTGGACGGCCCCCGCTGGTTCCTGCGCGGAGTGATCTCCGGGCAGGGCGCGGTGCAGCCGCAGGCCGCCGGGCTGCTCGAGCAGATCTTCCGGGACACGGTCGTGGTCCGCGGCGACGGCCCGATGGCCCCCCGCGACCCCATCGTCCTCAAGCTGCCGAACGACGCGCAGATGGTCCCCGAGGGCATCCAGCAGGAGGAGGGCTCCCGCTTCTCCGGCGGCATGGGCCAGCTCCAGCGCGGCCCGGAGATCACCGAGGTCCGGTAAAGACTCCGTACGTTTTTCACACCCGCGTTCCTCCACGAGCGCGTGAGGAGGGCCGCGCCCCGCACCCGGGCGGCGGCCCTTCCGCATGTCCGCGGCGGGGCGGACACCGGCCCCGTGCCGGCCGCCCCGGTCCCACCGGTTGAACACCGCGGCGTCCGCCGACGATACTGGCGCCCGGTCCACGGCGGGGGAGGGCACATGAACCAGGTGGTCACCGAGACCATGGTGCGCGTCGAGGACGTGCACAAGTCGTACGGCCGGGGCACCGCCGCCGTGCACGCCCTGCGCGGCGTCTCCTTCGAGGTGCCGCGCGGGGAACTGGTCGCCCTCAAGGGACGCTCCGGCTCCGGCAAGACCACGCTCCTCAACATCGTCGGCGGTCTCGACGCACCGGACGCCGGACGGGTCGACGTCGACGGCCGGGACCTGGCCGGGCTGGACGAGGACGGACTGCTCGCCCTGCGCCGCGACCGGATCGGCTTCGTCTTCCAGTCCTTCGGGCTCGTCCCGATCCTCACCGCGGCCGAGAACGTCGGCGTGCCGATGCGGCTGCGCCGGACCGCGCCCCGCGAGCGCGACGAACGCGTCGCCCTGCTGCTCTCCCTCGTCGGCCTCGCCGACCACGCCGCCCAGCGGCCCGGCGAGCTGTCCGGCGGCCAGCAGCAGCGGGTCGCCATCGCCCGCGCCCTCGCCAACAACCCCGCACTGCTGATCGCCGACGAGCCCACCGGACAGCTCGACGCCGAGACCGGCCACGCCGTGATGGAACTGCTGCGGGCCGTCGTCCGCAGCGAGCGGGTCACCGCCCTGGTCGCCACCCACGACGCCACCCTGCTGGACCTCGCCGACCGGGTGCTCGAACTGCGCGACGGGAAGATCGTCGAGCACTGACACCGCGGCGTCAGAATTCCGTCAAAGAGGACCCGAACCCCCGTACCCACCCCGTCCAGTCCCCTTCACCGGCCGTAGGGTCGACGCTGCGCGATCAGCACACCGGAAGACAATGAGGACATGGGACGCGGCAAGCTTCGGATCTACCTCGGCGCGGCGCCGGGCGTCGGCAAGACGTACGCCATGCTCTCCGAGGCGCACCGGCGCGTGGAGCGGGGCACCGACTGCGTGGTGGCCTTCGTCGAGCACCACGGCAGGGCCCGCACCGAGGTGCTGCTGCACGGACTGGAGCAGGTGCCGCGCCGCGAGCTGACGTACCGGGGTTCGGTCTTCACCGAGCTGGACCTGGACGCGGTCCTCGCCCGCGCCCCCCGCGTGGCGCTGGTGGACGAGCTGGCCCACACCAACGTCCCCGGCGCCCGCAACGCCAAGCGGTGGCAGGACGTGGAGGAACTGCTGGCCGCCGGGATCGACGTGATCTCCACCGTCAACATCCAGCACCTGGAGTCCCTCGGCGACGTCGTCGAGTCGATCACCGGAGTACGGCAGCAGGAGACCGTGCCGGACGAGGTGGTGCGGCGCGCCGACCAGATCGAACTGGTCGACATGTCCCCGCAGGCGCTGCGCCGCCGCATGGCCCACGGCAACATCTACCAGCCGGACAAGGTCGACGCGGCGCTGTCCAACTACTTCCGCCCCGGCAACCTGACGGCCCTGCGCGAGCTGGCGCTGCTGTGGGTGGCCGACCGGGTCGACGAGTACCTCCAGCAGTACCGCAGCGAGCACCGGGTGTCGAAGATCTGGGGCTCGCGCGAGCGGATCGTGGTCGGCCTGACCGGCGGCCCCGAGGGCAGGACCCTGATACGCCGCGCCGCGCGCCTCGCGGAGAAGGGCGCCGGCGGCGAGGTGCTCGCCGTCTACATCGCCCGCAGCGACGGGCTGACCTCCGCCTCCCCGAAGGAACTCGCGGTGCAGCGCACCCTGGTCGAGGACCTCGGCGGCACCTTCCACCACGTGCTGGGCGACGACATACCCGCCGCCCTGCTCGACTTCGCCCGCGGCGTCAACGCCACCCAGATCGTCCTCGGCTCCTCGCGCCGCAAGAGCTGGCAGTACGTCTTCGGCCCCGGCGTCGGCGCCACCGTCGCCCGCGAGTCCGGACCCGACCTCGACGTGCACATCGTCACCCACGAGGAGGCCGCCAAGGGGCGCGGACTCCCGGTCGCCCGGGGCGCGCGCCTCGGCCGCTCCCGGCTCGTGTGGGGCTGGCTCGCCGGCCTCGGCGGACCGGTGCTGCTGACGCTGCTCCTGAACACCGTCCACCTCGGGCTCGCCAACGACGTCCTGCTCTACCTGGCGCTGACCGTCGCGGCGGCCCTGCTCGGCGGGCTGTACCCGGCGCTCGCCTCGGCCGCGGTCGGCTCCCTGCTGCTCAACTGGTTCTTCACCCCGCCCGTCAACCGCATCACCATCGCCGACCCGAGGAACATCCTTGCGCTCGCCATATTCGTCGGCGTCGCGCTCTCCGTGGCCTCGGTCGTCGACGTCGCCGCCCGCCGCACCCACCAGGCCGCCCGCCTGCGCGCCGAGTCGGAGATCCTCTCCTTCCTCGCCGGTGACGTGCTGCGCGGCGAGACCAGCCTGGAGACGCTGCTGGAACGCGTCCGCGAGACCTTCGGCATGGACTCGGCAGCCCTGCTGGAGCGGGAGGGCGACGTGGAGCCCTGGACCTGCGCCGGCCGGGCCGGCCTCGGCCCGCCGGTGGAACGGCCGGAGGACGCGGACGTGGACATCCCGGTCGGGGACCACATGGCCCTCGCGCTGACCGGCCGTGTGCTGCCCGCCGAGGACCGCCGGGTGCTCGCCGCCTTCGCCGCCCAGGCCGCCGTCGTCCTGGACCGGCGCCGCCTGCGCGAGGAGGCCGACCGGGCCCGGGCGCTCGCCGAGGGCAACCGCATCCGCACGGCGCTGCTCGCCGCAGTCAGCCACGACCTGCGCACCCCGCTGGCCGGGATCAAGGCGGCGGTCACCAGTCTGCGCTCGGACGACGTGTCCTGGTCCGAGGAGGACCAGGCCGAGCTGCTGGAGGGCATCGAGGCCGGCGCCGACCGCCTCGACCACCTGGTCGGCAACCTGCTCGACATGTCCCGCCTCCAGACCGGCACCGTCACGCCGCTGATCCGCGCGACCGACGTCGACGAGGTGGTGCCGATGGCGCTCGGCGGGGTGCCCGAGGCGAGCGTCGAGCTGGACGTCCCCGAGACGCTGCCCATGGTCGCCGTCGACGCCGGGCTCCTGGAGCGGGCGATGGCCAACCTGGTGGAGAACGCCGTCAAGTACAGCCCGTCCGGCCGCACCGTCCTGGTGGCCGGCAGTGCCCTCGCCGACCGCGTCGAGGTGCGCGTCGTCGACCGGGGGCCGGGTGTGCCGGACGAGGCCAAGGACCGAATCTTCGAGCCCTTCCAGCGCCACGGCGACGCCCCGCGCGGGGCCGGCGTGGGACTCGGCCTCGCCGTGGCCCGCGGCTTCGCCGAGGCGATGGGAGGCACCCTGAACGCCGAGGACACCCCCGGCGGCGGTCTCACCATGGTCCTCACCCTCCGCGCGGCGGGACCGGACACCGACCACCCGCCCACCGCGACAGCAGAAAGGCAGGCCGCCTGATGCCGAGCCCGACCGGGGAGACGCCCCGGACCCCGACGAGGGTGCTCGTGATCGACGACGAGCCGCAGATCGTCCGCGCCCTCGTGATCAACCTCAAGGCGCGCCACTACGAGGTCGACGCCGCCCACGACGGCGCCACCGCCCTCAGGACCGCCGCCGCCCGCCACCCCGACGTGGTGGTGCTGGACCTGGGCCTGCCGGACATGGACGGCGTCGAGGTGATCAAGGGGCTGCGCGGCTGGACCCGGGTGCCGATCCTGGTGCTCTCCGCCCGCCACTCCTCCGACGAGAAGGTCGAGGCGCTGGACGCCGGCGCCGACGACTACGTCACCAAGCCCTTCGGCATGGACGAACTGCTGGCCCGGCTGCGGGCCGCCGTCCGCCGGGCCGAGCCGGTCCCCGGCGGCGAGGAGGGCGTGGTGGTGGAGACCGGCGGCTTCACCGTGGACCTGGCCGCGAAGAAGGTGAACCGCGACGGCAGGGACGTACGCCTGACGCCCACGGAGTGGCATCTGCTGGAGGTGCTGGTGCGCAACACCGGCCGCCTGGTCAGCCAGAAGCAGCTCCTCCAGGAGGTGTGGGGACCGTCGTACGGGACGGAGACGAACTACCTGCGCGTCTACATGGCGCAGCTCCGCCGCAAGCTGGAGGCGGACCCCGCGCACCCGCGGCACTTCATCACCGAGCCGGGCATGGGCTACCGCTTCGAGAAGTGAGCCGGAGGCGCCCGTTCCGCAACCGGGTCCCGGGGGGTGCATGGCTGTCCGTGCTCCCCGGTACGCTTCAGGTATGAGTGCTGCTCCCCGTTCCGACAAGCCGGTGGGCCGGTTCCGGCGCATGTTCGACCGGCTCTCCTCTTCGCAGGAGGACCTGGAGTCCGAGGAGCTGCGGGAGGACGCCGACACCGCCGGCTGTACGCGCATCGGAGACTGCCAGGACCGCCAGATCGTCACGGTTACTGGTACCTTGCGCACGGTCACGCTGCGTCCGCGCGCGGGCGTCCCGGCCCTGGAGGCCGAGCTGTTCGACGGCACCGCCGCCCTGGACGTCGTGTGGCTGGGCAGACGCTCCATCGTGGGCATAGAACCGGGGCGCAAGCTGATCGCATCGGGCCGGGTCTCCATGAGCAGGGGCCGCCGGGTGCTCTTCAACCCGAAATACGAACTGAGACCCCTCGGACGGGAGTAGCCGGTGACGTCGCTCGACAAGCCGACCGAAGAGACGGAAGCGGACGACGCCCGGGCGGTGACGGAGGCCGCGCTGTTCGAGGCGTTCGGCGGCGTGCGGGGCATGGTCGAGACGGTGCTGCCGGGGCTGCTCTTCGTCACCATCTTCACGATCAACAACGACCTGCACATGTCGGCGATCGCGGCGCTGGCCGTGTCGGTGGTGCTCGTCGTCGTCCGGCTGGCGATGAAGGACACCGTCAAGCACGCCTTCAGCGGCGTCTTCGGGGTCGCCTTCGGCGTGGTCTTCGCGATGATGACCGACAACGCCAAGAACTTCTATCTGCCCGGCATGCTCTACACGCTGGGCCTGGCCCTCGCGTACATCGTCACCACGCTGGCCGGAGTGCCCCTGATCGGACTGATCCTCGGCCCGGTCTTCAAGGAGAACCTCTCCTGGCGCACCCGCAACCCCGGCCGCAAGAAGGCCTACGCGAAGGCGAGCTACGCCTGGGGCCTGATCCTGCTCGCCAAGTCGGCCATCCTCTTCCCCCTGTACTGGTGGGCGGACACCGAGCAGCTCGGCTGGGTCCTGGTGATCCTGAAGATCCCGCCCTTCCTGCTGGCCGTCTGGCTGACCTGGGTCTTCCTGGCGAAGGCCCCGCCCCCCATCGACGTGTTCGCGGAGATGGAGGCGGCGGAGAAGGCCGAGGAGGAGCAGGCCCGGCGGGAAAGAGACGAGCGGGGCGAGTCGGCGGACTCGGCCGGCGGCAGGCACCGCAAGGCGTGACCGGGCCCGACGGCCAGGGGAAGGGCCGCGCGGCGTTCGCGGAAGACGGTGGGGGGGGCCCCCGTGGTACCGGGCCCCCCCCCCGCAGTACCCGGGGGGGGCGGCCGCGCCCCGCGGGGGCGCCCCCGCCCCCCCCCCCCAGCCCCCGCCCGCC
>NZ_JBIRZD010000005.1:146542-373892 GCF_044390505.1 Streptomyces sp. NPDC018947
GTGGGGGGGGGGGGGGGGGGGGGGGGGGGGGGGGGGGGGGGGGGGGGGGGGGGGGGCTGGGGGGGGGGGGGGGGGGGGGGCCCGGGCCCCCCCCCACCGTCGTACCGTGTGGCGGCCGTCAGGCGCCGGCGTCGCTCCGCCGGGCCGACAGCAGGTCCTCGAGCTGCTCCTCGCGGGCCTGCGCGGCCACGAACAGCAGCTCGTCGCCCGCCTCCAGGGAGTCCTCCTGTGACGGGGTCAGCACCCGGGTGCCGCGGATGATCGTGACCAGCGACGTGTCCTCCGGCCACCGCACGTCCCCGACCTGGGTGCCGGCCAGGGCCGACTCCTCCGGCAGCGTCAGCTCGACGAGGTTGGCGTCGCCGTGGCTGAAGCGCAGCAGCCGGACCAGGTCGCCGACGCTCACCGCCTCCTCGACCAGGGCCGACATCAGACGCGGCGTGGAGACGGCGACGTCCACGCCCCACGACTCGTTGAAGAGCCACTCGTTCTTCGGGTTGTTCACCCGGGCGACGACGCGCGGAACGCCGTACTCCGTCTTGGCCAGCAGGGACACGACCAGGTTGACCTTGTCGTCGCCCGTCGCGGCGATGACGACGTTGCAGCGCTGCAGCGCCGCCTCGTCCAGCGACGTGATCTCGCACGCGTCGGCGAGCAGCCACTCCGCCATCGGCACGCGCTCGACCGAGATCGCGGTCGGCGCCTTGTCGATGAGCAGGATCTCGTGACCGTTCTCCAGCAGCTCGCCCGCGATCGAACGGCCGACCGCGCCGGCTCCGGCAATGGCGACCCTCATCAGTGACCGCCCTCCTCTTCGGGACCCTTGGCGAACGCCGCCTCGACCTTGTCGACCTCGTCGGTGCGCATCATCACGTGCACCAGGTCGCCCTCCTGCAGCACCGTCTGCGAGCTGGGCAGGATCGCCTCCCCGAGACGGGTGAGGAAGGCCACCCGCACCCCGGTCTCCTCCTGGAGCCGGCTGATCTTGTGACCGACCCACGACGCCGAGGTGTGCACCTCGGCGAGCTGGACGCCCCCGGTGGGGTCGCGCCACAGCGGCTCGGCGCCCGAGGGCAGCAGCCGGCGCAGCATCTGGTCGGCCGTCCAGCGGACGGTGGCGACCGTGGGGATGCCCAGGCGCTGGTAGACCTCGGCGCGGCGGGGGTCGTAGATACGGGCGGCGACGTTCTCCACGCCGAACATCTCGCGGGCCACGCGGGCGGCGATGATGTTCGAGTTGTCACCGCTGGAGACGGCGGCGAAGGCGCCGGCGTCCTCGATGCCCGCCTCGCGCAGGGTGTCCTGGTCGAAGCCGACGCCGGTGACCCGGCGGCCGCCGAACGCGGAGCCCAGGCGGCGGAAGGCGGTCGGGTCCTGGTCGATCACGGCGACCGTGTGCCCCTGCTGCTCCAGGGTCTGGGCCAGGGCGGAACCCACACGCCCGCAGCCCATGATGACAATATGCATCGCGTCACACCGCGCTTCCTACGGGCACTGCCACCTTAGTGGATGTCGTGCTCATGTCTCTCTTTCGGCTCGCCTGGCGACAAGTCGCGGCCAGTGTGCGGGCCGCAGGGGAACATCATGCCGGTGCCCGCCGCCGGTGACGTCCCTAGGGGCTGTCCCGGGTCGGTCAGGGGCCCCGCGGGACGCGTTCCCCGCCTCCGGCCCAACGTATCGGCCTGCCCCGGGAAGTCGCGGCACCCCGATTCAGCCCCCGGCGGACGACCCCCGGCGGCCGATGCTGCGGACGCTGGCAAGAAACAGGAATCCGAGGCCGACGAGCGTAGCGCCGCCGCCGACAAGCTCTGCGCTCAGGTGCATGGAACCTCCAGAGGGGCGCAACCACGGGGAAGTGGACGGTGGTTTGTCATATAGGCACGGGAACGCCGCAACCTGCGGAATCCGCAGCCGCACCACCCGTCCAATTCACCCGTAGGGCAGAGGGCCGCCGGATCGGGGGTGGCGGGTGGGCGGGCGCCCGTTCGAACGCTTACGATCCTCTGTTGTGTCCAAACTGACCGACGTGCCCAAACGGATCCTGATCGGGCGCGCACTGCGCAGTGACCGGCTGGGCGAGACGCTCCTGCCGAAGCGCATCGCCCTCCCCGTCTTCGCCTCCGACCCGCTGTCCTCCGTGGCCTACGCCCCCGGCGAGGTGCTGCTGGTCCTGTCCATCGCGGGCGTGTCGGCGTACCACTTCAGCCCCTGGATCGCCGTCGCGGTCGTCGTGCTGATGTTCACCGTGGTCGCTTCCTACCGGCAGAACGTGCACGCCTACCCGAGCGGCGGCGGCGACTACGAGGTGGCGAACACCAACCTCGGGCCCAAGGCCGGGCTGACGGTGGCCAGCGCGCTGCTGGTCGACTACGTCCTGACCGTCGCCGTGTCCATCTCCTCCGGCATCGAGAACCTCGGCTCGGCGGTCCCCTTCGTGGTCGAGCACAAGGTCCTGTGCGCGGTCGCCGTGATCCTGCTGCTGACCTTGATGAACCTGCGCGGGGTCAAGGAGTCGGGCACCCTGTTCGCGATCCCGACGTACGTCTTCGTCACGGGCGTCTTCCTCATGATCGCCTGGGGTGCGTTCCGCGGGCTCGTGCTCGGCGACGTCATGCGGGCCCCCACCGCCGACTACGAGATCAAGCCGGAGCACCAGGGCCTGGCCGGCTTCGCGCTGGTCTTCCTGCTGCTGCGGGCCTTCTCCTCCGGCTGTGCCGCGCTCACCGGCGTCGAGGCCATCTCCAACGGCGTCCCGGCCTTCCGCAAGCCCAAGTCGAAGAACGCGGGCAACACGCTCGCGATGATGGGCCTGCTCGCCGTCACCATGTTCTGCGGCATCATCGCGCTGGCCGCCGCCACCGACGTCCGCATGGCGGAGAATCCGGCCACCGACCTCTTCCACAACGGCATGGCGGTCGGCGCGGACTACGTCCAGCACCCGGTGATCTCCCAGGTCGCCGAGGCCGTCTTCGGCGAGGGCAGCTTCCTGTTCATCGTGCTGGCCGCCGCCACCGCGCTGGTCCTCTTCCTCGCCGCCAACACGGCGTACAACGGCTTCCCGCTGCTCGGCTCGATCCTCGCGCAGGACCGCTACCTGCCGCGTCAGCTGCACACCCGCGGCGACCGGCTGGCCTTCTCCAACGGCATCGTGCTCCTGGCCGGCGCGGCCATGCTCCTCGTCGTCATCTACGGCGCCGACTCCACCCGCCTGATCCAGCTCTACATCGTCGGCGTGTTCGTCTCCTTCACGCTCAGCCAGATCGGCATGGTCCGGCACTGGAACCGCCACCTGGCGACGGAGAAGGACCAGGCGAAGCGCCGCCACATGATCCGCTCGCGGGCCATCAACGCGTTCGGCGCCTTCTTCACCGGACTCGTCCTGGTCGTGGTCCTCGCCACCAAGTTCACCCACGGCGCGTGGGTCGCCCTGCTCGGCATGTGCATCTTCTTCGCCACGATGACCGCGATCCGCAAGCACTACGACCGCGTAGCCGAGGAGATCGCGGCCCCCGAGGACCTCGGGCAGCCGCCCGCCGACGACATGGTGCGCCCCTCGCGCGTGCACTCCGTCGTACTGATCTCCAAGATCCACCGCCCGACGCTGCGCGCCCTCGCCTACGCCAAGCTGCTGCGCTCGGACTCCCTGGAGGCGCTCAGCGTCAACGTGGACCCGGAGGAGACCAAGGCGCTGCGCGAGGAGTGGGAACGGCGCGGCATCGACGTACCGCTGAAGGTGCTGGACTCGCCGTACCGCGAGATCACGCGGCCGGTCATCGAGTACGTCAAGAGCCTGCGCAAGGAGTCGCCGCGCGACGCGGTCTCCGTGATCATCCCCGAGTACGTGGTCGGCCACTGGTACGAGCACCTGCTGCACAACCAGAGCGCCCTGCGCCTCAAGGGCCGGCTCCTGTTCACCCCCGGCGTCATGGTCACCTCCGTCCCCTACCAGCTCCAGTCCTCCGAGGCCGCCAAGCGGCGGGCCCGCAGGCGCCAGGAGTGGAACGCGCCCGGCGCGGTCCGGCGCGGTCCGGCGCAGACCGACCGGTCGAAGGAGTCCTCGCCGTCCACGTAGACTGGCAGGCTGTTGTCCTTTGTCGTCCCGTTCCAGGAGTCACCCCGCCATGCAGGCAGAACCGAAGACGTCGCTGGTGGGTCAGGAGTACGAGGTCGAGATCGGCCCCGTCGCCCACGGCGGCCACTGCATCGCCCGCACGTCCGAGGGGCAGGTGCTGTTCGTCCGGCACGCGCTGCCCGGCGAGCGGGTCGTGGCCCGGGTGACGGAGGGTGAGGAGGGCGCTCGGTTCCTGCGCGCGGACGCGGTCGAGATCCTGGACGCGTCCAAGGACCGCGTCGAGGCGCCGTGCCCCTTCGCGGGGCCGGGCCGCTGCGGCGGCTGCGACTGGCAGCACGCGAAGCCCGGTGCCCAGCGCCGGCTGAAGGGCGAGGTCGTCGCCGAGCAGCTCAAGCGCCTCGCGGGGCTCACCCCGGAGGAGGCCGGCTGGGACGGCACGGTGATGCCGGCCGAGGGCGACAAGCTGCCCGCCGGGCAGGTCCCGTCGTGGCGCACGCGCGTGCAGTACGCCGTGGACGCGGAGGGCCGGGCGGGACTGCGCAAGCACCGCTCGCACGAGGTGCAGCCGATCGACCACTGCATGATCGCCGCGGAGGGTGTCAGCGAGCTGGGCATCGAGCGGCGGGACTGGGCGGGCATGGAGTCCGTCGAGGCGATCGCGGCGACCGGTTCGCAGGACCGGCAGGTGATCCTCACCCCGAAGCCGGGCGCCCGCCTGCCCATCGTCGAACTGGACCGGCCGGTCTCCGTCATGCGCGTCGGCGAGAAGGACGGCGGCGTCCACCGCGTCCACGGCCGCCCCTTCGTCCGTGAGCGCGCGGACGGCCGCACCTACCGCGTCGGCAGCGGCGGCTTCTGGCAGGTCCACCCGAAGGCGGCCGACACCCTGGTGACGGCGGTCATGCAGGGCCTGCTGCCCCGCAAGGGCGAGATGGCCCTCGACCTGTACTGCGGCGTCGGCCTCTTCGCCGGCGCCCTGGCCGACCGCGTCGGCGACACGGGCGCGGTCCTCGGCATCGAGTCCGGCAAGCGCGCGGTGGAGGACGCCCGGCACAACCTCGCCGGCTTCGACCGCGTCCGCATCGAGCAGGGCAAGGTCGAGTCCGTCCTCCCGCGCACGGGGATCTCCGAGGTCGACCTCATCGTCCTCGACCCGCCGCGCGCGGGCGCGGGCCGCAAGACGGTCGAGCACCTGACGTCGCTGGGCGCACGGAGGATCGCCTACGTGGCCTGCGACCCGGCCGCGCTGGCCCGCGACCTGGCGTACTTCCGGGACGGGGGGTACCGGGTGCGGATGCTGCGGGTGTTCGACCTGTTCCCGATGACGCATCACGTGGAGTGCGTGGCGATTTTGGAGCCTGCGGGCAAGCGCTCCTGACCTGCGCCTTTGTTGTCCAGGTGGGTTGCTCGACCTGTTTCCCTCACCCCTGAGGTGCCTGCGTCGGCGACGCCTTCTGAGGGGCGTTCGGAGATTCTTGACGCTCGAAGCCGAGAACGCTCGATCCCGCCCCTCTGATACCGGACAGGTGTCAACAGGCCAAGCCGGCGGGCGGCCGTACTCGCTGCCGGGTGCGGACTGTTGCTCGTCCCGCCGGCCGCCGTGGCACTGCAGGGCGTCGGCCTTCGGGGGCCGGCCGGCACACCCGCGACGTCCGCCTCCGCGGTCCCCTCCGTGACCACGGGAAGGTGCGGGTGGTTACGCCCGGGGAACGGGTCGGTGTCGCACCCCGGGTGTGAAGATCTGGCTGACGTCGGACGGCATGCACTGGACGGGGTCGCACGGCCCCGCCCGGTTCCGGAGCGCCATGGACGGCGCCATCGCAAAGGACCGGCCGGACGTTGAGTGGCGAACGGCCGGCCGGGACGGCCAACGGTTCGCGTTCGGCACCTACCGTGGCAGGGGCGAAGCGGCACGGGTGGAGATCGAGACGTCGCACGGTGACGTCGACGGCGTGATCCTCACCCTGGCGGGCAGCCCGGGACGGGGGCCCGGTTCACCGCGACGAAGCTCCCCGACACGGTGAAGACACCGAGAACCCTGCCCGACGACCATGCCGTGCGAGGAGTCACGGTGCGACGCCGCGGGCGTGGTGATCGCGAGCAGGAAGTCCGCCCGGTGACCGCGCGGGGCAGCGCGGCTGCGCGCACGTGTTCGGCAGCCTCCGGCCCGGACTCGACGTCCACCCCTTCGAAGGGGCGCCACAGCGTCCCGTACGGGTGACACGCCGGAGCCGGCGGCAGCTCGAACCGGCGACGGGCGCCCGCCGCACCCGGGTACCGCCGCCTGCGTCGTGCACCGACCGCGTTCGTCACGCTGGTGCTCCTCCTCGTCGGTGCCTTCGTCGTGGCGTACCGGGCCACGGACAT
The DNA here is from genome assembly GCF_044390505.1 of Streptomyces sp. NPDC018947. NCBI lineage: Bacteria > Bacillati > Actinomycetota > Actinomycetes > Kitasatosporales > Streptomycetaceae > Streptomyces > Streptomyces sp. NPDC018947. The sequence goes on from NZ_JBIRZD010000005.1 coordinate 152,982, forward strand.
CCCCGCGCCCCGACGGATGAGGCATCGGTTTTCCAGCACTCGCCCGATCGGATGATTGTGTCCGCCTCCGGCAACCGTTCACCGAGTCCGGGTGGAAATGCATCGATGCTGAACACGCTGCGGGGCACCGGCGGCTCAGGGAGGTACCGACGCGTGACCGGGCCGGGAGCGGTATCGACGCCGAGCCGAGGGACCGCCCGCACCGGCAGGGGCTCGACCGGGACGTGCGACGAGGTCACGCCACTGCCGGCCGGCCAGGATCACAGGGAAGGAACAGGCGAATGATCCCGCTGCCGCCGCAGCGTACGAAGAACGCGGGCCTGCCCGACAACGAGCACGACCGGCAGCGACGCAGACCGGATCGCGGTTCCGGCCCAGACGGGCACCGGCCCTGAGCGCCCCGTTCGCGGAGGCCCTCTCCGTCGTCCTCCTCGTGGCAGTCCTCGCCTGCGCGGTGGTCCGCCCGTGGGGCTGGCCGGAGGCCGTCGTGGCGGTCCCCGCCGCCGGGGTCGTCGTCGCCGTCGGCGCGATCTCCCTGCCCCACACGGCGTCCGAGGCCGCCCGGCTCGGACCGGTCATCGGCTTCCTGGCCGCGGTCCTGGTCCTGGCCCAACTGTGCGACCACGAGGGCCTGTTCCACGCCTGCGGCGCCTGGATGGCCCGCAGGGCCGCGGGCAGCTCGCAGCGGCTGCTGGTCATGGTGTTCACGGCCGCCTCGCTGATCACGGCGGTGCTGAGCCTGGATGCCACGGTGGTCCTGCTGACGCCGGTGGTCTTCGCCACGGCGGCTCGGCTCGGCGCCCGTGCCAAGCCCCATGTGTACGCCTGCACCCACCTGTCGAACACCGCGTCGCTGCTGCTGCCGGTCTCCAACCTCACCAATCTGCTGGCGTTCGCGGCCAGCGGACTCAGCTTCACCCGCTTCGCCGCCCTGATGGCACTGCCCTGGCTGGTGGCCATCGGCGCCGAGTACGTGGTCATCCGCCGATTCTTCGCGACCGACCTGCACGCGGGGGCTCAGGCCCCGCCCACACCCGAGCCGCGCGAGGTGCCGGCGTTCGCCCTGGCAACGGTGGCCTGCACCCTGGTCGGCTTCGTGGTGACCTCCGCGTCCGGGATCAACCCGGCGTGGGCAGCGGCGGCAGGCGCGGCCGTGCTGGCCGGACGTGCCCTCGTCCGGCGCCGCACCACCCCCGCCGCCATCGTGCGCGCCGCGGCCCTGCCGTTCTGCGCGTTCGTCCTGGCCCTGGGCATCGTGGTCCGCGCGGTCGTCGACAACGGCCTCGCCGACGCGCTCGGCCACATCGTGCCCGACAGCACCGGCCTGCCCGCACTGCTGGGCATCGCGGCCCTGGCCGCCGTACTGGCCAACGTCATCAACAACCTGCCCGCCGTCCTGGTGCTGCTGCCGCTGACCGCCCCCACCGGGCCCGGCGCCGTCCTGGCGGTACTGCTCGGGGTGAACATCGGCCCCAACCTCACCTACGCCGGCTCCCTTGCCACGCTGCTGTGGCGGCGCATCGTGCGCGAACACGACAGCGACGTGGAACTGGGTGAGTTCACCCGGCTCGGGGCCCTCGCCGTGCCCACCTCCTTGCTGCTCGCGGTGGTGGCACTGTGGGCCTCGCTCCACGTGATCGGAGGCTGAACCCGTGACCGTCGTCGCCTGGATCGTCGAAGGCACCTGGACCGCGTGCGTCGACGCGGTCCGGACCCACGCACCCGAGGACACCGACATCGTGCTCCTGCACGTCGCCGGGTCGGATGTGGCCGGCGCCGCCCACGGCGCCTACGCCGGACTGCTGGGCCGCGCGCACCCCCGGCGCGACCCCGGCACAGCGGTGGAACACCTCGCCGCCGCGGCCGGCGAACACCTCCTGGGTGCCGCGGCGCAGCGGCTGGGACGCCCGTGCACCCGCATCGAGCGTCACGGCCGCGTCGAGCGGGAAGTCGTGGCCGCCGCCGAAGGTGCCGACCTGCTCATCGTCGCCCGTGACGGTGACCGCTCCCGCCTGGGGCCACGCAGTCTCGGCCCCGCCGGCCGCTTCGTCGTCGATCACGCCCCCTGCCCCGTCCTGCTCATCTGGCCGGAGGACACACCCGGCACGGACACCATCCCGCCACCACCCCACCGCCCGCACCACCGGTAGCCGGCCATCGGGCGCAGCGTTTCACCGGCTCCGGCCCACACACGCGGGGCGCCCGGGCGTCACAGGGAGGTCGCCGAGCACCTCGTGCGACGCGGCGTCAGGCGGTGGGAGTCCGTACCGGATGGCGTCGGTGACGAGCTCGCTCAGCACGGGTTCCCTGCCGAGAGCCGGCTCGGACAGCTTCCACTCCTCGAGCGCGGCGGACAGAGCACCGCGGATTCCGGCCACGGCGGCCGGGTCGGGCGGCACGTCCCGGGCGGCGATCCGGCCGGGTGGCGGCGCCTGTGCTCGTGGGGGCTTCGATCAGCGACGCGGCCGTGCCGCGAGCATCGCGTCGTGCAGCTCCTCGGGACCGGGAACGGGCGGCAGCGGCGACGCGGGCACGTCGGGGCGGCAGGAGTCGAGCAGCAGGGCGACCAGGCGCTGCCAGGCGCCGGGGGCGGCCTGGCGGGTGGAGGAGAGAACGCCGGTGTTGGCCATCAGGAACAGGATGACGTCGCTGCTGGTGATCTCGGGGCGCAGGCGGTGCTGTTGCTGTGCGCGGCGGATCAGGGCGTCAAGGGCTTGTATGGCGCGGGAACGCGGCTCTTCCATGGCCGGTGAGTCGGGAAAGCAGGCGGTGAAGGCCTCGGTGACGGCGCGGTCGGCGGCCTGCATGGCGCAGATGCGCTCGACGAAGCCCTTGAAGCCTTCCCAGGGGTCGGGGTCGAGCACCGCTTCCTCGGCGAGGCGGGCCAGGTCGGTCATGCGGTCGGTCAGCACCGCCTCGATCAGGGCTTCCCGTTCCGGGAAACGCCGGTAGAGCGTGGCGATGTTGACCTCTGCCTGCCGCGCGACGTCCTCCAGGGGCGCACCCAGTCCGCGCTCGGCGAACACGGTGCGGGCAGCCGCCATGATGCGTTGCCGGTTGGCCTCGGCGTCCCTGCGCAGTCTTCGGCCCTGCTCGGATCCCATGGCCGGGATTCTACAAGTGCAGTCGGTGCTGCGGTTTCTGGTAGCTTGGGCGCAGTAAACCGCAGGGTCCCCTTCACTTATGAAACGAGTGTGTCGTGCCCGTCCTCCTGTGGGTCGCCCAGGCCCTCCTCGCCGTACTGTTCACCGCCGCCGGCGGGATGAAGCTGGTCATGTCCCCGGATGCCCTGACCCCTCTCATGCCGTGGGTCGTGGACTTCCGTCCCGAGACGGTCAGAGCGATCGGGGCACTGGAGGTCCTCGGTGCGGTGGGGCTGATCCTTCCCCGCGCCACGAACATCGCCCCGGTGCTCACGCCGGCCGCCGCGGCCGGCCTCGCCGTCGTCATGGCAGGCGGCGCGGTCGTGCATGTCACCCGAGGTGAATACCCCCACAGCATCGGCAACATCGCCGTGCTCGCGGTGGCTCTGCTGACCGCCTGGGGGGCACTTCGCTCCCTCTCCTCCTCCTGACCCTTCCCTCGCCTCACCTCGGGGAGCCGGACGGCTGGGGTGCGTCCGCCCAAGTGGCTTCGTGGGCGGACGCACCCGCAGGTCGGTGGGCCGACAGGGGCAGCCCGGCGGCCGGTTGTCCGGCCGGCCGGGTGAGTACGTCGTCGTCCCCGACGCCGGGTTCGTCCAGCGGAGTGCGGACGCCCGGGCCTGCGCCGGGGTGTCCGCGACGGCGAGGGTGGTCACGGTTCCCTTGTCGTGCGCCGCCAACTGCCGTGCGGCCGCGTGTGGGCGGGTCAGCCGGGCAGGGCGTCTTCGATGAGTGCCACGGTCGCGCGGGGGTCGGCAACCTCGATCACAAGGCGGGCGTAGCGTTCGTCGGCCAGTTGTATGACCACCGCCTTGGCCGGGTCGTGGACGTCCCAGAAGACCCGTTCGCCGTCGATGTGGAACGTGCCGGCGGTCACGACGCCCGGGAGGTGGGTGCCCGGTGATCGCAGCCCCTTGGGCTCCTTGACGACCCCGGGGTCGGCCGTGGCGCCGCGCACGTGGGCCAGTGGAATGGTCAGGCGGCTCTTGAGCGCCCAGAGTTTGTCGAGCCCCTCGATCTCCACGATCAGGTTGCCGTCGTCGATGCTGATGTGTGCCATGGTGCTTTCCTTCGCTGTGAGAGTGTCAGTGCCGGCCGAGGCGCTGCGCCAGGCCGGCGCCGGCCCGGATGATGCCTTCGTCGGTCGTGCCGGACCGGGCGCGTACGCGTAGTCCGACGAGCAGCGCGGTGGCCGCTGCCGGCGCGGCGCGGGTGTCACCTTTGCCGGCCGTGTGGTCCGCCTCGCCGACCGCCTCGTCCAGCGCGGTGAACGCCTCGCCGACCAGTCGTGCCACCTCGGCGTCCACCGGTGCCCGCTCGGCCGCCGCCAGCAGGACCAGGTCGAGTTCGGGTCCGGTGACCGCGTCGGCGAGAACCTCGTACGCCTCTTCCCTTCGGTCGCCCGCCGCGGCGACGCGCTCGGCCAACGCGGCGACCTCGTGGTCCAGGGACCACTTCAGCGCGGCGAGGTAGAGCCCGCGTTTACTGCCGAACGTCTTGTACAGGCTGTTGCGGTGCACACCGAGGTGCGACACCAGGTCGTCCACGGAAGTGCCGTCGTAGGTCCGGCTCGCGAACAGCCTTGCCGCCGACCGGACCGCGTCGGCCTCGTCGAATCCTCTCGGTCGTCCCATGGAAGGACCGTACACAGTTGAGGAACGATCGGTCAAGAACGATCGTTCCTCAACTCTGCCCCGGGTCTCACGGAACGGGAACGGTTCGGCGGGTGCCGAAGTGATCCGCCCCTACGCTGCGGTCATGAAGATCGTTGAGCCCCTCGTCCCGCCCGGCTCCGGCACCGACCCCTGTGTCTCCATAGAGCCGAGCGTTCTGTATTTCGGCACTCCTGTCGTTCTCCTGAGCACCGAGAACCCGGACGCCTCGGTCAACCTCGCGCCGATCTCCTCCGCATGGGCGCTGGGGCAGGTGATCGTGCTCGGCCTGGGCCCGGACGGCCAGACCGCGCACAACCTCACCGCCCGCCCCGAACTCGTGATCAACATCGCCGCCCCCGGGCAGTGGCAGGCGGTCGAGCGTCTGGCCCCGCTCACCGGGCGCCATCCGGTCCCCCCGACCAAGCACGACGGCTGCCGCTTCGAGAAGGACAAGTTCGGCGCAGCGGGACTGACCAGCCGTCCGTCCCACACGGTCCGGCCACCGCGGGTGGACGGATGCCCGCTGCAGTTGGAGGCGCGGGCCGAGTGCATCCGGCGCGATGCCTCCGGTGAGTTCCTCATCGTCGAGGCCCACGTACGGAAGGTGCACGCCGACCCCCGCATAGTGCTCCCCGGTACGGATCACATCGACCCGGCCGCATGGAGCCCGCTCATCTACAACTTCCGGCACTACTTCGGCCTCGGCCCGGAACTCGGCCACTCCTACCGCTCCGCCACACCCCGTGATCGAATGGCCGGAGCACCCGGCAGCGGAGGAGACGGACACAGGTGACGATGCCGTACGTCCGTCACTACGGTGCGGCCGAAGGGTCCGCACTGCTCGCGCTGCACGGGATCAAGGGGCACGGCGCTCGCTGGCGGCGCATCGCCGAGACGTCGTTGCGCGACTTCTCGGTCATCGCGCCGGACCTGCGCGGGCATGGGCGTTCCGACCACGCCCCGCCGTGGAACACCGAAGCCCATGTGGCGGACATGCTCGCCGTGCTGGACGCCCGTCACCTCGACCGTGTGGATCTGCTCGCGCACTCGTACGGCGGGCTGATCGCGCTGCGTCTGGCCCACGCGGCCCCCGAGCGCGTCGGCCGGATCGTCCTGCTCGACCCCTCGGTCGGCCTGCCCGCGGCTCAGATGCACGACATGGCCCGGCGGGCGCTGGGCTCCGGCTCCGGCTCCTTCTCCGACCCGGAACAAGCGCGCGCGGAGCGGAGGTCGGCCTGGCCGGCCGCCTCCGCCGCGGCCGTGGAAGAGGAGGTCGCCGAGCACCTCGTACGGGGCAGCGACGGGCGGTGGCACTGGCGCTTCGAGCCCGCGGCCGTCGTGACGGCGTGTTCCGAGATGGCGGGGCCGCCCGTCACTCCACCCGCCACCGTGCCCACACTCCTCGTGACCGCCCGGCGATCCGGTTTCGTCTCCCGGGAGTACGTCCGGGCGTGCCGGGCGACGCTGGGCGAGCGACTCGCGGTGGCGGAACTCGACGCGGGTCACATGCTGTATCTCGAATGCCCCGAGGAGACCGGCGAGCTGACCCGCCGCTTCCTTGCCTAGCCGCACGCGAGTGGCTCTTCCCCCTCGCCGGGGAAGGGCCACCGGCCGTTCCGCTGCAGGGCGCACAGCCGCTGAGGCGACGTCAATGGGCCCTCTGCCTGCGATTATTCGGGGCGTCCGCCGCGGCCCGGAGCTTACACTTCTCCACCATGCCTACCCACGCGGACATCATCAGTCTGGCCCTGGACCGGATCACGTCCGGATACGTCTTCCCCCGACGGGTCGCGGAGATCGAGGGCGCGATTCGCAGACAACTCGCCGCCGGCGCCTACGACACGCTGGGCGGCCCCGCGCTCTGTGAGGCGGTGACCGCCGACATGCAGGAGGTCTGCCCGGACAGACATCTGAGGCTGCTCTGGCTGGACGAGCCGCAGTCCACGGACCCGGCTGACGCGGACGAAGGCCGAGCGGCCTTCCTCGCGAAGCTGAGGGCCGAGAACCAGGGCATCCGCCGCTTCGAGCACCTCGAGGGCAACATCGGCCTTCTCGACATCCGGCGGATCGCCGACGCCGGCGAGGGCGCCGGCATGATCGGTGCGGCCATGGAACTGGTCGCCCACACCAGTGCCCTGATCCTCGATCTACGCGAGTGCCGCGGTGGCTCACCCGAGGGCGCTGCCATGTGGTGCAGCTATTTCTTCCCCGACGACCAGGTGCACCTCAACGACATCTACGAGCGCTCCACCGACTCCACCCGTCAGTACTGGACCGCCTCGCACCTGCCCGCACCGCGCTACCTCGACCGCCCGGTGTACGTCCTCACCAGTGCCATCACGTTCTCGGCAGGGGAGGACGTGGCGTACACCCTGCAGGCGCACGGGCGGGCGGTCCTCGTCGGCGAGACGACCCGGGGCGGTGCGCACCCGACCGTCCGGCACCCGGTGACGGAACACATCACGGTCACCGTACCGACCGCCAGGACGATCAGCACGGTCACCGGGACGAACTGGGAGGGCGTGGGCGTCGTTCCGGACATCGCCGCCCCCTCGGACCAGGCGCTCGACGTGGCACTCAAGGACGCGCTGCGGCGTGCCGCGTAAACGGCCCGGGTCATTCTCCCGTCCAGCCACTTCCTCGCGGACCGAGGCCGTTCGCCGTGCGTCGGTGCCGGAAGCGTGGTGAGGGCGAAGGCCGTCCGATCGGCCTCTGCCCCCGCGAGGTACCGAAAGCTCCTTCCTTTCGGAGGGGAACTCCTGTCAGTGGCGTGCATCACGTTCCGGGAACCGGTCCGGGCTGCCCGGACAGTCCGATGGTGTGGAGATAAGTGCGCGCGCCCGCATACGGGCGGGAGATCCCGAGGCATTCGGTTGTCTCTTCGATGATTACGCCCGGGCGGTGTACAACCATGCCTTCCGGCTGACCGGCAACTGGTCGACGGCCGAGGACGTGCTGTCCTTGACCTTCCTGGAAGCATGGCGGCTGCGAGGAACGGTGGACCTGGACGGCGGGTCACTGCGGCCGTGGCTGCTGGGCATCGCCACCAACACGGCAAGGAACACCCGCCGGGCCGCGCGGCGGCACGAAGCGGCAGTCACCCGTCTCCCGCGCGAGGAGGTGTTCCCGGACTTCGCCGAGGATCTGGTCGACCGCATCGACGACGCGGGGCGGGTCGCGACGCTGCAGGCGGCGATGTCCCGGCTGCGTCGCGCGGAGCGCGAGGTGGTCGCGTTGTGCATCTGGTCCGGTCTGGACTACGCGGCCGCGGCCCAGGCGTTGGGCATCCCGGTGGGCACTGTCCGTTCCCGCCTCTCGCGCGCCCGCAAGAAGCTCCGCAAGTTCGCCGGGGCCGAGGTTCCGTCGAGGAGCGGGAACTCGGAGGTGGTCCGCGGACAGGTAGATGGTGACCGCGTCCTTGCGGTCCGGCCCACCCACGAGGAGACCCGATGAGCCCCAAGCCGCCCAGGCCCACCCAGGCCGAGCGCGAGGAGATGGCCCGGCTGCTGCCGGCCCCGGCCGAACGGGACGTGCCCGGACGCCGCCACCAGCTTCTGAGGAACCATCTGATGCGCGAGATCGAGCACAGCACCCGTACCGCCACGGCCGAGTTCCCGACCCGGCGTCGCCGCCGTCTGACGTTCACGGCGATCCCGCTGGCCGCGGGCGCAACGGCGCTCGCCCTGGCGACCGGTGGTGTGTTCGGTCAACATCCCACCGCCCAGCCCGGCTCGGCCGTGGCCTCCGGCCCGTCGGAGCGCGGAACCCATGCCACACCGGCTGCGGTGCTGTTGGACCGTATCGCCACTGTCGCCGCGTCCAAGGCCACGCCCACCGTCCGCGACGACCAGTACGTGTACATCGCCAGCAAGGTCGCCTACTCCAGCCAGAACGGCACGGACTCCGTCATGCGCCTCGACAAGCCGCACCTACGGCAGATCTGGCTCTCGGCCGATGGCACCCGCCCCGGCCTGTTGCGCGAGAACGGGCAGGACACGGAGCTGGACGCCGGCCACGAGGGCGTCGTCGTCAGTGAAGCGGACGGCCACACCACGGTCCGTCGGCCGGACGGCACCAACTCCCAGCCCCGTGTGGCCGTTCCGGGGGAGGGGACGCCCTCCCTGAACAGCCCGACCTACCGCTACCTGGAGTCGCTGCCCACCGACCCCGGCACACTGCTGAAGAAGATCTACGACGAGACCGAGGGCGCCGGGCCCGGCCCGGACCAGGAGGCGTTCGTGACGATCGGCGACCTGCTGCGCGAGCAGCTCGCGCCGCCGAAGGTCAGTGCCGCCCTGTACAAGGCCGCGGCGAAGATTCCTGGCGTCACCGTCGTGAACGACTCCGTGGACGCGGCCGGTCGCCGTGGCATCGCCGTCGCCCGCGTCCACAACGGCGAGCGCACCGAGTGGATCTTCGACAAGCACAGCCTGGAGTTCCTCGGCGAGCGAAGCGTCATGCTCAAGGACACCTCCCGGGCCAAAGCCGGTCAGGTCACCGCCACCACCGCTGTCCTGAACCGACTCGTCACCGACAAGCCCGGACAGACGCACTCCGGCGCGAGCTGACGACGCATACGGTGCCCGAACCGAGCAGTTCGGGCACCCCTCCTGGCGGTACGCCCGTCAACTCAGACCGTCGACGGACCGTTCGCCGAACGTTCGACATGTCGCCCGTGCAGGCGCACGACGCCCTGTTCCACGCGGCGACGTCCGAAACCTCGTGACAGGACCCCCTTCATGCACGCGCTGATTTGTGCTGCCCCGCTCTCCGGTCCGCCGTCCCGTACGCAGGCCGGGTGAAGCCATGACTCTGCAGGCAATGGGCACAGGGACGGCCACGGCCTCACCGGCACCGACGGCTGTGGCTCTGCCGTCGTTGACCGGCATGCGCTGGGTGGCGGCGTTCGTGGTGTTCGTCTACCACGTCCGGAACTTCGGCTACTTCGATGGTGAGAGTGCCCGGATCGTGGACTGGGCGTTCGGTGCCGGCGCGACGGGGGTGTCCTTCTTCTTCATCCTGTCGGGCTTCGTGCTGGCATGGTCGGCCCGCCCGGGAGACAGCGCGCGGGCGTTCTGGCAGAGGCGCATCGCCCGGATCTACCCGGTGCACCTGGTCACTGCGGCGGCAGCCCTGGTACTGGCCTTCACCCTCGTGCCGGGCCTGCGCCCCAGCGGCCCCGCGGAAACGGCGGCGAACCTCCTGCTGGTCAGCTCCTGGAACTCTCCCTGGTGGCAGGCACTGAACCCGGTCAGCTGGTCGCTGACCTGCGAGGCGTTCTTCTACGCGGCCTTCCCCGCCCTGTACACGGGCCTGCGCCGCACGAACGCCCGCGGCCTCACCGCCCTGGCGATGGCCTGCACCGCGGTGGTCATCCTTCTGCCCCTGACCAACGTGTACCTCGCTCTGGGCTGGACGCTGCACTCGTTCCCGCTCGCCCGGTTCCCCGAGTTCATCCTCGGCGCGGCCATCGGCCGTCTCGTCCAGATCGGGGCGTGGCGCGGGCCCGGGTCGGAGGCCGCCATGGGGCTCACCCTCATCGGTTACTTCCTCGCCCAGCAGCTTCCCGGCGGCAGCAGCTACGCGGCGTTCACGGTGATCGGACTGGCCTGTCTCATACCGGCGGCCGCACTCAACGACCTGCACGGAGCCCGCTCGCTGTGGCGCCGCCGCCGGCTGGTCCGGCTGGGCGAACTCTCCTTCGCCTTCTACATGATCCACATCCTTGTCATGCGGAGTGCCGAGGAACTCCTCGGCAGGCGTCCCGAACTCGGGACAGGGCCCGCCCTGGCTCTCGCCACCGCCGTCTTCGCCGTTTCCCTCGGTCTGTCCTGGGGCTTGTACCGCTGGGTCGAGCAGCCCGGCCGGCGACGGCTCCTCCGAGGCGCCCACGCCACGAGCCCGTCCAGCCGGAAGGGCCGCTGACATGACGGCCACGCTCGAGCGGCCCCGGACCGCCTTCATCGCCGCCGCCATGCTGATCCTCTGCGCCCTGCTGACCGTCACCGCACGGACCGATGACCCCTCCCACCGCACCGTGGTGGTGATCGGGGCATCGGTCTCCGGGGGCTACAGGACCCTCCCCGGTGCCGCCTGGCCCGAACGGATCGACCGGCGCCTCCAAGAGGACGGCCTGCCCGTCTCGGTCGTCAACGCCAGCGTCACCGCCACCCGGCTGCTCACCAGGAACGACGCCGGCCGGCCCAGCGCTCTGGACCGCCAGGACCGCGACGCGCTCGCCGTCCCCGGAGTGGACACCATCGTGCTCACCGACGTGATCAACGACATCCAGCAGACCCCGCACCAGTACGACCCGAAGGCGATCACCAGAGGGTTCCAGGAATTCGTCTCCCGCGCCCACGCCCGCGGTGTCCGCGTGATCGCCACCACCATCCCGCCCTACGGAGGGTTCCTCCGCTACGAACCAGCCGGTGAGCGCTGCCGCCAGGCCGTCAACGCCTACATCCGCCGCAGCGGCCTCTTCGACGGCGTTCTGGACTTCGACGCCGTCCTGAGGGATCCCGCCGACCCCACGCGCATGCGTCCCGCCTACGACTCCGGCGACCACCTCCACCCCAACGACCGCGGACACCAGGCCATCGCCGAAGCCGCTGACCTCCGCCGGCTCACCAGCGGTGCGAATCGCTGAAGCGGTGACCTTTCTTCGCGCAGGCCGGGAGGCTCGCTTCCACTGGGCATTACGTGCGGGGATTCGATCGTTGTCGTGCGGGATTCGGGGAGTCGACCACCGGCCGCCCGAGGGCGGGTGATGATACAAGGGACAGGCAATCAGGTCGGTGGCCGCGTGAGTACGGTGGAGTGGCCTGCCTGGGTGGACTTGGGAGAATTCGTGACATTCGAGCAAGAATGGGCCGAACTGCGCGCGGCGGCGGCCGAGCGGACTGCCATGCAGATCAACAGCGTTCCGGCCGAAGGCGGCGGAGGGGGTGGTGGCGGGAAGGACCTGGTGGTCAACCGGGACGATCTCGGCGCCATCGGCAATGACGCGTATGACCTGCTGGGCCGGCTGGGCAAAGAGGGCGACATGGCCCGTGCCTCCACGTTCGACGCGGCGACGGCGCTGACCAACGGGAATTTCGTGAGCGGTTCGGCCGTGCTGAAGGTGCACGACTTCTGGCAGACCCACCTGAAGACGCTGCTGGACGCCTGCGCGCAGATCTCGAACCACCTCGATTTCAGCAAGGCCCAGCACGCCAAGGACGAGGCGAAGATCGAGGGCGATCTGCTGCGGATATCCGTGCTGACGGAATACATGAAATAGGGCTCGGGGGAGCGCGCGACATGCTGAAGTACGAGGACATCATCGACGCCCCGGTGGGGAAGCTGAAGGCAGCCGCCGACGACTGGTCGGAGATGGCGGGAAAGCTGGAGAAGCTTGCCACGGAAGCCGCCGACGGCATGAAGAAGAAGGCGGACAAGGCGGCCTGGGAGGGCGTCAACGCGGGCGTCACCAAGGCGTTCATCGGTAAGACGGCCAAGGAGTTCGCGGACGCCGCGGCCGAGGCCAAGGGTGTGAAGATGATCCTGGAAGAGGGTCACGCGGCCATCAAGAAGGCCAAGGACGACCTGGTCAACATCCGGGACCACGAGGGGCCCGCGGCAGGTATCCGCGTGGATGCCGCGGGAAAGGTCACGGCGCGGAAGCCGTTGTCCGAGATCCCCGAGGCGCGGCATGACCCCGACTACAGCCGGCTTCTCCAGGAGGAGAAGAAGAACATCGAGTCGTGGCAGAAGAAGATCGACCGCATCGTCGAGAACTGCAACGACACCGACGTGACCCTCAAGAACACCCTCGAGGCCAACGTCACCGACCGCAAGGACTTCAGCGCTCCGAAGTACACCAAGCTGGACCAGGAGGAGGCCGCCCGCGCCGCAGCTCTGGCGGCCAAGGGCCGGGACCTCACGCACAAGGAACTCGAGCAGCTCAACGAACTGCTGAAGGACAACAGTTCCTCGGTGGAGTTCTCCAAGAACTTCTACGAGAAGCTCGGCCCCGAGAAGTCGCTCGCGTTCTTCGGCCAGCTCTCCACGGACACGTACGAGTACGGCAAGGTCGACGCGGAGCGCCTCAAGGACGTCCAGGAGCTCCAGAAGAACCTCGGCCTCAACCTGGCCACCGCCTCCCAGGACAAGGACTTCACCGAGAAGTGGGGTCCGGAACTGCGCAAGCTGGGTACGGAGCGCATCCCGCTGGCCAAGCACGACTACAACGGGCCGTTCGGGTACCAACTGCTCGGCGGGATCATGCGGTACGGGAACTACGACGCCAAGTTCCTCAACCCGATCGCCGAACACGTCGCGCAGCTCCACCAGAAGGACCCGTACATGTTCGCCGACAACAAGGTGGTGAACAGTCCCTTCAAGAACCCGTTCAACCCCTCCGGCGTGAACGGCGCCGGCTACGACCCGGCCACCGCCATGCTGGAAGCGCTCGGCAACAGCCCGGAAGCCGCGAAGAAGTTCTTCACCGACCCGCCGACCGCGTACAACGAGGACGGCACGGTCAACCACGGCGCCACGGCCGACCTCGGAAAGAACAAGGACGGCGAGGCGATCGACAACTACCTCGACTTCTTCACCAGCGAGAAGTGGGAGTCCTTCCCCGACGTCAACTCGCTCGACGAGAAGGAACTCAAGGCGTCGCTCGACCAGATGCCCGACGCCCTCGGCCACGCCCTGGAGGCAGCGACCCTCGGCTACCCGACCGGGCACCCGGACCCCGGCGTGGTGCGGGACGAGGACAACGCCGCGGTCATGCAGAAGGTCATGGAGAAGTACAGCGCGGACCCGGGGCTGCTCAAGGAGCACCACGAGGCGATGGCCGACAGCCTGGGCGTCATGGGCGCCGGCTACATCGACGACATCAACTGGGCGCTGGACAAGAACGATCCCGGCAGCGTGTTCGCGCCGGGCAAGAACCCCGACGGGCACGTCGACTTCGCGGACACCGTGGACGGGAACGGGCGGAGCGTCGTCCGGGGCTTCCTCAGCACCCTCGGCCAGCATCCGGACGCCTACGCGACGGTCTCGACCGCGGAGCAGGTCTACACCCGCAGCGTGCTGGAAGGGTCCGTGGGCCCGGACGGGAAGATCACCGAGGCGGTCGAGGCCAGGGCCAGGGCGGCCGTGCGCGTGGGCGCGGAGGTGCAGGGCATGCTCGACCAGTCCCGGGCCGACCAGGTCGAGGCGACGAACCTCAAGACGCACGAGGACTACGAGAAGGCCGTCGCCAAGCGGGCGGGCTGGGTCGAGTTCGGGGCCGCGGCGGGCATCGCGGCGGGCGTCGCCTTCCTGCCCGCGACCGCGGCCGTGGGCACGGCCGCTGTGCTCATTCCGCTGGCGACCGACACCGCCAGTGGTGCAGCAGAGCAGCTCATCAGCCAGGTGGTCGGCAACATCTCCGACAACTCGGTGGATGAGCACAAGGAGAAGGTGGAGGAGCTCACCAGGGAGGAGAAGACCAAGATCTACTCCTCCGGCGAGAGCATGGCCGAGTCCCCGATGGAGGAGTTCCTGCTGCACAACGGCGTGGACATCAAGAGCGATTTCGGTCAGGACCTGCGCGAATCGATGCTGATCGGCTACGGGGTCGGCAACGACCGGGAGAACCAGCAGGGCAACGACCCGGAGACCGGCTGAGGGTGGACGGCCGAGGACACGTAAGGATGCGGACAGTGATCAGTCGTAGGTCGGTACGCGGGGGAGTGCTCTCGGCGGCCGTGGCCGGCTCGTTGCTTCTCGGGGCCACCGGGTGTGGAGGGGACGAGGGCGAGGACGGAGTTCCGGACGACTACAAGGTCGTTGCGGGGACGCAGCTCTGCGGTGGGGACGCCATGTCCGCCGATGCGTCAAAGGCACTGAAGGTGATCACGGGGTCGTCGCGCTTCGAGGCGTCGGCAGAGAGGTACACCGTCGCGCGGGCCGCAGGGGACCTTGTCGAAGCGTTCCCGAACTCCACCGTGACCGAGGACGCCTGCCGTGTCTACACGCCCCTCGGCACGCCGGAATTCGAGCTCAGGATCACCTGGAATCTCGCCGACGGCGCCCCGACGGACACCTCGGCTCCGGATGTCACCGTGCTGAGGATGGGTGAGCGGACCGTGGCGGCGGCGGACAAGGCCCACGTCTATTTCGCGTGCCGGAGCGACAAGTTGGTCGGATCGGCAGGGTTGGCCCACATCGTCATCGGCGTGGAGCGCTGGGGCATGCCGACCGAGCCCGAGGGTGACGTCGAGGCGTTGAAGGACGCCTACGCGACCGTGGCCCACTCCGTCTCCTTGGCCATGGCCAAGGAACTGCGCTGCGAGAAGAACGGCGGACTCCCCGAGCGGCCTGTGCTGGATCCCGCGTAGCCGTCGGAGTACACGGAAGCGACACGGAAGGATGGGCGACGAGACGGCTGGCATGGTCAGGGCGACCGTGCGCGGGAGCGGCGCTGATCGGCTACGGGGTCGGCAACGACCGGGAGAACCAGCAGGGCAACCGCCCCGAGACCGGTTGAGGCCGGCGGCCGAGGACACGTGAGGATGCGGACAGTGATCAGTCGTAGGCCGGTGCGCGCCGGACTCCTTGCCACGGCCGTGGCCGGCCTGTTGTGTCTCGGGGCCACCGGTTGTGAGGGGGACGGAGACGAGGAGGCGGCCGACAAGGCTGTGGCAGGGACGGCACTCTGCGGTGGCGACGCCGTGTCCGCCCAGGCGTCCAAGGCACTGAAGGTGATCACGGGGTCGTCGCGGTTCGGGACGACGGCGGAGAAATCCACCGTCGCGCAGGCCGCGACGGACCTCGTCGAGGCGTTTCCGGTCCCCACCGGGGGGCGCGACGACGTATGCCGCATCTACACGGCCGACGGTACGCCGGATTTCGCGATCCGAGTCACCTGGGGGCTGGTCGACGGGCCTCCGACGGGAACTCCGGCCGCGGATTTCACCGTCCTGAAAATGGGGGAGCGCACCCTTGCGGCGGCGAACAGGGCGTCGATCCGGTTCGCGTGCCGGAGCGACAAGTTGGTCGGAGCGGCAGGGGTGGCCCACATCGTCATCGGCGTGGAGCGCTGGGGCATGCCGACCGAGCCCGAGGGTGACGTCGAGGCGTTGAAGGACGCCTACGCGACCGTGGCCCACTCCGTCTCCTTGGCCATGGCCAAGGAACTGCGCTGCGAGAAGAACGGCGGACTCCCCGAGCGGCCTGTGCTGGATCCCGCGTAGCCGCCGGCGTCTGCGCGGAAGCGAGCGTGTTCAGGGGCCCTTCCTCTCCCGAGGAGGGGCCCTTCTGCTGTATGCGGTGCGCTGCCGGCATCCGTGTGTCCCGGCGGCCAGGAACATGCGTGGGGAAAGTACGTCCGCCCCGGGGCCGGTGCAGGTTCATGTAAGGGCGGCTGAGGCCCGGTTCGCGATCGGTAGCGTTTCCGGTGCGGCGGTTTTGGTGGTCGGGTTCTGCCGCGGGTTTTGCCGCATTGGGGGGCAGGATGCGTGAGCGCGAGTTCCGGGCCTCTGTTCTGTTCGCGGAAACCGGTCGCATGGATGTCATGGCGCGGAATCCGGGCCGTTCCCGGCCGGCGGCCACGTGCCAGGCCAAGGGTCTGGAAATGTCCCGTGGTTTTCAGCTGTTCACCGGGCGCGCACGGTCCGCAGTCCGCTGCGGTCCGGGACCGGGAGCGCAGCGCATGACATCGCCGTACAGGGAACGAGTAGCGAACTGCTTGGAGAGTGGACGATGAGCACCAATCCCTTCGAGGACAACGACGCCCAGTACCGCGTGCTGGTCAACGACGAGGGTCAGCACTCGCTCTGGCCGGCGTTCGCCGAGGTGCCGACGGGCTGGACGGTGGCGCACCCCGAGGACAGCCGGCAGGCCTGCCTCGACTACGTCAACGAGAACTGGACCGACATGCGTCCGCTCAGTCTGGTGCGCCAGATGGAAGGCGCCGAGTAGCCGGTGAGAATGGCGACGATCGTGAACACGGCGGGCGGCGCCGCGGTGCAGCGGCCGCGGCCCCGGCCGGACGCCGAGCGCGTGCTGGTGTGCCTGAGTTACTGCGGCGGCGGCACCGCGCCCTTCCGGCAGTGGGCGAACGCCCTGCCGGAGGACGTGGAGTTGGCGCTGATCTGCTACCCGGGGCGGGAGGCCCGGTTCGGTACGCCGTTCGCCCGGGTGTGGACGGAACTGCGCGACGACGTGGTGCGGTCCGTGCGGGGGCTCACCGGGCGTCCCTACATCCTGTTCGGCCACAGCATGGGCTCCTGGGTGGCGTTCGAGACGGCCGCCGAGCTCGAACGCCGGGGCATCGCCCCGCCCGAGGCGCTCGTCGTGTCGGGCGGTGTCGCCCCGCACAAGCGTCGGGAGGTACCCCGCGACGACGTGCCGCGTTCGGACGACAGCGCGGACGCCCTCGTACGCTGGATGCGTGACCTCGGGCAGGTCTCCCCGGCGATCGCCGCCGAACCGGAGCTGCTCAACATCGCGGTGGACCTGCTCCGCGCGGATCTCGCCGTGACGGAGTCCTACCGGTTCGTCGAGGGCTCACGGGTGTCGGTGCCGCTGCGGGTGCTGTACGGGTCCGAGGACGCCGCGCCGTTCGCGGACGTGGAACGCCACTGGCGGTCCCTGACGGAGGGGCCCTTCGAGGCCGTGGAACTGCCCGGTGGGCACTTCTACACACCGGAGGTGTGGTCCAGGCTGCCCGAGTGGTGCACCCTGCCCGTGCCCGGTGCCGCCACCACCCGCTGACCCGTCGACCAGGCCCCGCGGGCGCGATCACCGCGCCCGCGGGGCCTGGTCGTGCGTCCGTGTGCCTCAATCGGTGCCGCGCAACGCCCGTTTGCGGTCGTGCAGGACCAGCAGCAGGGTCAGGCCCATCACCACGCCGAGGACCGCGCTGACGTCGCGGGCCAGTGCTCCGGCGATGGGGAGTTCGGGGGAGGGCTGCTGCATGTCGGTGAGGGTGAGCAGGTTGTAGACGCTGTAGGCGAACAGCATGCCCGAGGACACCCAGGCTGCGGCCATCGGCGGGAGGAAACGGCGTGAGCCCCGGTGGGTGGTCAGCACCAGGATGCCCCACGCCCCGGCGAGGGCCCAGGCGGCCGTGCTCAGCGACAGCAGGTGCCACCACAGGTCGCGGCGGTCCAGCTCGTCCGCGTCCAGACCGAGGGTGCCGCCCGCGGCCCAGAAGACCTTGACCCCGGCGAGCAGCACACAGCCGACCGCGACCAGCCGGGCCAGCGTCACCTGCAACTGCCGTGTGCCGCCGACCGGTTCGGCGCACCGCAGCGGACCGCCGAGGGCCTCCGGCCAGCGCGCCCTGGCGTAGCCGGCCAGCGCGACGGGAAGGCCGATCCCGACGCCGACCAGCGAGATCATCACGAGGATCTGTTCGTAGACCCAGAAGTCCGGTGAGCCCGCCTCCTGGTCGCGGTTCATGGCGGCCGGGCCGAGCACCGGCGCCAGCAGCAGCATGGGCACGAGAAGACCGGTGCCGACCCACACGGGCAGGGCCACCGACCACGCGGGCAGGCGTTCGCCCCAAGGCCGGGAGAACGCCATCGCCAGCACGATGCCGACGGCGGCGAGGAACGCGGTCGCCGCGTTGATCGCACGCCAGTCCGCGCCGCTCATTTCCTCGGTCGGAATGAAGAAACCGAAAGTCCAGACGATTTTGATGAGCAGATACGGTGTCACCGCTATGGCTGCTCCCAGGCCGCCGATACGGCGGAACCTGGTCAATCGGTCGGTCGGCTCTACTGCCCTTACAGTCATATCAGCACGCTATCGGGGGTCGGCGGACGGGTCAAAGATTCCCGACGGATCTGGGGTCCTTCGCCACTCAGGTGAATTCCGGACCAACGGCGTCGCCGATTCCCGTTGCGGTGAGATGCCCGGATTCGGAAACGGATATCAGCAGGGCGGGACCGGCGCCCGGCCGGGCCAGGGCGACCAGCTCCAGCAGGCCCGACACCGCGCAGTGCCGCGCCTCCCGCACCGCCTCGGCGGGGTCCCGCACCGCGCTCCCGGTGGCGGCCAGCGCCTTGACCACGGCGTCGCGGACGGCGAGAGCCAGGGGCACGGCGGCGGGCGGCGCGACGACCAGGAGGCCCACGGCGCCGGAGGCGGGGGCCAGGGCGGCGATCCGCGCCGCGTGCCTCTCCAGTGCCGCGGCATCGGGGTCGCCCGCGGGAGCCGGGGGCAGGAACCGGGAGAGGACGCCGGTGACCTCGGCGAGGGGGCGGCCGACGCCTGCCGAGCCGGGTGTCCGCCCCCTCGCCGACAGCACGACGGCCGCCGCGGCGTCGTACTCGCCGCCGCCGCCGTGGTCCTCGGGCGCCTGGTCGGCCGCCGCGGCCACCACCACGTCCGCCCGGCCGGTACGCAACGCGGTGACCGCGAAATGCACGGCTTCCAGACCCGCCGTCACCGGGTTGGTGAGCGTGACCGAGAAGGCGCGGGCGCCGGTGCTGATGGCGAGCTGACTGCCCGGCGTGTTCATCGAGAAGCCCGGTACCTCGGCGGGGCTGATCCCCCGGACCCCCTCGGCCGTCAGGACCGCGTCCATCCGGCGGTGGACACGGGTGATGGCGTACTGGGTGCCGGTGACCACCCCGAACCGCTCGGCGGCGGCGCCGGTGAGCGGTGGGTCGTCGTGGCGCCGGCCGAGTGCCTCGTTGCCGGCCGCGAGGAGGTAGCGGGTGGCCGGGGTGAGGTACTTCCAGCCCCGCCGGCCGAGGTGGGCGGCCGGGTCGAACCAGGGAGCCTCGCCATCCGGGCGCGGTTGCTCGGCGACGGCGCCGACGCCGGTGATCAGCACGCTCACGCGGCGGCCCGCAAGGCCAGAACCGCGTTGTTGCCGCCGAAACCGGTGCCGCTGACCAGGACCGAGGGGCGCGGGAGCGGCACCGGTCCGTCCAGGGGGACCGTCAGCGGGCAGTCCGGGTCCGGGTTCTCGACGTGCGCGTTGGGCGGGACCAGGCCGTGGCGCAGGACGAGGGCCGCGATCAGGCAGCCGAACACGCCGGCCGCGCCCGCCGTGTGACCCATGACCGCCTTGGGCGCGTACCCGAGCACCGAGCCGGCCCGCCCGCCGGCGGCGGTCACCGCCTCGCCGATCGCGGTGGCCTCCACGGTGTCGTTGACCGCCACCCCGGCGCGGTGCAGCACGGCCGCGCCGGGCGCACCGTCGATCCCGGCCAGGGCGAGGGCGGCCGAGCGGCGCAGTTGTTCACCGGAGGGCTCCGGCGCCATCGGATGGTGGGCGTCGCAGCTCCAGCCGTGCCCGGCCAGCACGGCGTGCGCCGTCCTGCCGCGCCGGCGTGCGGACTCGGCGGACTCCAGCACCAGGGCGGCGGCGCCCTCCCCGGTGACCATGCCGGCCCGGCCCGTGTCGAAGGGGCGGCAGCAGTCGCCGTCCAGGAGTCCGAAGCGCTGCAGCGTGCCGACGGCGACGCGGGAGAAGGCGTCCCCGCCGCACGCGACGACGATGTCCGCCTGGCCCGTTGCGATCAGCTCCGCGCCCCAGGCGACCGCGTAGGCGCCCGCGGAGCAGGCGGTGGAGAGGGTCTGGCCCGGACCGCCGATCCCGAACCGGGCCGCCAGCGAGGCCGTCACACGGTGGGTGGCGGGCGGAATGCAGGCGGGGTCCGCGCCCGCGCGCAGGTCCGCGCCCCGCTCCGACAGATCGATGTCGCCCAGCGACGTCCCCACGGTCAGTCCCGCGTCCAGCAGGTCCCCGGCGGTCAGCCCGGCCTCCGCGACGGCCTCGGCGACGGCGTTCGCCAGCAGCGAGCCGGTCCGTCCGGTGCCTCTCGCCGGTGCGTCGGCGTCCGGCACCGCGTACAGATGCGGGCGGTCCGGCAGGCCGCAGACGTCCGGCGCGGGATCCGGCCGCCGGCTCGCGCCGAGCAGCCCTTCCCACAGGGCGCCGGTGCCGCTGCCGAAGCAGCTCACCGCACCGAGTCCCGTGACCATCACCGTCACCGTGCACCTGCCTCGCTGTTCGCTCTTTCCCGGCGGCGCGGCACGACGGCCGCCACGGGCGGCACAAAGGCCGACGCCATTCAGCATGCATTCCCGGGATTGACCGACCGCGGTGCTTGCAAGTACCTGCAGCCACCAGCGGAGTGCCTCGTCAGCTTCCACCGCGCTGACCTAGCATCCAGCCGCGCATGTAATTCCGTACAAGGCGCGAATGGCCCGAGGAAAGGAAATTCCGGTGAGTGCCGAAACCACGCTGGACGTGTCTGAACTTCGCGAGCTGGTGGCGGACACACTGGATGTCGAACTCTCGGCGCTGACCGACGACATTCTCCTCATCGAGGAACTCGGCGTCGACTCCGTCGTGGCCCTGGAACTCATGGTCACGCTCGAACAGCGCTACGGGATCAGGATTCCCGAGGAGGAGCTCGGCACGGTCCGCACGTTCCCCGACATCCACGTCCTGCTGAACGGGAAGCTGGGCGGTTGATGGACGCGCAGACGGCGGCCGCCGGCACCGCTGCCGGTGCCGGCGCCGCGTCCTACTTCCTGGTCGAGAGCAAGGGGAACTGGGCGGGTCCCAACGCGGGCACGTTCCTCATGGACGCCGTGACGCTCGCCGAGGCCGGGCACCGGGTGCGGGTGTTCCTCGTGGAGGACGGCGTACTGAGCGCCGTCGGCAACGACGTCCCCGAGATCCGGCGGCTGGCCGGGGCCGGGGTCGAGATCCTCGTGGACGACTTCTCGGCGGCGCAGCGCGCGCTGTCCGCCACCACCCTGTCACCGCACGTCAGGCTCGTCGGCATGGACGTCGTCGCCGCCGCGCTCACGGAGGACGGCTGCCGGGGGGTGTGGCACTGATGGCCGCGATGGAACGCCGGGTGTGGGACCTGCTGCTGATCCTGACCGCGGCACCGCACTCCTCGGACGTGGTGACCTCGGCGCTGCGCCTGTCCCAGGCGGTGCTCGACCGGGGCGGTTCGGTACGTGTCTGGGCGTGCGGCTACGCCAACATGATGACCCAGGACACCTTCGGCGACACCAAGCTGCCCAACACGCGTGACCCGGAGGGCCACTACCCGTCCCCGTCGGCCCTCGTGCAGCGGATGACCGCCGACGGCGGCGGCCGCTTCGGCTGGATCGCGTGCACCGCCTGCTCCGAGGAGCGCGGCGCCGTGCACCACGTTCCGCAGGTGCGGCACCGCTCCCCGCTGCGGCTGGCGACGACCATCGCCGGCGCCCGGCAGACGCTCTACCTCGGAGGGGCCTGATGAGCAGCACCGCCACCGCCCGCGGCCGGCTCGGCCCGCCCGTGCTGTGCGTCCTGGACCGTGCCTACCGCGGTGCGGTCGAGGCCCAGTTCTTCCACGCCCTGTACGGACTGCTCGACCTGCACGGGCAGTTCGAGAGGGTCGACGTCGCGTTGCGCGGCTCCGCGGTGACGCTCGCCGTCGAGGAGGACGTCTACCGGCCGTCGGTCCGGCTCGGCACGATGACGCTGGACACGCTGCCCGACTACCGCGGTTCCGTGCGCGACCTGATCGCCGAGGACTGCACCGTCTTCGTCGACCGGGACGCGGTGACGGCGCTGGGCTTCGGCCCGGAGCGCCTCGTCGCCGGGACCGTCTGCCTGAACCAGGCCGAGCTCGCCCTGCGCTGGCCCGAGTACGACCAGGTGTGGTTCGTGTGACCGGGGCTTCCGCCGACTCCGCGCGGCGCGCCTACGCGGCACCGCTGCGCGCCGTGGACCGGATGCGGATCCTCTCCGACGGGCCCGGGACCAGGATCGTGGTGTACAAGACCGTCGATCCCGAGGACCCCTACATGGCGGGGCACTTCCCCGGGCTGACGCTGCTGCCGGCGGTCTTCGTCCTGGAGGCACTGCGCCAGGCGGTGACCACCGTCGTCGGCACGGACGAGCCGCTGAACCTGCTGGAGGTGCGGTCGGGGCGCTGGCTGGCGCCGATGCAGGGCGGCGACGAGATCCGCCTGGACGTCACGGTGACGCCCGACGGCCCGGGACGCCGGCGGGTGACCGCCGACGGCGTCCGGCAGGACGGCACCCCCGTCGCGGCGGTGAAGGCCACGCTCGGCGACCGCGCCGCCGTCCTCGCCGCCCCGCCACCGGAGGACGCGCCGCCCCCCGCGGCCGACGGGCCGTCCGGCCCCGACTACACGGGGATCCTCGACCTGCTGCCGGTACGGCACCCCATGCTCATGGTGGACCGGGTCGAATCCCTCGACCCCGGGCGGCGGATCACCGTGGTCAAGGCGGTCTCCGGGTCCGAACCCTGTTACCAGCAGATGGCCGACGGACTGCCCCTGTCGCGGTACATGTACCCCCGGTCGCTGATGCTGGAGTCCTTCGGACAGGCGTCGGTGCTGCTGTGGCTGTCCACCGGCACCGCGCGGGGCGTTCCCGTCGCCGCGGCCTTCCGTGACTGCCGCTTCTTCGGCGAGGTGCGCCCCGGCGCCGTCCTGCGCCATGTGTCGCGGATCGACCGGCTGATGGCCGACAACGTCTTCGTGTCCGGGCAGACCTGGGACGGCGACCGGTGCGTGATGACGGTCGGGGCCCTGGTCGGCTCCAGCCGGCCGCGGGAGCGGGTCGACCGCGCGATGACCGCCGCCTCCTGAACGCCCGGCAGCGAACCGGCCCCCGTTCCTGAGAACGGGGGCCGGTTCGTCGTGCCCGGGGCCGCCCGAGGACGCCGGGACACCTCACCCGCACGCCCCGGGCCGACCTCGGGAGCTCCGCAGGACTTCCGCGGAGCTCCCGAGGGCACCTCAGGACGCCACGTACGAGCCGAGGATGCGGTTGACGGCCTCGGCCACCCGGCCGTCGCGCAGCATGTCGGCGTGGTCGACGTCGATGTCGACGTTGCGCCCGGCCAGCGCCGCGCCCTGCGAGGGCGTACGGGAGTTCACCGCGGTCCCGGTGCGCCAGGCGGCGGCCGGGTCGATGCGGCGGGCGGCGTCCAGGTAGGAGACGTACGACCGGAACACCGCGACGAACTCGTCCAGCAGCTCGGTGTCCAGTTCCTCGCGGGCGAACGCCGCGCCCGCCCGCTCCATGAAGATCCGTACGAGGACGTCGCCGTACGCGCCGAAGTCCACGTCGGCCGTGAGGGCGGCGTTCGCCTCCTGCTGGGCGGCGATCACCTCCTGGGCGGTCAGCACCGAGGCGAACTGGTTCATCATCGTGGCGAAGTCCCGGTACAGGCCGGCCGGAGCCGGGACCTCCGGCTCGAACAGCACCAGGTGGGGCGCATCGCCCTGCCGGGCCGCCACCCGCGCCGCGAGCTCGCCGGCGAAGACGCTGCCGGCGCAGTAGCCGAGCACGGCCCGCACCCTGCGGCCGCATGCCGCCGCCTGGCCGTCCCACAGCACGAGGTGGTCCTCGGCGGACAGGGGGGCGGTGCCGGACGGCTGCCGGGTCTCCCACAGGGCGAGCGCCGGATCGAGGCGCGGGGCGAGGTCGGAGAAGGACGAGTCGGAGCGGCCCGTGGTGGCGAAGTCGACGGCGAGCACCAGGTCGCCGCCGTCCCGGCCGGGGTTGAGCACTTTCCATCCGCTGAGCTGGGTCATGGACTGTCCACTTCGGTGACGAGGGCTGGTACGGGGAAAACGACCGCGGGCCCGGTGCCCGGTCGATGTCGGAGTCGACGGGGTGCCGGACCCGCGGCGCGGGGGACGGGGGGAGCGGGGTCAGCCGCCGGTGATCCGGACGGCCTTGCCCGGGCAGAGGTGTTCCGCGACCTTGCGGGCGTCGTCGGCGTCGGCGCCGGTGGGCGTCTCGTTGAGGACGACCACCATCCCGTCGTCCTCCTGGTCGAAGACGGACGGGGCGTGGAGCGTGCACAGCCCTGCCCCGATGCAGCGGTCGCGTTCGGCGGTCACCTTCATCGCGCCTACCAGCCGATCGTCAGCTTGTGCACCGGCGGCAGCCCGTCGATGAGCTCGATCGGCTCGTCGCTCTGCACCAGGTGCAGCCCGGGGAAGCGCTCGACCAGGCTGGTGAGGCACATCTCCAGCATCAGCCGCGCGACGTGCTGGCCGAGGCACTGGTGGACGCCGTAGCCGAAGGCCAGGTGGTCGCGGGAGTCGCGGTGGATGTCGAAGACGTCCGGGTCCGTGTACTTGGCCGGGTCGCGGTCGCCCAGGCCCTTGAGGACCAGGATGCCCTCGCCCGCCTTGATGGTGACGCCGTCGATCTCGACGTCCTCGAGGGCGACACGGGCGATGATCTCGTCGACCAGGCTGTAGTAACGCAGCACCTCGTCCACGGTCTTGGGCATCAGACCCGGCAGGTCGGCGCGCAGCTCGGCGAGCTGCTCGGGGTTCTCGACCAGGGCCTGGATGCCGAGCGCGATGCGGTTCACGATGAACTCGTAGCCCGCGAGCAGCAGCATCTTGGTCATCAGGGTCAGACCGTGGTGGTCGAACTCGTCGGTCTGCCCGGCCCGGGTGATGAAGTTGCCGAGCATGTCGTCGGTCGGGTTGGTCTGCTTCTCCGTGACGAGGGCCGCGAAGTACTTCATCAGCTCCTCGTTGGCCGCGAGCTTCTGCTCCATGGTGTACGAGTGCCGGGTGCCCACCATGATCGCCGCGTTCCGGGTGAAGATCTCCCGGTCGTTCTCGGGGATGCCGGCCAGCTCGCAGATCACCTGCGCGGGGAAGGGCAGGGCCAGTGCCTGGACCAGGTCGGCGGGGGCGCCCTCGGCCTCCATGGTGTCCAGGTAGTGGTCGATCAGGTCCTGCATCCGCGGCCGGAGCTTCTCCGCGGCCTTGATGGTGAAGTCCGGCAGAGCCATCTGACGGACCCGGGTGTGCCGCGGCGGGTCCATGGTGACCAGCAGGTTCTTCGCGTCGCGGGCGATCATGTCGAGCAGTTCCTGCGGCGCGGGGAACCGGATCGGGAACGTGGGGTGGGGCTCGACGCTGAAGCGGTTGTCGGCCAGCAGGCGCTGGATCTGGTCGTGCCGCGCGACCAGCCACGCCTTGCTGCCCGACGGCATGGTGACCTGCGTCAGCGGCCGGCCCTCCGGCAACTGGTCGTACTCCGGCAGCAGCGGGTTGGGCCAGCCGTGCGGGGCGACAGGGCACGTCGCCACCTTCGTCTCGGCGTCGGTCATGACGGTACCCCTAATTCTGAGCTGAGGTCGTTTCCTGCGGGCCGATCCTAAGGAGCACGAGACCCTCCGCAGGACCCTTTGCCGCTAGCTGCAGACCGGGCGGGCGGGAGAAACCGAATTCCCTCGTGGGGACGTCGTTTCCGGAAATTGCATCGGCCCGCGACAGCGAATACCGGGTCGTGTATCCGTTGAGTCAGTAGTCCGAGCACCCGGCCTTTCACGCCTTCACCGCCGAACACCGGATCGGCCCGGCCCGAAGAAAACAGAGGACAGATGTCTGACTCGTCAGCCACGGTTCTGCCACTGACCGCCGGCCAGGCCGGAATCTGGTACGCACAGAGCCTGAGCGGTCCCAACGCCACCTTCAACGCGGCCCTGTACCTGGACATCGAGGGAGCCGTCGACGAGCGGCTGTTCGTGTCCGCGATGCGCCAGGTCGTCACCGAGGCCGAGGCCCTGCGGGCGCGGATCACCGACGACGGCACCGGTCCGGTCCAGGTCGTCGAACCCGTCGGCGACTGGGACGAACAGCCGCTGCACGTGAAGGACTTCACCACGGCCGAGGAGCCGTGGCAGGAGGCCGAGGCGTGGATGTGGTCCGACGCGGACACCGCGCTGGACCTGGACGGCGGGCCGCTGTACCGCTTCGCCCTGCTGAAGGTGGCGGACGACCGGACGCTGTTCTACTACCGCTACCACCACGTGGTGATGGACGCCGCCGGCGCGAGTCTCGTCGCCGCCCGCGTCGCCGAGGTCTACACCCGGCTCGTCGCGGGCGACGACACCGCCGCCGGCGCGTTCCCCCCGCTGCGCGAGCTGATCGAGGACGAGGCCGCCTACCGCCGGTCCGCCGCCTTCGAGGCCGACCGGGACTTCTGGACCGCCCGGTTCGCCGACGCCCCGGCCGTCCCGAGCCTCGGCGACCGGCCGACCGCGATGCCTCACCACCAGGTCCGGGCCGGCGGGCACGTCCCGGCCGGCGTCGGAGCCGAGGTCCGCGACGCGGCCCGCACGGTCGGCGTCGGCTGGCCGGCCGCCGTGCTGGCCGCCCTCGCCGCCTACACCAGCCGCGTCACCGGCAGCACGGACGTCGTCGTCGCCCTGTCCGTCGCCGCCCGCACCACCGCCACGGGCCGCGCCGTGCCCGGCATGGTCTCCAACGTCATCGGCGTACGGCTGGACGTGCGGCCGGAGATGACGGCCGCCGAACTCGTCCGGCACGCCCACCGGCGGATGCGCGAGGCGTCCCGGCACAAGCGGTACCGCTACGAGGACCTGCGCCGCGACCTGCTGCTCCTCGGCTCCGACGGGAGACTGCTGGGGCCCCGCCTCAACCTGCACGTGGCCACCGTCCCCGTCTCGTTCGCCGGAGTCCCCGCCACCCTGCACCCGCTCACGGCAGGCCAGGACGACGACTTCTCCCTGATCGTGATGGCCGAGCCGGACGGCGGCTTCCGGTTCGACATGACGGCCAACCCGGACGTCTACCGCTCCGGCGCCGCCGAGCGCCACCACCGCCTCGTCATGCGGCTGCTCGGTGAAATCGCCGCCCACCCGCACCGTCCCGTCGGCGCGTTCGACACGGTCGACGAGGAACTGCGGACCCGGCTCGTCGACGAGTGGGGCGGTGTGGCCTCCACTCCGGAGCCCGTGCTGTCGACCCTGACCGAACGCTTCGCCGGTGCGGCCGCCGCCCACCCCGACCACACGGCCGTGATCGCCTTCGACGGCGACGAGCGCCGCACCCTGACCTACCGGGAGCTCGACGCGCGCTCCAACCGGCTGGCCCGCCTGCTGATCTCCCGCGGCGTGCGGCGCGGCGACCTCGTCGCCCTGGCCATGCCCCGCTCGGCGGACCTCCCCGTGGCGCTGCTCGCCACGATCAAGGCCGGCGCGGCCTATCTGCCGATCGATCCCGACTCCCCGGCCGACCGGGCCGCCTACATCCTCGGCGACGCCCGCCCGACCGCCATGGTCACCGCCCACCAGGACACCCTGGCGGCGCGCCCCGCGGACGACGTGCCCACGATCGTGCTGGACGACCCGTTCATCCGCATCGCCCTGGCCGCGCTGTCCGACGCGCCCCTCCAGGACGGCGAGCGGGGCGGCCCGCTCCTGCCCCACCAGGCCGCCTACGTCATCTACACCTCCGGTTCCACCGGCCGCCCCAAGGGCGTCGTGGTCGCCCACCAGAACGTGATCCGGCTGCTCGACCACACCCGCCACTGGAGCGGTTTCGGCCCGGACGACGTGTGGGCGCTGTTCCACTCCTACGCCTTCGACTTCTCCGTGTGGGAGATCTGGGGCGCCCTGCTGCACGGCTCCGGACTCCTGGTGCCGCCGCACCACGTGACCCGCTCACCGCACGAGTTCCTGCGGCTGCTGGCCCGCGAACGGGTCACCGTGCTCAACCAGACCCCCTCCGCCTTCTACCAGCTCGTCCAGGCCGACGCCGACGAGCCGGAGACGGGCGCGGAACTCGCCCTGCGGTTCGTCGTCTTCGGCGGCGAGGCACTGGAGTTCGGCCGGCTCGCCCAGTGGTACGAGCGGCACGCCGAGGACGCCCCGCGGCTGGTGAACATGTACGGCATCACCGAGACCACCGTGCACACCACCGAGCTCATGCTGAACGCCTCCGACGCCACGGCCGGCACGGGCAGCATGATCGGCCTCGGCATCCGCGACCTGCGCCTGTACGTCCTCGACGGGGCGCTGCGCCCGGTCCCGCCCGGTGTCCCCGGCGAGCTGTACGTGAGCGGCCCCGGTGTCGCCGACGGCTACCTCGGCCGCCCGGACCTGACCTCCACCCGGTTCGTCGCCGACCCCTTCGGTCCCGCCGGGGAGCGCATGTACCGCTCCGGCGACGTGGTGCGCTGGGCGGAGGACGGCTCCGCCAACCTCGAGTACCTGGGCCGCTCCGACCACCAGGTCAAGATCCGCGGGTTCCGCATCGAACCGGGCGAGATCGAGTCCGCCGTACTGCGCCACCCGGACGTGCGCCAGGCCGCGGTCGTCGTACGCGAGGACAACCCCGGCGACAAGCGGCTGGTGGCCTACGTCGTCGGCGGGCGGGGCGACGGCCCCGCGCTGGAGCCGGCGGCGCTGCGCAAGCACGCGGCCGCCGAACTGCCCGACCACATGGTGCCGTCCTGGTTCGTGCAGCTCGACGCGCTGCCGCTGACCACCAACGGCAAGCTGGACACCCGGGCGCTGCCCGCACCCGACTTCGGCGCCGCCACCTCCGGCCGCGCCCCGCGCACACCTGAAGAGGAGATCTTCTGCGGTCTGTTCGCGGAGATCCTCGGCCTCCCGTCGGTCTCCCTGGACGACAACTTCTTCGACCTGGGCGGCCATTCGCTGCTGGCCACCCGGCTCGTCAGCCGGATCCGCGCCGCGTTCGGCGTGGAACTGGCCATCCGCACCGTCTTCGAGCACCCCACCCCGGCCGCGCTGATCGCCTGGCTGGCCGGCACGGGCAACGTCCCCGAGGCCCGGCGCCCGCTCACCGTGATGGACAAGCCGGAGGAGATCCCGCTGTCCTTCGCCCAGTTGCGGCTGTGGTTCGTCGACAAGATCGACGGCGGGGCCGGCACCTACAACATCCCGCTCGTGGTGCGGCTGCGCGGCTCGCTCGACGAGGAGGCGCTGCAGGCCGCCATCGGCGACGTGATCGCCCGGCACGAGAGCCTGCGCACCGTCTTCCCCGACCGGGACGGCACCCCGCGCCAGCACGTCCTGTCCGCCGCCGAGGCCACCCCGGTCATGGGCGTGACCGAGATCGCCGCGGCGGACCTGGACGAGGCCATGGCCGACATGGCCGCCATCGGCTTCGACCTGGCCACCGAGGCACCCGTGCGCGCCCACCTCTTCCGCGTCGCGCAGGACGACCACGCACTGCTCATGCCGGTGCACCACATCGCCGGCGACGGCTGGTCCCTGGTGCCGCTCACCCGCGACCTCGAGACCGCCTACACCGCCCGCAGCCAGGGCCGGATCCCCGACTGGCGGCCGCTGCCGGTGCAGTACACGGACTACACGCTGTGGCAGCGCGAGATCCTCGGCGACGAGGACGACCCGGGCTCGGCCATCTCCGGTCAGCTCGCCCACTGGCGGCAGTACCTGGCGGGGCTGCCCGAGGAGGTCACCCTCCCCACCGACCGGCCCCGGCCGGCCGTCGCCACCTACCGCGGCGAGACTCTGCGCTTCGCGCTCACCGCCGAGCAGTACCAGCACCTCATGCGCTGCTCCCGGGAGTTCGACGTCAGCCCGTTCATGGTGGTGCAGACCGTGCTGGCCGCGCTGCTGAACAAGCTCGGCGCCGGGGACGACGTCCCCCTCGGCATCTCCATCGCGGGCCGCACCGACGAGGCGCTGGACGACCTGGTCGGCTTCCTCGTGAACACCCTCGTGATGCGCACCCGCCTCGACGGCGACCCCCGTTTCGACGACCTGCTCGGCAAGGCCCGGGCGGACGGCCTCGCCGCCTTCGCCAACCAGGACCTGCCGTTCGAGCGGCTGGTCGAGGCCGTCAACCCGGAGCGGTCGGCGGGCCGCCATCCGCTCATCCAGATCGGCCTCGGCTTCCAGAACAACGCGACCCCGGCCCTCGACCTGCCCGGCCTCGACGCGTGGATCGAGCCGGCCGTCACCCGCACCGCCAAGCTCGACCTGCTCTTCGACTTCCGCGAGGTGCAGGGCGAGGGTGACACCCCCGACCACATGGTCTGCGCCGTCGAGTACGCCACCGACCTGTACGACCGCTCCACCGTCGAGCTGCTCATCGAGCGGCTGGTGCGCCTGCTCGAGGCGGCGACCGTCCGCCCGTCCGCCCGGCTCAGCGAGCTGGACGTGCTCCGGGACGACGAGCGCCGGCGGGTCCTCGTCGAGTGGAACGACACCGCACGCGCCGTCGACTTCGACACCCTGCCCGCCCTGTTCGCCGCCCAGGTGGCCCGTACGCCCGAGGCCCTCGCGCTGGTCGCCGGCGCCGAGGAACTGACGTACGCCGAGCTGGAGACGCGGGTCAACCGGCTGGCCCGGCAGCTCGTCGCGCGGGGGATCGGCGCGGAGGACCGGGTGCTGCTGGTCATGCCGAAGTCGGTCGACCTGGTGGTGGCGCAGCTCGCCGTGGTCACCGCGGGCGCCGCGTTCGTCCCGGTCGACCCCGGCTACCCGCGCGACCGCGTCGCGTTCATGGCCGGGGACTGCGCGCCCGCGCTCATGCTGACCTGCGCGGAGGTCGCGGGGACGGCCGCCGAGGTCGTCCCGGACACGCCGACGCTGGTGGTCGACGACCCGGCCACCGCGGCCGAGATCGCCGCCCGGCCCGACACCCGGCTCACCGACGCCGAACGGGTCCGGCCCGCCTCGGTCGACCACCCCGCCTACGTCATCTACACCTCCGGCTCGACCGGCCGCCCCAAGGGCGTCGTCGTCACCCACCGCGGCATCGGCAACCTCGCCGCCGCGCAGATCGAACGGTTCGCGATCCAGCGGGACAGCCGGGTCGTGCAGTACGCCACGCCGAGCTTCGACGCGGCCGTGTCGGAGACCTGCATCGCGCTGCTGCGCGGCGCCGCGCTGGTCCTGCCCGTCGACGCCGGGCTGCTGCTCGGCGACGCGCTGGCCCGGTTCCTCACCGAGTACCGCGTCACCCACGCCACCATCCCGCCGGTCGCGCTGACCGGCCTGGACCCGGCCGCCGTGCCCGCGGACCTGGTGCTCACCGTCGCCGGCGAGGCCTGCCCGGCGGAACTGGCCGGCCTCTGGTCCCACGGCCGCCGCATGATCAACGCCTACGGCCCCACCGAGACCACCGTCTGCGCGACCATGAGCGAACCGCTCACCGAGGCCGCCGTCCCGCCCATCGGCACCCCGATCACCAACATGCGGGTGTACGTGCTGGACGCCCGGCTCAACCCGGTCCCGCCCGGTGTCGCGGGCGAACTGTACGTGGCCGGCTGCGGCCTGGCCCGCGGCTACCTGGGCCGGCCCGGCCTGACCGCCGAGCGGTTCGTCGCCGCGCCGTTCGGCGAGCCGGGCGAGCGGATGTACCGCACCGGCGACCTCGTGCGCCACCGCGCCGACGGCCGGCTCGAGTTCGTCGGCCGCGCCGACGACCAGGTGAAGCTGCGCGGCTTCCGCGTCGAACCCGACGAGATCGCCAAGGTGCTGACCGGCCGGCCACAGGTGGCGTCGGCGGCCGTCGTCCTCCGCGAGGACCGGCCCGGTGAGCGCAGGCTCGTCGGCTACGTGGTGCCCGCCCGGCAGAGCGCCGAGGACCGCGACACCGGCCTGGAGACCGACCAGGTCGACAAGTGGCAGGTCATCAACGACGAGGTGTACGGGGCCGCCGCCGAGGACGGCCCGCCGCTCGGCGAGAACTTCGCCGGCTGGCACAGCAGTTACGACGGCTCCGTGCTGCCCGAGGAGGAGATGCGCGCCTGGCGCGCCGCGACCGTCGAACGGATCCTCGACCTGCGGCCCGAGCGGGTGCTGGAGATCGGCGTCGGCGCCGGCCTGATCATGGCGCCGGTCGCCCCGCACGTGGAGCTGTACTGGGGCACCGACCTGTCCGGCACGGTCATCGAGACGCTGCGCCGCCAGACCGCCGCCGATCCGGTGCTCGCCGGACGGACCCGGTTCACCGCCGCCCCGGCACACCGCCTGGACGGCGTGCCGGAGGGCTCGTTCGACACCGTCGTCATCAACTCCGTCGCCCAGTACTTCCCGAGCGTCGACTATCTGACCGAGGTGATCCGCAAGGCGTTCGCCCTGCTCGGCGACACCGGCGCCGTCTTCCTCGGCGACCTGCGCGACCACCGGCTGCTGCGCTGCATGCGAGCGGGCGTCCACCGCGTCGCGCACCCCTCCGACAGCGCCGACGCCGCGCGGGCCGCGGTCGACCGGGCCGTCGAGCGCGAGACCGAACTGCTCGTCGACCCCGGTCTGTTCGACACCCTCGCGGGCGTCCTGGACGGCTTCGGCGGCGTCGACATCCGGATCAAGCAGGGAGCCTACGACAACGAGCTCAGCCGCTACCGGTACGACGTGGTGCTGCACAAGAACCCGGCGGACGCCGTCTCCCTCGGCTCGGTGCCCGTCCTGGCCTGGGACGACGCCGACGGCCTCACCGGTCTCGCCGCCCGGCTGCGCGAGCCCGGCCGGGCCCCGCTGCGCGTCACCGGCATCCCCAACGGGCGGCTCGCCGCCGACCTGGTCGCCGTCGCGGAGATCGACGGCGTCCCCGCACCCGACGGCATCGCCGTGGGCGCGCTCACCGAGATCGGCTCCCGCGCCGGCTACCGCACCCTGGTCACCTGGACCGCCGCGGTGACCGACGGACGGCTGGACGCGGTGTTCGTCCCGGACGCCGGCACCGGCGTCCCCGAACCCGCCTACCGCGACCTGTACCTGCCCGGCCCCGCCCCCGACCGGTACGCCAACGACCCGCTCGCCGGCCGCAGGGACGGCGCCCTGGTCGCCGAGCTGCACGAGGCGCTCGCCGCCCGGCTGCCCGACTACATGGTGCCCTCCGCGCTGGTCGTCCTGGACGCGCTGCCCGTCACCCCGAACGGCAAGCTCGACCAGCGGGCGCTGCCGGCCCCGGACGCCGCCGCGTCCGCCTCGGGCGCGGCACCCTCCACCCCCGAGGAGGAGATCGTCGCCCGGATCTTCGCGGAGGTGCTCGGGCTCGCCCGGGTCGGCGCGGACGACGACTTCTTCCGCCAGGGCGGCGACAGCATCGTCTCCATCCAACTGGTCAGCAAGGCCCGGGCGGCGGGACTCGTGTTGACGGCGCAGGACGTGTTCGCCCACCGCACCGTACGCGCCATCGCCGCGGCGGCCGTCCCCGCGCCGGACGACACCGCAGCGGACGACCCGGCGGCCCGCAGCGAGTGGGACATCCCTCTGGTCTCCCAGGACGAGCTGGACGAGTTCGCATCGAATTGGAGCGTTTAGTCAATGAGCACCGAGCCCTCGTCGCTGGAAGCCGTCCTGCCGCTCACCCCGCTGCAGGAGGGCCTGCTCTTCCACGCGCAGTACGACGAGCAGGACGGCCCCGACGTCTACGTCATGCAGCTCGGCATGGACATCGACGGACCGCTCGACGTCCCCGCCCTGCGCTCGGCCGCCCGTGTCCTGCTGCAGCGGCACGCCAACCTGCGCGCGGGTTTCCGGGACGGCGGGGCACGCCCCCTGCAGTTCGTCCCGAAGGCGGTCGACCTGCCCTGGCGGGAGACCGACCTGACCGGACTGCCCGAACCGGAGCGGGACGCGGCGCTGCGCGAGATCACCGACCAGGACCGGGCCGCCCGGTTCGACCTGCACCGCCCGCCCCTGCTGCGGTTCACCGTCGTGCGTACCGCGCCGCTGCGGCACCGGCTGCTGGTCACCAACCACCACATCCTGCTCGACGGCTGGTCGGCGCCGGTGCTGGTGCGGGAACTGTTCGAGCTGTACGCGGCCGGCGGTGACGCGGCGGCACTGCCCCCGGTGACGCCGTTCCGCTACCACCTGGGATGGCTCGCGAAGCAGGACCGCGACGCCGCCGGGCGGGCCTGGCGGGACGCGCTCGCCGGACTCGACGGGCCGACCCTGCTGGCCGCCCTGCCCGACGACCGCTCCGCCTCCGTGCTGCCCAGCAAGGTCAGCGTCCGGCTGTCGCCGGAGACCACCGGGCGGCTCGACCGGCGCGTGCGCGAACTCGGCCTCACCCTCAACACCGTCGTGCACGCCGCCTGGGGCCTGCTCCTCGGCCGGCTCACCGACCGCACCGACGTCACCTTCGGCATGACCCTCGCCGGCCGGCCGCCGGAGATCCCCGGCGTGCACACCATGGTGGGCCTGTTCCTCAACACCGTGCCGGTACGGGTGCGCCTCGACCGCGACGAGCCGCTGCTCGCACTGTGCCGGCGGCTCCAGGACGAGCAGCGCGCCCTCATGGCCCACCAGTTCCTCGGCCTCGCGGAGATCCAGCGGACCGTCGGCCACGGCGACCTGTTCGACACCCTCACCGTGACGGAGAACTTCCCCGTCGACCCCGCCGCCCTCACCCTCCCCGGCGGCCTGTCGGTCGCCGGTGTCTTCTCCACCGACGGCGCGCACTACCCGCTCGCCCTCATGGTCATCCCCGGCGACTCGCTCGAACTGCGCTTCACCTACCGCGCCGACGCGTTCGACGAGGCCCGCATCGAGGGCTACAGCCGCGCGCTGACCGCCGTGCTGGAGACGTTCGTCACCGACCCGTCCGTCCCGGCGGGCACGGTCGACGTGCTCGACGCCGGCGTACGGTCCCGGCTGCTCGACGAGTGGAGCCCGCCGCCCGCCCCCGCCGAGGGGCGCACCCTGCCGGAACTCCTCGCGCTGCGCACCGCGGAGACACCGGACCGGGAGGCGCTGGTCTGCGGCGGCCTGTCGCTGACCTACGCGGAACTCACCGACCGCGTCGAGCGGATCGCCGCCTGGCTGCGCGAGCGCGGGGTGCGCGACGAGGAGCCCGTCGGCATCGCCATGGACCGCTCCGCCGAGTACGTCCTCGCGGTGCTCGGCGTGATCCGGGCCGGCGCCGTGTACGTACCGATCGACCACCGCTGGCCGGCGGCCCGGCGCGAGCACGTGCTCGCCGACAGCGGCATCTCCCTGATCCTCGAACAGGGCGACCTGCCCGGCCACCACCCGCTGCCCGCGGGAGGCGTCCCGATGCCGCCGGGCCCCGACCGGACCGCGTACATCATGTACACCTCCGGCTCGACCGGCCGCCCCAAGGGCGTCGCCGTCACCCACCGGGGGATCGGCGACCTGGCCGCCGACGGCCTGTTCGAGGGCGGCGCGCAGGAGCGGGTGCTGCTGCAGTCGGCGCACGCCTTCGACGCCTCGACCTACCAGATGTGGATCCCGCTGCTGAACGGCGGCACCCTCGTGGTCGGCCCGCCCGGCGAACTGGACATCGCCACCATCGGCCGCACCCTCGTCGAGCACCGGGTCACCGCCACGCTGTTCACCACCGGCCTGTTCCGGCTGATCGCCGCCGAGGCCCCCGAGACGTTCCGGTCGCTGCGCGAGGTGTGGACCGGCGGCGAGGCCCTGCCGGCCGCCGCCGTACGCCAGGCACTCGACGCCTGCCCGGACCTGACGGTCGTCAACGCCTACGGGCCCACCGAGGTCACCGTCATGGCCGCGGCGCACCCGCTGCCGGCCGGCGCGCCCGTACCCGAGGCGGTGCCCATCGGCCGCCCCCTGGACGGAAAGCGCGTCCTGGTCCTCGACAGCGGCCTGCGGCTGTGTCCGCCCGGCGTCGCGGGCGAACTGTACGTCGCGGGCGTCGGACTGGCCCGCGGCTACGTCGGCCGGGCCGACCTGACCGCCGAGCGGTTCGTCGCGGACCCGTACGGTGAGCCCGGAACCCGGCTGTACCGCACCGGCGACGTGGTGCGCTGGCGCGAGGACGGCCTGCTGGAGTTCGTGGGCCGGACCGACAACCAGGTGAAGCTGCGCGGCTTCCGCATCGAACTCGGCGAGATCGAGGCGGTGCTGGCCGGGCACGACGCCGTCGGCCAGGTCGCCGTCGTGGTCCGCGAGGACCGGCCCGGAGTGCGGCATCTGGTCGGTTACGCCGTCCCGGCCGCCGACGCGACGCTGGACACCGAGGAGCTGCGGACCTGGGCGGCCGAGCGGCTGCCCGAGTACATGGTGCCCCGGCCGATCGTCGCCCTGGACGCGCTGCCGCTGACCACCAACGGCAAGCTGGACGCGCGGGCGCTGCCCGCGCCCGAGCACACCGAGGAGGAGACCCGCGGCCCGCGTACCCCGCACGAGGAGCTGCTGTGCGGGCTGTTCGCCGAGGTGCTCGGCCTCGAGACGGTCTCCGTGCACGACAACTTCTTCGAGCGGGGCGGCCACTCACTGCTGGCCACCCGCCTGGTCAGCCGGGTCCGTTCGGTGCTCGGCGTCGAACTGCCCATCCGCCGCGTCTTCGAGGACCCGACGCCGGCCGCGCTCGCCGGCCGGCTCACCGACACCCCGGCGGCCACCCGGCCCGCACTGCGCCCGGCCCACCGGCCGGAGCGGGTGCCGCTGTCCTTCGCCCAGCGCAGGCTGTGGTTCCTCAACCGCATGGAAGGCCCCGGCGCCACCTACAACATCCCGTTCGCCGTACGCCTGTCCGGTGCGCTGGACACGGCCGCGCTGACCGCCGCGTTCAACGACGTGGTTGCCCGGCACGAGGCCCTGCGCACCGTGTTCCCGGACACCGACGGCGAGCCCTGGCAGCAGATCGTCCCGGCCGGGAGCGCCGTCGTCGACATCGAGGTCTCGGACGTCGCCGAAGCCGGACTGTCCGCGGCCCTGCACGCGGCCGGCACGGCCGGCTTCGACCTCGCCGTCGACCTGCCGGTGCGCGCCTGGCTGTTCCGGCTCGCCCCGGACGAGCACGTGCTGTGCGCGGTCGTGCACCACATCGCCGGCGACGGCTGGTCCCAGGCTCCGCTGGTCCGCGACCTGTCGGCGGCCTACCGGGCCCGCCTCGACGGCACCGTGCCCGACTGGCGGCCGCTGCCCGTGCAGTACGCCGACTACACGCTCTGGCAGCGTGCGCTGCTCGGCGACGAGCAGGCCGAGGACAGCACGGCCGCCGCCCAGTTGGCGTACTGGAGGGAGCAACTGGCCGGAGCACCGCAGGAACTCGAACTGCCGACGGACCGGCCCCGCCCGGCCGTCGCCGGACACGAGGGCGGAGCCGTGCCGGTGCACATCGACGCCGGACTGACCGGCGCGCTGCGCGAGCTGGCGGCGAGGACCGACACCACGCCGTTCATGGTGTTCCAGGCCGCACTGGCCGCGCTGTTGTCCCGGCTCGGCGCCGGCGACGACATCCCGATCGGCACCCCGGTCGCCGGCCGCACCGACGCGGCCGCCGACGACCTGATCGGCTTCTTCGTCAACACACTGGTGCTGCGCACCGACGTCTCCGGCGACCCGAGCTTCACCGAACTGCTGCGCAGGGCCCGCGCGACGGCGCTGGGCGCCTACGCCCACCAGGACCTGCCGTTCGAGCGGCTGGTCGACCTGGTCGGCGCCGACCGCTCGCTGTCGCACAACCCGCTGTTCCAGGTGATCCTCGCCTACCAGAACAACGACCTGCGCCAGGTCGAGCTGCCCGGCCTGGAGGTGACCCCGCACGAGATGCCGCTGCCGGTCGCCAAGGTGGACCTGGAACTCACCCTGGTCGAGGACACCGCCGGCGGCGGCATCTCCGGCCTGCTGAACTACGCCACCGAGCTGTTCGACCGGGACAGCGCGGAGCGGATCGCCGCCCACCTGGTGACGCTGCTGCGGGCGGCCGTCGCCGACCCCGCCCGCCCGGTGCGGACGCTGGAGATCCTGCCGCCCGACCGGCGCGCACAGCTCCTGACCGGCTGGAACGACACCCACCGGCCGGTGCCCGCGGGCACCGTCCCGGAGCTCTTCGCCGCGCGGGCCGCCGCCCACGCGGCCCGCCCCGCCCTCGTCGACGGGACGGGCGACCTCGACTACGCCACGCTGGCCGACCGGGTCAACCGGCTCGCCCGGCTGCTGATCGAGCGCGGAGCGGGCCCCGAGGACCGGGTGGCACTCGTCCTGCCCCGGTCCGCGGACCTCACCACCGCCCTGCTCGCGGTGATGACCGCGGGCGCCGCCTACGTGCCGGTCGACCCCCAGCACCCGGCCGACCGCATCGAGTACATGCTCACCGACGGCGACCCCGTGCTCGTGGTCACCCTCACAAGCCTGGCCGGCCGGCTGCCGGACCAGATCGCCGAGCCGGTGTTCCTGGACAGCCCCGAGGTCGTCCAGGCACTCGCCCGCCACTCCGGGGCCGAGGTCACCGACGCCGACCGGCGGACCCCGCTCACGCCCGACCACCCGGCCTACGTCATCTACACCTCGGGCTCCACCGGCCGCCCCAAGGGCGTCGTGGTCGGACACCGGGGACTGGGCAGCCTGGCCGCCTGGCAGGCCGACCACCTCGGCGTGAGCCCGGACAGCCGGGTGGGGCAGTTCGCCGCGCCGAGCTTCGACGCCGCCGCCTGGGAGACGGTGATGGCGTTGCTCAACGGCGCCACCCTCGTGCTCACCCCTGCCGACGGACCGGTTCTCGGCGACGCCCTCACCGCCTTCCTGCGCGAGCGTGCCGTCACCCACGCCACCCTCACCCCGACCGCCCTGTCCGGCGCCGACCCCGAGTCCGCGCCCGAGGGCCTGACCCTGGTCCTCGCCGGCGAGGCCGTCCCGCGTGACCTGGTGGCCCGCTGGGCGCCCGGCCGCAGGGTCGTCAACGCCTACGGCCCCACCGAGACCACCGTGTGCGCCACGGCCTCCGGGCCGGTCGACGGCACCGTCACACCGCCGATCGGCGGCCCCGTCGCCAACACCAGGGTGTACGTCCTCGACGGAGCGCTGAACCTGTGCCCGGTCGGTGTCGCGGGCGAGCTGTACGTGGCCGGCACCGGGCTGGCGCGCGGCTATCTGCGCCGTCCCGGGCTGACGGCCGAGCGGTTCGTCGCCGACCCGTTCGGCGAGCCCGGTGACCGGCTCTACCGCACCGGCGACGTCGTGCGGTGGCGGCCCGACGGCGGGCTGGAGTTCGTCGGCCGCCGCGACGACCAGGTCAAGCTGCGCGGCTTCCGCATCGAACTCGGCGAGATCGAGGCGGTGGTGTCGGACTGCCCCGCGGTGGACTCGGCGGCCGTCGTCGTACGCGAGGACCGGCCCGGCATACGGCAGTTGGTGGCCTACGTCGTGCCCGACGGCGACGCGGACCGGACCCCGGAGACCGTGCGCGCCCACGCCGCGGAGCGGCTGCCGGAGTACATGGTGCCGCAGGCGGTCGTCGTCGTGGACGCGCTGCCGCTGACCGTGAACGGCAAGCTCGACCAGGCGGCCCTGCCCGCCCCGGAGTTCGGCGGCGACACCGGCCGGGTGGCGGACACCGACGCCGAGAAGATCATCGCCGAGGCGTTCCGCGAGGTGCTGGGGCTGGCCGACGTGGGCGCCGACGCCGGCTTCTTCGAGCTGGGCGGCGACAGCATCGTCTCCATCAAGCTCGTCGGCGAGGTCCGCAAGGGCGGCCTGGTCATCACCCCCCGGGACGTGTTCGAGCACAAGACCGTCGCGGGCCTCGCGGCGGTCGCCCGCAGCGTGACCGACCTGCCCGAGCAGGACCCGGACGCCGGCATCGGCGAGGTGCCGCTGACCCCGATGACGCACTGGCTGCGCGAACTCGGCGGCCGGACCGAGCGGTTCCACCAGTCGGTGCTGCTGCGGGTGCCCGCCGGTCTCGGCCTGGAGCCGCTGACCACGGCCGTGGGCACCGTCCTCGACCACCACGACGCGCTGCGGCTCACGCTGTCGGACACGGCGGGGGAGTGGTCGTACGAGGTGCGGCCGCGCGGTGCGGTGGACGCCGCCCGCTGTGTCACCCGCGTCGACGTCGCCGGCGCCGGACCCGAGGAACTGCGGGCCGCGATCGCGCACCACGCCGAGCGGGCGGTCGGGGAACTGTCGCCGTCGGACGGCGAGATGCTGCGGGCGGTCTGGTTCGACACCGGCGCGGACAGCCCCGGCAGGCTGCTGCTCGTCGCCCACCACCTGGTGGTCGACGGGGTGTCCTGGCGGATCCTGGTACCCGACCTGGCCGCCGCCTGGCAGGCCGCCGCGTCCGGGGCGCCGCCCGCGCTCGAACCGGTCGGCACCGCGTGGCGGCGCTGGGCCCAGTGGCTCGGCGAACTGGCGGTCCAGCCCGCCCGGGCCGCGCAGGTCGCCTGGTGGGCGGACCAACTGCGGGACGAGGACGTACCGGTGACCGCCGAACGGCGCGACCCGGCCCTCGACACCATGGGCACCCAGGACGCCCTCGTGCTCACGCTGCCCGAGGACGTCACCGAGCGGCTCCTGGGCGCCGTACCGACCGCGGCGCGCTGCGGGGTGGAGGACGTGTTCCTGACGGCGTTCGCCCTCGCGGTCGCCGACTGGCGCAGGCGTCGCGGACTCGGCGCCGGCACCGCCGTCCTGGTCGACGTCGAACGGCACGGACGGCAGATACCGCCCGGTCACGACCTCGACGTCTCCCGCACCGTCGGCTGGTTCACCAGCCTCGCCCCGGTGCGCCTCGACCTCGGCCCGGTCTCCTGGGGCCAGGTGTTCACCAGTCCCGGGGCGCTGCACAAGGCACTCTCGCGGGTCAAGGAGACCCTGCGCGAGATGCCCGACGAGGGCATCGGCCACGGCCTGCTGCGCCACCTCAACCCGCGCACCCGGGACGAACTGGCCGCCTACGAACAGCCCCAGTTCGGCTTCAACTACCTGGGCCGCACGGCGGTCGCCGACGCGTCCGCCGGTGACGACTGGAGCATGTCCGCGGACGGCGACGTACTGCGCGAACTGGGTGGCGGCGACCCGCACATGCCGGCGCCGCACACGGTCTCCCTCAACGTCGTCGTCGAGGACGGCCCCTCCGGACCCCGCCTGGTCGCCAACTGGACCTGGCCGCGCCGACTGCTGGACGCCGACGAGCTGCGCCGGCTCGCCGACGGCTGGTTCCGCGCGCTGACCGCGCTCGCCGACCACGCCGCCGAGGAGCAGCCCGCCGGGCTGACTCCCTCGGACCTGTCACTGATCGACCTCGAACTCGACGACCTCGGGGTGCTGGAAACGGAGTGGAGGAAGACCCAGTGACCAGCAACGACCTCTTCGAGGACATCCTTCCCCTGGCACCGCTGCAGGAGGGGATGCTCTTCCACGCGACCTACGACGAGGAAGCCCTCGACGTCTACACCGTGCGGCTGGCCATCGACTTCGAGGGCGCCTTCGACCTGGACGTCTTCCGCGACGCGGTGCGCGCGCTGCTGATCCGCCGGAGCAACCTGCGGGCCGGTTTCCTCTCGGAGAACCTGAGCCGGCCGGTCAGCGTCGTGCCGCGCGCCTTCGACACCCCCGTCGTCGTGCACGACCTGTCCGCGCTCGGCGAGCCGGAGCGGACGGCGCGCCTCGCGGAACTGGACGACGCCGAGCGCTCCGTGCGCTTCGACCTGGCCTCACCGCCTCTGCTGCGGTTCACCGTGGTGCGGCTCGCGGACGACCGCTGGCGGCTGATGTTCGCCTGCCACCACATCCTGCTGGACGGCTGGTCGATGCCGATCGTGCTCGGCGAGCTGTTCACGCTGTACGGGGCGCGCGCCGACGCGTCCGTGCTGCCGCCCGCCGCGCCCTTCAAGCTGTACCTCGCCTGGCTGCGCAAGCAGGACAAGGAGCAGGGCCTGAAGGCCTGGCGGTCCGCGCTCGACGGCCTGCGCGGCGCCACCCTGGTCGCCCCCGACGCCGAGGGCAGCCCCGAAGCGCTGCCCGGGCGGATCACCACCGACCTGCCGGCCGGTCCGAGCGCGCGCCTGACCGCGTTGGCCCGTCGGCTCGGCATCACCGTCAACACCGCCGTCCAGACCGCCTGGGGCCTGCTGCTGGCCCGGCTCACCGGTACCGAGGACGTCGTCTTCGGCGCGACCGTCTCGGGCCGGCCGCCGGAGCTCGACGGCGTCGAGACCATGGTCGGCCTGTTCATCAACACCGTGCCGGTCCGGATCGCCCTCGCGCCCGGCGAGTCCCTGCGCGAGCTGCTGCTGCGGGTCCAGGACGAACAGTCCGCCCTGCTGGACCACCACTACATCGGGCTGACCGACATCCAGCGCGCGGCGGGCCACGGCCGCCTCTTCGACAGCCTCGTCGCGTTCGAGAGCTACCCGGTGGACGCGGACTCGCTCCAGTCGTCCATCGGCGGTCTCACCGTCACCGGTGTCTCCGGCGACGACGCCACCCACTACCCGCTGACGCTGATCGTCGTGCCCGGCGAACGCGTCCAGCTCCGGCTCGGCCACCAGGGCGGCCTGTTCACCGCGGAGGCCGCCGGTGACCTGCTGGCCGAGCTGGAACGACTGCTGACCGCCCTCGCCGACGACGACACGCGTCCGGTGACCGAGGTGCTGGCGTCGGTCACGGTGCCCGAGGGCCGGCCGGCCGCCGCGGAGTCCGCCGACGACACCGCGCGGGGCACGTCGGTGTCGGACCTGAGCGTCGTCTCCGGCCAGGGCCGGGCCCCGAGGACCCCGCACGAGGAGGTGCTCTGCGGACTGTTCGCCGAGCACCTCGGCGTGCCCTCGGTCTCCATCGACGACAACTTCTTCGACCTCGGCGGCCATTCGCTGCTGGCCACCCGTCTGGTCAGCCGGGTGCGCAGCGTCTTCGGCATCGAACTCCCCGTCCGCGCCCTGTTCGACGCGCAGACGGTGGCGGCGCTGGTGGAGCGGGTCGTCGGCTCGTCGACGGGCGGCCGGCCGCCCGTCCGCGCGGTGGCGCAGCGCCCGGAGCGGGTGCCGCTGTCGTTCGCGCAGCGGCGGCTGTGGTTCCTCAACCGGATGGAGGGGCCGAGCGGCACGTACAACATCCCGCTGGCCGTCCGGCTGTCGGGCACGCTGGACGTGCCCGCGCTGCGGTCGGCGCTGGAGGACGTCGTGGGGCGGCACGAGGCGCTGCGCACGGTGTTCCCGGACGTGGACGGGCAGCCCTGGCAGCAGGTGGTGCCGGCCGCGGAGGCCATCGTCCCGGTCGACGTGGTCGACGTGACCGAGGAGGGCCTGGAGGCGGCGCTGGGATCGGCGGCGTCGGCGGGCTTCGACCTGGCGGTGGACCTGCCGGTGCGGGCGTCGCTGTTCCGCCTCTCGGAGACCGAGCACGTGCTGTGCGTCGTCGTGCACCACATCGCCGGTGACGGCTGGTCGCAGGCGCCCCTGGGGCGCGACCTCGCCGTCGCCTACCGGGCGCGGCTCGGGGGCGCGGCCCCCGAGTGGGAGCCGCTGCCGGTGCAGTACGCGGACTACGCGCTGTGGCAGCGGGACGTGCTGGGCGGCGAGGAGGAGGCGGACTCGCCGATCGCCGCGCAGCTGGCGTACTGGCGCGAGGCGCTGGAGGGACTGCCGGACGAGCTGAACCTGCCGGTGGACCGGGCGCGTCCGGCGGTGGCCTCGTACCGCGGCGGTGTGGTGTCGGTCGAGCTCGGGGCCCGGCTGCACCGGGACCTGGTGGGGCTCGCCCGGTCCACGCGGTCGTCGCTGTTCATGGTGCTGCAGGCCGGTGTGGCGGGGCTGCTGTCCCGGCTGGGCGCCGGGACGGACGTGCCGCTCGGCACCGCGATCGCGGGGCGTACGGACGCGGCGCTGGACGATCTGGTCGGGTTCTTCGTGAACACGCTGGTGCTGCGCACCGACGTGTCGGGCGACCCGGGGTTCCGGGAGCTGGTGGAGCGGGTCCGGGTGACGGACCTGGCGGCG
Source organism: Streptomyces sp. NPDC018947 (assembly GCF_044390505.1). Lineage (NCBI taxonomy): Bacteria > Bacillati > Actinomycetota > Actinomycetes > Kitasatosporales > Streptomycetaceae > Streptomyces > Streptomyces sp. NPDC018947. The sequence goes on from NZ_JBIRZD010000005.1 coordinate 197,255, forward strand.
TACGCGCACCAGGACCTGCCGTTCGAGCAGTTGGTGCACGCGGTGCAGCCGTCCCGCTCGCTGGCGCGGCACCCGCTGTTCCAGGTGATGATCGTGCTGCAGAACAACGCGGTCGCCTCACTGGACCTGCCGGGACTGGCCGCTCGCCCCATCGACGGTGACATCGGCAGCGCGAAGTTCGACCTCGGCTTCAACTTCGTCGAACGCAAGGACGACACGGGCGCGCCCGCCGGTGTCGAGGTGACGGTGGAGTACAGCGCCGACCTGTTCGACGCGGACACGGCCGACGCCCTGGGCCGGCGTCTGGTGCGCCTGCTCACGCTCGCCGTCGCCGACCCCGCCATGCCGATCAGCGGGTACGACCTGCTCGAACCGCGTGAGTGGCGGCAGTTGCTGACCGGCCGGCCCGGACTCGACCGCGCCGACGGACCAGAGCACGCCGACACCGTCCCCGGACTCTTCGCCGCCCGGATGGCGCGCACCCCGGACCACCCGGCCGTGATCGCCGACGACGCCGAGCTGAGCTATGCCGAACTCGGCGCACGCTCCTCGCGGCTGGCCGCGCTGCTCGCCGACCGCGGGGTGCGGCGCGGCGACGTGGTCGCGGTGGCCGTGCCGCGCTCGGCCGCACTGACCGTCGCGCACCTCGCGGTGCTGCGGGCCGGCGCCGTCTGCCTGCCGGTGCGGCCGGACGACCCGGCCGGGCGGATCGCCCGCCTCCTCGACGAGGCCGCGCCCGCGGCGGTCCTCACCACGCGGGACACCGCGCCCACCCTGCCCGTGACCGCGCCCGTGCTGGTCGACGACCTCCTGGCCGCGGCCGCCGAACCGGACCGCGAGCTGCCGGGCCCGCTGCCCGACTCGCCCGCCTACCTCGTCCCCGTACCCGGCGGGAAGACCGTCCTGCTGCCGCACCGGGGCATCGTGAACCGGCTGCTGTGGACGCGCGACGCCCACGGCCTCGGTGCCGACGACCGGGTGCTGCACAAGGCCCCCGAGGACCTCGGCGTCTCCGTGTGGGAGCAGTTCGCCCCGCTGGTCGCCGGCTCCACGCAGGTGGTCGCCGGACCCGGCCGCCATCGCGACCCGGTGCACCTGGCCCGGCTGATCCGCCGCACCGGCGTGACCACGGTCCACTTCGCGCCGTCGATGCTGGAGGTCTTCCTCGCCGAGCCGGAGGCCGCCCGGTGCACGGGGCTGCGCCGTGTGCTGTGCGGCGGCGAACCGCTGCCCCCCGGCCTGCCCGAACGGTTCCGGGCGCTGCACGCCGGAGTGGAACTGCAGGTGCTGCACGGCCCCGCGGAGGTGTCCTTCGACGCCCTGGCCTGGGACGCCACCCCCGGCGCGACCACCGCCCACCCGCCCGCCGGCCGGCCGGTCCCGCACACCCGGGTCTACGTCCTCGACGAACGGCTCGCCCCCGTGCCCGCCGGAAGCGGTGGCGAACTGTACCTGGGCGGTGTGCAGTTGGCGCACGGTTACCCGGGCCGCCCGGACCTGACCGCGGAACGCTTCGTGGCCGACCCGTACGGCCCGCCCGGCTCCCGGCTCCACCGCACCGGCGACCTGGCCCGTATCACCCGGGACGGCACGGTCGAACTCCTCGGCCGCACGGACGACCGGATCACCGTCGACGGCCGGACCGTCGAAACCGGTGAGATCGAGCGGGTTCTGACCGCGCACCCCGCCGTCGGCGCCGCGCTGGTCACCGCCCGCCCGGGCCCCACCGGCGGGTCCGTGCTGGTCGCCCACCACGTCCCCGCCGACCCGGCGGCCCCGGCGGACGCCGAGGAACTGCGCGCCCACGTCGCGGCGGTGCTGCCCGAGTACGCGGTCCCCGCCCACTTCCCGGCACTCGACGCCTTCCCGCGCACCGCCGACGGCAGGATCGACCGCGCGGCCCTGCCCGAGCCCCGGCGGAGCGCCGCGCGCGCCCCGCGCAACGACATCGAGCGGACGCTGTGCGGGCTCTTCGCCGAGCTGCTCGGCAAGCCGGTCACCGGCATCGACGACAGCTTCTTCGAGCTGGGCGGCCATTCGCTGCTGGCCACCCGGCTGGTCAGCCGGGTCCGCTCGACCTTCGGCATCGAGCTCCCGTTCCGTGACATCTTCGACGCGCAGACCGTGGCGGCGCTCGCGGAGCGGGTCGTCGGCTCGTCGACGGGCGGCCGACCGCCGGTGCGCGCGGTGGAGCAGCGCCCGGAACGCGTGCCCCTGGCCTTCGCGCAGCGGCGGCTGTGGTTCCTCAACCGGTTGGAGGGGCGCACCGGCACGTACAACGTCCCGGTGGCGGTCCGGCTCTCCGGCGCACTGGACGTGGCGGCGCTCGGCGCCGCGGTCAACGACGTGGTCGCCCGGCACGAGGCACTGCGCACCGTGTTCCCCGAGACCGACGGCGAACCGTGGCAGCGGGTCGTGCCGGCCGCGGAGGCCATCGTCCCGGTCGACGTGGTCGACGTGACCGAGGAGGGCCTGGAGGCGGCGCTGGGATCGGCGGCGTCGGCGGGCTTCGACCTGGCGGTGGACCTGCCGGTGCGGGCGTCGCTGTTCCGCCTCTCGGAGACCGAGCACGTGCTGTGCGTCGTCGTGCACCACATCGCCGGTGACGGCTGGTCGCAGGCGCCCCTGGGGCGCGACCTCGCCGTCGCCTACCGGGCGCGGCTCGGGGGCGCGGCCCCGGACTGGGAGCCGCTGCCGGTGCAGTACGCGGACTACGCGCTGTGGCAGCGGGACGTGCTGGGCGGCGAGGAGGACCCCGACTCGCCGATCGCCGCGCAACTGGCCTACTGGCGCGAGGCGCTGGAGGGACTGCCGGACGAGCTGAACCTGCCGGTGGACCGGGCGCGCCCGGCGGTGGCCACGTACCGCGGCGGTGCGGTGTCGGTCGAACTCGGCGCCGCGCTCCACCGCGACCTGACCGACCTGGCGCGGTCCACGCGGTCCTCGCTGTTCATGGTGCTGCAGGCCGGTGTGGCGGGGCTGCTGTCCCGGCTGGGCGCCGGAACGGACGTGCCGCTCGGCACCGCGATCGCCGGCCGTACGGACGCGGCGCTGGACGATCTGGTCGGGTTCTTCGTGAACACGCTGGTGCTGCGCACCGACGTGTCGGGCGACCCCGGACTCCGGGAGCTGGTGGAGCGGGTCCGGGTGACGGACCTGGCGGCGTACGCGCACCAGGACCTGCCGTTCGAGCAGTTGGTGCACGCGGTACAGCCCTCCCGCTCGCTGGCGCGCCACCCGCTGTTCCAGGTGATGATCGTGCTGCAGAACAACGCGGCCGCCTCACTGGACCTGCCCGGACTGACCGCCCGCCCCCTCGGCGGGGAGACCTCCGCCGCCAAGTTCGACCTCGGCTTCAACTTCGTCGAGCGCACCGACCTCGACGGCGCTCCCGCCGGGATCGACGTCTCGATCGAGTACAGCACCGACCTGTTCGACGCCGACACCGTACGGCTCATCGGTGAACGGCTCACCCGGCTGCTCACCACCGGCGTGGCCGAGCCGGCGACCCCGCTCACCCGGATCGACATCCTCGACCCCGCCGAGCACGAGCGCCTGGTCAGCGGCTTCAACGACACCGCCCGCCCCCTCGAACTGCCCCCCGTGACGGAGTCCGGCTTCGCGCCGGAGACCATCGCCGGGCTCTTCGCGGCCCAGGCGGCGCGGACCCCGGACCGGCCGGCGCTCACCGGCGAGGACGCCCGGCTCAGCTACGCGGGCCTCGACGACCGCTCCTCCCGGCTGGCCGCGCTGCTCGCCGCCCGCGGGGTGCGGCGCGGCGACGTGGTCGCGGTGGCCGTGCCGCGCTCGGCCGCCCTGACGGTGGCCCTGCTCGCCGCGCTCAAGGCGGGCGCCGCCTATCTGCCGGTGGAGACCGACTATCCGGCCGAACGCATCGCCTACGTCCTCGGCGACGCCCGGCCGGCCGTCCTGGTCACCACCGCCCGGGTGCTGCGGGACCTGCCCGAGTCCGTCAAGGGCACCGTCCGCTCCCTTGTCGTGCTGGACGACCTCGGCACCGACTGGGAACTGGCGGCCGTGACCGACGACGAGGTACGGGCGCTGCCCGGCCCGCTGCCGGACTCGCCCGCCTACGTCATCTACACCTCCGGTTCCACCGGCCGCCCCAAGGGCGTCGTCGTGCCCCACCGGGGCATCGTGAACCGGCTGCTGTGGATGCAGGACGCCTACCGCATCGGCCCCGACGACCGCGTCCTGCAGAAGACGCCGTCCGGATTCGACGTCTCCGTGTGGGAGTTCTTCTGGCCCCTGGTGACCGGCTCGGTGCAGGTCGCCGCCCGGTCCGGCGGCCACCGGGACCCCGCCTACCTGGCCCGGCTCGTCCAGGACGAGGGCATCACCACCGTCCACTTCGTGCCGTCCATGCTCGAGGTGTTCCTCGCCGAACCCGAGGCCGCCCGCTGCACCGGCCTGCGCCGCGTGCTGTGCAGCGGCGAGGCGCTGCCCGCCGGTCTGCGCGACCGGTTCCGCGCCCGGCTCGGCGGCGTGGAGCTGCACAACCTCTACGGCCCGACCGAGGCGTCCGTCGACGTCACCGCGTGGGACTGCGCCACCGCCCCCGACACGCCGTCCGTGCCGATCGGCCGGCCCGTGTGGAACACCCGCACCCATGTGCTGGACGCCGCGCTCGCCCCGGCCCCGACCGGAAGCAGCGGCGAACTGTACCTGGGAGGCGTGCAGTTGGCGCACGGCTACCTGGGCCGCCCGGACCTGACCGCGGAACGCTTCGTGGCCGACCCGTACGGCCCGCCCGGCTCCCGGCTCTACCGCACCGGCGACCTGGCCCGCGTCACCCGCGCCGGAGTGATCGAGTTCCTCGGCCGCACCGACGACCAGGTGAAGATCCGCGGGCAGCGCATCGAACTGGGCGAGATCGAGCACGCCCTGACCCGGCACGAAGGCGTCGGCAGCGCCGTCGTCACCGCGCACCGGGACCCCTCGGGCGACACCCGCCTCGCCGCGTACGTCACCGCCGCCGACCCGGCGGTGACCGTGGCACCGGAGGAGCTGCGCGACCACCTCGCCGCGCTGCTGCCCGACCACATGGTGCCCGCGCACTACGCGGTCATCGACGTCGTGCCGGTCACCCCGAACGGCAAGGTCGACAAGAAGGCGCTCCCGGCGCCCCGGCTGCTCGACCGCCGGCCCGGCCGCGCCCCGCGCGACGAGACCGAGACGGCGCTCTGCGAGATCTTCGCCGGACTGCTCGGTCACGACACCGTCCACATCGACGACAACTTCTTCGAACTGGGCGGCCACTCCCTGCTCGCCACCAAGCTCATCAGCCGCGTCCGTGACCGGCTCGGGGCCGAGCTGTCGGTGGTGTCGGTCTTCGAGGCGCCCACGGTGGCGGCCCTCGCCGTCCGCCTCGGACAGGGCGGCGCCACACGGCCGACCGCTCCGCTGCTCACCCTGCGCCCCGGCGGCACGGACACCCCGCTGTTCTGCGTGCACCCGCTCGGCGGCCTCGCCTGGCCCTACGCCTCGCTCGCCGAACACCTCCCGGCGGAGGTCGGGCTGCACGGCCTGCAGGCCGTCGGACTCGACGGCGACGAGCCGCTCCCGGCCTCGCTGGAGGAGATGGCGGACGACTACGTGACGCGGATCCGCACGGTCCAGCCGGAGGGCCCCTACCGGCTGCTCGGCTGGTCGCTCGGCGGACGGATCGCGCACGCCATGGCCGAACGGCTGGAGGCCGCGGGCCAGGAGGTCGAACTGCTCGCCCTGCTGGACGCCTACCCGAGCACCACCGTCGACCCCGACGCGCGCTTCTCGGAGCGGGAGTTCCTCGAGGGCATCCTCTCCGCCGCCGGGCTCGACGCCGACGCGCTGGACGGCCCGGTCGCCGTCGACACGGTGATGGCGGCCGTGCGTGCCACCGGCAACGACCTGGCGGGCCTCACGGAGGACCAACTCCGAGGGCTCCAGCGCGTGATGGCCAACAGCTTCCGCATCGACGGGGCCGCCCGCACCGGCCGCTGCCGGGCCGGCGCGGTGCTGTTCGCCGCGACCGTCGACCAGGCCGGCGACCCCGCCCACTGGCGGGACCACCTCGGGGGCGAGCTGGAGGTCCACACCGTCGCCGTCGCCCACAACGACCTGATGCGGCCCGAGCCGCTCGCCGAGATGGGGGCGGTGCTGGCGAAGATGCTGGCCCGCACCTCTCGCGCGGACCACGCCTGACACTCAGCACAGAAAAGGAATCACCATGTCGAAGACGGTCGTGCTCTGCGTGCCGTTCGCCGGGGCGGGAGCCTCGGTCTTCCGCCCCTGGGTGCCGCTCGCCCAGGACCGGTTCGAGCTCGCCGCCCTCCAGCTCCCCGGCCGGGAACAGCGCTTCGCCGAGGAGCCGTACCGGGACGTGGCCCTGGCCGCCGACGGGCTGCTGCCCGAGGTGCTGGACCGCGCCAAGGGCGCCGGCCCGGTCGTCCTGTTCGGCCACAGCCTCGGCGCCGTGCTGTCGTACGAGATCGCCCACAGGCTGGCCGCCACCGACGGCGTCGAGCTGGCCGCCCTCGTGGTCAGCGGCTCCCCGGGGCCGTGGACCCGGCGCGAGAACGGGGCCAGCGGACTCGGCGACGACGAGTTCCTGGAGCGCGTCAAGGAGTTCGCCGGCTACCGGCACGACGCCCTGGAGGACCCGGAGATGCGGGAGCTGCTGCTGCCCACGCTCCGCGCCGACGTGGAGATGCACGAGAGCTACGTCCCCTCCTCCGACAAGCCGCTGCCCGCGCCGATCGTCTCCGTGCGCGGCACCGCGGACACCCTGGTGACCGGCGAGCAGGCCCGCGAGTGGTCCGCCGCCGCCGGCGGGGAGTTCCGGTTCGTGGAGGTCGAGGGCGGCCACATGTACCTGGTCGACAACCCCGAAGGCCTGATCGACGTGCTCGCCGACGTCTGCCCCGACCGTTCCTGAGGAGTCCTGGTGCGCCTGCAAGGAAAGACCGTCGTCGTGACGGGAGCCGCGCGCGGGGTCGGCCGGGCCTGCGCGCTGGCGTTCAGCCGGGAGGGCGCCGACCTCGCCCTGCTCGACGTGTGCGGTGACGTGGACGGCGTGCCCTACCCGCTCGGCACCGTCAGCCAGTTGGACCACACCGCGCGGCTCTGCCGCGAGCAGGGTTCCGCGGTGCTCACGGCCACGGCCGACGTCCGCGACGGCGCCGCCCTGCGCGCGGCCGTCGACGAGACGCTCGACCGGTTCGGCGCCGTGGACGTGCTCCTCAACAACGCGGGCATCGTGGCGCCGTCGGGCCGTACGACGCACGAGATCACCGAGGACGAGTGGCAGGTGATGATCGACGTCAACCTGTCCGGCGCCTGGCGCATGATCTCGCTGGTCGGTCCCCACATGGTGGCCCGCCGCTCCGGCAGCATCGTCAACGTCGCCTCCACCGCCGGACTGGTGGGCTACCGCCACTTCGCCGGATACACCGCCTCCAAGCACGGACTGATCGGGCTGACCAGGGCGACCGCCCTGGACTACGCCCCGCTCAAGGTCCGCGTCAACGCCCTGTGCCCGGGATCCATCCGGGACGACAGCGCGGCCGAGGGCCGGATGCTCGCCGAGATCGCCAGGTCGCTGAGGCTGCCGGTCGGCGAGCACGAGCAGGCCTTCGTCCAGTCGCAGCCGATGAACGCGCTGATCGAGCCGGAGGACGTGGCGGGCGCCGCGCTCTGGCTGGCCTCCGACGAGTCCCGGCAGGTGACCGGCTCCGTCCTGACCGTCGACGGCGGCTTCACCATCCGCTGAGCCATCACAACCATGCCTAAGGGACCAGTCGTGTCGATCTCTGAACAGGACGCCGCCGTGGCGGTGTTCACGCCCGAGCGGGCCGCCGCCCCGGCGGGCGCGGCCTGCCACGCACTGCGCGTACGCCTCACCGCCGCCCCCGCGGCGGACGGACCGGACGCGTACGCCGCCCGGTTCACCGCCCTGGCCGCCGCGCTGCCCGCGGCCGGCGGCTCGGGGGCCGCCTTCCCCGGCACCGCGCGGCTGTGGACCGAGCGGGTGCCGTGCGGCGCCGACGCGCCCGCCGCCGCCCGGTGGCGGGCCCGCGAACTCGCCCGCCCGCTCCTCGCCCACCGGGACGCCCCGGTGCGTGCGGTGCGGCTGCGGTACGCCGACGGTGTCACGGACCTGATCGTGGTGGCCCACCGTGCCGTCCTGGACACGACGGCGCTGCACGCGTTCACGGCCCGACTGCTGGGATCCGCCGTCGACTTCGCGCCCACCGCCGCCGAGCCGCCGCGCGACGACCGGGGGCAGGGCGGGTCCGCGGCGCGGCCCGACTGGGGGCTGGGCCGGCCGCACGGCCCGGACACCCCCGTGAGCCGTGTGCTGCCGCTGCCCGCCGGGCACCCCGCGACGGACGCCGAGAGCTGGGCCACCGCGCTCGGCGTCGTCCTCGCCCGCTACGAGGGCGTCGTGCGGCCCGCACTCGCCCTGCTCGTCCCCGACTCGGGCGCCTCGTCCCAGCCGGTCGTCACGGCGCCGGTCGTGGCGGACGGCGGGTGCACGCTCGGCACCGTCGACAAGGAACTGCGCACGGCCGTCGCCGCCCGCCGGGACGGGGCCGGGCGGACGGCCGCCGCCGTGGACCGGGACGGGGCCGGGCCGACGGCCGCCGCCGTCGGACTGGTCTTCGCCGACCGCGACCCGGCCGCCGGGCTGCCCGGCGCGGACCACGCCGAGTACCTGCCGTACCAGACGCCGCCCTTCCCGGTGACCGTCACCGTGATCCGGGACGACGCCGGTGCGCGGGTACTGCGCTGCGACAGTTCCCTGCGCACGCTCTCGCCCGAGATCGCAGAACAGCTCCTGCGGCACGTCCGCCGGGTGCACCACACGCTCGCCGAGACCCCGGACACCCTGGTCGCCGACGCACGCCCGTGGGACGAGGAGGAGACCGCACGCCTCGCCGCGCACCGGCGCTCCGCGCCGCTGCCGTCCTTCGTGCCGCGCCGCATCGACACCGCCGTGGCGGAGGTCGCCGCCGCTCGGCCGGACGCCGTCGCCGTCCGCTGCGAGGACACCCGGCTGACGTACGGCGAACTCGACCACCGCGCCGACCGGCTGGCGCACGCGCTGCACGCCCTCGGCGTGACCGGCGGCGACCGGGTCGGGGTGTGCCTGGAGCGCTCCGCCGAGCTGGTCGTCGTCCTGCTCGCGGTCCTCAAGGCGGGCGCCACCTACGTACCGATGGACCCCGCCCACCCCGACGACCGACTCGCCCACACGACCTCGGACGCCGGACTGGTCGCGGTCCTCACCGACCGCGCCGACTTCCCCGGCGGTGACACCGTCCGGGTCCTGACTCCGGCCGGACTCGAGGAGCTGGCCCCCGAGCGCTGCGACGGGCCTCCGCCGTCGGAAGCCGGCGCGGACGACCCGGCGTACGTCATCTACACCTCCGGCTCCACCGGCCGTCCCAAGGGCTGTGTCATCCCGCACGTCAACGTGCTCAGCCTGATGGCCGCCACCACCGGCGACTTCGGGCTCGGTCCCGACGACACCTGGACGCTGTTCCACTCCAGCGCGTTCGACTTCTCGGTGTGGGAGATCTGGGGGTGCCTGCTCACCGGGGGGCGGCTCGTGGTCGTGCCGTACTGGGTGACGCGCTCCCCGGAGGACTTCCACCGGCTGCTGTGCGAGGAGCGGGTGTCGGTGCTCAGCCAGACCCCGTCGGCCTTCGCCCACCTGGTGGAGGTCGAGCGGGACGGCGCCGGCCCCGCGCCGGTCCGGCTGGTCGTCTTCGGCGGCGAGGGGCTGGACCCGCGGATGCTCCTGCCCTGGTTCGACCGGCACCCCGAGAGCGGGTGCCGGGTGGTCAACATGTACGGCATCACCGAGACCACGGTGCACGTGACCGCGCAGACGGTCACCCGGGCCGAGGCGCTCGCCGGGTCCAGGTCGGTCGGACACGCCCTGCCCGGCTGGTGGGTGAGGGTCGCCGACCCCGAGGGAAGGGCGCTGCCCGCCGGTGTCGCCGGTGAGATCTACGTCGGCGGCGCCGGTGTCGCCGCGCACTACCTGAACAGGCCCGAGCTCACCGCGCAGCGGTTCCTGACCGACGCGCACACGGGGGAGCGGCTGTACCGCAGCGGCGACAAGGGCCGGCTGCTGCCCGACGGACGGCTGGAGCACCTGGGCCGGCTGGACAGCCAGGTCAAGCTGCGCGGCTTCCGTATCGAACTGGACGAGATCCGCTCGGTCCTGCTGGACGACCCGCAGGTGACCGCCGCGGCCGTGGTGCTCAACCGGACCGACCCCGACGACGCGGCGACCGCCCAGCTCGACGCCTACGTGGTGATGGACGGCGACGACACCGCCTCCGTGCGGCAGCGCGCCTCCCGGTTCCTGCCCGAGTACATGGTCCCGTCGACGGTCACCGCCCTCGACCGGATGCCGCTGACCACCAACGGCAAGCTGGACACCGGGCGGCTGCCCCGGCCCGCCGCGGCGGCCGTCCCCGCCGCGCCCGCGGCCCCCGCAGCCCCCGCCGTGACCGGCGAGCCCGCGGCGCCGCGGGGCGACACGTTCGAGCAGGTGCTGCTCGAGGTCTGGCGGGAGGTGCTCGGCGTGCCGGTGGGCCCGGACGACAACTTCTTCGACCTGGGCGGCAACTCGCTGCTCGCCATGCGCGTGGGCGCCGCGCTGCGCCGACGCGGCGGGGACACGGTGCCCATGCGTGACCTGTACCTGCGCCCGACGATCCGGCAGCTCGCCGCGGACCGCGCCGGATGACCCGCGCCGCCCCCGGCCCCGACGGACGCGGGACCCGCAGCACACGCAGCTCAGGCAGGACACGCAGGAGACGTACGTGACGCACGAGGACACCACCATGACTGCCCCGACCCTTGTCGACCTCTTCCAGGCGCAGGCGGCGCGCACCCCGCACGCCGTCGCCGTGCACAGCGGCGGACACGACCTGGACTACGCCACACTCAACCGCCGGGCCAATCTGCTCGCGCACCGGCTGCTGGCCCGCGGCACCGGCCCGGAGGACGTGGTCGGCGTCCGGCTGCCCCGCTCGGCCGACCTGCTGGTGGCCCTGCTGGGGGTGCTCAAGACCGGCGCCGCCTACGTGCCGGTCGACAGCGACTGCCCGGCCGGGCGGCTGGCGTACATCGTCGAGGACACCGGCCTGGAGCTGATGCTCGTTGCGGACGACGACGACGCGCCCGGGACGGCCGCAACGGGCCCGCGGACGCTGGCCGTCCCCGCCGAGACCGCCGCCGCCGAGGCGGCCGGGGGGCCCGCGCACGACCCCACCGACGCCGACCGGCGGGCCCCCTTCACGGCCCGGAACCTGGCGTACGTCATCTACACCTCCGGCTCCACCGGCCGCCCCAAGGGCGTGACGGTGCAGCACGACACCCTCCTGCGCTACCTGGAGTTCGCCTGCGCCGCCTACCCCGGCCTCGCGCAGAGCGCGCTGCTGCACTCCCCGGTGGCGTTCGACCTCACGGTCACCGCCCTGTACGGGCCGCTGCTGCAGGGCGGCCAGGTGCGCGTCGGATCGCTGGACCGGGAGCCCGAGCCCGGCACGGCGGCCGTGCGGCCCGCGTTCGTCAAGGCCACCCCGTCGCACCTGCCGCTGCTCACCGCGCTGCCCGCCACGCTGTCGCCGACCCGGGACCTGGTGGTCGGCGGCGAGATGCTGATCGGCGACGTCGTCGAGCGGTGGCGGCGCACCCACCCCGGCGCGACCGTGGTCAACGAGTACGGCCCGACCGAGGCGACCGTCGGCTGCTGCGTCTTCTCCATCGGACCGGACGACTCGGTCGAGCCCGGCGCCACGCCCATCGGCCGTCCCACCCCGGGCACCGCCCTGCACGTGCTGGACGCGCGGCTGAACCCCGTCCCGGCCGGCACCGAGGGCGAGCTGTACATCGCGGGCGGCCAGGTCGCGCGCGGCTACCTGGGCCGGCCCGGGCTGACCGCCGAGCGGTTCGTGGCCGCGCCCGGCGGCGGGCGGATGTACCGCACCGGTGACATCGCCCGGATGCGTCCCGACGGGCTCCTGGAGTACCTGGGCCGCACCGACGACCAGGTCAAGATCCGCGGCTACCGCATCGAACTCGGCGAGGTCACCGCGGTGGTGGCCGCCCAGACCGGGGTCCGGCAGGCGGCCGTGATCGCCCGCGAGGACCGCTCCGGCGACCGCTACCTGGCCGGCTACGTCGTGCCCGAGGACGGCGCGGCCCCCGACCCGGCCGCGATCCGCGAGGCCGTCGCCCGTCTGCTGCCCCCCTACATGGTCCCGGCGGCCGTCGTCGTGGTCGGCGAACTGCCCCTGACCTCCAACGGAAAGCTCGACAAGGACGCCCTGCCCGAGCCCCCGGCCGAGGACGCCCCGGCGGGTGCCGCGCCGGGGACCGAGGCCGAGGCCCGGCTGTGCGCCCTGTTCGCCGAGATCCTCGGCCTGCCCGCCGTCTACCTCGACGACGACTTCTTCGACCGCGGCGGCAACAGCCTGCGTGCCGCCCGGCTGGCCACCAAGGCCCGCAGGGCCGGCTGGAGCTTCGGACTGCGCGACGTACTGGAACTGCGCACCCCGCGCGCCCTGGCCGCACAGGCCCCCGGCGCCCCGGTCGAGGGAGCCGTCTCGTGACCGCGGGACACGTGGTGGTCGTCGGCGCCTCGGTCGGCGGCAGCCGCCTCGCGGCGGGCCTGCGCGAGGCCGGCCACACCGGGCGGATCACCCTGGTCGACCCGGACCCGGACGCCCCGTACGACCGGCCGCCGTTGTCCAAGCAGATCCTCGCCGGTGACTGGGACGCGGAGCGCGCCTCGCTCGGCGACCCCGCGCAGTGGGACGCCCGGCGCCACGTCGCCGCGGCGGCCGGACTGGACACGGCCGGCCGGGTGCTGCGCCTCGACGACGGCACCCGGCTCGGCTACGACCGGCTGGTCCTCGCCTGCGGCGCCGCGCCCCGGATCCTGCCCGGCATGCCGCGCGACGGCGTGCACGTGCTGCGCACCCTCGCCGACTGCCACCGGCTGCGGGCCGGCCTCGACCGGATCGGTACCGGCCGGCTGGTCGTCGTGGGCGGCGGCTTCGTCGGCGCCGAGGTGGCCTCCACGGCACGCGCCCGAGGGATCGACGTGACCGTGGTGGAGTCCCTGCCCGCGCCGCTGGCCGGGCTGCTCGGCGAGGACGTGGCGGCCGAACTGGCGCTGCTCCACGCCGACAACGGCGTACGGCTGCTCACCGGCACCGGCGTCACCGCGCTCGTCGGCGAGCCGGCCGTCACCGGTGTGGCCCTCACCGACGGCAGCGTGCTGCCCGCCGACGCGGTCGTGGTCGGCATCGGCGTCCGCCCCGGCACCGGCTGGCTGGTCGGCTCCGGCGTCCCGCTGGACGACGACGGCGGCGTCCTGTGCGACGCCTACGGCGCCGTCGACGCCGCGCGGACCGTGTACGCCGTGGGCGACGTCGCCCGCTGGTACGACCCGCTGCTGCGCCGGCACGTCCGCGTGGAGCACTGGACCAACGCCGTCGAGCAGGCCGACGCCGTCGCCCGCAGCATCACCGGGCCCGAACCGGTGCCCCGCGACGGCGAGTTCTTCGTCTGGTCCGACCAGTACGGCGGCAAGATCACCCTGCTCGGCCGGCCCGGCCCCGGCGACGAGGTCACCGTGGTCCGCTCCGGCGGCGAGCGCCGCCGGTTCGCCGTCGCCTACCGGCGCGGCACGCGTCTGTCGGCCGTACTGACCGTCAACTGGCCGAAGGCCCTGGTGACGGCCCGGCGGGCGCTGGCGGCACACGCCGGCGCGGACGACGTCGTCGCCACGTGGAAAGAGCTGTAGTCGCAGCTTGCTGAAACGGCCCTTTCGGCGGGCCGCAATTCCTGGATGATTTGAGTGTGCGGCGCGCCGATAAAGCGCGCCGGTGCGGCGGATTGCATATCGCTGCAAAAACACCGGCCGACCGTCTGGCGGTACGGGAAAGGTTGCTAGCGTGGCGGAAGTTGGCCCGGGGGACCTGCCAAGGGAAAGGAATTCCCTTGCCCCGGCCCTATTCTCCGCTGCCCGAATTTCTTCGGAAAGGGATGTCCGGTGCTCCGACAAGGCGATGTCGAGCCGCTCGTGCTCCGGCAGCGGACCGCGTCCGGCGAAGCGGGCCGGCGTGCGCTGCTGCTGCACGGCCTCGGCAGCAGCGAGAGCTGCTGGGACGCCTTCGTCGCGCACCGGCCGCCCGGCCTGGACCTGTGGACCGCCGGCCTGCCCTGGCGGGCCGGCGGCGCCTACGCGGTGGCCGAGCGCGACGACAGCGCCTGGATCACCGAGGCGATACGGCGGATCCCCGGCGGCGTCGACGTGGTGATCGCCCATTCCTACGCGACGGTGCTGCTGCTCACGCTGCTCGCCGACCTCGCGGAGGCCGGCCGGGACCCGCGAGAGGAACTCGGCGTCCGGGGCGTCGTACTGGTCTCCCCGTTCCACCGGCAGCGTCCCGAGGACTTCACCTGGGGCGAACTGCCGGGCTTCCTCGACCTGTTGCGGCAGGGCGCGGAGGACGGCATCAACGCCCGCTCGCGCAAGCCGCTCGCCGCGGACCTGCGGGCCGAGATGGCCGAGCGCTCCTGCGAACAACTCGGCCCGCACTGGGTGGTCCGCCACCTGCACGCCTATCTGCGCACGCCCTTCCTGCCCCTCGGCCGGGTGGACCTGCCGGTCCACGTCGTCGTCGGCGGCCAGGACCCGATCGCACCACCGTCCGAGGGTGCGACCCTCGTGGCCCGCCTCGGCAACGCCTCGATGGAGCGCCTCGACGGCTGCGCGCACACACCGATGGCCGAGCGGCCCGAGCTCTTCTCGCTCGCTGTCCAGCAATTCCTCACCACGCTGCCGGCGGGGCACCGCCCGGCGGCGGTCAACTGAGTACGGGAGTACACCGATGGCCACCGTGACCGATGTCGACATCAAGAAGCTGCTGACCGAGCCGAGTTCGGTGACCATGCGCCCCTCCTACGAGGGCGGCAACATCAACACCGCGATCGGCTTCAAGTGTGACAACTACCTGCTCGAAGCCGCCGTCCTCGACCACTTCCGGGCCATCGGTCTCGGCGCCACCGAGCTGTACCTGGTGCACGGGGTCAACTTCGACGTCGTCGGTGTCGACACCCGTCTGCACACCGTGCTCACCCTCGACGACGACGTGACCCTCGAGGTCACCCCGAAGACCAAGGACACCGACCGCGAGATGGTGTTCGCGGTGGCCGCGATCGTCGAGCGCGACGGCGCCCCGAAGAAGGCGGTCACGTCCAAGTTCCGCGTGCTGCTGCGCCGTGACCCCAACATCGCCGACCCCGCCCCGCTCCCCGCGGCGCTGGAGCGCTTCGTGGTCGACCGGCTCGCCACCGCCGAGCCCACCGAACTCGCCTCCACCCCGGTCGACGACCTCCACGGCGCGTTCCACCGCGGTGAGGACGCCGCGGCCGACCCGGTGCTCACCGAGATCATCGGTGACGACAACGCCATCGGCTGGAAGTGGCGCATCCCCTACTACTACTGCCACTTCACCGAGCGCATGCAGATGTCCGGCTACCTGCGCCAGATGGAGGAGGCCAAGCACCTCTTCGTCGCCTCCCGCGGCATCAGCATCAAGCGGCTGCTCGACGAGCGCGGCTGGATCCCCGTGGTGACGCAGAACAAGCTGCACTTCACCGACGAGGCGATCATGGAGGAGGACCTCTACACCGTGTACACGGTGGAGTCCGTCTTCAAGGACATGCTCTACACCTCCCGCCTGGACTTCTACGTCGTGCGGGACGGCGCCCTCGTCAAGACCGCCACCGGCGAGATCACCCACGGCTACTGCCACAAGGAGTCGCCGGACGCCGAGTGGCAGATGGCCGTCTTCGACGACGAGGTCCTGCGCGCGCTGCGCGGCGAGTGACCCCCGATCCCACAGCCCGGAGGACCCCATGGCTTCCCGCCGCCGGCCGCGCTGGTACTTCTCCCTGCGCAGCCCCTACTCCTGGTTCGCCTACCGCGACCTGATGAGCACCCGTCCCGAGGTGCTCGACGCCATCGACTGGCTGCCGTTCTGGGAGCCGGACGAGGAGACCGCACGGCTGCTGGCCGACGAGGGCGTCACCCTGCCGATCGTCGCCATGAGCCGGGCGAAGAACTTCTACATCCTTCAGGACACCCGCAGGCTCGCCACCGAGCGGGGACTGGAGAACATCAGCTGGCCCATCGACCGCGACCCCTGCTGGGAGGTGGCCCACCTGGCGTGGATCGCCGCCGACGACGAGGGACGCGGCAAGGAGTTCGTGGCCGCCGCCTACCAGGCGCGCTGGCAGGACGGCAAGAACATCTCCGATCCGGAGGTGATCGCCGGCATCGCGGACGGACTCGGACTGGACGCCGCCCGGCTGTCCACCGCCGCCCAGGACCCGGACCTGCGCAAGCGGGGCGCCGCCCTGCTCGCCGAGTCCGCCCACGACGGGCTGTTCGGGGTGCCGTTCTTCATCCACGGCCGTGACAAGTTCTGGGGCGTGGACCGGGTCGCGCCCTTCGTCCGGGCGGTCCTCGGCGAGGAGCCCGCCGCCGGAGCGGACCGGCCGGCCGCCGACGCCCCCGACCCCGCCACCCACGCCGACCTCTTCCCGGCCGGCGGCGACCAGGGCCACGCCGGCGGCTGCGGCTGACCCGCCCCGCCCCGGCCGGTGCGACGGCCGGGGCACCCCACCCACCCCACGGCACATGACGAGGAGACGACTGTGGACAGCGACGCGCACGGCACCGGGCGCGGCCCCGACTGGGATGCCGTCGTGGTCGGTGCCGGCCTCGGCGGCCTGACCACCGCCGCGTATCTGGCCGCCGCGGGCAAGCGCGTCCTGGTACTGGAGCAGTTCTCGATCGTGGGCGGCAACAGCCATGTGTTCCGGCGACGCCGCACCTACGAATTCGATGTGGGCGTCCACTACCTGGGCGACTGCGCACCCGGAGGGGTCATCCCGAGCATCCTGTCCGGCCTCGGACTCGGTGACCGGGTGGACTTCCTGGAGATGGACCAGGACGGCTTCGACCTGATCCGGGTGCCGGGCGTCTCCGTCGACATGCCGGCCGGCTGGCAGGAGTACCGGCGGGTCCTCACCGAGGCCATGCCCGAGGAGGCCGACGGCCTGCACACGTTCGTCGACATCTGCTCGGCGCTCGGCGAGGAGCAGCGCGCCGCGCTGTTCGAGGCCCACCGGTGGGCGCCCCAGGACATCGCCGCCCGTACCGCCGTCATCCGGCAGTGGGGCAGGCGCACCCTGGACGACCTGTTCCGGCACTGCCGCCTCTCGCCGCGGGCCCGTACCGTGCTCGCCGCCCAGGCCCCCAACTACGGGCTCACCCCCCGGCAGGCCACGGTGGCGCGGCACACCAGCGTCACCGACCACTACCTGCGGGGGGCCTACTACCCGGCCGGGGGCGGGCAGATGCTCGCCGCGGGCCTGGTCGAGGTGATCGAGGCACACGGGGGACAGGTCCGTACCCGCAGCCGCGTGACCCGCATCCTCGTCGAGGACCGCAAGGTCGCCGGCGTCCTCCTGGACGGCGGCGAGGTCGTCACCGCGGACCTCGTGGTGTCCAACGCGGATTACCCGCGCACGGTGCTCGAACTGGTCGGCGCGGAACACTTCGGGAAGTCGGTCGTCGACCGCACCGCCCGGGCGAAGATGGGCATGCCGTGGCTGGTGCTCTACCTCGGCCTCGACACCGATCTGCGGGAGCGGCCCAACGCCAACCTGTGGTGGTACGACACCGACGACATCGACGGCTACTTCGACCGGGTGAGCGGCGGTGAGACGGGCGACGTCCCGTTCCTCTTCTGTTCGTTCGCCTCGCTCAAGGACCCGGACAACCGCACGCTGTGCCCGCCGGGACACGCCAACCTCCAGGTGATGACGCTGTGCCCGCCGGACTACGCCTGGTGGGGCGTCGACGAGGGACCGGCCGGCGGGGGCGCCTACCGGCGCAACCCCACCTACCTGCGGCGCAAGCAGGAACTCACCGAGGCCACGCTGAACGCCGCGGAGAAGGCCCTCGGCCCGCTGCGCCCGCACATCACGCACCTGGAGGCGGCCACCCCGCTCACCCACGAGCGCTACACGCTCTCCACCGGAGGCACCCCCTTCGGCATGGCGGAGTGGGGCGGCACCACCCGCCCGGGCACCGCGACCGCCGTACGGGGCCTGCACGTCGTCGGCGCCAGCACCCAGGCCGGCAACGGCATCGCGGGCGTCATGCTCGGCGGGATCGGCTGCGCCGGCGACATCCTCGGCGAGCCGCTCCTGGCCGCCGCCCGCGCCGGAACCGTGTACGGCGACCCGGACCTGCTGCCCGAGCGCCCGCCGGGCTGGGACCCCCGGGAGGCCTGCCGCGGCGGCGCCCGGCGCACCGCCTCCCGCGGCCCTTCCGGCTCCCGCCCGGCGGTCACACCGGCGCGCGCGTGACCACCCGTGCACCCCGCCGGTGACACCGGCGGAACGCGCACGCGCCCGCCCCCGAGAAACGTGCGGCCCGCAGGGCTCAGGCCCGCCGGCCGCCACGACCCACCCCACACACCGAACCACAGGAAGAACAGAGGGATTCACATGACCACCGCCATCGACACCGACAGCCAGGCCCGCATCAAGGAGATCGTCTGCGACGTCCTCGAGCTCGAGGAGGACGAGGTGACCGACAGCAGCCTCTTCAAGGAGGACCACGGCGCCGACTCGCTGCGGGCCATCGAGATCCTCGCCGGTCTGGAGAAGGAGTTCAAGGTCACCATCGAGCAGTCCGAGCTGGAGCGCATGGTCAACCTCGACGGCGTCTACGCCGTGGTCGGCGAGGCCCTCGCGGCCCAGAAGTAACGGCGACGTGCCGGGCGGCCGGAGGGCCGGGCAGCGTGCCCCGGCCCTCCGCGGCCCGGCCGGCGTCCCGGCACACGTCCTCATCCAAGGCGACCACGCCGTACCGAGGGAGATTGATGTCAGTGAACGTTTCCGACGCGACGCGTGACGACGCGGCCACCCGGGTGGTGCTGACCGGGTTCGGCGTGTTCTCCAGCATCGGTGTGGGCGCCGATGAGTTCGCCGAGGGGCTGCGGGCCGGCCGCAGCGGCGCCAAGCCGATCACCCTGTTCGACACCGAGGGCTTCGCGCACGCCAACGGGTGCGAGATCACCGGCGCCGAACCGGAGCGCTGGATCCACAACCTGCCCACCGAGACCCTGGGCCGCGCCACGCAGTTCTCCGTGGCCGCCGCCCGCATGGCCGTCGAGGCGGCCGGCGCCGACCTGGACGATCTGCGCGCCCGGCGCGGCATGATCTCCATCGGCACCACCGACGGGGAGTCCTACGAACTGGACCACCTGGTCGGCACCGAGGTCGCCTCCGGACCCGCCGCCATGGACCCCACCGTCACCCGGCGCGTCTCGCCGAACCGCCTCTCCATAGCGGCCGCGCAGGAACTGGGCCTGTCCGACGTCGAGGCGGTGACCATCGCCACCGCCTGCTCGGCCGGCAACTACGCGATCGGCCAGGGCTTCGACGCCATCCGCAGCGGAGAGGTCGACTACGCCCTCTGCGGCGGCGCCGACGCCATGTGCCGCAAGACCTTCACCGGCTTCTACCGGCTGGGCACCATCGCCCCGGACGTGTGCCGCCCCTTCGACTCCGACCGCAAGGGCATCCTCACCGGCGAGGGCGCGGGCGTCCTGATGCTGGAGAGCCTCGCCTCCGCGCGGGCCCGCGGCGCCCGCGTCTACGCCGAGGTGCTCGGCTACGGCATGAACTGCGACGCCTACCACCAGGTCGCCCCGAACCAGTCCAGCGTCGCCCGCTGCATGGAGATCGCCCTGGAGAACGCCGGCGTCAAGCCGTCCGAGGTCGACCTGATCTCCGCCCACGGCACCGGCACCAAGGCCAACGACGTGACCGAGTCGCGAGCCATCCACGACGTCTACGGCGACACCGTGCCGCGGACCGTCTCCCTCAAGTCGATGCTCGGCCACACCATGGGCGCGGCGAGCGCGCTGGCCGCCATCGCGTGCGCCCTGTCCATCCACCACGGCTTCATCCCGCCGACCATCAACCACCGCGAGACCGACCCGGAGTGCGAGATCGACTGCGTGCCCAACCAGTCGGTCGAGGCCGACCTCAGGGTCGTGCAGAACAACGGCCTGGCCTTCGGCGGCAACAACGCCATCGTGATCCTTGGCAAGTACCAGGAGGGTGTCCGATGAAGGTGCCCATCATCGGCGTCGGGGCCGTCGCGAGCATCGGCCGGGACGCAGACGAGATCTTCGCGAGCCTCTGCGCCGGCCGCGGCGGACTCGGTCCGCTGCGCGGATTCGACAGCGACCTGTACAACGGCAAGCAGCTCTTCGAGATCGACGACCGGCCCGAGGGCGCCGACCGCACGTTGCGCGCCACCGAGTTCCTGCTGGACGCCGTCGGCCAGGCCGCCGCGGACGCCGGTCTCGGCGACGACCTCTCCGGCGTCCCGGTGCTTGTCGGCACCGGACTGCGCGAGCTGCGCTCCGCCGAGCTGTGGTGGCGGGACGGCGTGCCGTTCGACGCCTCCCGCCTGCACTTCGGCACCGCGCTGCGGGAGCGGTTCGGCACCGCCGACACCCTCACCGTCTCCAACGCCTGCTCCGCCTCCCTGTACACGCTCGCGCTCGGCGCGGACCTGCTGGCGCTGGGCGAGGCGGACACCGTCATCGTGGCGGGCGTGGACTCGATCACCGAGTCCATGCACGGGCTGGCCGACCGGGTCCAGCCCAACCCGCCGACCGCGCTGCGCACCCTGGACGTCGACCGCCGGGGCACCATCCTCGGCGACGGCGCGGCGGCCGTCGTGCTGCGCGGCGAGCAGGTCAAGTGGCCGGGCGGCCGGCTGTGGGGCAAGCTGCGCGGCGTCGGCATGACCTGCGACGCCAAGCACCCCACCGCCCCGGACCCGGCCCAGGTCGCCGAGGCGATGCGGCAGGCGCACCGGCTGGCGGGCACCCGCCCCGAGGACATCGACATGGTCCTGCTGCACGGCACCGGCACCCCGCTCAACGACCTCGTGGAGATCACCGCCTACGGCGAGGTCTTCGGCGAGGCCGCCGGCGGTCCGCTGCTCACCGGGATCAAACCGATGACCGGTCACACCAGCGGCTCGGCGGGCCTGATGAGCCTGGTCACCACCCTGCAGGTGATGGCCACCGGCAAGGTGCCGCCGCTGGTCGGTCTGGACCGGCCCATCGAGGAGGCCGATGGACTGCGCCTGGTCCGCGGCCGGGAGACCAAGCACGAGGTGGCGCTGGCCCAGGTGCACGGGTTCGGATTCGGCGGGGTCAACGCCGTAGCGATTGTCGAGGGATCATGATGATGACCGTCACGGGAGTCGGCGTCGCCCTGCCGGGAGCCGACTCCGCCACCGCCCTGGCCGCCGCCCGGCGCCCGGAGGGCACCGTCGAACCGGCCGCCGTCCTGGGCAAGAAGGGCCTGCGCTACAAGGACCGCGCCACCCAGCTCGGGCTGTGCGCCACCCAGCGCGTGCTGACCGACGCCGGACTGCTGGTGGACGGCGAACTGACCGTCGACGGCACCCGTACGGCGGTGCTGGTCAGTTCCAACCTGGGCAACGTCGACACCGTCTGCCGCGTCGTGAAGACCATCGCCGACGAGGGCACCCACGGCGTGAGCCCCATGGACACCCCGAACGCCTCCAGCAACATCATCGCCTCGGAGATCGCGATCAGATGGGGGCTCAAGGGCCCCAACCTGATGCTGTGCAACGGACCCGCCTCCGGGCTCGACGCGATCCGCTGGGGCGCCGCCCTGCTGCGCTCCGGCCGCGCCGACCACGCCGTCGTGGTGGGAGTGGAGCCGGACAACGAGATCGCGCGCGGTCTCGTCGGCGGCCCGCTGGCCGACGGCGCGGCCGCACTGGTGCTGGAGCGGGCCGAGTCCGCCGAGGCCCGCGGCGCCACCGTCCGGGCCGTGATCGGCGCGCACACCAGGGGCCTGGACGTGGCGGGCACCATCGCCGAACTCGCCGAGGCCGAGCGCGAGCCGGCCGCCTGGTACGCGCCGGCCGCCGCCGCCCCGGCCCTGTCCAAGGGGCTGCCCGTGCACGACCTCGCCGCGGTGTGGGGCGAGTTGTCCGGTGCCCTCGGGGTCGTGCAGTGCGCGGCGGCGATCGGCGCCTTCGACGCGGGCGCCGACGGACCGATGTGGCTGGTGGCGGGCACCGACTCCGACGACGGCGTCGCCACGCTGGTGCTGCGCCCGCCGACGGCGGCCGGCGCCCGGCCCGCCGCGGCCTGAGCGGCCCCACCGCACTTCGACCACACCGAGCACCACCGAGCAGAACGGAATGTGACCATGACCCTCTCGGCGAGCGCGTCGGCGACCGCGACCCGGCCGGTGATCACCGCCTGGTCCGCGGTTTCGCCGTACGGCATCGGCAAGGACAGGTTCGTGTCCGGCGTGCTGGCCGGACAGGACACCAGAACCCCGCTGAACCCCGGGAAGTGGGCCGCCCCCGACGACCACGCCTGCCTGATCCCCGCGTTCGAACTGCGCGAGGTACTGGGCAAGAAGGGCACCCGCTCCATGGACCGGGTGACCGGCCTGGCCGTCACCGCGGTCCGCGACCTGCTCACCGACTCCGGGGACCGGCGCACCGCCTCCGACGAGGAGACGGCGCTGGTCCTGGGCACCACCACCGGCAGCGCGCAGAGCATGATGGACTTCACCCGCGCCTCGCTCGAGGGCGACAAGCCGTTCTACGTCGACCCCTCGCTGATGCCGAACGCGGTGATGAACTGCGCCGCCGGCCAGTGCGCCATCCGGCACAGCCTCAAGGGCCCCAACACCACCATCGCCGGCGGCCGGGTCGCCGGACTGTCCGCGCTGAGCTACGCCACCGGGCTGCTCGCGTCCGGCCGCGCCCGGACGGTACTGGCGGGCGCGGCCGAGGAGTTCTCCGACGCCCGCGCCTGGCTGGAGCACCACCGGCGCGGCGAGGACGGCGCGGGCGCCCTCCTCGGCGAGGGATGCGCCATGTTCATGCTGGAGTCGGCCGACACGCCGGGCGCACGGGACCTGGCACTGGCCGATGTCCTGGCCGTGCAGTCCCGGGTGTACGCCGACGACCCGCGCGAGGCCCTCGGCGCGTGCGTGGACGCCGTCCTGCGTCGCGCCGAGGTGGCGGCCGGGGACGTGTGGGCGGTCTCCGCCGCCGGCCCGTCCGGCACGGTCGGCGACCAGGAACGCGAGGCGCTCACCGCCCGCTTCGGCGCCGAGGTCCTCGACCGGGCCCCGGCCATGACCTCCGTGGGCGACACCGCCGCGGCCTCCGCCGCCTTCCAGATCGGAGCGCTGCTGGCCGCCGCCGAACGGTCCGCGGTCCCCGACGGCGCCGTCGCCCTCGTCTCCTCGGTGGACGACAACGGCGTCGTCGCCTGCGCCGCCCTGCGTCTGCACGCGCACTGACGCCACCTCACCCGCCCCAGCAAAGGAAGCCAGACATGCCGATCGACGCGGACGCCGGACTCGACCGCGAACACCTGCGGAACCTGCTCGCCGAGACCATCGACGCCGACGTCACCGACGTAGGGGACGACACCGACTTCGTCCAGAGCCTCGGGGTCGACTCCCTGATGGCCCTCGAAGTGGTCGTCGTGCTGGAGCGCACCTACGGGATCAAGTTCGCCGAGGCGGAGATGAGCACCGTCCGAACGCTGGACAGCGCCTACGACGTGGTCCGCCGCAAACTGGTGGAGCGTTCGTGACCACCGCCGTCCTGGCCACCGCTCGGCCCGTGCGCGAACCCGCCCATGACGAGGACTCCGGAGCGTGGACGGCCGGCTTCACGGTGGCGATCACCGAGCAGGAGCCGGTCTTCGCCGGCCACTACCCGGACTTTCCCATCTTCCCCGGCGTCTGCGTGATGGAGTGCGTCCGCCGGGCGGCCGAGTCGGTACGGCCGCCGCAGGCCGGTGACCTGCGGCTGGCCGCCGTGGAGTCCACCCGCTTCACGGCCGCCGTCCACCCGGGCGACGAACTGGCCGTCGAGGTGGCCTGGACCCCGCGCGCCGGCGGATGGCGCTGCACCGCGAAGGTGGCCACGCAACGCGGCAAGGCGGCCTCCGTCCGTCTGCGCTACCGGAGTGAGGAGGCTTCGTGCTGACCCCCGCGCAGGTGCGCGCCGCGCTGCCGCACCGCTACCCCATGCTGCTGGTCGACCGCGTGCTCGAGGCGGCGGAGGACCGCATACGGGCGGTCAAGGCGGTCACCCTCAACGAGCCCTGGTACGCCCGTCTCGGTCCGCGGCCGGCACCGGACGAGTTCGCCTACCCGGACTTCCTGCTGATCGAGTCCTGGACCCAGACGGCCGGGATCCTCGCGACGCGTCTGGCCGGCGGCACGGCCGACGGGCAGGTGATGCTGTTCGGCTCGATGAGCGGCATCGAGTTCCACCGGCGAGCCTTCCCCGGCGACACCGTGGAACACCACGCCCGCCTGCAGCGGGCCGTCGGCGACACGATGATCTTCGAGGGCGAGAGCACGATCGGCGGCGAGCCGCTGCTGACCGTCGGCGGCATCACCATGGCCTTCCGCCCGGGCGAGGCGCTCGCGCCGCCCTCTTCTTCCTGAACCGCACCCTCGAACACAACCTACGGAGTGTCATGACGGAGAACACAGCGCCGGTCGCCCTGGTGAGCGGCGGATCGCGCGGGATCGGCCGGGCCGTCGTACTGCGGCTCGCGGCCGAGGGACACGACGTCTCCTTCTGCTACCGGTCCGGCGAGGAGGCCGCGCTGGAACTGGAGAAGGAGGCCGGTGAACTCGGCCGGCGGGTGCTCGCCGTCCGTGCCGACGTCACCGACGCCGCTTCGGTCCGGGACTGGGTCGCCCGTACGGAGTCCGAGCTGGGCCCCATCGACGTGGCGGTCAGCTCGGCCGGCATCACCCGGGACAACCCGCTGGTCCTCATGTCCGACGAGGACTGGCACGGGGTCCTGGACACCAATCTCGACGGCGTCTACCACGTGTGCCGTGCCGTGATATTCGAAATGATGAAGCGTAAATCCGGCACGATCATCAATATCTCCTCCATCGCCGGCGTCTACGGAAACGCCACCCAGTCCAACTACTCCGCCTCCAAGGCCGGCATCATCGGTTTCTCCAAGGCGCTCGCCAAAGAGGTCGGCCGGTACAACATCCGGGCCAATGTGGTGGCACCCGGATACATCGAGACCGATATGACCGCCGAACTGGCGGAAAAGGTCAAGAAGGACGCCGCGAAGAGCATTCCGCTCCGGCGCTTCGGACAGGCCGACGAGGTCGCCGATCTCGTCGCCTACCTGGCGAGCGAGCGGGCCGCCTACATCACCGGTTCGGTCTTCCAGATCGACGGCGGCCTGACGGTCTGATGCCCGGGGAGACCTACCTCAGGCTGCGCGCCCTCGCCGACCACCACGGCGCCGAGTACCGGATGATCGAGCACCCGCCCGAGGGCCGCACCGAGGTGGCCAGCGCCCTGCGCGGGCACGCGCTGGAACAGAGCGCCAAGTGCCTGGTGGTCGCGGTGCGGCCGACCAAGCGGACCTGCCGTTACGTGCTGGCCGTCATCCCCGGCGACCGGCGCCTGGACCTGGAGCGGGTCGCCGCCTGCGCCGGCGGGCGCAAGGCGGGATTCGCCGACCGGGAGACCGCGGAGCGGCTCGCCGGTTCGGTCAGCGGATCGATCATCCCCTTCTCCTTCCACCCCGACCTCGACCTGATCGTCGAGGAGGACCTGCTCCGCAGCGACACGCTGTTCTTCAACGCGGCCCGGCTGGATCTGTCCATGGCCCTCGCCACCGAGGATTACCTGCGCATGGCGCGGCCGCGTATCGCCCGGATCGCCGAACAGGACAGCGTGCCGACCGCCGTATTTCAACAACCTGCAGGCAACCCCTCTCCGTTCTGATATCACCTCTAGCATCACGAGGCAGCGCTTGCGGAATTTCCCGAGAAAATAAACGAACCATGGCCTGCCACCGGGCCGCCGGAGAGAGCAACGGAGGCCCAGCACGTGGCCAATCCCATGATTGAGGCAATCGACGTAACGAAGTCGTTCGGTGACGTCACCGCGCTGGACGGTGTGAACGTCTCGGTTCCCGAGGGTTCGATCCACGGCCTGCTGGGCCACAACGGGGCCGGCAAGACCACGCTGGTCCACATCCTGTCGACGCTGCTGGTCCCGACCGCCGGCACCGCCCGCATCGGCGGCCTCGACGTGACCACCGACGGCCAGGAGGTCCGTCGCCGCATCGGCCTGACCGGGCAGTTCGCCTCCGTGGACGAACAGCTCTCCGGCCGGGAGAACCTGACGCTGATCGCCCGGCTGCTCGGTGCCGGCAGGCGCCAGGCACTGGCCCGCGCGGACGAACTGCTGGAGATGTTCGACCTGACCGAGGCGGCGAAGCGGCCTGCGTCCCAGTACTCGGGCGGCATGCGCAGGCGGCTGGACATCGGCGCGAGTCTCGTGGGCTCGCCGCAGGTCATCTTCCTCGACGAGCCGACGACCGGGCTGGACCCCACCTCACGCATCGCCGTGTGGGAGGTCGTCGAGCGGCTGGCCAAGGACGGCGTCTCGGTCCTGCTCACCACGCAGTACCTGGAGGAGGCCGACCGGCTCTGCGAGCGGATCACCCTGCTCTCCAAGGGCACCGTGGTGGCGGAGGGAACCCCCGCGGAACTCAAGGCGGCCGTCGGCCAGCGCATGGTGACCGTGTCGCTGTCGGCGGAGTCGGAGGCGCCGGCCGCGGAGCGCGCCCTGGAGACCGCGGGATTCCGCGCCACGCGCTCCCCGGACTCCCCGGCCGCCCTCGGCGTCCCGGTCGCCGCCTCCGCCGACCTGGCGGTCGTCGTGCGCACCCTGAACGAGGCGCACGTCGAGATAGCCGAACTCGGCTTCTCCGAGCCCACCCTGGACGACGTCTACCTGAGGCTCACCCAGGAGCCCGCCGGAGCGCCGGTGCCCGCGTGACCGTCCCGACCATCCCCACCGCAGAAGGAGCACAGATGACGGTCGTCGAGGCCGGGGCCGGTCCCCGGCGGACACCACCAGGACGGCGGGACGCCGCGACCGCCCAATGGGGCACCAGCGGCCTGGTCACCCAGACCGTCGCCCTCACCGGCCGCTCGCTGCGGCCCTACATGAACGCCGGCGTCATCATCGTCACGTTCGTCGAACCCCTCGTCATGCTGCTGATGTTCGCCGGCGTGCTGAAGGTGCTGGGCGAGGCGCCCGGGATGTCGACGGACATGGCGTACATCGACGGCCTGGCCCCCGCCATCATGATCATCACCGCGGTCGCCGCGGGCGCCCAGGCGGGCAACGGTCTCATCAACGACCTGCGCAACGACGTCATCACCCGCTTCCACACCTTGCCCATCAACAGGTTCAGCGTGCTGCTGGCGCGCAGTTTCGCCGACGCGGCCCGCTCGCTCTACCAGCTGATCGCCGTGGCCGTGCTGGCCGCCATCATCTTCGGGTTCTCGCCCCCCGGCGGGATCCTCGGCGTGCTCGGCGCCATCCTGATGAGCCTGCTCGTCGGCTGGTCCATGAGCTGGATCTTCATCATGATGGCCGCGCTGCTGCGCAACGGCGACGTGCTGCGCATGATCACCACACTGCTCACCTTCCCGCTGCTGTTCGCCTCCAACGCCTTCGTGCCGCCGGAGTCGATGCCGACCGGCCTGCGCGTCATCGCCCAGGGCAACCCGATCTCGTACGCCAACGACGCCGTGCGGAGCATGGTCGCCGGGGACGTCAGCGCGCTGGAGATCCTCACCACCGTCGGGGTGTGCCTGGCGCTGGTGTGTGTGTGCGCCCCGATCTCGAAGCGTTCGTTCCGAGTGATGTGACCCCCATGACCCCGGTCATCCGGCCACGGACCGGATGACCGGTTGTGCCCTCATCCCGCCCACCGCCCGCGTGCGGTGGGCGGGATGTCCTGTCCTGGTGGCACCAAGCTGTCGAACCCGCTTCCGAAAACTCCAAGCCGTTCTTGCCGCGCCTAGGTTTGCACCGCGAAAGGGCAATACCTGCCCCTGGGGTGACACCATCCGAGAGGTTGACGTGGCGCAATCCGGAATCGGTCTCGACGAACGTTCTGAGCTCCTCTACCGGAGGCTGCTCCGGCGGACGAACTGGCGGACGCGGGAATTGGCGCAGGCCTTGAACTGGCCGGAGCCCGAGGTCGTACGAGCGATGGAGACACTGCTGGCCGAGGGCCTCGCCGCGGTCGCGGCGGAAGAACCCTCCGCCTTCCGCGCGGTCGAGCCGTGCATCGCCCTCCCGGCCCTGCTGGCCCGGTCCATGCACGAGGAACGCTTCCCGCAGCCCCGCCCGGTCGAGATCGACCGGTTCATCGCCCTGCACGAGCGCATCGAGGAGTCCGCCGACGGCGGCAGGCACCGCAACGACGCGTGCACCGTGGTCGAACGGATGGTCGCCAAGGCCGAGAGCGAGGTAATGTTCCTCGTCCCGCGGCACGTCGAGGGCGGCTTCGCCTTCTCCCGCCCCATCGTGGACATGGCGCTGCGGCGCGGTGCGCGGCTGCGGGCCGTGTGGGGGGCCTCGGTCTTCCACGCCCGTCCCGCCATGGGCCACGCGCAGTGGCTGGCTCAGCAGGACGTCCCGCCCCGCACGGCCGACTCGGTACCGGTTCACGCCATGATCATGGACGGGGCGGCGGCCGTGGTGATCGACGACGCCGGGACACCCCGGGTGGTGCGCTCCGCGGCGGAACTGGACTCCCTGTGCGCGCTGTCGGAGCGGCTCTGGGAGCGGGGCTCGGTCGTCCGGCAGCTCAGACGCACCGTCGGCACCGCGACCACGCGCAGACCCCGCACCGAGATCGTCCTGCGTCTCCTGGCCGAGGGCCTCACCGACGACGCCATAGCCCGCCGGCTGGGATGCAGCGTGCGCACCGTCCGCAACGACGTGGCGGCCGCCATGGTCGTACTCGACGCGCGCAGCAGGTTCCAGGCCGGCGCCCGCGCCATGCAGGTCGGCCTGATCTGACCCGTCCTCCAGCACATGGCACCGGGAGCCGTCGACGCGTGGGTGCGGGGTGTGCCACCGAGGCCGGCGGCTCCGGGAGGGCGAGGGCGCGGCGCGGGCCGTCGCGACCGGCCGGGGCCGTTGACGCGGTGCCGCCGGGGAGCGGTCCGTCGTGGCTCGCGGGGAGGTCCGCCGCCCGTGCCGGCGTGCGTCGGGGGCGGCGGACGCCGTGGACTCCGGTTCCGGGCGGGTTGCCCGGCCGGCGGGCGGTCGTCCCGTGCGTCGCCGCGTGGTTCGTCCAGGTGCCGGGCGGCTCTCGCGCGGGCGGGCTCGTGGGCACGCCCGGGTGGGGGCCGTCGCCCGGGCCGGCGTGCGCCGTGGCCGCGTGCCGGCCGTGGTTTCCGGTGCGGGCGGGACCCGGCTGCCGGCGGCGGTCGGAGCGGGCGGGCAGACGGGCGGTCACCTCATCCCTTGTTTCCCCGTCCGTCCCCCGCCGGACGACCGTCGCACGCCTCGGCCGGTGCCGTCGCCCCGCCGTGCGGAGGGCAGGCGGGGGGAGGAACCGCGCGGACCAGAAGGGCGGCGGCGGTCGCCAGCTCCTCCGGGGACAAGCCGGTGTGGAGCAGCTTCGCCACGGCGGGGCCCAGCGGCCCTGCGAGCACGAGCACGGATGCGGACACGGCATCTCCTCACGGGACGGGTCGTCGTGCCTGGCTGCCCGATACGGCGCGGGTCACCCGGTGCGCACGGCCACGAAGTCGCAGAGCGCGTCGAGGGTGTCGCGCGCGGGCAGCGGCGGCAGGGGGGCGAGCGCCGCCCGCGCCAGGGCCAGCCTCTGGTGCATGAGCGCCTCCGCGCGGGCCATGGCCCGGGACACCGAGAAGAGGTCGAGGGCGCGACGGTGCCAGTCCGGCCCCGCCGCGGGCCCCGCCGCCAGCAGCTCACGCAACTCGGCGTCGCACGCGTCCGTTCCCTCCCGGGCGAGCAGCACGGGAAGGCTGGGCACCCCGACGAGCAGGTCCTTGCCCTGTTCCTTGCCGCTGGACGCCTCGGGGGAGCGGAGGTCGAGCAGATCGTCGGCGATCTGGAAGGCGATGCCGAGCTGCTCGCCGTACTCGACGAGGGTGTCGGCCACCGCCCGGGACGCCCCGGACTGGAAGGCGCCGACCCCCAGCGACATGGCGAGCAGCGCGGCGGTCTTGCCGGCGGTGACCCGGAAGTAGTGGGCGAGGGGGTCCTCGCCCGGTCTCGGGCCGGTGAGTTCGCGCATCTGGCCCGTCACGATCCGGTTCGCCGTCCGGGCGTTGAGGGCGAGAGCCTGCGGCACGAGGCCGGCGGACAACCGGGCGGACCTGGCCAGCAGCCAGTTCCCGCCCAGGGCGGCGAGCCGGTTGCCCCACCGGGCGTTGACGCTGGCGGCCCCGTGCCGGGTGGTGGCGCGGTCCACGACGTCGTCGTGGTAGAGCGAGGCGAGGTGGACGAGCTCGGCGACGACGGCCGCCCGGGCCAGGCCCTCACTGCCGGGATCACCGAACTCCGCGGCGAGCAGCACCAGCAGGGGCCGCATTCTCTTGCCGCCCGTGGCCGCCAGGTGCCCCGTGATGGCCCGCACCCGGTGATCGGAAGGTTCGAGCGTGCACTCCCGCAGCAGGCGCTCCGCATCGGCCAGCGCACCGCCCAACCGGTCCTGGAAACCGGGGGCGTCGGGACCGAGGTGCCGCAGCAGCGCGGCGGCGGCCGTCGGGGCCTCGTAGAGCTGCTCTGCCGTCACGAGAGGAACTCATTCCGTCGGGGCGGCCCGCGAGATGGAGCCACGGTCGTGGGTCGTCCGCTGTTTCCGGCCGCAACCATTGCAGTCCACCCCAAGACCGACAACGGGCCTGGCATGAAGGTGTCATGACGCCCGGTGTCCGCGCCTACCGCGACCCGTGGCCGGACGCCGCCCGGAACGGGCGGGGAGGGATTCCGCCCCGGTGCCAGGCAGGTTGATGCCAGGTTCCCGCCGCGAACCGACGGCGCGGAACACACGCGTCCGACAATCGGTGCGCCCATGCACCCCTGAGAAGGAGCTTCCCCCCATGTTCGGACGGGTCGGACGGTCCGCCGTCAAACACCCCTGGTTGACCATACTGGCGTGGGTGATCGCGGCGATAGGCGTGGCCTCCCTGGCCCCGCCCCTGAAGCCGGTCAGCGACCAGGCCGAGTTCCTGCCCTCCCACTACGAGTCGGTGCAGGCCGGGGAACTCCAGCAGCGGGCGTTTCCTGAGCAGGACCAGCCGGCGTCCGTCATCGTCTTCCGCCGCACCGACAACGGCCGGCTCACCGACGCCGACCTCGCGGACGTGAAGAAGGTCGCCGCCGGTCTGGAGAAGGCCGGCCTGGAGAAGGTCGCCGCCGTCCGGACGGACCCCCGAGCCGTCTCCGACAACGGTGAGATCGCCCTGGCCAGCATCCTGGCGACGACCGACAACCCGTACGACGAGACCCTGATGGAGTCCGTCGGCGAGATGCGGGAGGAGGCCGGACCGCTCCTGAAGGGCACCTCGCTGCACATGGGCATCACCGGCTCGGCCGCGACGGCACTGGACACCAAGGAGTCCTCCGGCGACACCGACGCCATGATCATGATGGCGACGCTCGTGCTGCTCATCGTGCTGCTGGCCGTCATCTTCCGCAGCCCGCTCATCGCGGTCCTGCCGGTCGTCGTGATTGCCCTCGTCTTCGTGCTCGCCACCGGCCTGATCTCCATCGCCTCCGAGGTCGGCGGACTCCAGGCGGACGCCTCGATCGGCTCGATTCTGATCGTGGTGCTCTTCGGGGTCGGCACCGACTACCTCCTGTTCCTGCTCTTCCGCTACCGCGAGTTCCTGCGCAAGGGCCGGGAGCCGAAGGAGGCCATGACCGAGGCCGTCACCCGGGTCGGGGAGACCATCGCCTCGGCCGCCGGCGCCGTCGTCGTCGCCTTCCTCGCCCTGCTGCTGTCCAGCCTCGGCATGCTGAAGGCCCTCGGCCCCGCGCTGGCCATTTCCGTCGGCGTCACCCTGGTCGCCGCGCTGACTCTCGTGCCGGCGGTCTTCTCGTTGCTGGGCACCAAGGCCTTCTGGCCGTCCAAGGCGTGGAGCAGGGAACCGAAGCACACGCTCGCGGCCCGGACCGGCGCGCTCACCGCCCGCCGTCCCGGCCTGGTCGCCGCCGTCTCCGGCGGGGTCCTCGCCGTACTCGCCGCGGGTCTCCTCAACCTCAACACCGTTTTCGACAGCAGCAGTTCGCTGCCGAAGGACCTCGAGTCGGTGCAGGCGGCGAAGGAACTGGAGCGCGGTTTCGCGGCCGGCCAGACCGACCCGACCTGGGTGTTCCTGGAGGCCGAGGACGGCGCCAAGCTGGACAAGGCCGGCCTCGACGCCTACGGCGAGAAGCTGGCCGCCGCCGACTTCGGACGCGTGATGCCGCCGGCACTCGCACCCAAGGGCGACGTCGCCAAGTTCGGTGTGGTGCTGGAGCACAAGCCGGACAGCGACCGGGCCGTCGAACTGCTCGCCGGACCGCTGCGTGACGCGGCGCACGAGGCCGCACCCGACGGCACCCGCGCCCTCGTCGGCGGCACCTCCGCCGTCCTCGCGGACATCCAGCACGCCACCAACCGCGACTACTCCGTCGTCTTCCCGGCGGCCGGCCTGGCCATCATGCTGATCCTCGGCCTGCTGCTGCGCAGCGTCGTCGCGCCCCTGTACCTCATGGTCGCGGTCGGGCTCGGCTTCGCCGCCACCCTGGGCGCCACGGTGCTGCTCTTCCAGAACGTCGCCGGCGAGGCGGGCCTGCCCTTCACCCTGCCGGTGATCGTCTACCTGTTCGTCGTCGCCATCGGCACCGACTACAACATCCTCATGGTGGCCCGGCTGCGCGAGGAGGTCGGCCGCGGCAGCAGCCCGGCGCAGGCCGTCCGCCAGGCCATCACCCACTCCACGTCCACCGTCGGCACGGCGGCCGTCATCCTCGCCGGCACCTTCGGTGTCCTGCTGCTGGCCCAGAACTCCATGCTCCGGCAGATGGGCTTCGCCGTGGCCTTCGGCATCCTGCTCACCGCCTTCGTGATGGCCGTGCTGCTGGTACCCGCAGTGACCACGCTGCTCGGGCACCGGACCTGGTGGCCCGGCCGCGTCCGCACCGAACCCGCG
Source organism: Streptomyces sp. NPDC018947 (assembly GCF_044390505.1). NCBI lineage: Bacteria > Bacillati > Actinomycetota > Actinomycetes > Kitasatosporales > Streptomycetaceae > Streptomyces > Streptomyces sp. NPDC018947. Next base: position 230,495 of record NZ_JBIRZD010000005.1, read on the forward strand.
GAGCAGGCCGACGACGACCCCACGACGCGGGAACCCGTCGCAGCGAACCGGACGTGAGCAGCTTCCTCCTGGTCGCCGGGGCCACAGCCCTGCTCGGCCCCGTGATCATGGCCGTACTGGCCCGCAGGGTGCTCGGGCTGCGCATCGGCGCGGCCCGGGCCCTGCTCACGGGCGTCGCCGGGCTGCTGGCCGCCGGCGTGGTCGGCACACCGATGGGCCCACAGGCCAGCCGCACTCCGCTGGTGACCCTGCAACTGGGCGCGGCCCTGCTCGGCGCGATGATCTTCCTCGTGCTCTCCGAGGCGGCGGTGGGCGGCGGCCCCGTGCGCGGAATGGTGCGCTGGCCCGGTGCCCTGCGGCGCAGGCTGGCGCGCAGCCGCCGCTACACCCGTCTCAGCAGGATCGCCGTACGCCACGGACTGCGCCGCTTCCTGACCGGCCGCTCCCGGCACGGCACCGCGAGCCCCCAGGAGCAGGCGGCCCTGGCCAGGTCGCTGCGGCTGGCGCTGGAGGAGGCGGGAGCCACCTTCGTCAAACTGGGCCAGGTCCTCTCGTCACGGCACGACCTGCTGCCCGACGTGTTCACCGCCGAACTCAGTGCGCTGCAGCACGAGGTCGCTCCCGAACCCTGGCCCGACATCGAACGCGTCCTCGCCGAGGAGCTCGACGCCCCGCCGGACAAGGTGTTCGCGGAGTTCTGTACCGACCCGCTCGCGGCCGGCTCCATGGCCCAGGTGCACCGGGCCCGGCTGCGGGACGGGCGCGCCGTGGCCGTCAAGGTACAGCGGCCCGGCGCACGGCAGGTGGTCGAACGAGACCTCGACATCCTGTTCCGGATCGGCGAGATGCTCGAACGGAGCACCACCTGGGGCCGTACGGTCGGCTTCCGCGAGCTGGTGCGGGGATTCGCCGACTCGCTGTACGAGGAACTGGACTTCCGCACCGAGGCCCGCAACACCGCCGCCGTGGCCGCGAACACCGCGCTCGCCGGCACCGACGGTCGGGAGGCAACCGGCGAGGGGGACCCGCCCGCCGCCCCGCGGGTCGTACTGCCCCGGGTCCATCAGGAGCTGTGCACCGAACGCGTGCTGGTCGTCGAATGGCTCGACGGCGTCACCCTGAACCGGGCCGGCCCCGTCATCGACGCACGGGGCCTCGACCGTCAGCGGCTCGCCCGCGACCTGTTCGGCTGTCTGCTGGGCCAGATCATGATCGGCGGAGTCTTCCACGCCGACCCGCACTCCGGCAACGTCCTGGTCCTGAGCGACGGGCGGCTCGGGCTGGTGGACTTCGGCTCGGTGGGCCGGATCGACCGGATGCTGCGCGCCAGTCTGCGCGAGCTGCTCATGGCGATCGACCGCAACGACCCCCGGGCACTGTCCGACGCCCTGCTGGACCTGGTGGAGCGGCCCGACGAGATCGACGAGGAGCGGTTCACCCGCGCCCTGGGCCGGTACACGGCACGTCACCTCGCCTCCTCGGGGCCGCCGGGCCGCGAGATGTTCTCCGACCTGTTCCTGCTCGTGGCGCAGTACGGTCTCACCGTACCGCCCGAAGTGGCCGCGGCCTTCCGCGCGCTCGCCACGGTGGAGGGCGCGCTGGCCCGGCTGGTGCCGGGCTTCGACCTCGTCGAGGAGGCACGTGTCTTCGCCTCCACCGAGCTGGCCCGCAGGCTCTCCCCCCGGCAGCTCACCCGCTCCCTGGCCGACGAGGCGGCCGCCGTGCTGCCCATGCTGCTCCGGCTGCCGCGCCGGGCCGAGCGCATCAGCAGCGCACTGGAACAGGGCAGGCTCGGCATCAACGTCCGGTTGCTCGCGGACGAACGGGACCGCCGCTTCGTCCGCGACATCGTCCGGGACGTGCTGCTCACCTTCCTCGGCGGACTGACCGGCCTGCTGGGCATGCTGCTGCTGTCCACCCGGGGCGGCCCGCGGGTCGGAGACTCGCTGCGGCTGTTCGACGTCTTCGGCTACAACCTGCTGCTCATCAGCTCGGTGCTGGTGCTGCGCGTGCTCTTCACCCTCACCAAACCTCAGCGCTGAGGAGACCAGGCCCCGGGAACCGGGACGCGGCCACGGGCCGTCGGGCGGCCGGGCCGGCGGGCAAGGGCCGTCCCCCGGACGGTCTCCCGGAGGGCACCGCGTGGGCGCGGCCCAGGGCGTCGGCCAGGGCGGCGGCCGAGTCGAACACGGTCGCGCCCAGCCACCGGGCCGGGATCGTGTCCATCCGGTCGGGCGGCCCCGACACCGTCAGCGCGGCGATCACCCGGTCGTCCCAGCACCGCACGGGCACGGCGTAGGCGATGTCGCCCGGCAGCATGACGTCCGACCCGCGCGCCCAGCCGCGGCGGCGCACCTGGGCGAGGTGCGCCGCGGTGAACCGGGCGCCGCGCAGCCCCGCGTGGATCTCCTCCGGCTCCTCCCAGGCCAGCAGCACCAGCGCGACCGGGCCCGCGGTGGCGGGCCGGGACGTGCCGACCGGCACCGGCTCGGTGCCGTCGGGCCCCAGGACCCGCTCCGCACAGGTCGCCACACAGGTCTGCGTCCGGCCGCGCCGCCGCAGGACCCGGGCGTCCAGCCCCGTGCGCTCGTGGAGTTCGGCCAGCACCGGGCCCGACGCCTGGGCCAGCCGGTCGTGGCGCGCCTCGACCGACATGCTGCCGAGCCGCGGACCGAGCACGAACCGCCCGTGGAAGTCCCGGGTCAGCATCCCGAGGCGTTCCAGTGCCACGGCGATCCGGTGCACGGTGGGCCGGGACAGCCCGCTGCGGGAGACCAGTTCGCTCAGGGGTGCCGGCGCCTGCTCCACGATCTCCAGCAGGGCGGACGCCTTGTCGAGCACGCCGATACCGCTGCTCCACTCCCGTGGCGCGGTCGCCGGCACGGGGCCCGCCGCCGTGAGCGGCCCGGTGCCGTGGGGAGCAGGTGCCATGGTGTCCCGGTCTCTTCCGATCGCGCGGGCCGTCGTCATCCCAGGGCGGCCGGGCCGTCCACGGAGACCACCTCGACGTCCGGGTCGATACGGCGGATCAGCCCCGCCAGGGTCCGCCCGGGCCCGAGTTCGATCAGCCGGCCGCAGCCCAGCGTGCCCGTGAGCGTCCGCACGCTCTCCTCCCACAGCACCGGTGAGGTGAGCTGGCGGGTGCCGAGCTCCGTCCACCCGCAGTCGCCGTCGTACGGCCGGGCGTCCACGTTGGCCACCACCGGCAGATGCCGGGGGGCCGACGCCGTGTCCTTCAGCGCGGCCGCGAGGGACTGTGCGGCGGGAGCCATGTACGGGCTGTGGAACGCGCCCCCGACCTGCAGGCGGATGAACTTGGCGCCGATCCCGCCGGCACCGTCCGCGACCCGCGCGACCGCCTCGGACGAGCCCGAGACCACGGTCTGACCGGGGGCGTTGACGTTGGCGACCCACACGTCCCCGCCCTCCTCCCGCACGCTGCCCACCAGTTGCTCCACGCTCTCCAGCGGGGCGGCGACCAGGACGCCCATGGTGCCTTCGCGGGCGGCGGCAGCCTCCCGCATGGCGCGCCCGCGCGCGGCGACGAGGGCCGCCGCCGCGGACAGGGTGAACGCCCCGGCCGCGGTCAGGGCGGCGTACTCACCCAGACTGTGTCCCGCGCAGGCCACCACGGGCCCGTCGAAGGCCCCACGGCGTACGGCCTCCGCATGGGCGATCATCGCGACGGAGAACACCGACAACTGCGCCAGGTCCGTGCGCCGGAGCCGCTCCGCCGGCGCGTGGAGCAGCAGATCGGCGACGTCCTCTCCCGCGGCCTCGGAGATCTCCGCGGTGATCCCCCACGACGGGGTGTCCCGCCAGGGCGCGCCCATTGCCTGCCGCTGCGTTCCCTGACCGGGAAACACCAGACCGATCGGTCGCCCACCCATGGATAACACCTTCCGCAAAGGACTTCGTCCGGAGCGCGGGGGCCCCGTACCGGACCGGCCGGGTACAGGGCCCCCGCGACCGGTGGCTACGGGGGAGGCCTCCGGCGACGGGAGGCGTCCGGTGACGACGCACCCGTAGCCCGGGAACCATCGAACTGCGCGGCCCCCGCCGGGGCAACGCGCGTTACAGGAAGCTGCGGCCCGCCCCGCGCGGGCGGTTGGTGCCGTGCCGCTCGGGCGGCGGCCCCGGCTCCGCGGCCCCGCCCGGACCGGGAGCCCGCACCGAGCAGCGCCGTGCTCTCGGCGACGCGGCGCCGGTACGGCCGTCCTGGGACGGTCGGTTCACGCGAGCGCCGCGCGCACGTACGAGCCGCTATAGGGAGTCGGCGGTCACCTCGGTGTCCAGGTGCGTCCCGCCACAGGCCGCTGCCCGGCGTTCGCGGTGCGGGGAGGCGGTGGCCCGATCAGGGCGCGGGCCCGGAGCAGGGTCTGCTCCACGTGTGCGGCGTGGTCCAGGACGAGGTTTCCGCCGAGGCCCGCCGACGGGCCGGCGTGCGTGGCAGCAAGATGCAGGGCGGAGGAGGAGACGTCGCGGCTGCCGGGCGGGACACCGCCGCGTCCAACACCTTCCCCGCGGGGCCGGCGGAAAACGGGGGGCCTGCACCCGGCCCGGGCCGGATCTCGGGATGACAGGCCCCCGCGCGTCGGAGCGCCGCGGGCCAGGGGCGGGGGTCCCCATGGCCCGCGGCGCACCGGATCACCGGCGGCGCGGGGGATGTGTAGGCCGCCGGAGCTCTCGGGTCGGGGCGTCCGGCCGTCCGCGGAGCGCGGCGGCCGTTCGTGTGATCCCTGTCTAACGGGCTCCGGCGGGCGGGTGCAACGACGGCTACAGGAAGCTGCCAGGTCCGGGCCCGCCGTCGCGGGGCGGCGGGCCTCCCGTGTCCCGTAAGTCCCGCAGCGTCTGCTGGTTGGGCGCCTCCGGCCGGCGTGCGCCGCGCCGGGGGGCCGGCCCGGCCGCGTCCTGCGCCGGTGCGGCCGACGGCGGCCCGGAGCTCTTGCGGCTCTTGGGCAGCAGTCCCAGCTCGGCCGCCCGTACCCCGGCCTGGAAGCGTGAACTCGCCCCGAGCAGCGCCATGATCTCCGCGACGTAGCGGCGGTAGGTGCGCACCGAGACGGAGAGTTCACGCGCGGCGACCTCGTCGGTGATGCCCATCTGCAGGCGGCTCAGGATCTGCCGGGCCACGTCGGCGCGGTCGGGATCACCGAAGTCGATCCGCTCCTCGACCGGGACCGCGTGGCGCCAGAGCCCGTCGAAGAGGGTGCCCAGCGTGCCGACCACGGTGGCGACGCGGATCACCGAGCCCTGGCGCCCGATGACCGCCTGCGAGGTCACCAGGGCGGCCGCGCCGTCGACGAGCATCACCTGGAGCATCGGCACGCGGGCCACCCGCACCTCGTACGGAAGGTTCTTCAGCATGTGCGGCTGGACCACGCCGTCGTCGAGCATCGCCTGGGTGCACAGCAGCCGCAGCCGGACGTCCTTCCGGCTCGTCTCCAGCTCCCAGTACACGGAGTTGATCGCCTCGACGTGCTCCGCGTCGGCCAGCACGATGTCGATGGTGCGCTCGGCCTCGGCGACGAGCCGGAGGGCGGCCGCCGCCACCTCCGCGCCGCACGCCCCGACGTTGGTGATCAGCGAGTCGCGCACGACGCGGTCGCGGTGCTTGGCGACGGTCGCCTCGATCAGCCGGCGGACCTCCATGAGCGTCTGCTCCAGGTCGTCCGCCGGCTGATCGCCGGGGTGCCCGGTGTCCTCCTCCTGGCCCGGGAGGTCCTTCGCCGCCGCGCGCCGCGGCCGTCCTGCGGGAGGGTGGTCAGCCATCGCGCCGCGACCCCCCGTGGGAGGCTCCGGCGGAGGCGGTGGCGCAGGTGCGCTGCGGGAGCAGTGCCATCTCGACGGCCCTGACACCGGCCTGGAAGCGGGAGTTGGCCCCCAGCGCCTGCATGATCTCGGCGACGTGACGGCGGTAGGTGCGCAGGGACACCTGGAGCTCGCGGGCCGCCACCTCGTCGGTGCGGCCCTCGCACAACTGCTCGAGGATGCGTCGTACCGACTCGGTCCGCATCCGCGCGCTGGTGCGTTCGTACTCGGCGAGCGAGCGGGCGTTGGCCCAGGAACCGGCGAACATCAGGTCCAGTACGCGTGCCGACGCGGTGTCCTTGATGATCGCCGCCCCGGGCTTGCCGGGGGCGGCCGGCATGAGGGCCACCCGGCTGTCGACGATCAGCATGCCGCGCAGTTCCCCCTCGTCGACCCGGATCTCGCACCGGGTGTCCCGGAAGGCCTCGGCGCTCGGCCGGCAGTGGTTCACCGCCTGCGGCGAGCACAGCAGCCGGACGGTCGGCCCACCGCGCGACGCCCGGCCGCCGGACGGCGACGCGTGGGCGGCGAGTGCCTCGAACACGGCGGCCACGTTCTCGCCGCCGGCCAGCGACACGGAGACGGAGTGGCGGGCCAGTCCGACGAGCCGGGCGACCGTGCTGCCGATGTCGGCGTCGTCGGCGCGCAGAACGAGGGATTCGCGGACCGGCCTGGTCCGGTGGAGCGTCATCGTCGATTCGATCAGAGCGCGTGCCTGGAGCAGTGCGCTTTCCATCCTGTTGATGCCGTCGGCGCTGTCGACGGTGTCGCCGGTCGGCCCGCCCGGTGAAGGGGCGCCGAGCATGACCGGCACAACGTCTTCACCATGGGTTTTCAACGTGGAAGTATTCATTACACCGATCATTCCCCGTAATGCTCAGCGATATATCCTCGCCCCGGTCGAGGATTGAATTATCGAACTCGATGGCAGGAATTGTATTCCTGCCAGAATGGGTGCTGGGATCTGCTGCTGTAGAACTTCGCCCGAAAAGCACCCATTCATCGTCAATTCACCTGCCGTGGTAAAGCGGTTCACGACGCGGCGGACAGGGCTCCGGAGGGGCCGAGTCCGCTCGGCTTCGAAGCTCAGACATTATGGGCTGGCTGCGAGCCAGTCAACGTCGGGGCGTTGGCATAGTCCAGGTAAAGTCCCACCCCTGGCAAGCGCCTCGCCAGGCAATGCGCCCGAAACATCCGGCCGGGCTGTCAGTAAGTTGCAGCAATTCTGTCGGTCGTCACGGAACCGACCCCGGCGTCGGCCACTTATCGCATCCGGGCGGTGACAGCCAGTCGCGCGCACGGTGTGTCGCTGTCCACTTACTGTCAACATGCGCCGCTCCGGAGCGTGGCCGGCCCGGCGTTTCGGGGGGTGACGCGCGTCCCGCGCCCGTGCGGAACCGGCCAGGAGCGCACCGTCGTCCAAGGTGAGGGAGGAGGTCGGGTCGCGGGGCGGCTTCCCGTGCGGGTGGGCGCCCCGGGGCGCCTGGGCGCCGTCGGGGCGCCGGGGAGGATCCGGCCATGAACGGCCCGGCCGCGCCGCCGCCCGGGTGTGCGTCGTGCCGGAGGACGCCTGGTCGTCGGCCTGCGGCGGTTCCGGGCCCGCGGTGAAGGGGAGTCGGGCACAGGAAAGTTACTTACCGGTATGGATAAATGGAGCGCGGATTCAGTTCGCCGCGCGAATCACTGTCGGTGACATTTACGTTTAATTTTGAATAACTTAGTCAGTCCTTCCATGGAGAGTTCCCACGAGTAACATCGATGCCCTTCCCGCGGTCCGACCAGGACTTCCCGGCGTCCTCGCCGGAGTCCGCGGCGCGGCTCTCCGGGGGCGCCGGGCCGGGCCGACGCGAGAATCCCGGCAGGGATAACCCTGACCGACCGGCCGGCGCGGGCGAGTCTTACGGGCCGCCTCTCGACCGGGACGCATGAGGAGATCCTGTGAAGGTCGGTGGGCCGCTATAGGCCCTGCCCGCGGTGGTCTGAACCTGTGGCGGGCGTCGTCGTCACCCGGTACGAACCGGTGGGCCGTCGGCAACGGGCCGTACCCACACATCGCCGGGCGCCGGATGGAGTGCGTCCACATGTCGGCGCCCCGTGTCCTGCCCCTACGGTGCCCGAACGGCGGGTGGGCGGTCGCCCCGTCCGACGGCCCGCCGCGTCAGGGCCCTTCGTCCTGGCCGGGCCCGCCGCACCGGCCCGGCGCACGCCGGACGGGGAGCCCCGGCCCGCACGACCGTCCCGTCCCCCCACGTCCCGGAGGTACCCCGTGCGCCGCCCCACCCTCCTCGGCCGCCTCGCGCGCCGGATCGGGCACATCGTCCTGTCCGGCCTGCTCACCGCGACCGCGGGCACCGTCCTGCTCGCCCAGCCGGTCTCCGCCGCGGGCGGACTGACCCAGGTCACCGGCTTCGGCTCCAACCCCGGCAACCTGTCCATGTTCAGCTACGTCCCGGCCGGGCTGCCCTCGGGCGCCCCGCTCGTGGTCGCGTTGCACGGCTGCACCCAGAGTGCCGCCGACTACCACGCCCACAGCGGATGGGCGGAACTGGCCGACGCCTACGGATTCGCCGTCGTGTACCCGCAGACAGGCCCCGCCAACAACGCGCTCTCCTGCTTCACCTGGTTCGACCCCGCCGACTCCACGCGCGGCAGGGGCGAGGCCGAGTCCGTCGCGCAGATGGTCGCCGAAGCCCGGACGCGGTACGGCTCGGACGCGGACCGGGTGTTCGTCACCGGCCTGTCGGCGGGCGGCGGCATGACGGCGAACCTGCTGGCCGCCTACCCGGACGTGTTCGCGGGTGGCTCCGTCGCCTCGGGCCTGCCGGCCCAGTGCGCGACCAGCCAGGCGGGCGCGTCGCGCTGCCAGTCCGGAAGCGTGAACCTCACCCCGGCCCAGTGGGGCGACAAGGTCCGTGCCCAGTACCCCGGTTACCCGGGACCGTGGCCGCGCGTGGCGATCTGGCAGGGCACGTCGGACTACACGGTCCAGCCCGTCAACGCCACCGAGCTGCGCGACCAGTGGACCGACGTCCACGGCATCTCCCCCACCCCGTCGAGCACCGTCACGCTGCCCGGCAACACCACCCTGACCGACTACGACGACGCCTCCGGCAGGCCCGCCGTGCAGCTCTACCAGATCGGTGGCATGGGCCACGGACTCGCCGTCGACCCGGGCACCGGCGACCAGCAGTGCGGATCCACGGCCGCGTACTTCCTCGACAGCATCTGCTCCAGCCGCCACACGGCCCGTTTCTGGGGCCTCGACGTGGACGCCGGCCCCGGTGAGGGCGGCGAGAAGCTGCCCGCGCCCTCGGGTCTGGCGGCGGGCGCGACGAGCGACACCTCGGTCGCGCTGAGCTGGTCGCCGGTGGAGGGCGCCACCGCCTACCGGGTCCACCGCGACGGCACCCCGGCCGGGGCTCCCGCCGGCACCTCGTTCACCGACACGGGCCTGCTCCCGGGGACTTCGTACACCTACTCGGTCGCCGCCGTGGCCGCCGACGGCACGACCGGACAGATGTCGCCACCGCTCACGGTGACCACCACCGGCCACACCCCGTCCTGCACGACGGCCGACAATTACACGCACGTCGCCGAGGGCCGGGCCCACACCAGCGGCGGTCTCACCTACGCCAACGGGTCGGACGAGAACATGGGTCTGTACAACGTGTTCGTCACCCACACCCTGAAGCAGACGTCGCCCGGCCACTACGTCATCGCCGACTCCGGCTGCTGAACCCCTGCGCCGGGCGGGCCGACGGCTATTCACCGAAAGGGGCTGACGGCCTCTCAGGAAAACAAGTCCGGAAGACGCGCGGAAAGGAAAAAGGGGCGCCGGTGATCACACCGGCGCCCCTTTTCGCGCATCCCCGCCTCGCGGGCGGCTGCGAGGAGGAGCCGCGCCCGCCGACCCCGCCCGTCGCGCGGGAGGTGCGGCCTCCCGCGCGGCGGGCCACGGCGGACCGGTGTCAGCCGCCCGCGCCGCGGGTCAGGACGCGGGCGCTCCGTAGACGGCCAGCTCGTGGATCGAGTAGCCCCACGTGGTCCTCCGCTCGACGCCCTGCATGCGGACGTACCGCACGGCCTCGGCGGCGGGGAGCCGGACGACGTCGTTGCCGCAGGTCTCCGGGCGCTGGGTGGACACGGTGGTCCAGGCGACGCCGTCCGGGGAGGTCTGCACGGTGTACTGCTTCGCGCAGGCGCTCTCCCAGGCGAGGGTGACCGCCGCGACCCTCGCGGGCGCGGCCAGCTCGATCTGCACCCACTCGTCGTCCGAGTACCCCGACGCCCAACGGGTGCCCATCAGACCGTCGTTGACGTACCGCGGGGCCAGCCGGTCGAGGTTCTGCTCCACGCTGGACGCGGACGCCGTGCCCTTGAGGGCCAGGTTCTCCCCGCCGCCCGCGGTGTCCCACAACTGCAGCCGGACGCCCGCCTGGACGAGGAACGAGTCGAGCACACCGTCGCCGACCTTGGGCTGTACCGAGCCCCAGGTGTTGCGCGGCGGATCGACCCGCACGGCGCGGGCCCGCCGCTGGAGGTCGTCCGACTCCGCCAGCAGCCGGGCGGCGGTCTCCGCGTCGCCGGACTGCCGCGCCGCGAGGGCGTCGAGCATCCTCACCATCGCCCGCCCCCACAGTTCGGTGGCGTCCAGCCAGGGACCGGCGTCGGCCGTGAAGCCCTTCTCCACCGCGCCCGCGCGGATGGTGGCCGGCGCCCCCTCGACGGCGGTCGCGTACGGGCGCAGGTCCTTGAGGGCACCGGCCCGGTCGCCCGCGTCCCACGCCGTCCAGAACCGCTCGACGCGCGCGGCCAGTTCGGGCGCCTGCGGCTGCCAGGGCGTGGCGCCGAAGGTCGGGGCGAGGTGTTCCAGGTCGCCGAAGACGAGCAGGGCGTCGGTGGCCTCGCGGTCACCGCCGGCGAGGTACGCCATGGCCCGCGGCCAGTTCGCCCGCGCGTCGTAGGCGGCGTCGTTCCACGTGAAGTCGGCGGTGCCGAAGACGGCGACCTTGCTGGCGTAGGGCTGGTTCATGGGGTTGGCGACGATGCCCGACAGGTGCGCGGACAGCCCGGCCTCGCGTTTGTCGTACGGCGCGAGCAGCAGCCGGCCGCTGGTGTTGCCGAAGTCGTTGACGGGATAGTTGTCCCACACGAACACCTTGCGCCCGAACAGCTCGGACACCTGGCCGGCCTCGGCGTTGGTGATCCTCGGCGGTACGACGTCGGTGCCGGTCCACATCACCACCACCGCCGGGTCAAGGGTGTCCCGCATGGTCCGCTTGTACGCGGTGTCGGTGAGGTCGCCGTACTCGGTGGGCACCATCTGGAGCGGCCGGGTGCCCTCGTGCGTGGCGACGAAGGTGCGCTGCACGTCGTTGAGCAGGTCGACCTGGGCCCGCGCGGCGGCCTCGCGGCCGGGTGCGCCGAAGGCCGCGCGGTCGCCCTCGCAGTTCCAGCGCGTGTAGCTGATGTCGTCGAGCGGGATGGAGAAGGCGCGGGTCCCCAGGTCGTACAGCGCCCGCAGCTTGGCCTTGAGCGCCTCGCGGTCGGCGGGGTCGGAGTAGCAGATCGACTCGCCGGGGGAGACGGCGAAGGTGAAGCGGACGTGGTTCGCGGTGGCCCGCCGCACCAGTTCGCCCAGTTCCGCGAGTTTGTCGGCGGGGTAGGGCTCGCGCCACTTGCCGCGGTGGTACGGGTCGTCCTTGGGGGCGTACACGTAGGTGTTGGCCTTGACGTCCCCGTAGAAGTCCATCTGGTCGAGGCGTTCCGCGTGCGTCCACGGCTGCCCGTAGAAGCCCTCGATCGTGCCCCGCAGCGGCATCGACGGGAAGTCGCTGATCTCGACGCCGGGCACGCTCCAGCCGTCCGGGTCCGCGTGGACGAAGAGCTGGCGCAGGGTCTGCACGGCGTAGAACTGGCCCGCCGCGTCCTTGCCGCCGAGCGTGATCCGGGGACCCTGCGGGTCCGCCGAGACGCGCAGCGCGTAGCCCTCGGCGTGGTCGGGCACGGCCGTGTCGCCGAGGCCGGCCGCGACGTCGGGCCGCGTGGCCCCGCCGAGCCGCACGGTGAGCAGCCCGGCGGCGGCCGCGGGGACCTTCCCGGGGCCGACGACGTCGACCCGGTCGGCGCCGTGCGCCTTCAGCTCCTCGACGAGGCGGGACCGGGCGGCGGCGTCCGTGTCCTCCCCGGCCACGACGAGCACCCGGCCGGTGACCGCGGCGTCGCGGCCTGCGCGGGTGAGGGACTGCGGGGTGGGCGAGACCGGCGGCACGGCCGAGGTCCCGGGCGCACCGGCCGCCGTCGGGGGAGCGGCCTGCGCCGAGGCGGCGACCGGCACCGCCTGTACGGTCATGGCGCTTGCGAGTGCGAAGCACACACCTGCCGCCGCGAGGGTGTTCGCGCGTCTTCCCATGAGATCTCCACACATGGTCTGGACCATCAACTGGGCTTGTCCCCCTGATGATGAGGGGGCGAGCCGCGCGACCGTAAGACGTATGGGGTCTAGACCTCTGTGTCCATCGCCTTTACTCTGGCCAACGCGCCGGACGCCGCTAGCGGGCCAGGACGGTGCACCCCAGCGCGATCAGCGCCAGGACCTTCACGATCTCCAGCGCGACGTAGTGGAGATGGGCGCGGGAGCGGTGCAGCGCCGGGTCCTCGCCGGCCAGGACGGCGTCGGAACGGCGGTTCAGACGGGGGCGTACGGCGGTGAGCTGGACGGCGAGCACGGCCGCGGCGACCGCGGTGAGCACGAGGACGGCGGTGGAGGGGCCGCCCGTGGCGACCACGGCGATCAGGACGACCGCGAGCACGGTCTCCGCGAGGTTGAGGGCGCGGAAGACCAGCCGGCCGATGCCGAGTCCGAGCGGGATGGTCACGCCCGGGGCGCGGAACTTCAGCGGCGCCTCCAGGAAGGAGATGGCCAGCACCATGCCGAGCCAGAGGAAGGTCACGGCGCCTGCCACGGCCGCCGACGTCGCGTGCATCGTCGTGTCCTCTCCTCCTGATCGCCCCGGTGAGTATTCTGCGCCGTGGCCCGGTGATCGGGGCACGCGGGCCGGGCTCCGGCGCACCCGGGCGATCGCGGACCGATCCTGACCGCGACGGATGCCACAGTGGTTCACGCCACGATCCGCACGGACCCGCTGCGAACGGAGAGACCCGATGAGCCGCCACCTCCAGATCACCTTCGACGCCCATGACCCGCGGGCGCTGTCGAGCTTCTGGCGCGACGTCATGGGCTACGTCCACCCTGGCCCGCCCGGGGTCGACCTGCCCGAGGGGGCCGATCCGCTCGCCGCGTGGGACGAGTTCCTGGAGCGGATCGGCGTGCCGGAGGAGGAGCGCAACGGCAGGTCCGCGATCGAGGACCCCGAGGGGCGGGGGCCGCGGCTGTTCTTCCAGCGGGTGCCGGAGGGCAAGACCGCCAAGAACCGCGTCCACCTCGACGTCCGCGCGGCGCCCGGACTCCGGGGCGAGGAGCGGATGGCGGCGCTGGAGGCCGAGTGCGAACGGCTCGTCGCGCTGGGGGCGACGCGGGTGCGCCGCTTCGAGCCGGACCCCCCGATGAGCACCGGGTTCCTCGTGATGGCCGACCCGGAGGGCAACGAGTTCTGCCTGGACTGAGGGGCCGGGGGCGGGTCGGCCGGTCACCGGCGGCCCGCCCCCGGGGCCTCGCTGCCGGGCCGGGGCCACCGGGCGGGGAGCGCCCCGCGTGCCAGAATGGACGCCCGCCGTGCCGCCCCGTGACCCTCCGCACCGCTCACCGATCCGCCGCCGATCCACCGAGGTTCCACCGTGTCCAAGCCCGTGGCCCGCGAGCCGCAGCGACGCAACGCGCGCTCCAACCGGGCGCGCATCCTGGCCACGGCCCGCCGCGAGCTGGGGCGCGACCCGGACACCACCCTCGAGGAGTTGGCCCGGGCCGCCGGGGTCGTACGGCGCACCCTCTTCGGCCACTTCCCCGGGCGCGCGGCGCTGCTGGAGGCCCTCGCCGAGGAGGCGTCCGAGGTGCTGCGCAGCACGATGGCCTCGGCGGCCGAGGGGCCCGGGCCCGCCGAACCGGCCGAGCGCGCGCTCGCGCACTTCATGCTGCTGCTGTGGCCCGTCGGCGACCGCTACCGGATGCTGCTGGCGCTGGCCCGGCACGACCTGGGCGCGGAGCGCGTCGCCGACATCCTCGCCCCGGCCCGCGCCGAGGTCACCGCCATCCTGCAGCGCGGCCAGCGGGACGGCGCCTTCCCCGCCCATCTGCCGCCCGCCGTGCTGAGCGCCGGGCTGGAGGCGATGATCGTCGCCCTGCTGGAGCAGGTCAACACCGGCGCCCTGGAGGACGACGGCACCCGCGCCACGGTCGCCACGCTGGTCGCGGCGGGCGTCCCCCGGGAACGTGCCGAGAAGGTCGTCGAGTCCGTGTCCCCCACGGTCCCCGGCCCCACCACCCCGGAGGACTGACCCCCACGGCCGGACGCCGCGGCCCGCGCTTGCGCCGGACACCGCCGTCCGCGTTTCGGCCGGACGCCGCTGCCTGCGTCGGGGCGCGTCGCCCGTGCTCGCGTCGCACGCCGCCGCCCGTTCTTCGGCCGGACGCCGCTGTCCGGCGCCGCCGCTGTCCGCTCCGCCCGCGCTTCCGTAGGGCGCCGCCCGTGCATCCGTCGGACGCTGCTGCCCGCGCACCCCGCGTGCCTGCCCGGCCTTCCCCACCCGACGCGTCGGCCCCGGGGCTGCTGCCGCCCTCCCCGCAGCCGCGCACGCCCGGCCGCGCACGGCCCGCCCCGCACCGGCAGTGCGGCCGACCGGCCACCCCCGCGAGCCCCGGCGACCACGGACCCCGCACCCGTCGTCCCGCCCTCCCGGCGCAGCGCACCAGCGTGTTTGCACATGGATGGGCAAGAAACTACCCTGGCAGTACTCTGCACACCGATGGGCAATTAACCTGCCTTCGTTCCCGGGAGCCCTTCCATGCCCCTACTGGCCACCACACCCGTCGAGAAGATGACCGGGCCGTACCCACGGCGCTGGTGGGCCCTGATCGTTCTCTGCCTCAGCCTGCTCATCGTCGTCATGGCCAACACGTCCCTGATCGTGGCCGCCCCGGACATGACCACCGACCTGGGCCTGAGCAGCAGCGACCTCCAGTGGGTCATCGACGGCTACACCGTCCCGTACGCCGCGCTGATGCTGGTGCTCGGCGCGATCGGCGACAAGTACAGCCGCCGCGGCGCCCTGATCGCCGGCCTGGTGGTCTTCGCGGGCGGCTCGGTGATGGGCAGCCTCGTCCACGAGACCGACCTGGTCATCGCGGCCCGCGCGATCATGGGCGTCGGCGCCGCCGTCGTCATGCCGGCCACGCTGTCCCTGCTGGTCGCCATGTTCCCGAAGGGCGAGCGGGCCCGCGCCATCACGGCCTGGACGGCCACCTCCGGACTCGCCATCGCCGTCGGCCCGCTGGTCGCCGGCTGGCTGCTCGGCGACCACTCCTGGGGCTCGACCTTCCTGGTCAACGTCCCCATCGCGGTGCTCGCCGTCATCGGTGCGCTGGTCCTCGTACCGCCGTCCCGCGCGACCGGAATGGGTCGCATCGACTACGTGGGCGGCCTGCTCTCCATCGTCTCCGTCGGCAGCCTGGTCTACGCGACCATCGAGGGCCCGCACTTCGGCTGGGGCGCCGGCCCCGTCACCGCCGCCGCCGTCGCGGCCGTCGGCCTGGCCGCCTTCGTGGCCTGGGAACTGCGCCACCCGCAGCCCATGCTCGACGTGCGCAGGTTCCTCCAGCGGCCGTTCAGCGGTTCCATGCTGGCCGTGCTGTTCTTCTTCTTCGGCACCTACGGCGCCATCTACTACTCCACGCAGTTCCTCCAGTTCGTCCTCGGCTACGGCGCCCTGGAGACCGGTGTACGTCTGCTGCCGCTGGCCGGCGCCGTGTTCGTCGGCGCCGCGGTCACCGGACGGCTGACCCCGAAGCTGGGAGTGAAGGCCCTGGTCGGCGCCGGCATGGTCATCGGCACCGTCGGTGTCTTCCTGCTCGTCCTCGTCGAGAAGGGCTCGACGTACGGCGACTTCCTCGCCCCGATGCTGCTGCTCGGCCTCGCCATCGGCCTCAGCGTCTCCCCGGCCACCGACACCATCATGGGCTCCTTCCCGGAGAGCGAACTGGGCGTCGGCGGCGGTGCCAACGACACCGCCCTCGAACTCGGCGGCTCGCTCGGCATCGCCGTCCTCGGCTCCCTGCTCGGCACCGCCTACCGCGACGAACTGGCCGACCTCGCCGGCGGCCGGCTCCCCGCCGCCGCGCTGGACACCGCCCAGGACTCCGTCGGCGCCGGACTCGCGGTCGCCGAACAGGTCGCCAGGACGCCCTCCGGCGGACCGCAGCAGGCGCAGGCCCTCGCCGACGCCGTCCACGAGGCCTTCGCCCACGGCGTCTCCACGACCAGTCTCGTCGGCGGGATCATCATGGCCGCCGGCACCCTGATCGTCCTCGCCGTCCTGCCCGGCCGCCGCGCCCTCGACCGGCGCCGGCCCGCCGAAGGGACCGCGCCGGCCAAGGACCTGGAGACCAGCGACGCGGCGAGCTGAGCGGCGCGGCCCCCGGCCCCGCCCGGTCTAGCCGGCCGGGGCCGCCAGGGCCGCCAGCTCCTCCGCCGTGCGCGGACCCTCGGCCGGGTCCGTCAACAGCCCCCGGGCGCACAGCAGTCGCGCCGCCGCCACGCCCCACGGCAGACGCAGCCCGGCCCGCCCGAGCAGATCGGTGCGGGCCAGCGTCGTCGCCGTGGGGCCGGTGTGCACCCCGGACCCGGTGAGCAGCGCCGCGTCGTCGGACCAGCGCAGGGCGAGATCCACGTCGTGCGTGGCCATCACCACCGTCGTGCCGCCCGCCCCGAGCCGGCCCAGGGTGTCGAGCAGGCGCTCCTGCCCGTCCGGATCGAGCCCGGCGGTCGGCTCGTCGAGGATCAGCACCCGGGGCCGCATGGCGACCGCGCCCGCGATCGCGGCCCGCTTGCGCTGCCCGTAGGACAGCAGGTGCGTCGGCCGGTCGGCCAGCGCGGAGATGTCCAGCGCCGCGAGGGCCTCCTCGACCCGGCAGCGGACCTCCCGGTCCGGCAGCCCGAGATTCAGCGGCCCGAAGGACACGTCCTGGGCGACGGACGCCGCGAACAACTGGTCGTCCGGGTCCTGCACCACCAACTGCACGGTGGTCCGCAGCCGGGTCAGCCCCGCCCGGTCGTACGTCACCGGCCGCCCCTCGACGCTCAACCGCCCCTCGCGCGGCCTCAGTCCGCCGCTCAGCAGCCGCATCAGCGTCGTCTTGCCGCTGCCGTTGCGGCCCAGCAGCGCGAGCGCGCGCCCCTCGCGCACCTCGAAGTCCAGACCGCTCAGCACGACCGGCCCCTCCTCGTACGCGAAGGACGCGCCCCGCAGGGCGATCAGCGCCGGTTCGGCGGTCTCGCTCATGTCAACGGCCTTTCCAGTACGAAGGTGAGGGCGGCAAGTGCCGCGAGCAGCGCGAGGCTCGCCGCCGTGAAGGGCACGGAGACCCGGGCCCCGGGCACCAGCACGCGCAGCGTCCCGTCGTAGCCGCGCCCGGCGAGCCCGGCCTGCAGCCGGGCCGCCCGGTCGAAGGCCCGTACGAACGCGGTGGCTCCGAGCCCACCGAGCGAGCGCCAGGCGGCGGCCCGCGTGGTGTGCCCCAGCCGCGCGGCCTGTGCCTCGCGGATCCGGCGCACCGAGTCCAGCAGCAGGAAACTCATGCGGTACGTCACCAGCGCCACGTCCACCACCGGCGCCGGCACCCCGGCCCGCACCAGACGGGGCAGCAGATCGGACATCGGCGTGGTGAACGCGAACAGCAGCACCCCGAGCGACGCGGCCGACGTACGCAGCAGCAGCTCCCCGGCGCGCACCGCCCCGCCGTCCGCCACGCCCACGACACCACCGGGACCCCCGACCCGCACCAGCAGCGGCAGCGCACCGGTCACGCAGAAGCCGAGCGGCACCCGGTACGCCCGCCACAGCCGCCGCCCGGGCACACCCGCCGGTCCGAGCAGCACCACCAGCGCCGCGAGCAGCACGAGTGCCGCGCCCGGCCAGGGCGGCAGCGAGATCGCGAGCACGGTCAGGCCCAGCCCGAGCACCGCCTTGTCCACCGGGTGCCGGTGGCGCCACCGGCTGCTGTGCGCCGCCGCGTCGATCGGCAGCACTCAGTCCCCTTCGGACGCGGGCGCGTCCCGCCGGGCGGCCCGGGCCGCGCGTTCCTCACCCTGGCGCCGTCCCCGGCGCAGGCCGAGGCAGTACGCCAGCACCCCCGCGCCGAGGGCCGCCTGCGCGGCGAACAGCGCGGACTCGATCTCCCCGGACGGCGGCTCGAACAGCGGCGAGAACCACGGTTCGTAGTCCGGCTCGATCTCCGTGATCGTCTTCTCGGCCTCGGCGTCGGACCCGGTGAACGGCTCCTCCTTGTGGTCGCCTAGGCCGAGCACCAGCGGCAGCACCGCGAGCGCGGCCACGGCGAGCAGCAGCAGGACGTTGATCTTCGTGTTGCGGCTCACCGGGCCATCGCCTCCCCGCGCTCGCCGGCGCCGGCCGGCAGCACGCCCAGCCGGGTCAGTTCGCCCTTGCTGGACTGCACCAGCAGGCGCGTCACGACCACCGTGAGCAGGCCCTCGCTCACCGCGAGCGGGATCTGCGTGACGGCGAAGACGGACCCGAACTTGCCGAGCGCGCCCAGGAATCCGCTGCCCGGGTCCGGGAAGGCCAGCGCGAGCTGCACGCTGGTGACGCAGTAGGTGGACAGGTCGGCGACGAACGCCCCGAAGAACACCGTGACCATCAGCGGCACTCCGGATCGGCGCAGCAGCCGGTAGGTGCCGTACCCGGCCCACGGCCCGGCGATCGCCATGGAGAAGACGTTGGCGCCGAGGGTGGTCAGGCCGCCGTGCGCGAGCAGCAGCGCCTGGAAGAGCAGGGTGATCGTGCCCAGTACCGCCATGACCGGCGGCCGGAACAGGATCGCGCCCAGGCCCGTCCCGGTGGGATGCGAGCAACTGCCCGTGACGGAGGGCAGTTTCAGGGCCGACAGGACGAACGTGAAGGCCCCGGAAGCCCCGAGCAGCAGCGTGCTCTCGGGATGCTCCCTGACCTCACGGGTGAGTGACCGGACTCCGTGGACGACGAACGGCGCGGACGCGACGCCCCAGGCGATCGCGTGCGCCGGAGGCAGAAAGCCCTCGGCTATGTGCATGACTCGGCAGACCCTCTCCAGCACCTCGTGGATGGACGACGCGCCTTGGCCGGTCTCCTGGCTGACGGGTACCACCGCCCGGACTCCGCCTTCCCGGGTCACGAGGACCCAGTGGCTGCCCGCGAGGGCCGGAGCCGGACTTCCCGATTCACAGTGGCGAGGGCCGCACCGGCATCACACCGGATTTCCCGTTCACCAAGGCGTGGTGACAGTAGTGCGCCCACCGGGGCGGTGACAAGCGGCCCCACCCTTCGGCACGGGCGTCGCCGGGCCCGCCGAAAGGCCTCGGAGCTGCGGAAACGCCCGCAGCTCCGGTTCCTCGTCCGCCACCCGTGGCATCGGTCACGCGCCCCGCGGCCGACGGCTCACCGCAGGGCGGAGCCGGCCAGGTGCGCCAGGTCCCGCGGCCCGGCGGGCAGCGGGTCGTGCCGGACGTGCTCGGCGGGCAGACCGGCGTGGGCGAGCGCGGCCGTCACCGTGCGGACCATGTCCGGCGGCCCGGCGAGCAGGGCCCGGTCACCCGGTACGGGACCGCTGCGGGCCACCGCCCGCGCGAGCCGGTCGTACGGCCCCTCGTCCGGCGAGCCGCCCGCCACCGGGACCACCGTCAGCCAGGGGCAGCGCTGTTCGAGACCGGTCAGGTGGTCGGTGTCGTACAGGTCGGCCACGGCGCCCGTGCCGAGGAACAGCCGCACCCGGCGTGCCCGTTGCCCGGGTGCCGAGCGCGCACGGCGGTCGACGTCCCGCAGCACCGCCTTCATCGCGGCCCAGCCGGTGTCCCAGGCCACCAGCAGCAGCGCGCCCGCGGAGTCCTCCCCGAGCGCCAGCTCGCCCTTCGGCGGACCGAGCCGCACCTCGTCGCCGGGTCCGGTGCCGTGCACGAGGGCCTCGCTCACCCCGCCGGGGCCGGTGCACCTGACGTGCAGCTCCACCTCCCCGTCCTGGCCCGGCGAACCGGCCAGGTAGTACGGGCGCCAGGTGTGCGGCAGCCGGGCGGACTCCACGGCCGTGTACTGGCCGGCCCGGTGGCGGAAGGTCTCGTGCGGCAGGACCCGCAGGACCGCGAGATCCGGCCCGCACATCCGGTGGTCCGTCACCGTCGCCCGCCAGAAGGGGGGTTCGCGCAGGGCGGCGTCCGCGCCCCGGACCATCGCGTCGACGCCGAGCCGCAGCATCCGCGTCCAGGCCCGGTCGAGCTCCACGCTCCAGTGGTCGCCCGCCCGGAGGCGCACCGCCTCGCGCAGCGCCTCCTCGAACGCCGTGTACTGCGCCGGGCGCACCCCGAGCTTGCGGTGGTCGCGGCCCAGTTGCGTGAACCGCTCGGTGATCTCCTCGGGCCGGTCCAGATGCTCGATCTGGTACCAGAACGCCCGCGCCAGATGAGCCTCCTGGAACGCCATCGTGGCCGGGAACAGCGACCGCAGCGAGGGATGCCGGGCGAACAGCACCTGGTAGAGGTCCCTGATCAACTCGTCGAACGGGCCCACCAGATCGAGGTCCCGCATGATGATCCGCTGGTCCGCGGCCCCGTCGTACGACTCCTCTGCCGCGGGCCGCCCGCCGGTGTCACCGCCCGAGGAGAGCAACTGCCGCCGCAACCGCATCGCGTCGTGCCGGGCGAGGAGTGTGTGGTACGTGGTGCCGTCCTTGCTCATGGTCAGCAAACGCTCCGCTTCTGACGGACGCCTCTGGGCATGTCTGTGCTCCTTGCGAAAGGTGTCGCTGGGGTAAAAGCGCAGGTCAGTATGGCATTGAGGGCAATTGCCCCAAGGTCCCCGGGTGGCGGGGACGTTGGGCCCTCGACAACGGGAGGCGGATGTGCTTGCCGCCCTGCCGGTCAGGGCCGCCGTTCCTGTTCGGTGCGCCGCAGCACCGTGGCGCGCACCCGCTGGGTCAGCGCGGTGCCCGCGGCGGTGAGGAAGACGAAGCTGTAGAGGATCTGCAGCATGGTGACGATGCGCGCGCTCTGCCCGCGGGGCGTGATGTCCCCGTAGCCGACGGTGGCGAGGGTGACCACGGTGAAGTACAGGGAGTCGACGCGGGTGACCAGGCCGCGGAACTCACCGGGCTGCTTGGCCATCGCGTAGTAGGTGGCGGCGAAGACGTGCACGGTCAGCAGGATCAGCAGCGCGATGACCACGCCGGGATGGCTGTCGCGGCGGTCGGTGAGGACCTGGTGGATCTGCCGGAGCAGCAGTGCCGCCACGGCGCTCAGGACCAGGCCGAACAGCACCCAGCTCAGCACGGGCCGGTGGGGACCCAGGTGATCGAGGGGGAGCAGGAAGTAGGCCACGACCGTGCCCACCGCCGCGGCGGCCCGCAGCAGCCAGGCCCGGACCGTACCCGCCCCGGGACGCCGGACCCCGCGGGCGTCCCGGGGCGTCACCGGGCCGCCTCCGGTCCCGCCTTCGCCGGTGCCCCCGCCTTCGGCTCGCCGCGGCGGACCACTTGGGCCACGACGAACGAGACCACCGACGCGACGACGATCAGCGGCATCTGGTCGTGCGCGTCCTTGCCCACCAGCAGCACCGCCAGCACCGAGCTGGCCAGCGGCAGCCCCGTCACCGCGGCCGCTGCGGCGGAGATGCCGAGGGCGAGGGCCGGGGTCGCGCCGAAGCCCGGAAGTCCCGCACAGGCCATGGCCGTCGCGGCGCCCAGCAGTACGGCGGGGAAGATCGGACCGCCGCGCAGACTGCCCAGGGCGATGCCCCAGGCGAGGCCCTTGCACGCGACCAGCGCGACCAGCGCGCCCACGGACAGGGCGTGCGGGTGCGCGGCCAGTTCGGCGAGGGCGGCCTGGCCGGACAGGGCCGCCTCGGCGGGGGAGCGGCCGGTGATCAGCGCGTACGCGGCGACGCAGACGCCGACCGCCGTGGCGCACAGCACGGTGCGCGGGGCGGTGCGGTGCTCCGTCCAGGTGACCGTGCGGCGGCCGAGCGCGCGGGCCAGCGTGATCAGCACCGCGATCAGTGCCGCCGTCGGGACGCCCCACAGGAAGTCGCCGGCGTCCGGACCGGTGTTCGGCGGCACGTCCGGCAGGCCCAGCGCGCCGATCCTCAGGCCCGTCCAGTGCCCGAAGCCGGTGAAGACCAGGGCGCCCGTCGCGCTGGCCAGCAGACAGGGCAGCAGCAGGGTGACCATCTGGGCGCCGGCCAGCCCCGCACCCTCGATGAGCAGGACGGCTGCGGCGACCGGACCGCCGAGGATGGTGGAGATCGCGGCGGTGGAGCCGGCCGTCGCCAGGACCGCGCTCGCGCGGGGATCCACGTCGGGGCCCGCCCGCTGCAGCGCCAGCAGGGCGAGGCCGCTGCCGACCGCCATCAGGGGGGCCTCGGGACCGAGGACCACGCCGAGGGGCAGGGTGGCCAGCGCGGCGAGGACGGCACCGGGCAGCGCCTTGGGCCCGACGGGCGCGCCGCCCAGCCCGTTCACCGGCAGATGGCCGCCGCGCCCCGGCATCCGGGTCACGATCGGCGCCAGGATCAGCCCGGCCACCACCAGGGCGGGCAGCGGCCACCACCAGGGCGGGGTGCCGTATCCCACGGCCTTCGGCAGCGACGTCCACACCCAGTGTTGCAACTGGTGCTGGAGGCCGACGAAGAAGAAGCAGGCCAGCGCGATGGGGATGCCGAGCAGTACGCACAGCAGGAGCAGCCGCAGATAGCCGGTGCTGAGCAGTGTGCTCCGCAGGGACCGCTCGGCCCGCTCCGGTACGGCGTTCGCGGCGTTCGCGCCCGCCGAGCCCCGCGGCGCCGTCACGGGACCGTCGGCCCGGCGGCCGGCGACGGGGGGTGCTTCGACACGGGCCCTCCTCGGTCCGCCACCTCTGCGGCGCCGGCCCGACGGCCCGTCAGCGCGCCCACGCGTGCGTTTGCTGTGCGCCCCAGTAAACGCGAGCTCCGTCCCCACCGCATGCCACACACCCCCGCCGGAGTCAGGCCCCGCGCGCACCGGGCGGTGGGGGACGGGGGTTGCCGAGGCGCGTCGCCCCCCGGCCGACGGCGGGACCGCCTCCCGGCCCGGCCGCCGCGGCACGCGGCCCGCCGCGCGGTTCCGGGCCGTCCCGGGCGGACCGCCGGCGCGCCGCGCGCTCGGCGGCACGGCACCGTCCCCCCGGCTCAGCCGCGCTGGTGCGCGCACCGCACGCGCACCCGTGCGCCGCGTCCCCCCCGGTGGGGTGACGCACGGTCCGTTCACCCACGCGGTGAAGACGCCGCGTCCCGGGCGGACGACGTACGACAGCCCCGCTCCGTCGCGGCCGCGCCACGCGCGTCCTCGGTTCAGCGGCGACCCCGTCGGACCCGCGCCAGCAGTGCCGCGGCCCCCGCGAGGGCCAGCCCCGTGCCCGCGAGGGCCAGGGCGCGGGCGCGGGGGCCCGGAGGGGCGGGGCGGGCGCCCGGTGCGGTGGCGTAGGCGCTGCCCGGTGCGCCGGCCGGGCCGGGCAGCGCCGAGGCCAGGAGTTCCGCCAGGTGCACCCCCTCGTGGCCGCCGCTGTCGAACTCGTGGATCTGGGTGCGGCAACTGAAGCCGTCCGCGAGGACGACCGTCGTCTCGTCCTCCTCCCGCAGCCTCGGCAGCAGCACCCGCTCCGCGCACGCCTCGCTGACGTCCAGGTGGCCGCGCTCGAAGCCGAAGTTGCCGGCCAGCCCGCAGCAGCCGGAGTCCAGCCGCTCCGCGTCCACCCCGGCCCGGCGCAGCAGTTCCCGGTCGGCCTCCCAGCCCATGACCGCGTGCTGGTGGCAGTGCACCTGCGCCAGAGCCCGCGCCGACCGCTCCGGCACCCGCGGCGGCTCGTACCCGGGCGAGTGCGCGGTGAGCAGCTCCGCCAGCGTCACCGTCCGCTCGGACAGCCGGGCCACATCCTGGTCGCCGGGGAACAGCTCCACCGCGTCCGCCCGGAACACGGCCGTGCAGCTCGGCTCCAGCGCCACCACCGGCCCGCCCGCGCGCACATGGGGGGCCAGGGCGCGCACGGTCCGGGCGAGGACCCGTTCCGCCGTGCCGAGCTGCCCGGTGGAGATCCAGGTCAGCCCGCAGCACAGTGCCTCGTCGGGCAGCTCCACCCGCCAGCCCGCGTGCTCCAGCACCCGCACGGCCGCCCGCCCGATGTGCGGGTGGAAATGGTCGGTGAAGGTGTCCGGCCACAGCATCACCGTGCCGCGCCGCCCGTCGCCCTCCGGTTCGTGCCCGGCGAACCACTGCCGGAACGTCCGCTCGGCGAACAGCGGCACCTCCCGGTCCGCCGTCCCCGCGACGGCCACCGCGGCCCGCGACAGCAGCGGCGCGTGCGTGAACGCGTTGACGACCGGGCCGAGCCGGGCGCGGCCCACGATCCGCGCGAGCGCCGGCAGCCAGCCCATCGTCCAGTCGGAGCGGGGCCTGCGCCAGGGCCGGCCCGCGTAGTGGTGGGACAGGAACTCCGCCTTGTACGTGGCCATGTCCACGTCCGCCGGGCAGTCCCTCTTGCAGCCCTTGCAGGCCAGGCACAGGTCGAGGGCGTCCTTGACCGCCTTTGACCGCCACCCGTCCCGGACCGCCGCGTCACCGTGCCCGTCGAGCATCTCGAACAGCAGCCGTGCCCGGCCCCGGGTGGAGTGCTCCTCCTCCCGGGTCACCTGGTACGACGGGCACATCACGGTGCCCTCACTGGTGTGCTGGCGGCACTTGCCGACACCGACGCACCGGTTGGCGGCCTGCGCGAACGACCCTCCGTCGTGCGGGAAGCGGAAGTGCAGGTCACGGGGCTCGTGCGGCGCCCAGTCGGCGCCGAGCCGCAGCTTCTCGTCGAGACCGTACGGCGCGACGACCTTCCCGGGGTTCATCCGGTCCAGCGGGTCGAAAATGGCCTTCAGCCGCCCGAACGCCTCCACCAGCCCGTCGCCGAACATGCGCGGCAGCAGCTCGCCCCGGCTCTGTCCGTCGCCGTGCTCGCCCGACAGCGACCCGCCGAACTCGACGACCAGGTCGGCCGCCCGCTCCATGAACCTGCGGTACGTGGCCACCCCCTCGGCGGTGTACAGGTCGAACGGGATGCGGGTGTGCACGCAGCCGTGCCCGAAGTGGCCGTACAGGCTCGGCCCGGTGTCGCCGAGATAGCCGAACTCCTCGAACAGCGCCCGCAGCCGCCGCAGGTAGTCCCCCAGCTTCTCCGGCGCGACCGCCGAGTCCTCCCAGCCCTCGAAGGTGTCGGGCCGGCCAGGAACGTGCGCGGTGGCGCCGAGCCCGGCCTCACGGACCTGCCACAGCTCCTGCTCGCGCGCCGGTTCGTCCATGAACGCGCAGTCGGCGTCGTGCTCCGAGCGGTGCACCGCCTCCAGCATCCGGTGGGCCCGCGCGTCCGCCTCCTCGACGGTGTCGCCGCCGAACTGCACCAGCAGGAACGCCTTGCCCCCGGGCATCTCGGCCAGCGCCTGCGGATTGAGGTGCTTGATGCGCTCGTCGCGTATCAGCCGGGCGTCGACGCCCTCCAGCGCGATCGGCTCGTGCGGCAGCACCTCGGGCACCGCGTCGGCGGCCCGCTCGACGCTGTCGAACCCCAGCACCACCAGGGTGCGCTCCTTCACCACCGGCACCAGTTCCAGCTCCGCCCGCAGGACGGTGACCAGCGTCGACTCGCTGCCCACCAGCAGCCCGGCGACGTCGAAGCCGTACTCGGGCAACAGCGAGTCCAGGTTGTAGCCCGACACCCGGCGCGGGATGTCCGGGAACCGGCGGCGGATCTCGTCGGCGTACGTGTCGCGCAGGGCGCGCAGCCGCCGGTAGACGGTCGCCCGCAGATCGCCGCACCGCTCGATCTCCGCGTACTCCTCGTCACCGGTCTCCCCGCACCAGAAGCGGGTGCCGTCGTAGAGCAGCACCTCCAGGCGGGCGATGTTGTCGACGACCTTGCCGTGCGCCTGCGCCGTGGCGCCGCAGGAGTTGTTGCCGATCATGCCGCCGATGGTGCAGTTGGCGTGGGTGGCGGGCTCGGGCCCGAAGCGCAGGCCGTACGGCGCCAACCGCCGGTTGAGGTCGTCCAGGACGATGCCGGGCTGCACGACGCAGGTCCGGGCCTCGCGGTCCACGGACTCCAGGCGGGTGCAGTACTTCGACCAGTCGATCACCACCCCGGCGTTCGTGCACTGACCGGCCAGGCTCGTCCCGCCGCCCCGCGACAGCACGGGCGCCCCGTGCTCCCGGGCGACGGCCACGGCCTCGGCGGCGGCCTCCGGGGTGCGCGGCACGACCACGCCGATCGGCGTCTGCCGGAAGTTCGAGGCGTCCGTCGAGTACGCGGCCCGGCTGCCGGCGTCGAACCTGACCTCGCCGTCGACCCGCTCCCGCAGCGCGTCCCGCAGCGCGGCCGTGTCGACCGGCGGCGCCTGAGCGCGGACGACGGGCTCGGGCAGGTCCAGTGCGCCCATGGGTCCTCCTCGGCGGGATGTACGGTGCGACGGCGGACGAGGGGGCCGTGCGTGCCGCACGACGGCCGCCGGGTACCCTCCGCCGGTCACGGCAACCACGGGGCCGCCGGTGCGCGCAGGCAGGGGCGCGTCTCGTGTCGTTGTTGGGCCGAACGGGTGAGTTGACGTAAGAATTGGCTGGTGCACGCAATGAAGGCGAGTGGAATCGGGGGAGCCGGTGAACAGCTACGACGTCACCGATGAACAGTGGGAAGGGCTCGCCCAGGTCGTTCCGTTGCGCGGGCGCGACGCCTGGCCGTCCTCGGTCGGCCATCGCGCGCTGCCGGAGGCGGAGACGGAGGCACGCCGCCGTTTCGTCGTCCTGAGGGTCAACGTCTTCGCGGATGCCCGCGAGGTCGCCGAGACGCTGATGTCCGGCATCCCGGTGCTGCTGGACCTGACCAATGCCGAGTCGGAGGTCGCCAAGCGCGTCCTGGACTTCAGTACGGGTGTCGTGTTCGGCCTGGCCAGCGGTATGCACCGGGTCGACCGCAACGTGTTCCTGCTGACTCCGGCGGGGACCGAGGTGAACGGCCTGATGGAGGGCGCCGCCCAGGTGCCCGGG
The DNA here is from genome assembly GCF_044390505.1 of Streptomyces sp. NPDC018947. Taxonomy (NCBI): domain Bacteria; kingdom Bacillati; phylum Actinomycetota; class Actinomycetes; order Kitasatosporales; family Streptomycetaceae; genus Streptomyces; species Streptomyces sp. NPDC018947. The sequence goes on from NZ_JBIRZD010000005.1 coordinate 257,553, forward strand.
ATCTGACGGGCCGGACGGGGCCGGGCACCGGCGTGCGACGGGCGTCGCGCGCCGCCCGGTCCCGTCGCCCGATCGTGGGAACGTCCGGCGGACGGAACGGTTCCCCGCGACGGCGGCGGCCTACGGTCCGCACATGGCCGTGTCACTCGCGTCGACGGCGTCCGCACAGGCCGCCTCCGCCCCGCCCCTTCCTTCGCCCCAGGACCGACCTCGCGTCACGCGACTGCGGCTGTCCGCCTTCGCCAGGCACCGGCGGACCGAGATCCCGCTCGCGCCCCTGACCCTCCTCGCCGGCCCCAGCGGCTGCGGCAAGACCAGCGCGCTGCGGGCCTACGAGGCGCTCGCGCGGCTCGGCGGCGGCGCGCGGCTCGACGCGGTCTTCCCCGACCCGGCCGCCTGCGTCCCCGAGCGGGCCCGCCCCGACGCCCAGCGGCGGCGGGGCTTCCGCATCGGCTGCACGGTGGACGGACCCGAGGGCCCGGTCCGGCTCGACCTGGCCGTGCAGGCGGAACCCGAGCTGCGGATCGTGGGGGAGCGGCTGTCGGCGAACGGGGTCGTCCTGCTGGAGACCGCCCTGCGCGACCCCGGCCGGCGTACGGTGCAGGCGGCCTGGCACACGGCCGGCCCGGCACAGGTCACCCGGGCCCCGCTGCCCGACGACCGGCTCGGCACCGCCCTGCTGCCGCTGCGCGTGGCCGGCACGACGGACGGGCAGCGCAGGGTGCTCGCGGCGGCCGAGCAGACGGTGGTCGCCCTGCGGTCCGTCTTCTCCTGCGACCCGCTCCCCGAGCGGATGCGCGCGCCCGCGCCCACCGGCCCCGGGCGGCTGCTCGGCGGCTGCGACAACCTCGCCGACGTGCTGGGGCGCACCCGGTCCGAGTGCGGGCGGCGGCACGCTCAGTTTGTCGCCGCCGTACGCGAGGGATGCGCGGACCCGGTCGAGGACGTCCTGGCCGAGCCCGCGGGCGGGGTGACGCGCGCCCTGCTGGACCGGGGCGACGGCGTGCGCACGGGCCTGGCGCGGCTCGGCGACGGCGAACTGCGCTACCTCGCCCTCGCGCTCGTGCTGTTCACCGGCCCCGGGGTGCTGGAGGTCGACCCGGCCGGCGAGGTGCCCGCCGCGCTGCAGACGCTCACCGTCCTCGCCGACGGCCTCGACCGCTGCCTCGACGTGCGCCAGCGGGCGGGACTGCTCGCCCTCGCCGCCCGGATGTGCGACCGCGGCCACATCCGCCTCGTCGCCTCCGTCGCGGACGCCTCCTGGGCCGCCGGGGCCGAGGGCGTCACGGTGGTACACCTGGAGCCGTGACCGATCATCCCCGCCCCGCCCCCGACCTGACGGCGCTGCGGCGCCGGCTGGCCGAGTTCGCCGCCGCCCGGAACTGGCAGCCGTACCACACCCCGAAGAACCTCGTCGCGGCGCTCAGCGTGGAGGTCTCCGAACTCCAGGAGATCTTCCAGTGGCTGACGCCCGAGCAGTCGTCCCGGGTCATGGACGACCCGGACACCGCGCACCGGGTGCGCGACGAGGTCGCCGACGTCCTGGCGTACCTGCTCCAGTTCTGCGAGGTGCTCGGCGTGGACCCGCTCGCCGCCCTCGACGCGAAGATCGACCGCAACGAGTCCCGCTTCCCCGCCCCAGGGGAGCGAGGGCCGCACGGGGACTGAGGAGACGGGCGCCGCGAACAAGGAGTTGGAGACTCCGCTATCACTCTCCGAAGTCGATTTCCGGTCCGAACTCCCTTTGTTGTCCGAAGATTTCCGCCTAGCTCTGGCTTTTCGCCCCACTCACCTTCACTCTGGGTAGTGAACAACGGAGTTCGGGCGGACGCGCCACGGCGCGTCGGGACAGACGGGGGCAGCGCATGGACGCGGTGCGGCTCATCGTGACGAGCGGGCGTGCCCTGGCCGCCGGCGGCGAGGTGCCTGAGATCCTGACGGAGGTGTGGCAGTCCCAGGCCCTCGCACAGGCGATAGGCAGCAGGCTGGCGGTCCACGGGCCGCCCGAACTGCGCGGCGAGGCACTGGGACTGACCGAACTGGCGGGCCGGGGCTGCGGAGTGCTGAGCACCCCCGAGCTGGCGCCGGGCGAGCTGCGCGCCGCCCAGCTCACCGAACTCGGCGACGCCCGCCAGGCCCTGATGTGCCTCGGCACGCTCCTCGGCGAGATCGGCATCGCCCTGGTCGGCATCGCCTGCGGGGTGGACGACGAGGGCACCTACTGGCAGTGCATGGAGGCCATCGACGCGGCGGACGAGTCACGCGACCGGGTCCTGGAGATGCTGCGCCGGCTCGCGGACCGGGACGCCGCGGCGCCGGTCCCCGAACCTGCGCCGCCGCAGCGGGCGGCGGGTTAGGGGGACATCCGCCGCGGCGCACGGCGGCCTGACCGGGGCACACCCTGCCACCAGGCAGGATGGAACGCATGGAACTGCGTATCTTCACCGAGCCCCAGCAGGGGGCGACCTACGACACCTTGCTCACCGTGGCGAAGGCCACCGAGGACCTCGGCTTCGACGCCTTCTTCCGCAGTGATCATTATCTGCGCATGGGATCCGTGGACGGCCTCCCCGGCCCCACCGACGCCTGGATCACGCTCGCCGGCCTCGCCCGTGAGACCAGCCGCATCCGGCTCGGCACCCTCATGACCGCCGGCACCTTCCGGCTGCCCGGCGTGCTCGCCATCCAGGTCGCGCAGGTCGACCAGATGTCCGGCGGCCGTGTCGAACTGGGCCTGGGCGCGGGCTGGTTCGAGGAGGAGCACAAGGCGTACGGCATCCCCTTCCCCAAGGAGAAGTTCGCCCGCCTCGAGGAGCAGCTCGCCATCGTCACCGGCCTGTGGCGGACCGAGGTCGGCAAGACCTTCGACTTCCACGGCACCTACTACGACCTCACCGACTCGCCCGCGCTGCCCAAGCCGGCCCAGGCGAAGGTCCCGGTGCTCATCGGCGGCCACGGCGCCACCCGCACCCCGCGCCTCGCCGCCCGGTACGCCGACGAGTTCAACATCCCCTTCGCCTCGATCGAGGACACCGAGCGCCAGTTCGGCCGGGTGAGGGCCGCCGCCGAGCAGGCCGGGCGCGGCGCCGACGCGCTGACCTACTCCAACGCCCTGGTCGTCTGCGTGGGCAGGGACGACGCCGAGGTCGCCCGCCGCGCCGCGGTGATCGGCCGCGAGGTGGACGAGCTGAAGGCCAACGGCCTGGCGGGCTCCCCGGCCGAGGTCGTCGACAAGATCGGCCGCTACGCCGCCGTCGGGTCCCGGCGGATCTACCTCCAGATCCTCGACCTCGACGACCTGGACCACCTGGAGCTGATCTCCTCCCAGGTCATGGGGCAACTGTCCTGACCCCGCCGCCGCGATAAAGGAAAGCGCCGGTCCCACGCGCTGTGCGATGGTGTGACCGTCGTCCTGCCGGGCCCCCGGGATCACCGTCCCCGGGGGCCTTCGCGTACGGCGGCCCCCGTCGTGTCCGTCCAAGCCGGAGAGGCCCTCCGCATGTTCCTGTCCCTCACCACCACCGGTACCCCCGAGCGCCCCGCGACCGACCTCGGCTTCCTGCTGCACAAGCATCCCGACCGCGCGCAGGCGTTCTCCACCTCCTTCGGCACGGCCCACGTGCTCTACCCCGAGGCGGAGGAGCAGCGCTGCACGGCGGCGCTGCTGCTGGAGACCGACCCGGTGGCGCTGGTCAGGCGCGGCAAGGGCAAGGGCAAGGGCCGGGGCGGCGCCCCCGACGCGGCACTCGCGAACTACGTCAACGACCGCCCCTACGCGGCCTCCTCACTGCTCGCCGTCGCGCTCGGCAACGTCTTCTCCAGCGCGATGCGCGGTGTGTGCAAGGCCCGGCCGGAGCGCGCGGCCGAGCCGCTCCCGCTGCGCGTGGAGGTGCCCGTCCTGCCCGCACGCGGCGGTCCCGACCTGGTCCGGCGCCTGTTCGAGCCGCTCGGCTGGGCGGTGACCGCCACCCCCGTACCGCTGGACACCGCGTTCCCCGAGTGGGGCGACTCCCGGTACGTGCGGCTGACCCTGGAGGCGGACACGCTCACGCTGTCCGAAGCGCTGCGCCACCTCTACGTCCTCCTGCCGGTGCTCGACGACGCCAAGCACTACTGGGTCTCCGCGGACGAGGTCGACAAGCTGATGCGGGCCGGCGGCACCTGGCTGTCCCGCCACCCCGAGATGAAGCTGATCACCAGCCGCTACCTGACCCGCCGCTGGTCGCTCACCCGCGAGGCGATGGACCGGCTGGAGCTGGTCCGGCTGGCCGAGACCGACGACAGCGAGGTCGAGGAGATCGACAACGCCGTCGCCGAGGAGGCGGAGCACGAGGAGCGGCCGGCCCCGCTCGCCGTCCAGCGGCGCGAGGCGATCCTCACCGTGCTGCGGGACCACGCCGCCGCCCGTGTCCTCGATCTCGGCTGCGGCGAGGGCCACCTGGTGCGCGAGCTGCTCAAGGAGCCGCGGTTCACCGAGATCGCCGGCGTGGACGTGTCGGTGCGCGCCCTCACCGTCGCCTCGCGGCGGCTCGGACTGGACCGCATGGGCGAGCGGCAGGCCGCGCGGGTGCGCCTGTTCCAGGGCTCCCTCGCCTACACCGACAAGCGGCTCGAGGGGTACGACGCCGCCGTCCTCAGCGAGGTGATCGAGCACCTCGACCTGCCCCGGCTGCCCGCCCTGGAGTACGCGGTGTTCGGCGCCGCGCGTCCGCGTACCGTCGTCGTCACCACGCCGAACGTCGAGTACAACGTGCGCTGGGAGTCCCTTCCGGCCGGCCACGTACGCCACCGCGACCACCGCTTCGAGTGGACCCGCGAGGAGTTCCGCGCGTGGGCGGAGCGGGTCGCCGGACGGCACGGGTACGCCGTCGGGTTCCGCCCGGTCGGCCCGGACGACCCCGAGGTGGGGCCGCCCACGCAGATGGCCGTGTTCACCCTCGGGACCGAGACCGAGACCAGGACCGAGACCGAGACCGAGATCAAGACCGGGACCCGCACCAGCAGCGAGTCGGGGACCGAGAAGGAGGCGGAGGCCGCATGACCACCACCGGCACCGGCGGGGCCACCGTGCGGGCCCGCGCCCTCCCCGTCACCGATCTCTCCCTCGTCGTCCTCGTCGGGGCCTCCGGCTCCGGCAAGTCCACCTTCGCCCGGCGCCACTTCAAGCCGACCGAGGTCATCTCCTCCGACTTCTGCCGGGGACTGGTCGCCGACGACGAGAACGACCAGAGCGCGAGCCGGGACGCCTTCGACGTCCTGCACTACATCGCGGGCAAGCGGCTCGCCGCCGGCCGCCGCACCGTCGTGGACGCCACCAACGTGCAGCAGGACGCCCGGCGTCAGCTCGTCGACCTGGCCAGGAAGTACGACGTCCTGCCGATCGCCATCGTCCTCGACGTGCCCGAGCAGGTGTGCGCCGAGCGCAACGCGACCCGCGCCGACCGGGCCGACATGCCCCGCCGGGTCGTGCAGCGCCACATCCGCGAACTCCGGCGCTCCCTGCGCCACCTGGAGCGCGAGGGCTTCCGCAAGGTGCACGTCCTGCGCGGCGTCGAGGAGGTCGAGCACGCCACCGTCGTCACCGAGAAGCGGTTCAACGACCTGACCCACCTCACCGGCCCGTTCGACATCGTCGGCGACATCCACGGCTGCTCCGCCGAACTGGAGGCGCTGCTCGCCAAGCTGGGCTACGCGGACGGCGTCCACCCCGAGGGCCGCACCGCCGTGTTCGTCGGCGACCTCGTCGACCGCGGCCCGGACAGCCCCGGCGTGCTGCGCCGTGTGATGTCCATGGTCACGTCCGGCAACGCGCTGTGCGTCCCCGGCAACCACGAGAACAAGTACGGCCGCCACCTGAAGGGACGCAAGGTCCGGCACACCCACGGACTCGCCGAGACCGTCGCGCAGATGGAGGGCGAGAGCGAGGAGTTCCGGGCCGAGGTACGGGAGTTCATCGACGGCCTGGTCAGCCACTACGTCCTGGACGGCGGCAGGCTCGTGGTCTGCCACGCCGGCCTGCCGGAGAAGTACCACGGCCGCACCTCCGGCCGGGTCCGCAGCCACGCCCTGTACGGCGACACCACCGGCGAGACCGACGAGTTCGGCCTGCCCGTGCGCTACCCGTGGGCCGAGGACTACCGGGGACGGGCGGCCGTCGTCTACGGCCACACCCCGGTCCCCGAGGCCACCTGGCTCAACAACACGATCTGCCTGGACACCGGCGCCGTCTTCGGCGGCAGGCTCACCGCCCTGCGCTGGCCCGAGCGCGAGCTGGTCGACGTACCCGCCGAGCGGGTCTGGTACGAGCCGGCCAGGCCGCTGCGCACCGAGGCGCCCGGCGGGCACGACGGCCGGCCGCTCGACCTCGCGGACGTCCAGGGCCGGCGCGCGGTGGAGACCCGGCACGCGGGCCGGATCACCGTACGGGAGGAGAACGGTGCGGCGGCCCTGGAGGTGATGAGCCGCTTCGCCGTCGACCCGAGGCTGCTGCCGTACCTCCCGCCGACCATGGCGCCGACCGCCACCTCCGGTGAGGACGGCTACTTGGAGCACCCGAAGGAGGCGTTCGCGCAGTACGCGGCCGACGGCGTGGAGCGGGTCGTGTGCGAGGAGAAGCACATGGGCTCGCGGGCGGTGGTCCTGGTGTGCCGCGACGCGGAGACGGCCCGGGCGCGCTTCGGCGTCGGGGGCACCTCCCGCTCGAGCGCGGCCGGGAGCGGGGCAGGCCCCACCGGGTCCCTCTACACCCGCACCGGCCGGCCCTTCCTCGACGACGCGTCCGTCACCGAGGCGGTCCTCGACCGGCTGCGCGCGGCGATCGGCGCGGCCGGCCTGTGGGAGGAACTGGCCACCGACTGGCTTCTGCTGGACGCCGAGCTGATGCCGTGGTCGCTGAAGGCGTCGGGGCTGCTGCGCTCCCAGTACGCCGCCGTGGGTGCCGCCTCCGGCGCGGTGTTCCCGGGCGCGCTGGCCGCACTGGAGGGCGCCGCCGCGCGGGGTGTGGAGGTCACCGGCCTCCTTGCCCGCCAGCGGGCCCGGGCCGCCGACGCCGCCGCGTTCACCGAGGCGTACCGCCGCTACTGCTGGACCACCGACGGCCTGGACGGCGTCCGCCTGGCCCCGTTCCAGATCCTCGCCGTCCAGGGCCGCAGCCTGGCCGCCCTGCCGCACGACGAGCAGCTCGCCCTCGTCGACCGGATGGTCGAGCACGACGGCAGCGGCCTGCTGCGGACCACCCGGCGGCTGTACGTGGACACCGGCGACCCCGAGTCGGTGCGGGCCGGTACCGACTGGTGGCTGGAGATGACCGGCCGCGGCGGCGAGGGCATGGTCGTCAAGCCCGTCGCCGCCCTGGTCCGCGACGGCAGGGGCCGTCTGGTGCAGCCCGGCATCAAGTGCCGGGGCCGCGAGTACCTGCGGATCGTCTACGGGCCCGAGTACACGCGCCCGGAGAACCTGGCCAGGCTGCGGCAGCGGTTCCTGAACCACAAGCGGTCCCTGGCGATACGCGAGTACGCACTGGGTCTGGAGGCCCTGGACCGGCTGGCGGACGGCGAGCCGCTGTGGCGGGTGCACGAGGCGGTCTTCGCCGTCCTCGCGCTGGAGTCGGAGCCGGTCGACCCCCGGCTGTGACCCGGTCCCGGCCGGCCCCGCGAACGGGCCGGCCGGGAGCGGCCACGACATGTCCGCGCAAGCGGGGGTGAACACGCGCCCGAATGGTCAGGATGGAGACATGGGATTCCACGTCGACTCCGAGGCCGGGCGGCTCAGGCGCGTCATCCTGCACCGGCCGGACCTCGAGCTCAAAAGGCTCACCCCCAGCAACAAGGACGCGCTTCTCTTCGACGACGTGCTGTGGGTGCGCCGGGCGCGCGCCGAGCACGACGGGTTCGCCGACGTGCTCCGCGACCGCGGGGTCGAGGTGCACCTCTTCGGCGACCTGCTCACCGAGACGCTGGACGTCCCGGCGGCCCGCCGGCTCGTCCTGGACCGGGTCTTCGACGAGAAGGAGTACGGGGTGCTGGCCACGGACCACCTCCGGGCCGCCTTCGAGACCCTGCCCGCCCGGGAACTGGCCGAGGCCCTGGTCGGCGGGATGACCAAGCGGGAGTTCCTGGACGCGCACGCGGAGCCGACCTCCGTGCGCTTCCACGTGATGGAGCTGGACGACTTCCTGCTCGACCCGCTGCCCAACCACCTCTTCACCCGCGACACCTCGGCCTGGATCTACGACGGGGTCTCCATCAACGCGATGCGCTGGCCCGCGCGGCAGCGCGAGACGGTGCACTTCGAGGCGATCTACCGGCACCACCCCCTGTTCCGCGACGAGGCGTTCCCCCTGTGGTCCGAGGGGCAGGCCGACTACCCCTCCACCATCGAGGGCGGGGACGTGCTGGTCATCGGCAACGGCGCCGTGCTCATCGGCATGAGCGAGCGCACCACCCCGCAGGCCGTCGAGATGCTCGCCCACAAGCTGTTCGCCGCCGGCTCCGCGCGCACGATCGTGGCCCTCGACATGCCCAAGCGGCGTGCCGTCATGCACCTCGACACGGTGATGACGATGGTCGACGGCGACACCTTCACCCAGTACGCGGGGCTGGGGATGCTCCGCTCGTACACCATCGAGCCGGGCGTGGGGGAGAAGGAGCTGAAGGTCACCGACCATCCGCCCGAGCACATGCACCGCGCGATCGCCGCCGCCCTCGGGCTGGGCGAGATCCGTGTGCTGACCGCGACGCAGGACGTCCACGCGGCCGAGCGCGAGCAGTGGGACGACGGCTGCAACGTCCTGGCCGTCGAACCGGGCGTCGTCGTCGCCTACGAACGCAACGCCACCACCAACACCCACCTGCGCAAGCAGGGCATCGAGGTGATCGAGATCCCGGGCAGCGAGCTGGGCCGGGGCCGGGGCGGGCCGCGTTGCATGAGCTGCCCGGTGGAACGGGACGCCGTCCCGTAGGGGGCCGTCCGGTGAGGGGGCCGTCACGGAGACGCGGGCCACGCGTACGCCCCCCATCCGGGCGCATATAAATTCAGGACTTCGTATAGACTTCCAGGAGTCCCTGTCCCTGTACCTCTGGAGCGCCCCCATGGCGACAGTCCCGACCGCCCTCGCAGGCCGCCACTTCCTCAAGGAGACCGACTTCACCGCGGACGAGTTCCGCGGGCTGGTCGGGCTGGCCGCGGAGCTGAAGGCCGCCAAGAAGGCCGGGAGCGAGACACCGTACCTGCGGGGCAGGAACATCGCGCTGATCTTCGAGAAGACCTCCACGCGCACCCGCTGCGCCTTCGAGGTCGCCGCCGCCGACCAGGGCGCCTCGACCACGTACCTCGACCCCTCGGGCTCGCAGATCGGCCACAAGGAGTCGGTGAAGGACACCGCCCGCGTGCTCGGGCGGATGTTCGACGCCATCGAGTACCGCGGCGACAGCCAGCGGAAGGTCGAGGAGCTGGCCGCGTACGCAGGGGTGCCCGTCTACAACGGCCTCACCGACGACTGGCACCCCACCCAGATGCTCGCCGACGTGCTGACCATGACCGAGCACAGCGCCAAGCCCCTGTCGGAGATCGCCTTCGCCTACCTGGGCGACGCCCGCTTCAACATGGGCAACTCCTACCTGGTCACCGGCGCGCTGCTCGGCATGGACGTGCGCATCGTCGCCCCGAAGAGCTACTGGCCCGCCCAGGAGGTCGTCGACCGGGCAGGCGAGCTGGCCGAGGCGAGCGGGGCGCGCCTCACGCTCACCGAGGCACTGGACGAGGGCGTCCGGGGCGCCGACTTCGTCGCCACGGACGTCTGGGTCTCCATGGGCGAGCCCAAGGACGTCTGGGCCGAGCGGATCCGCGCGCTGGCCCCCTACGCGGTGACCATGGACGTCCTGCGCGCCACCGGAAACCCGGACGTGAAGTTCCTGCACTGCCTGCCGGCCTTCCACGACCTGGACACCAAGGTCGGCCAGGAGATCTTCGAGGCCCACGGTCTCGACTCCCTCGAGGTCACGGACGAGGTGTTCGAGTCCGCGCACTCGGTCGTCTTCGACGAGGCGGAGAACCGGCTGCACACCATCAAGGCCGTGCTGGTCGCCACCCTCGCCTGAGTGACCCCGATAAGCTGACCGACGGCCCGGAGCCACCCCTTCCGCGCCGTCGGCCGCGACCACCGTCGCGCCCCGCACCACCAGAAACGAGCACCACCCGCAATGCCCGCTCCCCGCATCAAGTCCCCCCGGCTCCTCGTCGCCGAATCCGGCGCCGACCGCGAAGGCCACGGCCTGAAGCGCACCATGGGGCTGTTCCAGCTCGTGTGCTTCGGCGTCGGCGCCATCGTCGGCACCGGCATCTTCGTCGGCCTGTCCGACTCGGTCGCCGAGGCCGGCCCCGCCGTCGTCGTCTCCTTCGTCCTCGCGGCGATCACCTGCGTCTTCACCGCGTTCGCCTTCGCCGAGCTGGGCGGCGCGATCCCGGTCTCCGGCTCCTCGTACTCCTTCGCCTACGCCGGACTCGGCGAGCGGACCGCGTTCCTGGTGGGCTGGTGCCTGCTCCTGGAGTACGGCGTGTCCGTGTCCGCGGTCGCGGTCGGCTGGAGCCAGTACGTCAACGAGCTGCTGGACAGCGTCATCGGTGTCCAGCTCCCGCACGCGCTCTCCTCCGGCCCCGCCGACGGCGGTCTGATCAACCTCCCCGCGGTGATCGTCATCGCCCTGGCCTGCGTCCTGCTGGTGCGGGGCGTGCGCGAGAGCGCCCGGGCCACCGCCGCGATGGCCGTCCTCAAGCTCGCCGTCCTCGTCGCCTTCTGCGCCATCGGCTTCGTCGCCTTCAAGGAGGGCAACCTCACGCCCTTCTCCCCGGCCGGCCTCGGCGGCATCGGCGCCGGCACCACGGCCGCCTTCTTCTCGTACATCGGCTTCGACGCCATCACCACCGCCGGTGAGGAGGCGAAGAACCCGCGCCGCGACATCCCGATCGCCATCCTGGTCTGCATCGGCCTGGTCACGCTGCTGTACTGCGCGGTCGCCGTCGCCGCCATCGGCGCCGTCGGCGGGGGAGAGGTCGGCGACCGGCCGGCCGCGCTGTCCTACGTCGTCGACCAGGTCACCGGGTCCGCGATCGGCGGAGGGATCGTCGCCTTCGGCGCCGTCGTCGCCATCGCCTCGGTGGTCCTCGCCGTGATGTACGGCCAGACCCGCATCCTGCTGTCCATGTCCCGCGACGGACTCGTTCCGCCCGTCTTCGAGAAGGTCTCGCCGCGCACGGCCACGCCCGTCGCCGGCACCCTGATCGTCGGTGTGGTCTTCGCGCTCCCCGCGGCCTTCGCCCCGCTGGACGCGGTGGTCAACCTGTGCACCATCGGCACGCTCGCCATCATGGCCGCCGTCAACGTCGCGGTGATCGCGCTGCGCCGCCGTGAGCCGGGCCTCGCCCGGACCTTCCGCGTGCCGCTGTACCCGGTGACGCCGCTGCTCGGCATCGGCTTCTGCCTCTACCTGATCTACGAGACGGGCCCCTCGACCTGGCTCCAGTTCGCCGTGTTCCTCGCCGCGGGCCTGCTGATCTACACGGCCTACGGGCGCCGGCACTCCCGGCTCGCCCAGGCCGCGCTCACGCCGGCGGACGCCGCTGAGCGGGTACCGCAGGAAGCCTGAACCAGACCGCCTTGCCGGAGCCGGTGGGGCGGTGGCCGCAGGACGAGCTGAGGGCGCGGATCAGCAGCAGACCGCGCCCGTGTTCCTGCCAGGGGTCGGGCGGCTCCTTGTCCGGGCGGGTGAGGTCGCCCGGCGGCCGCGGGTCGGGGTCGTGCACCTCGACCTGGCAGCTCGTCGGCAGCAGCTCCACCACCAGCTCGATCGGGGCCCCGCCGGAGGTGTGCTCGACGGCGTTGGCGACCAGCTCGGCCGTCAGCAGCTCCGCGGTGTCGCTGTCCGCGGTGTGCTCCCGCTCGGCCAGCGCCGAACGCACCAGGGCACGGGCCACCGGCACGGCCGCGGTCGTGTGCGGCAGCGCGATGCGCCAGGAGGCGGGGGCGTGGGGGCGATCGTGCACGGCGAGTCCGTTCTGGAGCAGGCGGTCCTGTCCTGCTGTTCAACCCTACGAATGGTACGGCGCCCCCCGGCAGAGCCTTTCGACGGGCACCCCACGGGACGTTCGGCCCCGTCACCGGCGGTCTACCCAGGTGAACGCACGGACGCGCACGGGTGGCCCCGCTGTTACCGCGTTATCGACGTCCGGTGACGGATGTGACGGAAGTGACGCGATTCCGGCGCCCGGGTCCGGCCGCTCTATCGCGTAGTCGTGACGACAGTCACACAAGGGTGATAGCTTCGAGGTGCAGCGCTCAGTGATGCCGTGCCCGCCCCGGGAGGCCGCCCGTCATGAGTCCCTTCACCGGCTCCGCCGCCCGCACCCGTGACTGGCGCCATCTGCGCGTCGACGTCGCCGACGGCGTCGCCACCGTCACCCTCGCCCGCCCCGAGAAACTCAACGCGCTCACCTTCGAGGCCTACGCCGACCTGCGCGACCTGCTCGCCGAGCTGTCCCGCGAGCGCTCCGCGCGGGCCCTGGTGCTGACCGGCGAGGGACGCGGCTTCTGCTCCGGCGGCGACGTCGACGAGATCATCGGCGCCACCCTGTCCATGGACACCGCCCAGCTCCTGGACTTCAACCGGATGACCGGCCAGGTGGTCCGTGCGGTACGGGAGTGCCCGTTCCCGGTGATCGCCGCGCTGCACGGTGTGGCGGCCGGGGCCGGCGCCGTCCTCGCCCTGGCGGCGGACTTCCGCGTCGCCGACCCCAGCGCCCGCTTCGCCTTCCTCTTCACCCGCGTCGGCCTGTCCGGCGGCGACATGGGCGCCGCCTACCTGCTGCCCCGGGTCGTCGGCCTCGGCCACGCCACCCGCCTGCTGATGCTCGGCGAACCGGTCCGGGCGCCCGAGGCCGAGCGGATCGGTCTGATCAGCGAGCTGACCGACGAGGGCCACGCCGACGAGGCCGCGCTGGCCCTCGCCCGCCGCCTGGCCGACGGACCGGCCCTGGCCCACGCCCAGACCAAGGCGCTGCTCACGGCCGAACTGGACATGCCCCTGGCGGCGGCGGTCGAACTGGACGCCTCCACCCAGGCCCTCCTGATGAACGGCGAGGACTACGCCGAGTTCCACGCCGCCTTCACCGAGAAGCGCCCCCCGAAGTGGAGAGGACGGTAGCCCCATGCCGACCTCGGGAGCACCGGCCCACGGGGCGCGGGGCCGTGCCGCGGACCGCCCCCTGCGTGCGGCGATCGTCGGCGGGGGTCCCGGCGGGCTCTACACCGCCGCCCTGCTCAAACGCCTCGACCCCGAGCGCGAGGTCACCGTCTGGGAACGCAACGCGCCCGACGACACCTTCGGCTTCGGCGTCGTCCTCTCCGACGAGACCCTCGGTGGCATCGAGCACGCCGACCCGGAGGTCTACGCGGCCCTCCGCAGGGACTTCGTCCGCTGGGACGACATCGACATCGTCCACCGCGGCACGAGGCACACCTCGGGCGGCCACGGATTCGCCGCCCTCGGCCGCAAGCGCCTGCTGGGCATCCTGCACGACCGCTGCCGCGGCCTCGGCGTCGACCTCCGCTTCCGCACCGGGGCGCCGCCCACGGACCGGCTCGCCGAGGCGTACGACCTCGTCGTCGCCGCCGACGGCGTCCGCAGCACCACCCGCGAGAGCCGCGCCGACGCCTTCCGCCCGCACGTCACCACCCACCGGTGCCGGTACATCTGGCTGGCGGCGGACTTCCCGTTCACCGCCTTCCGCTTCGAGATCGCCGAGACCGAGCACGGCGTGATGCAGCTCCACGGCTACCCCTACGCGCCCGACGCCTCCACCGTGATCGTCGAGATGCGCGAGGAGGTCTGGCGGGCGGCAGGCTTCGACGAACTGGGCGAGCGCGAGTCCGCCGACCGCTGCGCCAAGATCTTCGCCGACGCCCTCGGCGGCCACCCGCTCAGCTCCAACAAGTCGGCGTGGACCACCTTCCGCACGGTCGTCAACGAACGCTGGTCGCACGGCAACGTCGTCCTCCTGGGCGACGCCGCCCACACCGCCCACTTCTCCATCGGCTCCGGCACCAAGCTCGCCGTCGAGGACGCCCTCGCGCTCGCCGCCTGCCTGGACGAGCGGCCCTCGATCGATCAGGCCCTGGCCGCCTACGAGGAGGAGCGGCGCCCCGTCGTCGCCTCCACCCAGCGCGCGGCCCGCGCCAGCCTGGAGTGGTTCGAGGACCTCGGCCGCTACCTCGACCAGCCGCCCCGCCGGTTCGCGTTCAACCTGCTCACCCGCAGCCGCCGCGTCACCCACGGCAATCTGCGGCTGCGCGACGCCCGCTTCACCGAGTCCGTGGAGCGCGAGTTCGGCTGCCCGCCCGGCACGCCCCCGATGTTCACCCCGTTCCGGCTGCGCGGCCTCACCCTGCGCAACCGCGTCGTGGTCTCCCCGATGGACATGTACTCCGCCGTCGACGGTGTCCCCGGCGACTTCCACCTGGTCCACCTGGGCGCGAGGGCGCTGGGCGGCGCCGGACTGGTGATGACCGAGATGGTGTGCGTCAGCGCGGAGGGCCGCATCACCCCCGGCTGCGCCGGCCTCTACACCGGGCGGCAGACCGAGGCATGGCGGCGGATCACCGACTTCGCGCACGAGCGGGCGCCCGGCACCGCGATCGGCGTGCAGCTCGGGCACAGCGGCCGCAAGGGCTCGACCCGGCTGATGTGGGAGGGCATGGACGAACCGCTGCCCGACGGCAACTGGCCGCTCGTGGCCGCCTCCCCGCTGCCGTACCGGCCGGACAGCCAGATCCCCCGCGAGCTGACCCGGGCCCAGCTGACGGACATACGTGAGCAGTTCACGTCCGCCGCCGTGCGGGCCGCGCGCGCCGGCTTCGACCTGCTCGAACTGCACTGCGCCCACGGCTATCTGCTGTCCGGCTTCCTCTCCCCGCTCACCAACCACCGCACCGACGCCTACGGCGGCACCCTGGACCGGCGGCTCCGGTTCCCGCTGGAGGTCTTCGACGCCGTACGCGCCGTCTGGCCGCAGGAGAGGCCCATGACCGTGCGCATCTCGGCCACCGACTGGGCCGAGGGCGGCACGAGCGCCGAGGACGCCGTGGCGATCGCCCGCGCCTTCGCCGCGCACGGCGCCGACGCCGTCGACGTCTCCACGGGGCAGGTGGTGGCCGGCGAACGGCCCGAGTTCGGGCGGTCCTACCAGACGCCCTTCGCGGACCGCATCCGGCACGAGGCCGGTGTCCCGGTGATCGCCGTCGGCGCGATCTCCTCCTGGGACGACGTCAACTCCCTGATCCTGGCCGGGCGCGCCGACCTGTGCGCGCTCGCCCGCCCCCACCTGTACGACCCGCACTGGACGCTGCACGCGGCGGCCGAGCAGGGCTACGCGGGTCCGGGCGCCGTCTGGCCGGCGCAGTACCGGGCGGGCAGCCGTCCCCCGCGGACCGGGCGCGCCGACGCCCCCAAGCCCCGGCTCACGCTGCGCGAGGGGCCGGTCCGGGGCGCGTAGTCCCCGGCCGCGCACGGGTCACGGGCACCCGCGCCCGGTCCGCTCCGTTTCCCCCTGCGGGACGGCGAAGGCCGCCCCGGCGTCGCGCAGCCGCTCGTGCAACGCCCGGAAGACGGCCGCCGAGCGGGTTCCGGGCCAGTCGCCGGGCAGCAGCCGGGCCGGCAGACCGGGGTCGGCGTAGGGCAGCCGGCGCCAGGAGTCCAGCGCGAGGAGGTAGTCCCGGTACGCCTCCTCGGGCGGGGTGTCCGGGCGCTGCTCCCAGGAGCGCAGCACGGGCGCGTGCCGGTCGAGGAACGCCTCGTGCTGCTCGGCGATCGCGGCCAGGTCCCACCAGCGGGCCACCGCGTCGGCGGTCGGGGAGAAGCCCAGGTGGTCACCGCGGAAGAAGTCCACGTACGTGTCCAGGCCCAGGCGGACCAGCGCGTGCCGGGTCTCCTCGTACAGCCGGGCCGGGGCGATCCACACACCGGGGGCCGCGGTGCCGAAGCCCAGACGGGCCAGCCGGGAGCGCAGCACGTGCCGCTTCTGCCGCTCCGACTCGGGCACCGAGAAGACGGCGAGCACCCAGCCCTCGTCCGCGTACGGCGCGGTGGCGTAGATGCGCCGGTCCCCGTCCTCCAGCAACTGGCGTGCCTCGTTGGACACTTCGTACCCGGCCGCGCCGCGCGCCGTCCGGGCGGGCAGCAGCAGTCCGCGCCGCTTCAGCCGCGACACCGACGAACGTACGGAGGGCGCGTCCACCCCCACCGCGGCCAGCAGCCGGATCAGCTCGGCGACGGGCACCGGGCCCGCCGCGAAACGGCCGTACGCGCCGTAGAGCGTGACGATCAGGGACCTCGGAGTGTGCTGCGGGTGCGGGTCGGACACGTTGATCATCTTAGGTCGTCGGCATCAGCCCTGGTCGCCCCGGGTGTCGGGCGGCGCCAGGAGCCGGTGGCGCTGGAGTTTGCCGGTCGCCGTGCGCGGCAGCGCGTCGCGGAAGAGGATCTCCCGGGGGCACTTGTACGGCGTCAGCTCGGACATGAGGTACGCGCGCAGCGCCTCGGCGTCCCGCCCGGCGCCCTCCTTCGGCACCACGTACGCCACCACCACCTGCCCGCGCGCCGGGTCGGGCCGGCCCACCACCGCCGCCTCCGCCACGCCGGGGTGGCGCAGCAGCGCGTCCTCCACCTCCGGTCCGGCGATGTTGTACCCGGCGGAGATGATCATGTCGTCGGCGCGGGCCACGTACCGGAAGTAGCCGTCGGGCTCGCGGACATAGGTGTCCCCGGTGACGTTCCAGCCGTCGCGCACGTACTCCCGCTGCCGCGGGTCGGCGAGGTAGCGGCAGCCGACGGGGCCGCGCACCGCCAGCAGTCCCGGCTCGCCGTCCGGCACCACCGCGCCGTCGCCGTCCTGCACGCGCGCCCGCCAGCCCGGCACCGCGACGCCCGTGGTGCCGGGGCGGACCGCGTCGTCGGCCGCGGAGACGAAGATGTGCAGCAGCTCGGTGGCGCCGATGCCGTTGATGATCCGGAGACCGGTGCGCTCGTGCCAGGCCCGCCAGGTGTCCGCCGGAAGGTTCTCGCCCGCCGAGACGCAGCGTCTGAGACACGTCACGTCGTGGGCGTCCAGCCCGTCCAGCATCGCGCGGTACGCCGTCGGCGCGGTGAACAGCACCGACACCCGGTGCTCGGCGATCGCGGGCAGCAACTGCCCGGGGCCCGCCTGTTCGAGCAGCAGCGCGCTCGCCCCGGCCCGCATCGGGAAGATCACCAGCCCGCCGAGCCCGAAGGTGAAGCCGAGCGGCGGGCTGCCCGCGAACAGGTCGTCGGCGCGCGGCTTGAGCACGTGCCGGGAGAAGGTGTCGGCGATGGCGAGCACATCGCGGTGGAAGTGCATGCACCCCTTGGGCCGCCCGGTGGTGCCCGAGGTGAAGGCGATCAGCGCCACGTCGTCGGCCGCCGTGTCCACCGCCGGGTACGGCGTGCCGGGCGCCGCGCCGGCCGCGACGAGGGTCAGCAGGTCGTCGGGGGCGTCGCCGCCGTACGTCGTGATCCGCAGCCCCGGGACGCCGGCCTTCACCAGGTCGTCGACGGCGCGTGCGTCGCACAGGGCGTGCCGCACCCGGGCGATCTCGCAGATCGCGCTCAGCTCGTGCGGACGCTGCTGCGCCAGCACCGTGACGGCCACCGCGCCCGCCTTCAGCACCGCCAGCCAGCAGGCGGCCAGCCACGGGGTGGTGGGGCCGCGCAGCAGCACCCGGTTGCCGGGCACGACACCGAGGTCGCGGGTGAGCAGGTGCGCGAGCCGGTCGACGCGGTCCCGCAACTGCCCGTAGGTCCACTCGTCCCCGGACGCGGTGCGGAAGACGGGGCGGTCGGCGGGCGGGCCGTCGAGCAGTTCGGCCGCGCAGTTCAGACGGGCCGGGTAGCGCAGCTCGAGCAGGTCGAAGCAGAGCTCGGGCCACTGGTCGGCAGGCGGCAGATGCTCACGCGCGAACGTGTCGACGTGGGCCGAGCGGTGGGGGCCGGGGCCGTGCGGCTCCGCGCCGTGCG
Organism: Streptomyces sp. NPDC018947; assembly: GCF_044390505.1. Taxonomy (NCBI): domain Bacteria; kingdom Bacillati; phylum Actinomycetota; class Actinomycetes; order Kitasatosporales; family Streptomycetaceae; genus Streptomyces; species Streptomyces sp. NPDC018947. The sequence continues at coordinate 275,633 of NZ_JBIRZD010000005.1, forward strand.
GTGCCGCGTCCTGCGGGTCCGTGTCCTGCCGGTCTGCCATGGCGGTTCGCCCCCTTTGTCGTGGTGGGCTCGCGCAACGAGCGTATCGTGTTGGTGACGGCAGTCAACGGTCCGCGATAACCTCGGGGCATCCGGACGGACCCGGGCGGCCCCGCGGGCGGCCCGGCCGGCAGGGGAAGGGACCGGCGATGACCGCATTCTCACTCGAACCGGAACAACTCGCCTGGTGCGAAGAGCTGCGCGCCCTGGCCGCCGAACGGCTGCTCCCGCTGGCCGGCACGGGGGAGCCGGGCCGCGTCAACCGCCCCCTCGTCGCCGAACTCGGCGCCCTCGGCCTGCTGCCCCGCCTGTTCACGTCCGGCGCGCTGGACCTGTGCCTGATGCGCGAGTCCCTCGCCCGCGTCTGCACCGAGGCGGAGACCGCCCTCGCCCTCCAGGGGCTCGGCGCCCATCCCGTGCACGCCCACGGCACCGAGGCCCAGCGCGCCCGCTGGCTGCCCCGGGTGAGCGACGGCAGTGCGGTGGCCGCCTTCGCGCTCAGCGAGCCGGGCGCCGGGTCGGACGCGGCGGCGCTGGCCCTGCGGGCGGAGCCGGACGGCCGGTCGGGCTGGCGGCTGACGGGCGAGAAGTGCTGGATCTCCAACGCCCCCGAGGCCGACCTCTACACCGTCTTCGCCCGCACCACTCCCGGCGCCGGCGCCCGCGGCGTCACCGCCTTCCTCGTCCCCGCCGACCGCCCCGGCCTCACCGGCACCCCGCTCGACATGCTCTCCCCGCACCCCGTCGGCGCCCTCGCCTTCGACGCGGTGCCCGTCGGCGCCGACGACGTCCTCGGCGACGTCGACCGCGGCTTCCGGGTCGCCATGGGCACCCTCAACCTGTTCCGCCCCAGCGTCGGCGCCTTCGCCGTCGGCATGGCCCGGGCCGCCCTCGACGCCACTCTCGCCCACACCCGCGCCCGCCACGCCTTCGGCGGCCCGCTCCGCGACCTCCAGACCGTCTCCCACCAGGTCGCCGAGATGGCCCTGCGCACCGAGGCGGCCCGCCTGATGGTGTACGCGGCGGCGACGGCGTACGACGCGGGGGCGCCGGACGTGCCGGGGCGCGCCGCGATGGCGAAGCTGCTCGCCACCGAGACCGCCCAGTACGTCGTCGACCGGGCCGTCCAGTTGCACGGCGCCCGCGCCCTGCGCCGCGGCCACCTGCTCGAACACCTCTACCGGGAGGTCCGGGCCCCGCGCGTCTACGAGGGCGCGAGCGAGGTGCAGCGCGACATCATCGCCAAGGAGCTGTTCCGCACGCGGGACACGACCGGCACGGAGGCCGCCCCATGAGCGCCGAACGAGTGAACCCGCCCGAGCTGTCCCCGCCCACCGGCTTCTCGCACGCCGTCGTCGCCACCGGCAACCGCGTCGTCCTCCTGGCCGGCCAGACCGCCCTGGACACCGACGGGAAGATCACCGGGGACACCCTCCCCGCCCAGTTCGAGAAGGCCCTCGCCAACCTCCTCACCGCGCTCCGCGCCACCGGCGGCACCCCCGCCGACCTGGCCCGCGTCACCGTCTACGCCACCGACGTCGCGGACTACCGCCACCACGCGGCCGACCTGGGCCGCACCTGGCGCCGTCTCGCCGGCCGCGACTACCCGGCGATGGCGGTGGTGCAGGTCGTCCGCCTGTGGGACGAACGGGCCCTGGTGGAACTGGACGGTTTCGCGGTGCTGCCGTGACGCCGGGAGCTCAGGGCGCTTCCGCGCGCACGACGGCGTCCAGGGCCGGTGCGAGGACGGCGAAGGCCCGGTCGGTCAGCACGGCGGGATCCTCCGCGCCGTCGCTGTCGCTCCATCGCTGGAGCACGGTGTGGAAGGCGGCCAGTGCCGTTCCGGCGGCCAGTTGGGGGTACAGCTCCGTCGCCGGGTCGAGGCCGAGACGGTCGGCCAGCTCCGCCGCCAGCGCGTCGCGCCACTGCGTCTGACGTTCCAGGAAGCGGGCGAGCAGGGCGGGCGTCCCGAGAATCAACTGCACCACGGGCAGGGCGCGTTCGGCGTGGCCCGCGCAGGCGTCGATGGACCGCCACACGGTGTGCCGCAGCGCGGCCGACGGCTCCTCCCCCGCGGGGCGGCCCGCCAGTTCGTCCCGCATGCCGGCGCCCATCTCGGCCAGGAACTGGACGACCACGTCCTCCTTGGACGCGAAGTACCGGAAGAACGTCCGCTTGGACACCCCCGCGGCGGCGGCGATCTCGTCCACCGTGACCGCGTCGAAGCCCTCGCGCGCCAGCAGGCCGAGCGCCGCCCGCGTGAGCTCGTCGGCGACGAGCCGGCGCTTGCGCTGGGCCAGGGTCGTGGCGGGGCGGGCGTTCATCCCCCCATCGTATGCTCCGCGCCATCTCTGTCCCCGCATGTCAAGCTTGACACTTGGTGCCATGCAAGGCACGGTGAGGCGCATGACGAGGATGCGGGAGCGCTGGACGGCCGATGTGATGCCGGACCAGGACGGGCGGTTGTTCGTTGTCACCGGGGCCAACAGCGGCCTCGGCCTGGCCACCACGCGGGCCCTCGCCCGCAAGGGAGCGCGGGTGATCCTCGCCGTGCGCGACGAGGAGAAGGGACGGCGGGCGGTCGCCTCCCTGACCGCGGGCGGGCCGGACGACCGGCTGGAGGTGCGCCGGCTGGACCTGGCCGACCTGGACTCGGTCCACGCCTTCGCCGACCGGCTGCGCGCCGACGGCGTACGCCCCGACGTGCTGGTCAACAACGCCGGGGTGATGGCACCGCCCCGGACTCTCACCGCACGCGGCCACGAGCTGCAGTTCGCCGCCAACCACCTCGGTCATTTCGCCCTCACCGGCCTGCTGCTCGACCGGATGGCGGAAGGCACCGACCCCCGCGTGGTCACGGTGACGTCGGCCAACCACCGTATGGGGCGGCTTCACTTCGACGACCTGACCGGTGAGCGCCGGTACTCGCCCATGGGCCACTACAACCAGTCGAAGCTCGCCAACGCGGTCTTCGGCCGTGAGCTGCACCGCCGCCTCACCGCGGCCGGCAGCCCGATCCGCAGCGTGCTGGCCCACCCCGGCTACACCGCCACCAACCTGCAGACGAGCGCGCCCGTCGCCCCGGCGCGGTTCCTCTTCGGCCGCCTGCTGCTGCCGCTCGCCCAGTCGCCCGACCAGGGGGCGCTGCCGCAGCTCTACGCGGCCACCTCCCCGGACGTGCGGGGCGGCGAGCTGTACGCGCCGGGCGGGGTGGCGGAGCTGCGCGGTGCGCCCGTGCGGGCGGAACTGGCCCCGCGGGCGACCGGCCCCGAGACCGGGGAACGCCTGTGGCGGCTCTCGGAGGAGCTGACCGGCGTCCGCTTCCCGCTGCCGGCCGCGGCCTGAGGGGCGTGGCGGGGTGCCCTGCCCGGCGCGCGGCCGGATCGGCGGGGGAGCACCGCCGCCCCCGTACGCGCCCCGCCCGTGCTCAGCCGGCACGGCGGCAGCGCCTCAGCGCCAGCCCCCCGAGGACCGTGGCGGCGACCCCCACCAGCATGGCCACATACGCGCCGCCCAGCCCGTTCCCCGTGCCGAGGCCGCCGTCGGCGGTGGCGGCGACCACCGCGCCGAGGACCGTGGCGACGATGCCCGCCGTCACGGCGGTCGCGGCACCGAGCGTGCCGGTCGCCGTGCCCAGGCGGCCGGCGGGGCGGGACAGGGCGAGCCAGGCGACGACCACGCCGGCCAGCCCGAGCAGCGCGCCCGTGGAGGCCCCGAGCCGGCCGATGCCGAAGGCGTAGGCGTCCGCGGCGACCGGCCGGCCCGAGGAGCGCGCGGCCGCCGGCGAGGCGGACACGAGCCCGGCGGACAGGGTGACCACGGCGGCGGCGAGCAGGCGGCGGACGGACATCGTGACGCTCCTTCACTTGATACGACGGCAGTCGCTGGAGCATGCCCGCCCGGCCCGCCCCCGGTCGTCCGCCGGGCGCGGACACTTCGCGCTGCCGCCGACGCCGCACCGGGCTGCCGCGGACGCCGCAGGCGGCACCCGTGTACCGCGCCCGCGGTAGCGCCCCGCTCCTCCCCGGGGCGGACCCGCCCGGGGCGGCGGACGGCTAGGGTGCGCCCATGAAACCTGGTGTGCCCGTCGTCCGGGCCCGGGTCGCGGACGGGTCCATCGCCGCCGGCGTGGCGGCGGCGCTGCTGGTGACCGGTGCGTCCGGGCAGCGTTCCGCCACGGATCTCGACGTGCTCGGTTACGCGTTGCTGGCGGCCGGCGGACTGGCGCTGGCCGCGCGCAGGCGGGCGCCCGTCGCCGTCCTGGCCGTCACCGGGCTGTGCGCGGTCGGGTACCAGGCGGCGGGTTTCGACGTGCCCGCCGTGGCCTACCTCTTCGCCGTGTACGCGGCCGTCCGCGCGGGACACCGCACGGTCACGGTGACCGCCAGCGTGGCCGTGCTGGCCCTGCTCCCGCTCGCCGCCCTGGCCTCCGGCATGCACGACACGGGCGAGGCGTTCGCCCGGGCCCGCGGCGCGCTGGAGATCGCGTGGCTCGTCGCGGCGGGCGCCGCGGGTGAGGCGCTGCGGCAGGCGGAGCGACGGGCGGACGAGGCCGAGCGCACCCGCGAGGAGACCGCGCGGCGCCGCGCCGACGAGGAACGGCTGCGCATCGCGCGCGAACTGCACGATTCGCTGACCCACCAGATCTCCGTCGTCAAGGTGCAGGCGGAGGTCGCCGTGCACGTGGCCCGCAGGCGCGGCGAGGAGGTGCCGCAGGCCCTGCTGGCGATCCAGGGGGCCGTCCGCGAGGCGGCGCGGGAGCTGCGCGCGACGCTGGAGGCGCTGCGCGACGACGACACGGCCCCGCCGCGCGGCCTCGACGACGTCCCCGAACTGGTCGAACGCGCCCGCGCCATCGGCCTCGACGCGACGCTGACGATCGAGGGGGAGCGGCACGACGTGCCCGACGCCGTGCACCGGACCGTCTACCGGATCGTCCAGGAGTCGCTCACCAACACCGCCCGCCACGCGGACGCCGCCACGGCGTCGGTGCGGATCGACTGCCGCCCCGACACCCTCGTCGTCAGCGTCGACGACGACGGCAGGGCCACGCCGGACACGGTCCCGGCGCCCGGCCTCGGGCTGCTCGGCATGAGGGAACGCGTCACGGCCCTCGGCGGCCGGCTGTGCGCGAAGCCGCGCCGCGAGGGCGGTTTCACCGTCCGGGCCGAACTCCCCGTGGACCGGACCGCGTGATCCGGGTCCTGCTGGTGGACGACCAGCCCCTCATCCGCAGCGGCTTCCGCGCGCTCCTCGACCTCGAGGACGACATCGAGGTGGTCGCCGAGGCGGGCGACGGCGAGCAGGGCGTGGAGCTGGCCAGGCGGCATCTGCCCGACGTCGCCCTCGTGGACATCCGGATGCCGGTGGCCGACGGCATCGAGACCACCCGGCGCATCGCCGCCGACCCGGCCCTGACCCGGGTCCACGTCGTCATCCTGACCAACTACGGCCTGGACGAACACGTCCTGGACGCGCTGCGCGCCGGCGCCGCCGGGTTCCTCGTCAAGGACGTCGTGCCCGAGGACTTCCTCCACGCCGTGCGCGTCGCGGCCCGCGGCGACGCGCTGCTGGCACCGTCCATCACCCGCAGGCTCATCACCCGCTACGTCACCCAGCCGCTGCCGACCGGCACGGCGAGACGGCTTCAGGAACTGACCGACCGCGAGCGCGAGGCGGTCACCCTGGTCGCACGGGGCCTGTCCAACGACGAGATCGCGGCCCGCATGGTCATCAGCCCCATGACGGCCAAGACCCACGTCAACCGGGCCATGACCAAACTCCGCACCCGCGACCGGGCCCAACTGGTCGTCCTGGCCTACGAGTCGGGCCTGGTGACACCGGGATCCCCGTGACCTCGGCGGTCCGGGGGAAGGCGCCGGTCCACCCCCGGTCACCCCAGGTGACGAACTAGAGGCCCGTCCTTTGACCGTGTCGTCGCGGGGCCGATAGCGTCACGATCATTGCCGTTGATCACCACGCGGCTGACTGATGCGGACGAACGGTTCTGCGTTTCGAATGCGGGAGTTGACGGTGCTGAATTTCTTTGTGCTGGGAAGACTGGAAGCTCGCTCTCCCGCCGGCCGGGTGAAACCGTCCGGAGGAGTTCAGCGCGTGCTCTTCCAGGTGCTGCTGGCGAGCGAGGGCCGGATGGTGTCGACGGAGGCACTCGTCGACGAATTGTGGGGGGAATCGCCACCCGACGGAGTGGTCAACGCGCTGCACGCCCAGGTGAGCCGGCTCCGGAAGAAACTCGCCGTGCTGGAGCCCTGGCGCGAGACCTCGCGGCTCGCCAAGAACGCCAACGGATACCAGCTCGTCGTCGCCGAGGAAGAACTCGACGCCGCGGTTTTCGTGCGCTCGGTGCGCGAGGCGCAGGCGGTCGTGGATTCCCACCCGGCCGTGGCGTCGGAAGCCCTGCGCGCGGCTCTGCTGATGTGGCAGGGCCCCGTTTTCGGCGGAGGTTCCGGCGGGGTGCTCTGCCAGGCCGCGGCGCGACGGTACGAGGAATACCGGATCGGCGCGCTGGAGGCGTACTTCGAAAGCCAGCTCGCCCTCGGGAACCACGCGGAGATCCTGGGCGAACTGAGCGAGACCCACGCCGAGAACCCCTTGCGGGAACGCTTCTGCGAACAGCTCATGCTCGCCCTCTACCAGGCCGGGCGTCAGGCGGAGGCGTTGCAGACCTACCGGTGGATGCGCTCCCGGCTCACCCAGGAGCTGGGCATCGAGCCGTCCCCCGTGCTGCGCCGCACCGAGCAGGCGATCCTCCGCCACGACGCTCAGGCGCTCGCGGTGCGCTGCCGCGGCCCCGTCGCGCCGGAGGTCCAGCGCAGGCACGCCTCGTAGTCCGGCAGCAGACCCTCGGCCCGCGCCCGGGCGAGTCCCGGCGCGGCCGCGTCGCGCGCGGACAGCAGCGGGTCGGCGACCGGCCAGGCGATACCGAGCTCCGGGTCCAGGGGGTGCACCGAGTGCTCCCGGTCCGGCGCGTACGTCTCGGAGCACAGGTACGCCACGCACGCGTCGTCCGTCAGCGCGCAGAAGCCGTGCCCGAGCCCCTCGGCGAGGAAGACGGCCCTGCGGTCGACGTCGTCGAGGACCACGCTCTCCCACTGTCCGTACGTGCGGGAGCCGACCCGCAGGTCGACGACCACGTCGAACACCGCGCCGCGCACACAGGTGACGTACTTGGCCTGGCCCGGCGGCACGTCCGCGAAGTGGATGCCGCGGGTCACCCCGCGGGCGGAGACGGACATGTTGGCCTGGGCGACCCTCAGCTCCCGGCCGCCGGCCGGCCCCGCCAGCCGGTCGCCCCGGAACCACTCCAGGAAGGTCCCCCGGGAGTCGCCGTGCTGCTCGGGCGTGATCTCCAGGGCGCCTTCGATGCCCAGCTCGCGTGTCTTCACGAGGTCGTCCTTCCTGTACGCGTGAGGCGGCCCGTCGCCGTCAGATGCGGATCTGCACACTGCTGTGGTCGCCGAGGACCAGCCGGTGGCTCTTGGGCGCCTCCCGCGCCGCGGTGACCTGGGCCCGGCGGCCGATCAGCGAGGCCTGGATGCGGTGCACGCCCTCGATGGAGGCGTCGGCGAGGACGATCGAGAACTCGATCTCGCTGCCGCTGATCCGGCAGCCCTCGGCGACCGAGGTGAAGGGGCCGATGTAGGTGTCGATGATGCGGGCGTCCGCGCCGATCACCGCCGGCCCGACGATGCGCGAATTGCGCACCCGGGCCCCCGGGGCGATGCTGACGCGGCCCACGATCTCGCTGCTGTCGTCCACGTCGCCCTCGTCGCTCCGCTCGACGCCCTCGAGCACCCGGCGGTTCACGTCCAGCATGTCGGCGACGTTGCCGGTGTCCTTCCAGTAGCCGGTGACCAGCGACGAGTTGACCGCCAGGCCCTGGTCGATGAGCCACTGCAACGCGTCGGTGATCTCCAGCTCGCCCCGCGCGGAGGGCCGGATGGCCCGCACCGCGTCGTGCACGGACGGGGTGAACAGGTAGACGCCGACCAGCGCCAGGTCGCTCTTGGGGAACTCCGGCTTCTCCACCAGGTTCACCACCCGGCCGCCCTCGTCGAGTTCGGCGACCCCGAAGGAGGACGGATCGGAGACCCGGGTGAGCAGGATCTGCGCGTCCGGACGCTCCCGGTGGAATTCCCGGACGAGCGGGTCGATACCGTCCACGACGAAGTTGTCGCCGAGATACATGAGGAAGTCGGAATCGCCCAGGAAGTCCCGGGATATCAGCACCGCGTGGCCGAGGCCGAGGGGCTTGTCCTGCTGGATGTACGTGATGTCCAGACCGAACGAGGATCCGTCGCCGACGGCCTGGCGGATCTCGTCGGCGGTGTCGCCGACGACGACGCCCACATCGGTGATGCCGGCCTCCGCCATGGATTCCAGGACATAGAAGAGAACCGGCTTGTTCGCGACGGGCACGAGCTGCTTGGGCGAAGTGTGGGTGAAGGGGCGCATTCTGGTGCCCGAACCGCCCGACAGGACCAAACCCTTCACGGCGCCTCCTGATGTCCGGTACGTGCGGTGTTCGGCACGTGGGAGTCCCACTCTGGAGCATTCCCCTGACGCCTTTCTGACACGGTTCTGACACCGTTCTGACCGCCGGCTGATGCGGGGCTGACGGGCCGTGATTATTACCCGGCAGGTAATGGATCCGGAGGGCGGTCCATTGCTGGAATGGGCGGCGGAGAAGAAGAGATGGAAGGGGAACTGATCCATGCGAGTACTCATTGCCGCCACCCCCGGAATAGGTCACGTCTTCCCGACCGTCCCCCTCGCCTGGGCGCTGCGCCTGGCGGGGCACGAGGTGCTGGTCGCCACCGGTGGCGACGCGCTGGCGGTCAAGGACGCCGGCCTCGCCGTGTACGACGTGTGCCCGGGCACCGACGCGGTCAAGCTGGCGATGGAGACCTTCGGCAAGCACCCGGAACTGGCCGCCGAGTGGGGGCAGACCGACCGCTCCGACTTCGAGGCCAACCAGCGCTTCTACGGGCGGCTGATGAGCCACCAGACCGACCTCGTCGACCGCTACGTCCGCATCGCCGAGGACTGGCGGCCGGACCTCGTCGTCCACTCCGCCCTCAGCGCCCCCGGCCTCATCGCCGCGGCCCGGGTGGGCGTGCCCGCGGTGGAGCACGGGTACGGCGTCTTCCGCAGCCGGCAGTACACCGAGCGGGTCCGTAGCTGGAACGCCGAGCTGTTCGACCGCTACGGCGTCGAGCTGCCCGAGCGGCGGGAGGCCATCGACGTGGCCCCGCTCAGCCTGGTCGACGGGGTCGCCTCGGGCTGGTCCATGCGCTACCTGCCGTACAACGGCGGCTGCGTGCTGCCCGACTGGCTGGGCGAGAGCGCCGGCCGTCCCCGCATCGCCGTCACCCTCGGCACCACGGCGCCCGCCTTCGACGGGCTCGGTCAGCTCGACCGGGTCCTGGAGCTGGCGCCCGACGTCGACGCCGAGTTCGTGCTCGCCCTGGGCGACGTCGACACCAGCAAGCTCGGTCCGCTCTCCGACAACGTCCGGCTCGTCGAGTGGGTCCCGATGAACCTGCTGCTGCAGAGCTCCGCGGGACTGATCCACCACGGCGGCTCCGGCACCACCCTGGCCGCGCTGGACGCCGGTGTGCCGCAGATCCTGATGCCCGACGAGGGCGACCGGCACGTCAACGCCGCCGCCGTCGCCGAACGCGGCGCCGGACTGTCCGTCGACAGCAGCCAGCTGGCCAAGGAGAGCATCGACGCCCTGCTGCACGACGGCGAGCTGCGCGCCGCGGCGGTCGAGGTCCAGGCGGAGATGCGCGCCATGCCCGCCCCATCGACCGTCGTCCCGCGGCTGGAGGAACTGGCCGGCGCGTGAGGAAGCCGCCCCGCCCGCGTGCGGCGGCCGGGGCCCGGGAACTCCGGAGCGGGCACCGCGCCGCGCTCCGGAGCCCCGGGCCGGCGCGGTGCCGCGGCACGGCGTCCGCCCCGTGACGCGGCCGGGGCGCGAGGGCGGGGCGCGCCGACCGCGGCGGCGACACGGCGAACACGGCGACACAAGGAGCGGTACATCATGCGCATACTCGTCACGGGCGGAGCCGGGTTCATCGGTTCGGCGTTCGTCCGGGGGCTGCTGGAGAGGGACGCGGCACGGGTGACGGTGCTCGACGCGCTCACCTACTCGGGCAACCCCGCCAACCTCGAACCGGTCGCCGGACGGCCCGGCCTCACCTTCGTGCACGGCGACATACGCGACGCCGGCACCGTCGACGAGGTGATGCCCGGCCACGACGCGGTGGTCCACTTCGCCGCGGAGTCCCACGTGGACCGGTCGATCGACGACGCGTCCCCCTTCGTCACCACCAACGTGCTCGGCACCCAGGTCCTGCTGGACGCCGCGCGCAGGCACGCGGTGGGCCGCTTCGTCCACGTCTCCACGGACGAGGTGTACGGCTCGATCGAGAAGGGGTCCTGGACCGAGGAGCAGCCCGTCGCCCCCTCGTCGGCCTACTCCGCCACCAAGGCCGCCTCCGACCTGCTGGCCCTGGCGTACCACCGCACCCACGGCATGGACGTGGTGGTGACCCGCTGCTCCAACAACTACGGCCCGTACCAGTTCCCGGAGAAGCTGATCCCGCTCTTCGTCACCCGGCTGCTCGACGGCGGGCGCGTGCCGCTGTACGGCGACGGCGGCAACGTCCGCGAGTGGCTGCACGTGGAGGACCACTGCCGGGGCGTGGAACTCGTCCTGCGGAAGGGACGTCCCGGAGGGATCTACCACATCGGCGGCGGCGCGGAGCTGAGCAACCGCGAGCTGGTCGAGCGCCTGCTCGCCGCCTGCGGGGCGGACTGGAGTTCGGTCGACTTCGTCGCCGACCGCAAGGGCCACGACCGCCGCTACGCCCTGTGCGCCGACCGGATCCGGGAAGAGCTGGGGTTCGCGCCGCGGATCGGCTTCGAGGAGGGGCTCGCCCGGACCGTCGCCTGGTACACCGAGAACCGTGCCTGGTGGGAGCGGACCGGCGGCAACGCCCCCACGGCGGCCCGGACATGACGCGCTGGCTGGTGACGGGCGCGGGCGGGATGCTCGGGCGGGAACTCCTGGACGTCCTGTCCCGCGACCCCGCCGCCCGGATCACCGGGCTCACGCGCCACGCGCTGGACATCACCGACGCGAAGGCGGTGCGGGCCGCGGTGGCCGGCCAGGACGTGGTGGTCAACGCCGCCGCCTGGACCGACGTGGACGGCGCCGAGTCCGCCGAGACCGCGGCCACGGCGGTCAACGGGAGAGCCGTGGCCGCGCTCGCCCGGGCCTGCGCCGCCGAGGGCGCCCGGCTGCTCCAGGTCTCCACGGACTACGTCTTCCCGGGCGACGCGCGCCGGCCCTACGCGGAGGACGCCGCGACCGGGCCGCTCAACGCCTACGGCCGCGGCAAGCTGCTCGGCGAGCGGGCGGTGGCCGAACTGCTGCCGGACCTCGGCTACGTGGTGCGCACGGCCTGGCTGTACGGGCGGCACGGCCGCAACTTCGTCGCCACCGTGCTGGCGCGGGCCGCCGCCGGTGAGCCGCTGCGGGTCGTGGACGACCAGCACGGGCAGCCGACCTGGGCCGGTGCGCTGGCCGAACGCCTGGTGGAACTGGGCGGACGGGCCCTGGAGGGCGGGGCCCCGGCCGGCGTCTACCACGGCACGGCCTGCGGCACAGCGACCTGGTACGACCTCGCCCGCGCCGTCATCGAGGAGACGGGCGGTGACCCGGCGGTGGTGGCGCGGGCGAGCACCGGGGACTTCCCCCGGCCGGCGCCCAGACCCTCGTACAGCGTCCTCGGTCACGACCGCTGGGCGGCGGCAGGGCTGCCGCCGCTGCCGCACTGGCGGGAGTCGCTGCGCACGGCGCTGCCCTCGATGGCGCGTGCCGCGGTCTCCGTCCGCTGAACGCCGTGTGCCGAGGTGACGGACTACCGGGCGGCGTGCGGCGGCGCTTCCCCCCACGCTCCTAGCATCCGACGCGTGACCCTCGAAGGACAGCTTCCGGAGCTGGGGACGGTGGTACGCGACTGGCGGTCCCGGCGCAGGCTCAGCCAGAGCCGGCTCGCCGATCTCGCCCAGGTCTCGGCCCGGCACCTCAGCTTCGTCGAGAACGGGCGGGCCCGGCCCAGCCGGGAGCTGCTGCTCAGGCTGACGGACCATCTGGGGGTGCCCGTCCCGCAGCGGGACGCGCTCCTGGTGCGGGCGGGCTACGCGCCGCTGTCGCGCCCCGCGCCCGGGCCGGCCCCCGCCCACGCGGTCACGAGAGCCGCCGTCGTCCAGGGCATCGGCAGCTGGACTCCGGCCGGCGGGCCGCCCGCGCATCGGCCGGGGCGGTGCGCGATGTGCGACGGCGGAGTCCTGCTCGGCGGACCCGCGTCCGGCACGCGGACCCCCGGCACGGGTGCCGACGCCAAGGCCGCCCCCGGCACGGACACCGGCGGAACGGGCGTCGTCGAGGCCGCCGTCGAGGCGGGCAGGCGTGCGCTGCGCTCGGCCGGTGCGCCCGGCGTCGACGCGCTGCTGCTGGCCACGGCCACGCCGGGCCGCTCCGGTGGCGTCGCCCCGCGCGCCGCGGCCCGGCTGGGCCTCGCCGGGGTCGCCGCCTTCGAGGTGTCGGCGTCCTGCGCCGGCTTCCTGTACGGCCTGGCCAGCGCCGCCGCCCTCGTCACCTCGGGCACGGTCGGCCGGGCACTGCTGATCGGCGCCGACGTCGTCGACGGCGGTGGCGCGCAGGCCGGCGGTGCGGGGGCCGTGGTGCTCGGCGCCGGGGCACCGGGGCAGCCCGGTGCCGTGGGCGGGGTGGTGCTGGGCGGCCACGGCGGCGCGTCGGACGGGACCGGCGCGGGCGCGCACGAGACGCGTCCCGCGCGCCCCGGGCCCGAGGCCCGCGGCGAACTGCTGCGGCGCGCGGGGCTCGCGGCGCTGCGCGGGGCCGGATGGGAGACCGGACAGGTCGACGGCGTCCTCGCCCACCCGGCCGTACCGGGGCTGCCCGAGGGCCCGCCCGTCGTGTGCGCCGGCGGCCACGGCGCGGGGGCGCTGCCGTCGCTGCTCGCCGGGGCCGTGGCGGAGGGCCGGCTGGGCGCCGGTGACCGGGTGCTGCTGGCCGGGCTCGGCGAGGGTGCCGTGTGGGGGGCGGCCGCCCTGTGCGTTCCGGCGCGGGCGGCGGAGCCCGTGACGGCATGAGCGGGGCCACCCGCCCCGGGGCGGGACGGGTGGCCCCGGCGGCACCGCGGGGAGCGGCGCGCTCACGCCGCCGTGGCGCTCCAGTGCCCCGCGGCGGCGTACTGGGGCTCGAACCGGTCGAGGAACATCGTGCGCACCGGCTCGGGCAGCACCCCGAGCGTCTTCTCCCGGGCCGCCCCGGGCGCGCCGTCCAGCAGCCACGCCAGATAGGCGCCGGCCTCCGGAAGACCCTGCGAGGTCAGCATGTACTGGCTGTAGCGGGCCCAGCCCTCCGGTCCGAGGTGGGTCTCCACCAGCGGCAGCGCCCGCTCCTCCTCGTGCTCCATGTGGGCCGCGAGGGCGTCGGCGAACTCCTCGACGGCGGCGGCCAGTTCGCCACCGCCGACGGCGAACGCGGCGTCGATGCGGTCCTGCATCGGATCGATCGCGCCGTGCTCCGCCTCCATCAGGTCCATGACGGCGACGTCCTCGGCACGCTCCAGCCTCTCCCGGAGCTGCGGCCAGATCGCCTCGTCCTCACCGACGTGGTGGACGTGGAGCTGGTGCTTGAAGGTCTCCCATCCGGTGCGCACGGCAAGGTCGCCGGTGCGGCCCTCGCGCGTGGCCGCGCGCAGGCGTTCCAGGTCGCGCAGGAACGCGTCGTGCGTCAGATACATGATCGAGAAGTCCACGCGGCCGGGCGGCAGTTGGCGCCTGCGGGTGGGGTGTGTGGTCATCGCAACTCCTCACCACTGTGGTCGTTCCCGGAAACGTACGGCGAAGTGACTTATCAGTCAAGCATCTCAGTGACAAAGATACTCGTTCCTCTTACCATCTGGTGGCAGTCGACCACCGACCCCTCCGAAAGGCCGGATATCCGATGACCGCTTCCGTCGAAGAAACCCCCGAGAGGACCGAGAACCCGCCCGACCCCAAACGGTGGCTGGCGCTGGCGGTCATCCTCTTCGCGTCCTTCATGGACCTGCTGGACGTGACGATCGTCAACGTCGCGGTGCCCGCCATCCAGCAGGACATCGGGGCCAGTTACTCGGAGGTCGCCTGGACCACCTCCGGCTACGCGCTCGCCTTCGCCGCGCTGCTGATCACCGGGGGGCGCCTGGGCGACCTCTACGGGCGCCGGCGGATGCTGCTGATCGGCATGGCCGGCTTCACCGTGTCGTCCCTGCTGTGCGGCATCTCCGGCGACCCCGGCACACTGATCGCCGCGCGGGCGGTCCAGGGCGCCACCGCCGCCCTGATGGTCCCCCAGGTGCTGTCGATCATCCACGTCACCTTCCCGGCCGAGGAGCGCGGCAAGGTGTTCGGGATGTTCAGCGGCATCGGCGGACTGGCCCTGGTCTTCGGGCCCATCCTCGGCGGCGTCCTCGTGGAGGCCGACCTGCTGGGCTGGGGCTGGCGGCCCATCTTCCTGCTGAACATCCCGGTCGGGATCCTCACCTTCTTCGCCGCCCTGTACCTCGTCCGGGAGTCGCGGGACACCGACGCGCCCCGGCTGGACCTCGTCGGCGTGGTGCTCGCCACCGCCGGTGTGCTGCTGCTGGTGTATCCGCTGACGCAGGGGCGCGAACTGGGCTGGCCCGCCTGGTCCTTCGGGATGCTCGCCGGATCAGTCGCGGTCCTCGCCGTCTTCGTGGTCCACGAGCGCAGGCTCATCGCCCGCGGCGGCTCCCCGCTGATCGCGCTGGAACTGTTCCAGGCACGCAGCTTCGCCGCCGGCTTCGGCGTCAACTTCCTCTACAGCGTGGCGTACGGCACCTTCTTCCTGATGTGGACCCTGTGCCTGCAGACCGGGCTCGGCTGGTCCGCGATGCGCGCCGGACTGACCGGGCTGCCCATGTTCCTCGGCCTCCTGGTCTCGGCGGGTACGACGGTGCAGTTCCTGACGCCCAAGTTCGGGCGCAAGGTGCTCTTCGGGGGCGGTCTGCTGCTGATCGCGGGAGCGCTGGGGCTGGTGTGGGCGCACGACCGGTACGGCGTGGAGATCACCTCCTGGGAGATGAGCGCGCCGCTGTTCGTCTTCGGCCTCGGCATGGGGGCGGTGCTGGCACCGGTGCTCGACTTCGCCCTCACCGGCGTCCCGCACAAGGTCGCCGGCTCCGCCTCCGGGGTCCTGAACACCTCGGGCCAGCTCGGCAGCGCGGTCGGCATCGCCCTCATGGCCGTCCTCTTCCTCTCCGGGCTGCCCGGTCAGTCCGGCAAGGGCGTCGACGCGGTGGAGCCGCAGATCCGGCAGGACCTGGTGGCGGCCGGCATCACCGACACGCGCACCGGTGACGACATCCTCGCCGGCTTCCGCGCCTGCGTGCACGACCGGATGGCCGACGTCAGCCCCGAGGCGATGCCGGAGAGCTGCCGCGAGCAGCCCCCCGGCGTCACGCGGGCACAGCTCACGGCCGTGCAGGACGTGCTGGCCAAGCACACCCCCGAGGTCCAGGCGGAGACCTTCTCGGGAGCCTTCCGGATGGGCCTGTTCTCCGTCATGGGCCTCTTCGCCCTCATGACCGCCCTGATGTTCGCGCTGCCGCGCTTCGCCCGCCCGGAGAAGGACGCGGCGGCCATCGTGTGACCCGCCGCCGACACGAAGAGGCCCTGGACCGGAAGGAGTTCCGGTCCAGGGCCTCGGTCGTGCCGCGGTGCTCTCAGGCCGTACGGCGTGTCAGTTGCTCTTCTCCAGCTCGATCTTCGGGAGCAGGCGCTCCAGGGGCGCCGGGAGCCACCAGGCGCGGCGGCCCAGGAGCTGCATGACGGCCGGGACGATGAGGCAGCGGATGACGACCGCGTCGACGAAGATGGCGACCGCCATGCCGAAGCCCGTCTGCTGGAGCAGACGCTGCGGGCTCAGCATGAAGGCGCCGAAGACGACGACCATGATCGCGCCGGCCGCGGTGATCACACCACCGGTGTGGGCGAGGCCCTCCCGGACGGCCAGGGCGTTGTCCTTGGTGCGGACCCACTCCTCGTGGATACGGGAGACCAGGAAGATCTCGTAGTCCATCGAGAGGCCGAACACCACGGCGAAGATCATCACCGGCAGGTAGGCCTCGATCGGCCCGGGCTCCACGCCGAACCAGCCGTGCTGGAACACCAGGGTGATGGCGCCCAGCGCGGCACCGATGCTCAGCAGGTTCAGCAGCGCCGCCTTGAGCGGGATCAGCACCGAGCGGAAGACCGCCATGAGCAGGAGGATCGACAGGCCCACGACGATCGTCACGAACAGCGGCATCCGGTCGGAGACCTTCTGCGAGTAGTCCTCGGCCGCGGCCGTGGAACCGCCCACCAGGTACCGGGCACCCGTGTCCGACGCCAGCGGGGGCAGCACGTCGTCCCGCAACTCGGCGACCAGGTCGGACGTCTTCTCGTCCTGCGGCGAGGAGGCCGGGAAGGCGAGCACCGTCGCGGCCTTGCCGTCCTGGGTGGGAACGGGCGGAGTGGCGGCCTCGACGCCCGGGACGTCGTTCAGCGCCCGGGAGACCACGGCACCCGCCTGCTCGGCGCCGCCCTCGCCGCCGTCCACGATCACGATCAGCGGACCGTTGAAGCCGGGGCCGAAGCCGTCGGACAGCAGGTCGTAGGCCTGGCGGCTGGTGGTGTCGGGCGCGTCGCTGCCCGCGTCCGCGAAGCCCAGCCGCATCGTCAGCGCGGGCACGCACAGTGCGCCGAGGATCACCGCGGCGGCCAGCAGCGCGGCCAGCGGCCGGCGCTGCACCCCGGAGGCCAGCTTGCGCCACACGGTGCCCTCGACGGGCTTGCCCTGGGCCACGCGCTTGGCGGCCCGCGCGGTGAACTGACGGGCGAAGCGCTCGCCGAAGATGCCCAGCAGGGCGGGCAGCAGGGTCAGCGAGGCGATCATGGTGACCAGCACGGTGAGCGCCACCGACACCGCCATGCCCTGCAGCGAGCCGAGGCCGAGGGCGACCAGACCGAGCAGGGCGAGGATGACCGTGCAGCCGGCGAAGAACACCGAACGTCCGGCCACGTCCAGCGCGTCCTTGGTGGCCCGTTCCGGGGCGATCCCGCGCACCAGCTCCGCCCGGAAGCGGGCGAAGATCAGCAGCGCGTAGTCGATGCCGACGCCGAGGCCGACGAGGATCATGACGTACGTCGTCCAGTCGGCGATCGTGAACAGGTGCGACATCAGGACGATCGCCCCGAGCGTCGAACCCACCGCGAACACCGCGGTCATGATGGGCAGTCCGGCGGCGATGATCGTGCCGAACATGAACACCAGGATGACCAGCGCGGCCAGCAGACCGGCGCCCTCGGCCGCGCTGCCCGAGCTCTCGCCGAGCACACGGGCCGCGTCACCGCCCAGCTCGACCTGGAGCCCGTCGCCCTCGATCGAGGTGGCGGCGTCGTAGATCTTCTGGGTGTCCTCCTTCGGCATCTCCTTCGAGGCGACCTCCAGCACCACGGTCGCGTAACCGATGGTGCCGTCCTCGGAGACGGCGGCGGAGTCGTCGTACAGGCTGCGCACCTGCTCCACGTTGGGCAGGTTGGCGACGTCCGCCAGCATGCCCTCGACGCGCTTCTCGACCTCCGGGGTCTTCAGCCCGTCCTTGTCGCGCAGCACGATGGACACCGTGTCACCGGCGTGGGCGGCGCCGTGCTCGGCGAGCACGTCGGCCGCCGCCTGCGACTCGGTGCCGGGCAGCGCGTAGTCCTCGCGGTAGTCGTCGCCCACCACCGTCGCGGCCGCCCACACGCCCACCAGCACGGCGAACCACAGGATGAGGGCCAGCCACTTCCGACGGTAGGAGAAGCCGGCGACGCGTGCGAACACGCCCTCCCGGCTCTGTGTCTGGGTTGTCTCTTCGGTCAGAGTCATGGTTGCTTCGGTCTCTCTCCACAGGGTTCACAGTGGGTTGGTGCGCCCGACCGGCGCCGCAGCCGCGCCTGGGCGGCGAGCAGCAGGGGAACGGCGCAGATCAGCAGGGGCAGCAGCAGACGTTGTACGGAGCCGTGGGCGACGTTCTCCCACAGCGGCAGCCGGTGCCCGGCCAGCAGGGGCAGGGCCGCCATGACCGCGGAGGTCAGGGCGAACGAGGGAGCGCCCGCCTGCTGACCCGTCAGCACGCGGGCGCGTCGCAGCGGCGCTCCGGTCAGCCGCAGCGCGGCCGAACTCACGCCGTGGGCGAGGAACAGGAGGGCGACCCCCGCCGCGGTCGGAGCGCCGGTCACCGGCGGTGCGGGCCGGACCGACTCCTCGTCGACCACGGAGGCCAGCGTCCAGCCCCAGCCGCAGGCCAGCAGGCAACTGCCCGCCACCACCAGGGCGTCGCACACCGGGCCTCCGCCCGCCGCCCGCCAGCACAGCCCGGTGTTGCGCACCAGCCAGCCGGCCAGCAGCGGGACGAGCACCGCCCACAGTCCGCCGGTCACCTCGCCGACGAGCGCGGGGAAGCAGGCGGCCAGGACCGCGACGGCCAGCAGCAGCCAGCCCTCGTGAACCACGGACGTCGGCCACAGCGCGCCGCCGGCCTGCCGCCGTTCGGCGCGGTCGCGCCCCAGGTACGGCAGCGCCATGCCCAGGCCGATGTCCGCTCCGCCGAGCACGAAGTACGCGGCGAAGCAGCCGGCGAGCAGCACGACGGCGACCAGCTCCATGACCGCTCACCCCCGGCGCGGCCGGGGACGGCGGTCGTGGCCGCACCGGTGGGCGCCCGGGAGGACGGCCGCCGGTACGGGCGCGGACAGAGGGGACCGCCGGCTCCCGGACGCGGCCGGCGAGCTTGCCGGAGCGCACCCGGGAGCCGGGCGGTTACGCCCGACGGCTCCGGGGGATTTAAGCCGACGGGCGGGATCGGGGGTGGTCTGCTGTTCCACGCCTCTACGATCGGCTCACGGCTCGCTCCCGCGCGTCGGCCACCGGATTGCACCCCGCGTACGACGCCGGTTGCAGACAGGGCGGGGACGTACCACCGGGGATGCACACCCCGGCCGCCTCACCCCGCTCACCCTGCCGTCGTCGCAGGTCAGAGCGTTCCCGGAGTCCCGCGCTCGGGCGCGCCCGGCCGCACCGGCACTACTACCGGGGTCGTTGGGGAGTACGCGGCGGGCGGGCGCCCGGGGGAGCGAGGTACCGGCCCGGCAGAGGGGCCGCACCCCCGGATCCCGGGGCCCCCGCCGTACGGCCGGTGGGTGTCAGCTCAGCCAACCCGGCGTGATCATGCCGGACTCGTAGGCGGTGATGACGAGCTGGGTGCGGTCACGGGCGCCGAGCTTGGACATGATGCGGCTCACGTGGGTCTTGGCGGTGGCGGGGCTGAGCACCAGACGGCGGGCGATCTCGTCGTTCGTCAGGCCCGCGCCCACCAGGCTGAGGACCTCGCGTTCGCGGGCGGTCAGGGCGTTGAGCCGCGGGCTCGGGTCCGGGTGGCGGACCCGGTTGGTGAACTCCGCGATGAGCCGGCGGGTCACCTTGGGGGCGATCAGGGCGTCGCCGCGGGAGCAGACGCGGATGCCGTGCAGCAGCTCCATCGGCTCGGTGTCCTTGACGAGGAACCCCGAGGCACCCGCGTACAGGGCGTTGAACACGTAGTCGTCCATGTCGAAGGTGGTCAGTATCAGCACCTTCACCCCGGACAGCCGTTCGTCCTCGGTGATCCGCCGGGTGGCGGCCAGACCGTCCTCCTCGGGCATCCTGATGTCCATCAGGACGATGTCCGGCAGCAGTTCACCGGCGAGCCGCACCGCCTCGACGCCGTCGGCCGCCTCGCCCACGACCTCGATGTCGTCCTCGTCGTCGAGGATCGACCGGAATCCGGCTCTCACGAGTCTCTGGTCGTCGGCGAGCACGACTCTGATGGGGGTCGTCATGCGGCACAGGGTAGTCACACGGCGGTCCGGCCGGCCGCATCGGCCACGGGAAACCGGCCGTCAGCGGTCCGCCGCCGCGCCCGCCACCGCGGGAGCGGCACTGCCGGCCCGCCGGGCGTCCTCGTCCAACGGGCACAGGGGCAGCCGGGCCTCCACCCGGAAGCCCGAACCGGTGTCGCCCGCGGTCAGTTCGCCGCCCAGCGCACGGGCCCGCTCGGCCATGCCCGCGATACCGCTGCCCGCGATGCCGTCCGCCGCGCCCCGCCCGTCGTCCTCGACGCGCACCCGGAACTCGTCCGGCGCGTAGCGCACGTCGATGACGGCGTTGCGTGCCTGCGCGTGGCGGGTGATGTTGGTCAGCGACTCCTGCACGATGCGGTAGGCGGCCAGCGAGATCTGCGGCGGGATCACGGGCGCCTCGCCGTGCGTCTCCAGCGTGACCGCCAGTCCGGTGGCCCTGGCCCGCTCGGCGAGTTCACCGAGGCGCTCCAGACCGGCCGTCGGCGCGGTCGGGGCCTCCTCGTCCACCTGGCGCAGCACGCCCAGCGTGCCGCGCAGCTCGCGCAGCGCCTCCTTGCTGTTGTCCCGGACGAACTCCAGGGCGCTGATCAGCTCGGCGGTCTGGCCCGGGCGTTTGGCGCTGCGGTGCAGGGCCGCCGCCACCTGCACATTGATCAGGGAGATGCTGTGGCCCAGGACATCGTGCAACTCACGGGCGATCCGCAGCCGTTCCTCGGTGGCCGACTGCCGGGCCCGTACGTCGCGCTCCCGTTCGGCGGCCAGGGCCCTCTGCTCGGCCTCGTGCTGGAACGCCTGCCGGACCCGCATCGCGTGGCCGAACGCGATGACGCTCAGGAACCAGCCGCTGAGCAGCATGATCGACATGTTGTCGACCTTGCGCTGGTCGCCCACGGCGACGAACTCGCCGTAGGTGACCACGAGCATGACGACGACCGCGAGGCTCACCACCACGGCGAGCCGGCCGACCCTGGCCAGGGTGTAGAGCGCCACCATGAAGACGACCACCGGCGTCGGCCCGTCGCTCTCGGTGAGCTGGTAGTACGCGACTCCGGCGAGCATGGTCGCCGCGCCCACGGAGACGGGCCACCGGTAGCGGAAGCCGAGCGCGAGCCAGCCGACGAGGGCCAGCGCCCAGCCCAGCACCTCGGCCGGCGACGTGTCGGCGCCCTCGAGCCAGGCGCGCGCTCCGCAGTCGACGAACAGGGCGAGGCCGGTCAACGCGACCACACGGTCCAGTCGGAATGCCCGAGCCCAGGAGGGAAGCATGGTGTTCAGGGTACGGACCTTCGCCCGGCCGGGCCAGGCGAACCAGTGCGGCGCCGGCACCCCCTCAGCCACGGATCGTTGCTTTTTCGCCGCCCTCGGACACGGTCTCCAGCAGCAGCCGGGGCGGGCGGAACCGGTCGCCGTACCGCTCGGTCAGCTTCTCGCACCGGGCGGCGAAACCGGCCGGTCCCCCCGGGTAGCCGTTGATGTACTGGAGCGCGCCGCCGGTCCAGCCGGGGAAGCCCGCGCCGAACAGCGAGCCGAGGTTGGCCTCGGCGACGGAGCCGACGGCGCCGTCCTCCAGGCAGCGCAGTGCCTCCAGTGCCTGGCCGAAAAGCAGTCGCTCCTGAAGGTCGCCCAGCGGCAGTCCGGCCTGCGCGCAGGCCTCGGCCGTCCGTGTGCGGCCGGGTGACGCCCCGGCGCCGATCCCGTGCCACAGCGCCACGGCGCCGGCCGGGTAGCCCGCCCCCTCGGCCGCCCGCCGCGCGGAGACGGGGGAGACGCCCTCCGCGGCCATCGCCGCCCCCTCCTCGGCGAACCGGTCGACGAGCCGGGCGGCGAGCGGGGCGGCGAAGAAGCCGGGGGAGGTGTCCACGCCGACCGGGGGAGTGCCGGCGGGGCCGAAGGTGAGGGCGCCGGGGGCGAGGACCTGCCGCCGGTGCCGGGCGTTCACGGCGCGCACGTCGCGGAAGAACGCCTGGATCATGTTCTTGGCGGTCTGCCCCGTCACCAGCTCCACGAAGTACCGGGACTCGACGACCTGGGCGGTCTCGAAGTCGACCTGGGAGCCTTCGACGGCCGCGGCCAGGATGTTGCGCGGCGCCGGGTAGGGGGCGCCGCCGGTGGCGCCCCGCAGCGTGGCGGTGAGGGAGGGCAGCACGGCGGCGAGGCCGGGGTCGGCCGGGGTGCCGCCGGGGATGCGGTGGCCCGGGGTGTCCCAGGGCTGCCGGGAGACGGGGTGGGCGTCGATGAAGGCGCGGGCCCGTTCGGTCAGCTCCTCGGGCGTCGCCGCCAGTTCGTGGACGAGCCCGACCTCCAGCGCCTCACGGGGGGTGTACCGCCGGCCGGTCAGCAGCAGCCCGGACAGTGCCTCGCGCACGCCGAACAGCCGTACCGCTCGGGTCACCCCGCCGCCCGCCGGGAGCAGCCCGAGGGTGACCTCGGGCAGGCCGGTCAGCGTGGCCGGGGTGTCCAGGGCGACGCGGTGGTGGCAGGCGAGGGCGATCTCGTACCCGCCTCCGAGGGCCGCGCCGCCCAGCGCCGCGACGACCGGCACGCCCAGGGTCTCGATGCGGCGCAGCGCCCGCTTGACGCGCAGGGTGAAGGCGAGGAGCTCCGCGGCGTCCTCGGGCCCGGCCCCGCCCAGGTGGTCCAGGTCGCCGCCCGCGAAGAAGGTCCTCTTGGCGGAGGTGAGGATGATCCCGCGCACCGACTCCCGCTCCGTCTCCAGTTGCCCGGCGACGCGGGTGAGGTCGGCGGCGAAGGCCTCGTGCAGGGTGTTGGCGGACCGGGCCGGGTCGTCGAGCACGAGGGTCACGACCCCGGTGTCGTCGCGCCCGAGGCGGATGGTGGGAACGTGGCTCACTGTTCGGTGCCCCTCACGTGACCTGGATTTCCTCGTGCCGTGGCTGTTGTCCGGTGCGGTGCGCGCTCTACACGCGTTCGACGACCGTGGCGATGCCCATGCCGCCGCCCACGCACAGCGTGACGAGGCCGAAGTGCCCGTCCCGGCGCTCCAGTTCGTCCACGAGGGTGCCGAGCAGCATGGCGCCCGTGGCCCCGAGCGGATGGCCGAGCGCGATGGCGCCGCCGTTGACGTTGACCTTGTCCAGCGACAGGCCCATGTCCCTCACGAAGCGCAGCACGATCGCCGAGAACGCCTCGTTGACCTCGACGAGGTCGATGTCGTCCATGGTCAGCCCGGCCTTGGCGAGGGCCTTGCGGGTGGCCGGTGCGGGGCCGGTCAGCATGATGGTGGGCTCGGTGCCGGAGACGGCGGCGGAGACGATCCGGGCGCGCGGGGTGAGTCCGTAGCGGTCGCCGGCCTCCTTCGAGCCGACGGCGACCAGGGACGCTCCGTCCACGATGCCGGAGGAGTTGCCCGGGTGGTGGACGTGGTCGATCCTCTCCAGCCAGTGGTACTTCTGCAGCGCCACGGCGTCGAAGCCGCCGCTCTCGCCCAACTCGGCGAACGAGGGCCGCAGCCGGGCCAGCGACTCCACGGTGGTGCCGGGCCGGGGGTGCTCGTCGCGGCCCAGCACGGTCAGCCCGTTGCGGTCGCGCACCGGCACCAGCGACCGGTCGAACCGTCCCTCCTTCACCGCCTGGGCGGCCCGCTCCTGGGACAGGGCGGCGTACTCGTCGACGTCCCGGCGGGAGAAGCCCTCGACGGTGGCGATGAGGTCCGCGGAGACGCCCTGGGGGACGTAGCCGGTGGCCAGGCTGGTCATCGGGTCGTGGAACCAGGGACCGCCGTCGGAGCCCATCGCCACCCGGGACATGGACTCCACCCCGCCGGCGAGCACGACGTCCTCCCAGCCCGAACGGACCTTGGCGGCCGCCAGGTTGACCGCTTCGAGGCCGGAGGCGCAGTAGCGGTTCTGCTGCACGCCGGCGACGGTGTCCGGCAGGCCCGCGGCGAGCGCCGCGGTTCGCGCGAGGTCCGCACCCTGGTCGCCGACGGGGGCGACCACGCCGAGCACCAGGTCGTCGATCGCGGCCGGGTCGAGGTCCGGCAGGCGGCGCCGCAGCTCGTGGACCAGACCGGTCACCAGGTCGATGGGCTTGGTGCCGTGCAGGGCGCCGTTCGCCTTGCCCCGGCCGCGCGGGGTGCGGATCGCCTCGTAGACGTACGCCTCGGCTGTCATGCGGGGAACTCCTCGGGTGCGGGGGGACCTGTCACCGGCCGTGGCTCACAGCCACTCCCTCACCCGCTCGGCGAGCCGGACGGGATCGGGGCCGGCCAGACGGACGTTGAGCTGGGTCACGCCGGCCTCGCGGAACGCCTCGATGCGCTCGCGGACGTAGGACTCGGGACCGCACAGGGAGACCAGCTCGGCGAACTCGTCGGGGACGGCGGCCTCCGCCTCCCGCTTCTTGCCGGCCAGGTAGAGGTCCTGGATCCGCTCGGCGGCCTCTTCGTAACCGTAGGCGCGGGCCAGGTCGTTGTAGAAGTTCTTGCCCTTGGCCCCCATGCCGCCGACGTAGAGGGCGATCATCGGACGGACCTGGTCGCGGACGGCCGCGGCGTCCTCGCCGACGGCGAGCAGGGAGCCCGCCGCGATCTGCAGCGGTCCCCGCTCGGGGGACCGGGCGGCCAGTCCCTCGTCCAGGGAGGCACCCCAGATCCCGCGGGCCTTCTCGGGCACGAACAGGTGGGGCAGCCAGCCGTCGGCGATCTCCGCGGCCATCCGGACGTTGGCCGGGCCGAGCGCCGCGAGGTGGACCGGGATCTCCTCGCGGACGGGGTGGTTGAGGAACTTCAGCGGCTTGCCGAGCCTGCCGCCCTTCTCCGCCGGCAGCGGCATGTCGAGGATGCCGTGGTGCTCGATCACCTCGCGCCGCCAGATCCGCCGGCACAGCTCGACGGTCTCCCGGGTGCGGCCGAGCGGCTTGTCGTAGCGCCGACCGTGCCAGCCCTCGATCACCTGGGGGCCGGACGCGCCGAGCCCGAGCACGGCCCGGCCGCCGGAGACGGCGTCGAGACCGGCGGCCGTCTGGGCGATCAGCGCGGGGGTGCGCGAGAAGACGTTGAGGATGTACGAGCCGATCCGCACCCGCTCCGTGCGGGCCGCGAGGTACCCCATCGTGGTGGGCGAGTCGTAGCCGTACGCCTCGGCGACCCAGACGGTGTCCAGTCCGGCCCGCTCCAGTCGCACGATCTCCTCCACGGCCTTACGGGGGTCCTCGGCGTAGGGGAGGGTGGTGGCGAGTTCCATCGGTCGTCTCTCCTCGGAGCGGCTCAGAGCACCGGCATGCGCAGGGCGGCGTCCAGGCGGACGGTCTCGCCGTTGAGCATGGGGTTGTCGATGACATGGGCGACGAACGAGGCGAACTCGTCCGGGTCGCCCATGCGCCGGGGATGCGGGATCTGCCGGCGCAGCTGGTCGCGGACGGGCGGCGGCACCGTCTCGAGGAGGCTGGTCTCGAACAGGCCGGGGGCGACGGTCACCACGCGCACGGCGTGCTCGGCCAGCTCCCGGGCCAGGGGCAGCGTCATGCCCACGATGGCGGCCTTGGAGGCGGCGTAGGCGCTCTGGCCGGCCTGCCCGTCCCAGGCGGCGATGGAGGAGGTGGTGACCACGACGCCGCGCTCCTCGCCCAGCAGGGGCTGCGCCACGATGCGCGGCACGGCCTGGCGCACGGCGTTGAAGGTGCCGATCAGGTTGGTCTCCACGACCGTGGTGAACTCGTCCAGCCGCATCGGACGGCGGCCCATCATGCGCTTGCTGTGGGCGCCGCCCGCGCAGCACACCAGGGTGCGCAGCGGGCCCATCTCCTCGGCGACGTCCATCGCCCGGGCGACGTCGTCCTCCAGCCGGACGTCGGCGGCCACGAACGCGGCGTCGGGCCCGAGTTCCTCGGCCGCGGCCTTGCCGGCCGCCTCCGTACGGCCGACCAGGACGGCCTTCGCCCCCTGCGCGATCAGCCGCCGGGCCGTGGCGAGACCGAGTCCCGTCGTCCCTCCCGTGACCACCGCCACCGTGCCGTCGAGCCGCATGGGCCCACTCCTTTTCTCCGGATGCGCCGGCCGGCTCCCGCCTCGGACGGCGCCGTCGGACCATGACTGGTGAATTGCTGGATGACTGTGCAGCGGGGCAGCGGCCGCCGGTGCCGCACCGGGTCCCGCACGACGACGGCGGTCCTTCCCCCGCTCTCCCGCCCGTTCCGCAGCCGGGCGGGAAAGCGGGGGAACCGTGCCGCAGTGGTCAGACGGACGGCTCGTGCCAGCGCAGGACGACGGCACCCGCCGTCATTCCGGCACCGACCGCGAGCAGGGCGATGACATCGCCGTCCCGGAACGGCCTTTCCTGGTGCGCGAGGCTCAGGGTCACGGGAATGGAAGCGGCGGCTATGTTTCCCGTGATCCTGCCGTAGTCGGGTACGACGTGCTTTTCCAGACCGACGAAGTCGCCGACCTTCCGCACCAGTCGCGGATTCGCCTGGTGAACGACAAGACGATTCAGCTCGCTCAGCCGGACGCCCGCCTTGTCCAGGGCGGAACTGAGAATCTTGGGTCCCATTTCCAGCACCGTGCCGGTCACCCCGCGACCGTCCATCTCGAACCAGCCGCCGGTGTGCGGAATCGTCGCGTAGTGCGCCTTGGAGCCGTCGGCCCACAGTTCGGTGGAGAGGATGCCGTAGCCGTCGGGCACCGGCGCGAGCTGGATGGCGCCGGCGCCGTCGCCGAACAGCGGCGCGGTGCGCCGGTCGGTCGGATCGACACAGCGCGTGAAGACGTCCGCGCCGATCACCAGCGGATGGCGGGCCACGCCCGAGTGCACCATGCCGGCGGCGGTGGTGAGGGCGTACACGAAACCGGAGCAGGCGGCGTTCACGTCGAGGGCGGGCGCCCCCGGCAGGCCCAGCCGGTCCTGGACGTAGCAGGCGGTCGCCGGCACCGAACGGTCGGAGGTGACGGTGGCCAGCACGACCAGGTCGGGTTCGACGGGTGCGTCGCGCAGCGCCTTCCGGGCGGCTTGCTCCGCGAGATCGGACGTCGACTCACCGGGCGCCGCGTGGTGGCGCGCCTCGATGCCGATGCGATCACGAATCCATTCGATTTCCGCGCCCGTGGCTTTTCCCACGGATTCGTTGGACACCGCGGGGCCGGGCAGATAGGCGCCCAGGCCGACAATTCCCAACGAGGTACCGATGCCGCTGGCTGTCACTTCAGCCCGCCTTCCTTGAAATGGGTGCAGGGCTCTTGGTGCCGTATTCGACGGCGCTCTCGATGCACGGCGAGCTTGGCAGCCCGGCACAGGAACCGGTCAATGGACGGAAGATGGATCCGTCAAGTTCCGCGAGCGATTGGGGCGGACCTGACAGAGAACGCCGAACGGCGTGTACGCGGCCCGGCGCAGGCCGTCTAATGGAGGCCCCGCGTACCTGAGCGAAAAACGCCTCCGCCGAGTTGACACATTATTCGGCGGCGCGAAGGGCCGGGAAAAACCCGCGAGGGCGGTCCGCGACCGTCCTCTATCAGCCATGCCGTCCGAAAGTCGATCCGGACCTGACAGAGAATGCCGCGGAAGTTGTCCGCCGAAGACCGCGAACGTTGACTGGCGGCGACAGTGCCGGCCGCCCGCGCCACCGGTCGAGACTGGCATGGCAAGCCGAGAGAAGGAGTTGACAGACCAGGTGAAACGCTCGGTAACGGATGCGGACGCCCGGCCTGCCCCCACCCCACCGCCGGCCGGGGAACCGTCCCGCGACAGACCCCGCGGCCCCGGGCGGCGCCTCGTCGGCTCGATCCGCACGGTGGCGGTCCTCGCCCTGTTCTGCACGCTGCTCCAGGCGGCGTTCGCCGGTCTGTTCGTCACGGGCGACGTCGGCATGCTGGACCTGCACGGCATGAACGCGGGGCTGGTCATCCTCATGACCCTGGCCCAGACCGTCAACGCCGTGCTGCTCTGGCGCGGGAACCGCTCGCTGAGGTGGCCCATGGCGGCCGGTCTGGTGATGATCGTGATGGTCGGCGCCCAGCAGGTGATGGGCGACCAGCGGATCATCGCCTGGCACATCCTGCTCGGCACCGCCCTGGTGGGCGTCAAGACGGCCATGCTCTGCTGGGCGTTCACCCTGCGCCCGGTGCCCGCCGCGCCGGTGGCGGAGGTGGCACGGTGAGCACCGAACGCACGACGGCGAATCCCGGCCCGGAAGGCACCCGCCGCCCCCGCATGTCCCGCCGCCGCCTGCTCACCTACGCCGGGGCCGGCGGGGTGGTCACGGCCCTCGGCGTCACCGCCGCGAGCCGGCTGCGCCTGTCCGGCGAGACCACGGGCGAGCAGCTCACCAGCACCGCCCGGCTGCCCCGGCCCTTCGAGGTGCCGTTGCCCGTACCGCCGGTCGCCACGCCGGTCAGCCGTGCGAACGGGGTGGAGACCTATGAACTGGAGCAGCGGGAAGCCCGGTTGGAGATCCTGCCCGGTCTGAAGACCACCGTGTGGGGCTACGACGGACTCTTCCCCGGCCGCACCCTCGTCGGCCGCCGCGACCGGCGCACGGTGGTGCGGCTGCGCAACCGGCTGCCGGTGCCCACCTCGACCCACCTGCACGGCGGCGTCACACCACCCGACTCCGACGGCTACCCCACCGACCTGCTGCTGCCCGAGGGCCCGGCGGGCCGCCGCGACTGGACGAAGTCGATGTCCCACGGCTCCGGCCACGGACACCACTCGGGCGGCTCCCGGCCGGCCGGGGCCGCCCCCGAGGGCTGGAAGTTCAGCCAGGGGGAGCGAGAGTACGAGTACCCGCTGGACCAGCCTGCCGCCACGCTCTGGTACCACGACCACCGCATGGACTTCAGCGCGCCCCAGGTCTGGCGCGGCCTCGCCGGCTTCTTCCTGGTTCGCGACGACGAGGAGGAGGCCCTGGGGCTGCCCGAGGGCGAGCGGGACGTCCCCCTGATGCTCTGCGACCGCTCCTTCGAG
Source organism: Streptomyces sp. NPDC018947 (assembly GCF_044390505.1). Taxonomy (NCBI): domain Bacteria; kingdom Bacillati; phylum Actinomycetota; class Actinomycetes; order Kitasatosporales; family Streptomycetaceae; genus Streptomyces; species Streptomyces sp. NPDC018947. Next base: position 304,636 of record NZ_JBIRZD010000005.1, read on the forward strand.
GAGGACGGCTCCTTCGCGTACCCCTCCCTGGACCCGACGCTCACCGAGAAGGCGGGAGTCGAGGACGCCTACCACTCCGGCGTCCTCGGCGACGTGCAGCTCGTGAACGGCGCGCCCTGGCCCGAGTTCGAGGTGACCGGCGCCCGCTACCGGCTGCGGCTGCTCAACGCCGCCAACGCGCGCCGCTACCGGCTCGCGCTGGAGGACGAGAGGGGCGGCAAGCGGGTCCCGCTCGTCCAGGTCGGCAGCGACTGCGGGCTGCTGGACCGGCCGGTGACCCACGAGACGCTCACCATGGCGCCGGCCGAGCGCTTCGACGTGGTCGTCGACTTCTCGCGGTATCCCGACGGCAGTGTGCTGACGCTGGTCAACACGCTGGGCGACGGTGACATGGGCAAGGTCATGCGGTTCCGGGTGAAGGGGCGGCGGCGGGACGACAGCCGCGTCCCCGACCGTCTGGTGACCCTCGACCGGGTGAGCCGCCGGCAGTCGGTGCGGGAGCGGTCCTTCGACTTCCGCATGACCACCGAGGGCGGCCACTCCATGTGGACGGTCAACGGGCGCCCGTTCAGCACCGACGGCGTCTGGGCCTCACCCCGCCTGGACACCGTGGAGGTGTGGCGGTTCACCAGCGACTTCCACCACCCGGTGCATCTGCACCTGGCGCACTTCAAGGTGCTCTCCCGCAGCGGCAAGGCGCCCTCGGCCTCGGACGCGGGGTGGAAGGACACGGTGGACGTGCGGCCGTACGAGGTCGTGGAGGTGCTGGCCCGCTTCCGCGGCTACAAGGGGCGGTACATGATGCACTGCCACAACCTGGAGCACGAGGACATGGCCATGATGGCCAACTTCGACATCGTCTGAGCGCGCCCGTGCGCGGTGGGGCCGTCTCCTGCCCAGGGAGCGGGAGACGGCCGGGCCGGCTGTGGGCGCCGGGGACGTCACCCCCGCATTCCGTAGAGGTCGGGCAGCCCGCGGCCCCGGCCGTCCGCGAACACGGCGTACGCGGCCCAGCTCCGGGCCCGGGCGGCCGCCCGGCGCCGGTGCTCGGCGTAGGTCCGGAAGGTGCCGGGGAAGTCCGCCGCGTCGCAGTCCATGAGGTCGCCGAGGTGCACCGCGTCCTCCAGGGCCTGATGGGCGGCGTGCTGCGCGGCGAAGGGCAGGGTGGGACGGTCGGTGTCGGCGGTGAGGACCACCCGGTGGTCCGCCCAGCGGTCGACGGGAGCGCTCCCGCACGGTATCCACATCCGCCAGTCGTCACCGAGCCGCAGCAACTCCCGTACCGGCTCTGCCGCGTTGGGGAAGTCGCGCATCACCCGGCCGCTGTCGACGGGGACACCCTCGACGATCCGCTCCGACGCGCTCAGACAGTGCGCGGCGATCTCGAAACGGCCGTGGCCGGTGGGGCACTGCATGAGCTGCCAACTGGGTCTCGCCCACACCGTCAGCACGGGCGAGCGCAGCGCCGCAGGCAGCCGCTCGCCCGGCACCACCGAGTGGTAGAAGGTGTTGCGCGAGGGGCGCAGCACGGCGCCGGTCACCTGGCGGTGCACGGGCGAACAGGAGCCGCCGGCCCCCACCAGGGCGTTGCCGCTGTGCCGTTCGCCGTTCTCCAGCACGGCGGTCACCCGGTCGGCGGTCTGCTCGTAGCCGACGACCGCCGATCCGGCGCGCAGTTCGATGTCCGGGTTGCCGCGACAGGCCGCCAGCAGGACGCCGAACAGCTCCGTGCGGCGCACGACGGTCGAGGGGCAGCTCGGGCTGGGGCTGCCGCGCCCGTCGCCGGGCACCACGGCCAGCGGCATGCCGGTGGTGCCGCACAGGAGACGCAACGTCCTGATGTCGACGGCGTGTTCGCGCACCGCGTCGCCCACGTCCAGCCGGTCGAGCGCGCGCAGGGTCTGCGCGGAGAGGCGGATTCCCGTCTCCAGCTCCCCGAAGGAGTCCTCCTGCTCCAGTACGAGGACCCGGTGCCGCTGCTGGGCGATGGCGAGGGCGGCGGTGAGTCCGTTGATTCCCCCGTCCGCGACGATGACGTCGGCCTTCGGGACGGTGGTGTTCCATTGCTGCGCCACATCTCATCCTGGCTAGTGAAGGAAGACTGCCGAAACGTCCGCCCGCGGCGGAGGGGCCCCGGGTCCTCAGGCGGCGACGCCGCTCCAGCGGGGGGTCTTGGCGTAGCGCGGCTCGAAGACCAGCCTGGACAGCAGCCGCACCGGCGCGGGCAGCTTGCCGAGCACCTCGGCGCGGGTGGCCGGGGAGGCGCCGTCCAGTGCCCAGGGCAGGAACTCGGCGGCGCCGCTGAGGCCCTGCGTCTTCTGGAGGTACTTCACGTACTTGTTCCAGCCCGCGCTGCCGAGATGGGTCTGCGCGAGGGGGAGCGCCAGATCCTCCTCGTGCTCCATGTGCGCGATCAGGGCGTCGGCGGCCTCCTGGGCGGCCGCGGCCAGCCCGTCGGCCGAGCCGGCGGTGAGGCAGGCGTCGACCTGGGCGAGCAGCGGGTCGATGCGGCCGTGCTCGGCCTCCATCATGTCCAGGACGGCCACGTCCCGAGGGTCGGTGACCTTCTCCCTGAGCTGGGGCCAGATCGACTCGTCCTCCGCCACGTGGTGGATGTGGAGCTGCCGCTTGAAGGTCTCCCAGCCGTTGCGGACGGTGGGGTCGGTGCCGCGTCCGGCCGCGGCGGCCGCCGCCATCCGCCGGAGGTCGCGGGCGAAGGCGTCGTGGGCGAAGTACATCAGGGAGAAGTCGATCTCGCCGGGGATGAGTTCGCGCTCCCGCATGGCTGCACCGCGGGTGTGGTCGGGGCTCTGGGACGTCATGAGGGCTCCTTCGACGGGTGGTCCGGTCGCGCGGCGGTCGACGCGCAGGGCCGGTCCTGCTCAGTGTCCAAGTATCTTACTAACGAAGCTTCTCGGTAATAAAGGTTCTATTCCCGCCACTCCACTCCGCCTCCGGGGAAAAACCGGCGGACCCGGGGGAATCGGACGCAGCACCCCGGCACGCTGGGGCGTGCCGGGGTGCGGGGGGAGTGCACGGGGCGGACAGAGGGGGGAGGAGAGGGGAAGGAGGGCGAGGTCAGGGATCCACCGCGCGGTCCACCAACGCGCCCGCCGCGCCCGTGTAGTCGGCGGGGTCGCACAGCCCGGCCAGCTCCTTCTCGTCGACCGCGCCCGCCAGCCGCGGATCTGCGGCCAGCACCGCGTGCAGCGGCAGTCCGGACTCGGCGGCGCGCGCCGTGGCCTCACTCGTCATCCGCCGGGCCACCGCCTTGCCCACCACCGGGGCGAGCGCGGCCGAGAGGCGCTCGGAGACCAGCAGACCGCCCAGCAGCCCGAGGTTCTCCCGCATCCGCTCCGGCCGCACGACGAGCCCCGTCGTCAGCTCCACCGCGGTGTGCGCGGCACCTCCGGTGAGCCGCAGGCACTCCCGCAGGAGCTGCCACTCGGCGTGCCACGCCCCGCCCGACCGCTCGTCCTCGGCGATCAGGCACTGCGTCAGGCCGGCGGCCATGACCGGCACCTGGAGCGCCGCGCTGCGGATCAGCGTGGCGAGCACCGGGTTGCGCTTGTGCGGCATCGCCGAGGAACTGCCGCGCCCCTCGGCGGCGGGCTCGGTGACCTCGCCGACCTCCGTACGGGTCAGGGACTGCACGTCCACGGCGATCTTGCCGAGGGCCCCCGCGGTGAACGCCAGCGCACCCGCAAGGTCGGCGAGGGGAGTGCGCAGCGCGTGCCAGGGGAGCGCGGAGGGGACGAGCCCCGTCTCGTCGGCGAACGCCCGGACGAGGGCGTCGGCGTACCGCCCGGCGTCGGCTCCGGCGCCGGCGGGTTCCGCGCCGCCGCCCTGGGCGCCGAGGAAGCCGTCGATCCGCGCGTACTCCAGGTATCCCGACAGGGTTCCGGCCGCTCCGCCCAGGGAGACCGGCAGGCCCTCGGTGAGCACCCGCTCCAGCCGCCGGTCGGCGTCCAGGAGCAGCTTGCGCCAGCCGGCCGCCTTCAGCCCGAAGGTGGTCGGCACGGCCTGCAGCGCCAGCGTCCGGCCGGCCATCGGCGTGTCCCGGTGCTCGCGGGCCAGCGCGGCCAGTGCCGTGGCGGACCGGCCCAGATCGGCCCGCACCAGGCGCAGCGCACGGGCGGCCACCAGCATCGCGCCGGTGTCGAGGATGTCCTGGCTCGTGGAACCGCGGTGGACGTACTCGGCGGCGGCCGGGTCGTCGCGGGCCACGGCCTCGGTGAGCGCCCGCACCAGCCCGACCACCGGATTGGCGGTCTCCCGCGAGGCGACGGCCAGCCCCCGCAGGTCCAGCCGCTCGGCCCGCGCGGCCGCGGTGACGGCCCGCGCCGCCTCCTTCGGCACCACGCCCAGCCGCGCCTGCGCCCGTGCCAGCGCCGCCTCGGCGTCCAGCATGGCCTGCAGCCACGCCGTGTCGCAGACCGCCGCCTCCACGGGGGTCCCGGCCCGGACGGGGGAGAGCAGCCCGGCGTCGACCAGGGCCGCGCCGCCGGAACCGGCGGTCACACGATCACCCCGGTCAGATCCGTGTCGGCGGCGGCCCGGCGGACCTGCGAGGGCACCCGCGTCACCGGGGGCAGACCGAGCAGCGCCCGCGCGATGGCGTCCGCGTCGCCGAGGATCACCGAGTCCACGCCGGGGCGGATGCCGGCGGCGGTGACCCAGTGCACCGACTCGGTCGGGACACCGAAGGCGAAGCGGCGCGGGTGGGCCCGGCCACGGGCGTCGAGCAGGTGGTACGGCCGCTCGCCGACGGCGAGTCCGCCGGTCTCGTACAGCGTTCCGCAGTCACCCGGCACCCGGTACGGGCCCGCCTGCTCGGTGGCCAGCAGATGGCGCAGCAGCGGATCGTCGGTGCGGCGCAGGTCGGGTTCCGGGAGGCGGGCCTCGATCAGGACCCGGGAGCGGACGGCCGGTCCCGGTACCTCGCGCGACTCGGCGACGAAGGAGGGCGCGGCGGTGTCGAAGCGGATCTCCGTGCCGGGGCCGGTCAGCTCCAGCACGCCCGCCTCGACGAGCGCGATCATCTCCTCGATGCGGGAGACCGGCGGGCCGATCGAGAGGAACCCGTTGAGCGGTGTGTACCAGCCCTCGAGTTCGTCCCGGTGCGAATTGCCCTCCAGGCCGCCGTGGTCGACGACGAGACGTATTTCGTTCCGCAGATCCCGCAGCACGTCGAGGGCGGCTTTGAGCGGTCCGTCGACATTTCCCGCCCGTCCCGCGGCGACGTCCTCGGCGAGATAGCCGAGCAGCCATGCGCGGAATTCCGACCGGTCCCTGAATTCCTGGTTCCGGCACGGGTTCGCCAGACGTTCCCAGTCCCACCGGTCGGCCGCGTCGACACCGAATTCGTCGAGCAGCGCCGTCGGGTCCTCACCCGGCGGCAGCGCGATGTAGGCGTCGGCGAGGGCCTGCCCGTCGCGTTCGCGGCCGCGCGCCTGGAGCAGCGTGCCGTAGTAGACGCTCTCCACCTCCCGGCAGATCACCGGCCACAGGTCCGTGGAGAAGCGCACGCGCTCGCCGCCGGCGGCACGGGCCCGCAGCTCCTCGATGTAGTCCGTGGTGAGCAGACGCGGCAGGTGGCGGCCGAAGGCGCCCTTCTGGTTCTCGCCGCGGGCGTGGTACGGCACACCGCGCCGGGAGCTGGCGTACAGCTTGGGCTCGCGTCCCGAGGGGCGGTAGACGAGGCGCTCGCCCTCGCGGACGAACCTGCCGCCGCGGCCGGCCGTGAACAGCGCCATGTAGTCGAAGAAGTTCAGGCCCAGACCGCGCAGCAGCACCGGCTCCCCGGGCGCGACCGCGTCCAGGTCCACGTCGGCGGGGTTGGACGGGGTGATGTACGTCAGATAGTGGATGCGGGCCAGCGCCGCCGTCCGCTCCTGCCTCGGGGTGAGCCGGGCGGGCAGGTGGCCCATGGCCAGCGCGACGCCGTCGAGTTCGTTCAGCCGGGTGCCGTCCTCCAGGCGGAGGCCCTGCGGCCCGCCCGGGACGCCGTGCGTGTCCGACATGGCGACGGCGCGCGAACGGTGCACCCGGATGCTCACGTGCTCCGGGGCGCGGGCGGCGATCCGGCGGAAGCAGGCGCCCAGGTACTCGCCGTACAGGGCCCGGCTCGGATAGTCGTCGGGGCCCAGCCGGGCGGCCTCGGCCAGCGTCCCCTCGTCGTACTCGCCCGCGTTCAGCCCACCGAGGACGGCCAGTTCCCGCGCCCAGTCGTACAGGCTCGGCCCGGTCTCCACCGGACCGTCGATCGACACGCTGCTGTCGGTGAACACGGTCACCTGCGAGGCGACGGTGTTCATCAGCAGGTGGCGGGACTGGTCCGGGCGCCACACCCGCCCCGAGCCCGGGGGGAACGGGTCGACGACGTGCACGACCACCGGGGAACCCGGCTCCGAATTCCGTTCGTTCGCGCACAGCCGCTCGAGAACCGACAATCCCCGAGGGCCGGCTCCGACAATGCAGAACTCCCTTTGAATACCGCTCATCTGGATACTCCCCAGCGGGATCGCCGATACCGTCTGCGGGATCTTCGCAGGACGCGGCTGAATCCGGTCAACGTCCGGCTTCCGGGTCCGTCAAGTCCGACCCGGTATCCGTCAGGTCGGCACCGCCTTTCCGGGGGACCTGACATATACGGCGCGGAATTTCCGACGCGGCGCGCACCCGGTGCCAGGCTGTCGGTCATGCGCGCCGCCTACATCGAGCAGCTAGGTTCGCCCGACGAGATCCGCTACGGCGAACTGGCCCCTCCGCGACCCGGCCCGACCGACGTTCTCGTCGAAGTGACGGCGACCACGGTGAACCCGGTGGACACGTTCGTACGGTCAGGGGTCTTCCGGACCCCGGTCTCGTTCCCTCTGGTGATCGGCCGTGACCTGGTCGGCACCGTGACCGAGGCCGGGCCGGGCGCGGTCGGCTTCGAGGTGGGCGACCGCGTGTGGTGCAACAGCCTGGGCCACGGCGGACGGCAGGGCGCCGCCGCCGAACTGGCCGTCGTACCCGCCGACCGCCTCTACCACCTGCCCGGCGGGGTGGACCCGGAGACCGCGGTCGGCGTGCTCCACCCCGGGGGCACCGCGCACCTCGCGCTGCACACCCATGCGAAGGTGCGCCCCGGCGAGACGGTCTTCGTGGCCGGCGCGGCCGGGAACGTCGGCAGCGCGGCCGTGGTGACGGCCGTGGAGGCCGGCGCCCGCGTGGTGGCCACGGCCTCCGCCCGGGACGCCGAGTACTGCCGTTCGCTGGGGGCGCACGAGGTCTTCCCCTACACCGACCCCGACGTGGCGGAGCGGCTGCGGCAGGCCTGCCCGCGGGGCATCGACGTGTGGATCGACACCTACGGCACCAACGACCTGACCGCGGCGGTCGATCTGATCGCCCCGCGCGCCAGGATCGTGCTGCTGGCCGGCGTGGGCGCCCGCCCGGTGCTGCCGGTCGGGCCCTTCTACATGAAGGACGCCGCGATCCTCGGCTTCGTCATCTCCCACGCCACCACCGCGGAGCTGGCCGACGCGGCGGTGGGCATCAACCGCCTCCTCGGCAGCGGCCGGCTCCGTCCCCGCACCGTCGAACGCATCCCTCTCAGCTCGGCGGCGGACGCCCACCGCCGCATGGAGAAGGGCGAGCTGCGCGGCAAGCGCCTCGTCCTGCGCCCCGACCTGGACCGGACGGACCGGAAGGACCGGTGAGTTTGCGCCATGGCACACATCCTCGTAGCGGGCGGCGGCATCGGAGGCCTGGCGGCCGCCATCGCCCTCGCCGACCGGGCACACCGGGTCACCGTGCTGGAACGGCGGTCCGACTTCACCGAACTGGGCGCCGGCATCCAGCTCGCCCCGAACGCCTTCGCCGCACTGGACCGGCTGGGAGTCGGTGACGGCGTCCGCGAACGGGCCGTGTTCATCGACCAGTTGCGGCTGATGGACGGCACCACCGACGAGCTCGTCAACGCGATGCCGCTGACCGGCGGCTACCGCGAGCGGTTCGGCAACCCGTACGTCGTGGTCCACCGGACCGACCTGTACCAGCCGCTGCTGGACGCCTGCCGGGAGCGCGCCGACCGCGTCGAGCTGCGGACCCGGAGCACGCTGGTGTCGTACGGGCACGAGGGCGAGCGGGCCGTCGCCGTGCTGGACACGGGGGAGCGCCTGACCGCCGACGCCCTGATCGGCGCGGACGGCATCCGTTCCGTCGTCCGCGCCCAGATGCTCGGGGACGGCGAGCCGAGGGTGTCCGGCCACACGATCTACCGGTCCGTCATCCCCATGGAGAAGGTCCCCGAGGCGCTGCGGTCCAATACCGTGACCCTGTGGGCCGGACCGAAGTGGCACTTCGTGCACTACCCGATCAGCGGCGGCCGGTTCCTGAACCTGGCCGCCACCCGCGACGACGGGGCGACCGTACCGGTGGCCGGCCTCCCGGTCCCGCGCGCGCACGTGCTCGGCGAGTTCACCGGCCTCGGCCACACCGCCGGCCGGCTGCTGGCGCTCGGCGAGGACTGGAAGTCCTGGGTGCTGTGCGACCGCGATCCGGCCGACCGCTGGGTGGACGGCCGGGTGGCCCTGCTGGGCGACGCCGCCCACCCGATGCTCCAGTACGCCGCGCAGGGCGCCTGCATGGCCCTGGAGGACGCGGTGGTCCTCGGCGACCTGCTGGACTGCCCGCCGGAGCGCCTCCCCGACCGGCTCGCGATCTACAACGCCGCCCGGCGCGGGCGCACCGCCAAGGCGCAGCTCGTCGCCCGGGAGATGGGCAGCCAGGTCTACCACCCGGCCGACGTCGCCGCGAAGGAGCGCAACGAGCGGCTGTCCGCCCTGTCCGCCGAGGACCTTCACCGGATCGCCGACTGGCTGCACGGCGCGCGGGACTTCACCCGCGTGTGACGTCGGCGCCCCCGCACACCACGCCTTTCCTCAACGACCTCGCAGATCGGAAGTGATGCCGGCCATGAACAACTTCATCGGGACCAGCGGCAAGACGACGTTCAAGGCACGTGCCGAGATCGAGATCGCCGCCTCCCCGGAGCAGGTCTACAACCTCGTCAGCGCCCTGGAGCGCAGCGGCGAGTGGAGCCCGGAGTGCACCGGCGGCCGGTGGGTGGAAGGCCGCCCGGGCACGGTGGGCGCGATCTTCCGCGGTGAGAACAACCGGCCCGTCGACGTCGTGGCCTGGGCCCCCGTGATCCGCGGGGACTGGGCCACCGAGTCGGAGGTGGTGGAGGCCGAGCCGGGCCGCGTGTTCCGCTGGACGGTGCTCGACAGCGAGCGCCGCCGCCAGGAGAGCGTGTGGTCCTTCGAGATGCAGCCGGACGGCGAGGGCAGCCGCCTGGTGCACCACTACTGGCTCGGCGAACTCACCGAGGGGCTGGCGAAGATCTTCGCCAACCTGGACGAGGCCGGACGTGAGCGCTTCGTCCGCGACTGGAACGCCAAGCTCGCCGAGGACGTGCGCAACACGGTGGAGCGCATCAAGGTCGTGGCGGAGAAGGGCTGACGCCCTCGCCGCCCGACGACGGGCACCATCCCGGCCCGCCCCTCGCACGAGGGGCGGGCCGGCCCGTGTCCGGGGCGACGCGCCCCACCGCCCGTCCTCGGTCCCCCTCGCCACCCCCGCGGGCCGCCCCCGGAGGGGCGCACGGCACGGGGACCGCCGGGCGCGGCCCCGCAGGGAACCGGACGCACGACGGAGCGGGAGGCGGTCCGCCGGACCGCCTCCCGCTCCGTCTCGCCGCGCCGGCCGGTCAGCCGGCCGGTGTCCCCGCGAACCTCCGTGTCGCCCGTGCCACCCGCGCTCCCAGGTGCCGCGCCGTCTCCACGTCGGCCTTGGTGACGGCCTCCGGCCCCAGGTCCACGTCGGCCTGGCCGGCCGCGCCCAGCGAGAAGCCGAGGCGGTTGAGGTCGTGCTCCGAGCCCGCGGAGGAGTTCCAGCCCGGCAGCAGGCCGAGGTTGACCCAGTGCATGCCGTGCTGGGCCGCGAGCACCCCGAAGTACTGGAGGGTGTGCAGCTTGTCCCCGCTCTTGGCGCCGGAGACGGTGAACCCGGCGGCGACCTTGTCCGCCCAGGCCTGCTCGGCCCAGCGGCCGGAGGTGGCCTGCGCGAAGGTGTGGAAGGCGGCGGAGGCGGTGCCCATGTAGGTGGGCGCGCCGAAGACGATGGCGTCCGCGCCGTCCAGTGTCCGCCACTGCTCCTCGTCGATCGTGTCCACCCGGATCTCCGCGACGACGGCTCCCGCGTCGAAGGCGCCCTCGCGTACGGCCCGGGCGAGTACGGCCGTGTGACCGTTGCCCGAGTGATAGGCGATCGCCACGGTGGGCGACGGCCCTGCTGACGGTCCTGCCATGGTCTGCTCCCTCGATTCGTGCACGGGCCGGTTCGTCTACTGGGTGCCGGCCGGGTGGAGGAACCGCGCCAGCTCCGCGGTGAGGTGGGGCAGGTCCTCGGCGTGGCCGTGCGCGGCGATGTGCCCGTCCGGCCGCACGAGGTGGAAGCCCGGCGCGGCGCACCCGGTGGCCGCCTCGGCGTCCCCGGGGTGCAGCCGGACGTGGCGCAGCCGCGGCCAGCGGGCGGTGACCCGTGCGATCCGCTCCGGCAGATCGCCGTGCGTCCCGCCCGCCCGGACCACCACGGTCCAGGCCGCCGGGTCGGCCTTCGGCCCGGCGAAGCCGTACGCCACCGCCACCTCGCGCGGGAAGACCATGCCGACCCGCAGCCGCGCGGGCCGCCGGCGGGCCATCCGGCAGGGGCCGGGCCGGGCCGGCGTCTGCGTGGGCCGCGTGGGCGTGTACGTCACCCGGCGCCCGGCCATCACCGGGAACACGTACCGGGGCACCACCCCGGAGAACGCGGCCAGCCGGAAGGCCGCGTCCCGCAGGGTGATCCGGGCCCTGCTGTCCGCCATCCACGCCCGGGTCTGCCGGTCGGTGTCGGCCACGATGCGGGTGGTGGCCTCCGCCCGCTCGGGCGTGTAGCTCTCCAGCACCGACACCGGGGACTCGCCGTGCACCACCGCGGCCAGCTTCCAGGCCAGGTTGAGGGCGTCCTGGAGGCCGTTGTTCATGCCCTGTCCGCCGGCCGGGCTGTGCACGTGCGCGGCGTCACCGGCGAGGAAGACCCGTCCCCGCTGGTACTCGGTGGCCTGCCGGGCGTGCACCCGGTAGAGGGTCTGCCACACCGGCTCGGTGATCCGTACGCCGCCCGGACCCCGCTCGTCGAGCAGCCGCTGCATCATCGCGACGTCCACCCGCTGGTCGCCCGGCGGCATGACCGCGAGGATGCGGAACACGCCGTCGGGCAGCGGGGCGATCATCAGGGTGCCCGTGGGCGCCTGGTAGTACAGCAGTTGGTCGGGCGGCAGGGTGCCCTCGACACGGGCGTCGATCAGGGCGAACCGCAGCTCGTACGTGCTGCCCTGGAAGCCGATGCCGAGCGCGCCGCGCGTACTGCCCGACGCCCCGTCGGCGCCGATCACGAAGGAGGCCCGGACCCGCTCCACCCCGGCGTCGCCGTGCTCCAGGACCGCCGTCACGCCGTCCGAGGAGTCGATCCGGCCGCCGAAGTCGACGTCGTCGAAGGTCAGCAGCCGCACGCCCCGCTCGATCTTCCCGCCGAGCTCGTGCAGCCGCTCGGTGAGCAGCCGCTCGGTCTCGTACTGCGGCAGGTGCAGCGGGCGCAGCCGGTCCGGCACGGTGAACGTGGCCAGCGGCCTGCCGTCGGAGAAATAGCTGAAGCCGGCCACCGGCACCGCCGCGTCCCGCAGCTCGTCCCGTACGCCCAGGTCCTCCAGGAGGTCGAGGGCGCGCGGCCACAGCGCCAGCGCCTTGGGCACCGTGGAGGGGCCATCGGCTCGGTCCACCAGCCGGACACGGACCCCGCGCCGGATCAGCTCGCAGGCGGCGAACAGCCCGGTGGGACCCGCACCGACGATCAGCACATCGGTGTCGGTGCTCATGCCGAGTGCTCCAGGCGCTCGGCGAGCTGCTGGGCGAGCTTGATGCGCTGCACCTTCATGGTGGCGGTGCGCGGCAGCTCGGACAGCGGCATCTGGACGGGGTCCGCGAGCTGCGGGAAGTCGGCGACCGCGCGGCGCCAGCGCTGCATGTCCAGCGGCTCGTTGCCCTTGGTGCACACCACGGGCAGGGCCTCCTGCCGCGGGCCGGGCACGACGACCAGTTCCGACAGCTCGGTGAGGCGGCCGAGGACGGTGTCCTCGACCTCCAGGGTGGAGTCGATGTCCGGGATGACGTCGACGGCCCGGTCCAGCAGGTGCACGCAGCCCAGCCGGGTGCGGTAGCCGACGTCGCCGGTCCGCCACCACTTGCCGTTGAGCTCCTTGCTGTAGCGCTCCTCCTCGGCGTAGTAGTCGACCGCGCGGCCGTCGGTCTGGACCTCGATGAAGCCGGGCGTCTTCTTCGACGGCCGGTGCCCGTCGCGCGGCACGATCCGCACGTGCGTCATGCCGGGGATGGGGTAGCCGAGGCAGCGGCCGTTGGCCTTGTGGGCGTTCTTGCGGCTGTACCAGCGGCACACCAGGGGGCCGCACTCGCTCTGCCCGTAGAACTGGAAGAACAGCGCGTTGCGGCGCTTGGAGGCCGACAGCAGCCGGTGCATGGTGGGCGGGTGGATGGCGTCGAACGTCCCGCTGAAGTACTTGACGTTGGACAGCGGCCGCAGCGGGTGGTCGACCAGTTCCTCCCACTCCATGAAGGAGTTGGGGTGGGTCTCCACGAAGCCCGGCCGGACCTTCGCGAACAGCTCGGCGACCCGCTCGGGGCGTCCGTCGTCGACGATGACGGCGGGCATCCCCTTGGGCAGGACGACGGCGAGCGCCATGAACATCCGGGAGTGGACGAAGGAGATGTGGACCGCGTAGGTCTCCCGCTCCCGGATCAGGCCGGCCAGCTTCTCCTGCGGGCGCAGCCTGCCGCGCAGCGAACGCGCGGTGTGCACCACCAGCTTGGGGACGCCGGTCGTACCGGAGGTGTGGGTCATCAGGGCCGGGGTGTCCGGGGACGGCTTCACCGGCCTGCGGCGCGGGCTGCCGGCCAGCTTGCCCAGGCTCACCGCGTCGGACCCGCCGGAACCGTCGGCGCAGACGACGGTGCTGGTCGTCTCCGCCAGCGGGATCTCGGCCAGCTCGCCGGCGAGCTTGCCCTCGTCGGTGATCAGGTGCGGTCGGTCCAGGCGGGCGAGCAGCGCGGCGACCGTAGCGCCGTCCAGCGCCGGGGACAGCAGCGCGGGGGTGGCCCCGATCCGCGCCGCGGCGCAGGCCAGCACGTAGATGTCGAAGTTGTGCGCCTTGTACAGGGCCACGTGGTCGCGGGGCCGGATGCCGGCCGCCCACAGCCGGCCGGCCATGTCGTCGACCAGGTCGGCCAGTTCGGCCACCGTCAGATGGCGGCCGATCTCCGGCGCGACGTCCAGGTCGTGATCGAGTGTGATGGGCGAGTAGGGGTGCCGGGCGGCGGCCTCCTCGGGCACCAGGCCCAGGTAGAGAGCGTTCCTACTGGCCGGAATGTGGAGCGGCACGTGGCCTCCTCGGGCGGGCGGGAAAGCAATTCCAGGTCTTCTGTGTTCTGCTGAGTTCTGTGCGGTTCCTCAGCCGTGTTCCACGCGGATTCAGCGGTTTCCTGCGGGCGGCATGGCGGTTTCGTGACGCAGAAGCAACGATTCCTCTTCAGCGGTCAAACGGATTCTGAACAGGTCGCGCAGGGCGCTCATCGCCTCTTCGCCGGTGAGTTCCGCGCGCTCCGAGCGGCCGGACGGGAAAGAGGTGGTCAATTCCCGGCCGCGCAGCAGATGCCGCGCGTCCTCCGTGCCCCGCATGGCGATCAGCGGGCCGGTGAATGTGGAACGCTCGCTGTGCGCCGTGTAGTAGTTGGACACCTCGAAATCCGCGGGGAAGTGCCGCTCCTCCCGGAACGAGTACAGGTCGAACCACCCGTCCTCGTGCAGGGACTGGAGCACCCACTGGTCGTCCTCGGCCGCCACCCGCCAGCGCCACGCACCGGCCTCGACCCCGGACCCCGCCGCCAGCGGAACGGGCGCGAGGAGCCCTTCGTCGCCGAAGCCCGCGTCGGCCAGCCAGCGCCGGCCGTCCGCCTCCACGACGAGCACGGCGTGGGCCCGGTAGCGGATCCGCCCGCTGCCGCGCCGCACCCGTGCCAGGAACCGGGTCACCGGGAAGCCGAGGCGTTCCAGCGCGGCGGCGAAGAGCAGGTTGTGCTCGAAGCAGTAGCCGCCCCGTCCGGCGTCGACGAGCTTGCGCTGGAGGTCCGCCGTCTCCAGCGACACACCGCGCCGGAGCACGACGTCCACGTTCTCGAACGCGATGGCGTCCACGTGCGCGCGCTGAAGGGCGCGCAGAGTGCCGGACGTGCTGTCGAGAGGGCCGTCGTAACCGATGCGCCGCAGATAGGCGCCGAGATCCAGGTCCTCCGTTTCCCAGGTACCTGAAAGGCCTTTGGAGACAGGCTGGATATCGGGCCGCACATCATTTTTCACGGATCCCACGGCGCTCCCCTCGGGCCATGTGGAAACAGGAAGGTTTCCCGGATCCTCATGCACTGCGCAGGGGGCGTCAATGCGCCTTTTAGCACTCCGTCAAGTGGCCCGTGAGCGGTGCGGTTCGTCCCCTTCTCGTCCAGTTCTTCCGGCCCCCGCCGGCCCGGAACCTGATGGATTCAGCCTCACCTGACGGAGTGCGCCCGCGTTCTTTGGAGGCCCGTCGCGGGGCGTCGCAGGATCAGCGGGTGCTGGCTGGAACCCGGCCGGTCCGAATCTGCCACCCACTCCAGGAGTGCCCGAGCCACCAGGGAGTGCCCGAGCCATGACCACGACTGTTTCGTCGGGTGCCACGACCATCGTCCACACCACGGCGGGGCGGATCGCCGGGGCCCGGGAGGGCGAGATCGTCGCCTTCCGCGGAGTCCCGTACGCCGAACCGCCCACCGGTGAGCTGCGGTTCGCCTCGCCCCGGCCGCCCGCGCCGTGGCACGGCGTGCGCGACGCCACCCGTTTCTCACCGCCGTTCGTCCAGGCCGCGCCCGCGCACAGCAGCGAGGACGCGCTGTACGCCAACGTGTGGACGCCCGACCCGGCGGGCCGCCGCTCCGTGCTGGTCTACATCCACGGCGGCGGCTGGCAGGTCGGCGCGGGCAGCGTGCCCACCTTCGACGGGGCACGGCTCGCGGCGGCCGGCGGCATCGTCGTCGTCAACTTCAACTACCGGCTCGGGATGTTCGGCTGGGGCCTGCACGAGGCGTACACCGACCCCGTGACCGGTCTGGCGGCCAACTGGGGCCTGCAGGACCAGGTCGCGCTGCTGCGCTGGGTGCGGGAGAACGCCGCCGCGTTCGGCGGTGACCCCGACGACATCACCCTGTGCGGCACCTCCGCCGGCGGCGCCACCGCCTGGCAGCTCGCGCTGATGCCCGAGCTGAAGGGCACCGTCAGGCGCCTGGTGTCGATCAGCGCCGCCCATCCCTGGCAGCCGGCCTTCGCCCTCACCCCGGACGACTCCCGCACCGCCTACGAGACCATCGCGCACCGTCTCGGCACCGACCCGAAGGGGCTGCGCGAGGTACCGGCACCGCTGCTGCACGAGGAGTGGACGCGGTTCTTCTCCGGCAGCCCCGGAGCCCGCGAGGTCGGCAGCGGCCGGGAGTACCGGGGCCCGGTGCTCGACGGACGGCTGGTCACCGCGTACCCGCACGACCTGCCGACCCCCGACGTACCCCTCATGACCATCTACAACCGCACCGAGGGCTCCTTCTTCACCGACCCCCTCTCTCCCTCGTTCCCGCCCGCGCCGCCCGCCCCGACCGACCACGCCGAACTGCGGGAGGCCGTCCGCGGCGTGCTGCGCAAGATGACGCCCCGGGTCGACGACGGGCTGGTGGACGCCTGCGTGGACGCCTACCGCGGCACGGCGGCCCCGACGGGACGCGACGAGGAGCTGCGCGACCTGTGGACCGAGGTGTGGGGCGACGGGCTGTTCCGCCACCGCATCGTGCGGCTCGCGGAGCGCCACGCCCGTACCGGCACCACCCCTCAGTACGTCATGGAGTTCGCGCACCCGACCCGGGCGCCGCACTTCGGCACCCCGCACGACGCGACGTCGAAGTTCCTCTTCGGCTCGCACCGCCTGCCCCTGCACGCCGAGCAGTTCGGCGACGGCCCGCTGGAGCGGCGGATCTCACGGAACTTCGCCGAGCTGGTCTCGACGTTCGTCCGCGAGGGCCGGCCGCGCAGCGAGGACGTTCCCGACTGGCCCGTCTTCGCGCCCGACCGGCCCACCACGCTGGTCCTCGGGGGCGAGACGGTGGCCTCGGTCGCGCTCACGCCCAAGCGGCAGCAGCTCCGCTTCTGGGACGAGGCCGGCTGCCTCCCCGTTCCGTGAGAAGGCGCCCGAACGCCGCCGAAGAGCCGCCGACGAGACCGCCGCACCAGTCACCGAAGTCCGCCAGAGCCGCCGATGAGCCGCACGAGAACAGTCGCCGACGGTTCGCCGAAGATCCGCCGAGGGTCCGTCCCCCTTCGTCTCAGGAGAAACCAGTGGATGACATCGAGCTCACCCTCCGCTCCTGGCCCGGCCAGCAGCAACCGCAGTGGCAGGACGCGGAGGCGGTCCGGCGCGTGCAGGAGGAGTTGCGCCTGCGCCCCGCGCTGGTCAGGGCCGAGGACGTGGACGGCCTGCGCTCCCTGCTGCGCCGCGTCGCCGACGACGAGGCACAGGTCGTGCAGGCCGGTGACTGCGCGGAGGACCCCGAGGAGTGCACCGGCGGCTATGTGGCCCGCAAGGCCGGGCTGCTGGACCTGCTGGCCGGGGCGATGCGGATGGCCACCCACAAGCCGGTGGTCCGGGTCGGACGCATCGCCGGCCAGTTCGCCAAGCCCCGCTCCAAGCCGGTCGAGCGGATCGGCGACGTCGAACTGCCCGTCTTCCGCGGGCACCTGGTGAACAGCCCCGACCCCGACCCGGACAGCAGGCGTCCCGACCCGGGCCGGATGCTCGACTGCTACGCCGCCGCCGGACTGGCCATGCACCACCTCGGCTGGCCCGACTCCGAGGACGGGCACGTCATCGGCCCCCGCGTGTGGACCAGCCACGAGGCCCTGGTGCTCGACTACGAACTCCCCCTGCTGCGCCGCGACGAGAAGGGCCGGCTGCTGCTGGCCTCCACGCACTGGCCGTGGATCGGCGAGCGCACCAACCAGCCGGACGGCGCCCACGTCGCCCTGCTCGCCGAGGTGATGAACCCCGTGGCGCTCAAGGTCGGCCCCCGGATGACCGCCGACGAGCTGCTGCGGCTGTGCGAACGGCTCGACCCCGCACGGGAGAAGGGGCGGCTCACGTTCATCTCCCGGATGGGCGCCGACGCCGTCGCGGACCGGCTGCCGCCCCTGGTGGAAGCGGTGCGCGCGGCCGGCCACCCCGTGATCTGGCTGTGCGACCCGATGCACGGCAACACGGTCACCACCGCCGAAGGCCTCAAGACCCGCTACACCGAGACGCTGCACCGCGAGGTCAGCGGCTTCCAGTGCGCCGTCCGCTCGGGCGGCGGCGTCCCGGGAGGACTCCACCTGGAGACGACCCCCGACCTGGTCACCGAGTGCGTCGCCGGCCCCGCCGAGAACGACCACGTCGGCGACAAGTACACGAGCTTCTGCGACCCCCGGCTCAATCCCCAGCAGGCCGTTTCCCTGATCAGCGCCTGGCGGGGCTGACGTCCCGGACAGGTCTCGTTACGCAAGGAGGTTGGCCCCATTGGACACACAGGTCATCCAGAAACCGATGACGTCGGAGCCGGACGGGACGACCCGGGTCGCCCTCGTCACCGGAGCCGCCGGCGGCATCGGAGCCGCGGTGGTCAGGACACTGGCCGAGCGCGGCATGCACGTCGCCGCCGTCGACGTACGCGCCACGGAGCTGCGTGAGCTGGCGGAGAAGCTGACCGCCGACGGACTGCACGTCGTCGCGCTGCCCGCCGAGGTGTCCAGCGCCGCGCAGACGGAGGCCGTCGTCGCCGAGGCCGAACGCAGGCTCGGCCCGCTGGACTTCCTGGTCAACGCGGCCGGCGTGCTGCGTCTCGGCGGCGTGCGGGACTACCGCGCCGAGGACTGGGCCACCACCTTCTCGGTCAACGCCCAGGGCGTCTTCCTGATGTCCCAGGCGGTGGTACGGCGGATGGTGCCCCGCAACCGGGGCGCGATCGTCACCGTCTCCTCCAACGCGGCCGCCGTCCCGCGCGCCGGGATGGCCGCCTACGCCGCCTCCAAGGCCGCGGCCACGATGTTCACCAAGAGCCTCGGCCTGGAGGTCGCCCGGCACGGCATCCGGTGCAACGTGGTGGCACCCGGCTCCACCGACACGCCCATGCTCAGCTCGATGTGGACGGACCCGTCGGGCCCGCGGCGGACGATCGAGGGCAGCCCCGAGGACTTCCGGCTGGGCATCCCGCTCGGCAAGCTCGCCACCCCCTCGGACATCGCCGAAGCGGTCGCCTTCCTGCTGTCGGACCAGGCGTCCCACATCACCCTGCACGCCCTGACGGTCGACGGCGGCGCGGCGCTCGGCTCGTGAAGCGCCCACCGAACCCGAGACAGAGGTGAGATCCATGAGGTTCACGGCCGGTATCCCGGCGATCGACCCCTACCCGATGCCGACGGCGGAGGAGTTGCCCGACAACGTCGCCCCGTGGACGGTGGACCCGCGACGCGCGGTCCTCCTCGTCCACGACATGCAGCGCTACTTCCTGCGCCCGTTCCCCGCGCCCCTGCGCGAGCCGCTCGTGGGCAACGCGGTCCGGCTGCGCGAGGCCTGCGCCGCGGCCGGCGTCCCGACGGCGTACACCGCCCAGCCCGGCAGCATGAGCCCCGAGGAGCGCGGACTCCTCGCGGACTTCTGGGGGCCGGGCATGCGCGTCGACCCCGACGACCGGCTCGTGGTCGACGCCCTCGCGCCCGCCGACGGGGACTGGCGGCTCACCAAGTGGCGCTACAGCGCCTTCTTCCGCTCCGACCTGCTGGAGCGCATGCGCGCGCAGGGCCGGGACCAGCTCGTGGTGTGCGGGGTGTACGCGCACGTCGGCATCCTCACCACCGCGCTGGAGGCGTTCGGCCACGACATCCAGGTGTTCCTCGCCGCGGACGCCGTCGCCGACTTCTCGAGGGACGCCCACGAGCTCGCCCTGAACTACGCGGCGGGACGCTGCGCGGTCGTGGCCTCCACCACGACGCTCGTCGACGGGATCGGCGCCCGCGCCGCGGCCGAGTCCGCCCTGATCCCGGCGGAGTCCCGGTGAGCGCCGCCCCCGCGAGCCCCGCGGGCCACCGCCTGTTCGACCGGATCCTGGGCCCCGGCCGACCCGCCGCGTTCGCCCTCCTGCACCGCCCGGAGCGCTCGCCCGGACTGCTCGACGTGCTGGTGGGGGAGGTCGACACCCCCGGCGCACTGGCCGACCTGCCGCTGCCCGGCCCGTCGGCCGAGGCACCCGGAACGCCCGTCACGCCCCGGCACGACCTGCTGGCCGTGGTGCCCTACCGGCAGATCTCCGAGCGCGGCTTCGTCTGCAACGACGACGAGGCGCCGCTGCTCGCGCTGCGCGTGACCGGCCAGGAGAAGGTGCCCGTCGCCGAGGCCGCCGCGCTCATCGCCGACCGGCCCCTGCGGCTGTCCGACGCCGGCATCGGCCACGACGTCGACGACACGGCCTACGCCGACATCGTCCGCAAGATCATCACGGACGAGATCGGCAGCGGCCAGGGCGCCAACTTCGTCATCAAGCGCACCTTCACCGCCGAGATCGAGGACTACGACGTCCTCGACGCCCTGGTCTTCTTCCGGCGGCTGCTGGAGCGCGAGTCCAACGCCTACTGGACCTTCCTCGTCCACCTCGGCGACCGCACCTTCGTCGGCGCCACCCCCGAGCGGCACGTCAGCCTGCACCACGGTACGGCCGTGATGAACCCCATCAGCGGCACCTACCGCTACCCCGCCTCGGGGCCCTCGCTGCCCGGCCTCATGGAGTTCCTGGCCGACCGCAAGGAAGCGGACGAGCTGTACATGGTGGTCGACGAGGAACTGAAGATGATGGCCCGCATCTGCGACGGCGGCGCCCGCATCACGGGCCCGTACCTCAAGGAGATGGCCCGCCTCGCGCACACCGAGTACCTGCTGTCGGGGCACAGCACCCGCGACCCGCGGGACATCCTGCGGGAGACCATGTTCGCCCCGACCGTCACCGGCAGCCCGCTGGAGAGCGCCTGCCGGGTCATCGAGCGCTACGAGAGGTCCGGCCGCCGGTACTACAGCGGCGTCATGGCCCTGATCGGGCGGGACGAGCACGACGCGCCGGCCCTCGACTCCTCCATCCTCATCCGCACCGCGGAGATCGACGCCGCCGGCCGGGTGGACATCGGCGTGGGCGCCACGCTCGTCCGCCACTCGGACCCGGAGTCGGAGGTGAAGGAGACCGCCGCCAAGGCCGCCGGGCTGCTGTCCGCCCTGCGGGAGAGCGACCCGGAGGGCCTGAGCCGGCACCCGGACGTGGTCTCCGCGCTGCGCGGCCGCAACACGCACCTGGCGGGGTTCTGGCTCGCCGGGGAGGGCGCGCCCGCCACGCAGTTCCACCCGGAACTGGCCGGGGTGAGGACGCTCGTGGTCGACGCCGAGGACACCTTCACCGCGATGATCGCCCACCAGCTCTCCTCGCTGGGGCCCGAGGTGACCGTCCGCCGCTTCGACGAGCCGTACGACGTCGACGACTACGACCTGGTCGTGATGGGCCCCGGCCCCGGCGACCCGAAGGAGACCGACGACCCGCGCATCGCGGCCGTCCACGCGGGGGTGGCACGGCTGCTCGAGGACCGCAGGCCCTTCCTCGCGGTCTGCCTCAGCCACCAGGTGCTCAGCCTGCGGCTCGGCCTCGACGTGCTGCGCCGCACCCCGCCGAACCAGGGCGTGCAGAAGGTGATCGACCTGTTCGGCACCGAGGAGCGCGTCGGCTTCTACAACGCCTTCACCGCACGCAGCGCCGGCCCCGTCGTCGAGGCGGAAGGCATCGGCACGGTGCGGGTGAGCCGGGACGCGGAGACCGGGGACGTGCACGCGCTGCGCGGCCCGCACTTCGCCTCTATGCAGTTCCACGCCGAGTCGGTGCTCACCAGGAACGGGCCCCGGATCATGAGCACCCTGCTCCGGGGGCTGCTGTGAACCGGCCGGGCCGAAGGGGCCGGGCCGGCCGGACCGAACCGACCGAACCGCGATCGACGAAGAGTCAGGAGCCGGGCAGATGAGCACGACGACCAACAGCCCCACGCAGCGTGGAGCCCGCATCGGAGTCCTGGGAATCGGCTCGTACCTGCCCTCCCAGGTCATCACCAACGACATGCTCGCCGACCGGGCGGGCGTCACCGACGAGTGGATCATCCGCAAGACGGGCATCGTCACCCGCCGGGCGGTCGGGCCGGACGAGGCCACCTCCGACCTCGCCCTGAACGCCGCCCGCGCCGCCCTGGAGGACGCCGGGATCTCCCCGGCGCAGCTCTCGCTGATCATCGTCGGCACGGCCACGCCGGACATGGCGGGGCCGTCCGTCGCCAGCCTGACCGCGCTGGCCCTCGAGTGCCCGACCACCACGGGCACCTTCGACATCCAGGCGGCCTGCGCGGGCTTCCTGACCGCCGTCGACATGGCGTCGACGTACCTGAGCGTGCGGGGCGGCTACGCGCTGGTGATCGGCGCCGACACCTACAGCAGGTTCCGCAACTACGAGGACCGGCGCACCACCGCCCTGTGGGGCGACGGCGCCGGCGCAGTGGTGCTCGGCCCGGCGGACGGCGACAGCGGGCTGCTGGCCACCCGGATCACCAGCTTCCCGGTGGACAGCGAGGTCGGCGGGATCCCGGCCGGCGGCAGCCGGCTGCCCGCCTCGCACGAGACGGTCGACGCCGGTCAGCACTACGTGCGGATGAACGGCCGCCGGATCATGGAGATCTTCCAGGAGCACATCCCGCAGATGTCGAAGGACTTCCTCCACGACGCCGGCCAGGAACTGGAGGACATCGACCACATCGTGCCGCACCAGGGCAACCAGCGGATGGTGGAGAGCCTGCCCGAGCTGCTGGGCTTCACCCGCCCCCGGCTGCACGCCAGTGCGCGCGACTTCGGCAACACCGGCTCCGCGTCGATCCCCGTGACCCTGGACCGCGCGGTCCGCCGGGGCGCCATCGCCTCCGGCGAGACGGTCCTGATGGTCTCGATCGGCGCCGGCATGACGTTCGGCTTCGCGCTGCTGCGCTGGAAGTGAGGGAGGAGAGCAAGATGAGCGAGACCGGGACGAGCGACTTCGTGTTCGACGTCGACGCGTACTTGGAGCGGATCGGGGCCGAGCGCCCCGCCACGGTGGACTACGAGTCCCTGTGCTACCTGATGGAACGTCATGTCATGACGGTCCCCTTCGAGACGCTCGACCTGATCCTGAAGAATTTCCCGAGCGTCCGCGACGAGCCTCTGTACGACAAGATCGTCAACAAGCGCCGGGGCGGCGGCTGCGGGGAGCTGAACTCCGCCTTCGCCCTCCTGCTGCGCCACCTGGGCTACCCGGTGACGCTGCTGGGCGCCCGCATCCTGCACAACGGCAAGCACGCCTTCCACGGCCAGTACCACGGCCACCTGGTGCTGCGCGTCGAACTCGACCAGCCCTACCTGGTCGACGTCGGCTTCCGCTGGGCCAGCCGCAAGCCGATGAGGATGCGCGAACTCGGCGTGCAGAGCGACCCGCACGGCGAGTACCGGCTCGCCTTCACCGCGGACGGCGACGTGGAGATGTTCCACGACGGCGTACTGCGCTGGCGTGCCGAGATGCACCCGCGCGAGCTGGACGACTTCGACGCCGCCCTGTGGTACCTGTGGTCGTCCCCGAACGCCCCCGCCACCACCCAGTTGTGGGCGTCCATCGTGACGCCGACCGGCAGGATCTCCATGTTCAACCGGGTCCTGACCGAGTACGAGAACGGCCGGCGCAAGTCCTCCAGGGTCCTGGAGGACGACGCCGAGTTCCTCACCACGTTCGAGAAGCTGTACGGCATCAAGCTGGACGAGGTCCCCGACCTGCCGGCGACCACCGAAGGGGTCTGAAGTGAACAAGGTACGTTGGGGACTGCTGGTCACCGGGGGTTACGCCAACGTCGCCGTCGCGGCGAACGCCAAGTCGGAGACGATGGAGTTCGCGGCCGTGGCGACCGGGGACGCGGACGAGGCGCGCGAGTACGCCGCGAACCACGGCATCCCGCGCAGCTTCGGCTCCTACGACGAACTGCTGGCCTGCGAGGACGTCGACGCGGTGTTCGTCGCGCTGCACCCGGTGGACCACGTGGAGTGGGCCGTCAAGGCGCTGCGGGCCGGCAAGCACGTCCTGTGCGAGAAGCCGCTGGGCCTGTCCGTCGCGGACGTGGAGCGCGTCTTCGACGAGGCGGAGGCGGCGGGCCGCAAGTGCATCGAGGGGGTGATGTTCCGCCACCACCCGCAGATCCGGCTGGCCAAGAAGCTGGTGGACGAGGGCCGCATCGGCGACCTGATGTACGTCTACGCCGCCTGCACCGCCGCCGTACCGCCGGACTACTTCCGCCGCGACCGCGCGCTCGGCGGCGGAGCCCTGCTCGACCTGGGCGTCTTCGCGCTCAGCGCGATCCGCTGCTTCGCCGGTGAGCCCACGCGCGTGTACGCCGAGGAGGTGCGGCGCGGCCCCGAGGCGGCCGACCACGCCTTCACGGGGAGCCTGCGGCTGCCGAACGACGTGCTCGGGCAGTTCGTGGTGGGCCAGGACATCGCCCGCGGCGACTTCCTGCACGTCGTGGGAACCAAGGGCCGGGTAGTGGTGCACCAGCCCTGGTTCGGCGGCACGGACCCCGTCGAGCTGGACCTCCAGGGCCCGGTGCCGATGCTGGAGTCGCAGAAGGAGTACTTCCCGGTCGACCCGGAGGGCACCTACCGGCTCGACGAGATGTTCCACATCTCCCGCATCCAGTTCGACGAGGTGTCCACGGCGATCGCCACGGACACGGAGCTGCCGTTCGGCCGCCGCGAGGCGGTGGCCCAGGCACGGGCGGTGGCGGCGCTGCTGGAGTCCGGCGCGACGGCGCGGCCCGTGGAACTCGCCGGGACCGCCGGCACCGAGTGAGCCGCACCCACTGAGCCGGCCACGACGGCCGCCCCCCCGCCGTCGTGGCCGGCTTCGCGCTGTCCGGGTTCCGAACGCGGCCGGAAGTGAGAAAGTGGGCTCCCCCCACACGGGCGGTCCAAAGGGGTGCTCGGAATACCTTGTCGAATAGGTGGTCGAACGGCGACCGTAGAGGCGTCGGAGAACGGCACCATCAACCAGCGGGGGATTCGATGGGTACAGGGGCGCTCATATCCGGAACTTCAACCGAGGAACTCCAGTCCGTCACTTCTGATTCATGGTGGGACGACGGCACGCTCACGGAATTAGGCGCGGCGCTCTTCGCGTCGCTGCCGCGCAGCGATCAGCGGCGAAAAGGAGTCGAGTACCTGCGCGGTCTGCTCGGCGTCCGCGGACGCCGGTCGATCCGCAACATCGCCGCGCTGCTGGGCGGCTCGGCCACCGAGCAGAGTTTGCACCACTTCGTGTGCAGCTCCACCTGGGACTGGGCTCCGGTGCGCCGCGCCCTGGCCCGGCACCTGGTCAGCTCGGCTCCGCCGCTCGCCTGGGTGGCGCAGCCCATGGTCATCCCGAAGGCGGGGGAGAACTCCGTCGGCGTGGACCGGCAGTACGTCCCGGAGATGGGCCGGGTGCTCAACGCCCAGCGCGCGATGGGGGTCTGGGCGGTGTCCGAGCACACCAGCGTCCCGGTGAACTGGCGGCTGTACCTCTCGTCCTCCTGGACGGGCGACGTCGTCCGCCGCCGGCAGGCGTCGCTTCCGGCCGATCTCGGCCCGCGGAGCATGGGCGACATGACGATCGACGCGTGCCTGGAGACGGCGCGCGAGTGGGGCATGCCGTCGCGGCCCGTGGTCCTGGACGCGCGCAACATGGACATGCCGACCCTGGTGCGCCGGTTCACCGACTCGGGCGTGCGCTTCCTGGCGCGGATCAACAGCGCCTATCCGCTGGCCGTGACGGATCCGCTGCGGCTCGGCCGGGCGCCCGGCGTGCAGCCGGCGGGCCGGCTCATGGCGGCCGACCGGGAGGCGCCGCGACCGGTGGTGTGGCGGGAGTCCGGGGCCACCTCGAGCACGCTGCACACCAGCGTCGTCTCCCTGCTGGGAGTACGCCTCCCGCAGGCCGCGCCGGCCGACCCGGCCGCCCGTGACCTGTGCCTGGTCGGCATCGGCAACGGTCCCCGCAGGCGGGTCGGGCAGGTGTGGCTGACCAACATGACGGACGCCCCGCTGCCCGCCCTCGTGAACTGGAGCAGGCTGCCGTCCCGCACGGAACGCGACTTCCGGCAGACGGCCGACCGCCTCGGCATCCGGGACTTCGCGGGCCGCTCCTACGGCGGCTGGCACCGCCACGTCACCCTCGCCTCGGCGGCCCACGCGGTGTCCGTCCTCGGGGACGTGTCCAAGCGCCCGTGACAGCGGGGCCCGGGCACCCGGGCCGGCGCCACCGGCCTCCGGGCCGACGCCGCGCCCGGACCTGCCCGGCCCCGTGCCGGGCCGGGCCGCGTCCCGCGCGGCCCGTGGCCCGGCCGTCCGGGCACCCGGGGAACCGTGCCGGCCGGAATCGGCCCGGCTACAGCTCCCGGAGCCGGACGACGGCGTCCTCGGTCGCGGCGACCGCGCCCTCGAAGTACTCGCCGATCGTCTCCAGGGCCTCCGTGGGATAGCGGAGGGCCATCGTCATGATGCCCTCGACCAGGGGGCGGAAGACCTCGGCGACCTTGGCGCTCTTCTCGGTCGGGACGATGATGACCTTGCGCCGGTCCTGGGCGCCCCGCTCGCGGCGGACGTACCCCTGGGATTCCAGCCGGTCGACCACGCCGGTGATCGCTCCGGTGGTCAGGCCGGTGACCTTGGCCAGGTCACCGGGAGTGAGCACCAATTCGCCCGGCAGTCCTCGCATGTAGGTCAGGATCCAGGCGTCCGTCGGATGGATGTCCAGGCTCTTGGCGACCGCGCTGTTCAGCGAAATGCTGGCCAGCCCGAACTCCCGGGCGGCGGTCATGGCCCGCTGGAGCGCTGCGTTGCGGCGGGGGTCGTCGCCGCCCTGGCCGGATCGCACGTGGTAACCCTCCGCGCTCCCCGCCCCCTTGGGTCCCGTACTTGACATTGGTCCTCGCACTTTCCTAGCATCAAACTGCCTTAGTAGCCAAGATAATTCTCCGCTGAGATGCCTTGTAGCGAAGGTACCCCCGCGGGAGAGGGTTGGGGAAGCAGCGGGAAGCACAGACCCGGCCGGGCGGTCTCGGCCGGCCCTCGCGGCACCGTCGGGAGCACCCGGGACCGGCACCGCCTCCGGAGCCCGTAACCTCCGGACGCTGAGCTCCGACGATGAAAGGTGACCACCCAGCGCACTGGCTTGCTCGTCTTCACCGTAGAGAAGAGCCGTTTTCCCATCGCCCTGGAGAGTGATGTCTCAGGAAACCGCCGCGCAGCCCGCTGATTTCGCCCGATCGGGGCTGCTCGCTGAGAACGAATCCCCTGGAAAATTAGAGGAGTCCTTTTCTCGGGGCAGGCTGGACCGAAGTGGCCCGCAGAACTCGGATGCGCTGGGAAGGGCCCGTCAGTACGCTCTCCACATTCCGGGGTGCATGCCGAACAGAGCAGTCCGGAAAGAACAGCCGCTCCTTCTCATGGACGCGATCCGGGACATCGCCGAGCAGCAGTGCCTCGATTCCCTGCTCACCACCATCGTGCGGCGCGCCCGGACCCTGCTGCGCGCCGACATCAGCGTGATCAGCCTCTACGACGAGGGCATGTCCGTACAACTCGCGCAGGACGGGCTGATGACCCCGATCGGGGACCTGCGGGACTCCGACGTCCGCCCCGGTGACAGCCGCCGCGGCGGCACCCGGGTGTGGACCGCGGACGGCGCGGGGGACGAGAAGTTCCGGCACGACGAACTGGCCGACCGCATCCTGGCGCAAGAGGGCGTCCGTGCCGTCATGGCCCGCCCCCTCACCACCCGGGAGGGAGTCATCGGGCTGCTGCTGTGCGCGGACCGCGAGACCCGCTCCTACGCGTCCGAGGACATCTCCCTCATGTCCTTCCTGGCCGACTACACGGCCTCCACCGTCGAACGCTTCCGCGCCCTCGACGAGGCCCGGGGCCGGATCGCCCGCGTCACCTCCGAGTACGACCGCCTGCGCGCCCGCCTGTACGCCGAGCAGCGCGTCGGACGCGCCGGCCGCCGCATGCACGACGTGGTGCTCGAAGGGGCCGACGCCCACGCCGTCGCCAACGAACTGGCCGAGGCGCTCTCGGTGTCCGTGACCCTGCGCGACGAGAGCGACCGCACCGTCGCCGTCTCGGGCAGCGTCCCCGAGGACGGCGGCGAACTGGACGCGGCCGTCCTGGAGGCCCGCGCCGAGAACAGGACCGTGCGCGTCGGCGAGGACACCACCGTGCTGCCCGTCAACGCCGGCGGCGAGAACCTTGGCGCCCTGATCATCCACGCCGACCGGCCGCTGTCCGAGCCGTGCCACGACGTGGCCGCCCACGCCGCGCGGGCCGCGGCCTTCCTGGCCCTGGTCAACCGCAGCGCCGCCTCGATCGACGGCCAGGCCCGGGACGAGGCCCTCGACGCCCTCCTGGACCACCCGGGACGCGACCCGCAGCGCGTCGTGCAACTGACCCAGCGCCTGGGCGTGAACCTCACCCAGCCCCACGTGGTCGTCGTCGCCCACGCCGAGGGCGCCCAGCGCGGACGGCTGATGGCCTGGGCCTCGCCCTACGTGGTGCGGCAGGGCGGGGCGAAGACCATGCGCGACGGGTGCCTGGTGCTGCTGCTGCCCGGCGACGACGCGGGCGTCGCGGCCCGCGACGTCTCCCGCCTCCTCGGCCAGGCGCTCAACCGCCCCGTGACCGCGGGCGGCGCCCCGGCCGACGGCGGGCAGAACGCGGTGGCGAACGGGTACGGGCAGGCCAAGCGGTGCGTCGAGGCCCTGACGAGCATGGGCCGGCACGGCGCCACGGCGACCGTGGAGGAGCTCGGCTTCGTCGGCATGCTGCTCGGCGGCAGCCGGGACGTGGGCGGCTTCATCGAGCAGACCCTCGGCCCGGTCCTGTACTACGACGAGGAGCGCTCCACCGAGCTGGTGAGCACGCTGGAGGCCTACTTCGCCGCGGGCAGCAGCCCCACGTACGCCGCGGAGGCCCTCCAGGTCCACCCCAACACGGTCTTCCGGCGCCTGGAGCGCATCGCCCAGCTCCTCGGCCCCGACTGGCAGGAACCGGCCCGCGCGCTGGAGGTGCAGCTCGCCCTGCGACTCCAGCGGGTGTGCCACTCCCTCCCCGACACCCCCTCCCCGGACCCGAGCTGACCCGCCCCGCCGCGGTGGCCCGCCTCACCGCGGCGGCGGCGTGTCGGGCGTGCCTCAACAGGCCCTGATTTCGCGGAGCATCTCCTCCCGGACGTCGGGCGGGCACAGCAGTACGGCCTGGAAGGTGATTTTCTCCTGACCCGGAAGCTCGGGTTTTCCCACCCAGAACCTCACGGCGTCGTTCAGGGCACGGAAGAGGATTTCGCGCTCCTCGGCACTCTCGGAGAGCACGGCGTCGGCGTCGTCGATGGTGAGCAGGAAATGCTTGGCCCCGATCCAGTGCAGATCGGTCAGGCAGTCCCGCAGTGCGTTCCAGTTCCAGCCGAAGTAGTCCGGGAGGCGCAGTGCCTCGTAGAACTGGGTGAACACCCCGTCGGAGTCGCGCATTTCCCGTCCCCGCATCCGGGCCGAGTGGATCAGCCCGGTGGGAGGCAGGGCGCGCGCGACGGAGAGCGTGGAGTCGGCCGGGACGACCCGGACCTCCGCCTCGTGCGGTTCCCACCAGGTGGCGTCGCTCATCGGCCGGTCTCCATCACGATGTACGTCTGATAATGGGTCGGAGTGTAGTACGCCGATCCGTCCGACCCGGTCACGATCCTCTCGCCGCCCCATTTCGGATTGTCGACCGACTGCACCGTTCCCCATTCCGTGTACCGGATCGAGTTTCCCTGACTGTCGAATTCGGGAAGTTTGTAGGCGCCGTTCTTCCCGCTGTTCTCGAATGGCTTGGGGATGGACGGCCCCATGAGTTGAGGACCCGCGCCCTGGGCCTCCACACCGAACTCACGGATGTCGCGGAGCACCGCCTGGGACTCCGCCGGCACCTTGGTGGGAAGCCACCCGCTCAGTTTCGACGTGTCGCCCAGGGTCTGGCCCACCTGGTAGTTCGGCGACAGTCCCAGGGGGTCGGCGCCCGTGTGGGGGTTGTCGACGTAGGCGACGGGGTTGGGCGCGGGTGTGAGGCCGAGCGGGTCCGGAGCCGTGTAGCGGCCG
This sequence comes from Streptomyces sp. NPDC018947, assembly GCF_044390505.1. Classification (NCBI taxonomy): domain Bacteria; kingdom Bacillati; phylum Actinomycetota; class Actinomycetes; order Kitasatosporales; family Streptomycetaceae; genus Streptomyces; species Streptomyces sp. NPDC018947. Next base: position 334,147 of record NZ_JBIRZD010000005.1, read on the forward strand.
GTCTCGGGGTCGTAGTGACGGAAGTAGTTGTAGTGGAGGCCGGTTTCGGGGTCGTAGTACTGACCGGGGAAGCGCAGAGGAGTGTAGGCGTTGCTGGTGCGGGTCCAGGCGGTGGTGCCCCACAGGGTGCTGCGGGTGCGCCAGGCGATGTCGCCGGACTCGTCGACGAGTTCGGTGGGGGCACCGACGAGGTCGGTGACGATGGCGAAGAAACGCCGGTCGATCTCCTCCTGGCGGGCATCCGCGGTGAGGATCCGTTCCGTCTGGGCCAGCGGAGTCAGGCCGCGGTGGTCCCAGGTGAGCGCCACGGGATGCGGCATGTCCTGCGACGCCGTGATCTGCTCGCACAGGGTGGTGCCGTCCCAGGTGAAGCGGACCTCCTCGACGACCGTCTCGCCGTCCGAGGCCAGGCGTTGCTTGGCGGTGCGGCGGCCCAGGGGGTCGTAGCGGTACCGCCAGCGGGTGCCGTCGGGGGTGACGACGGAGGTGAGGCGGTCGTCGGCGTCCCACGTGTAGCGCCAGGTGTCGGGTTTGCGGGAGAGGCGGGTCTTTTGGCGCAGGGTGACGCGGCCCAGGGGGTCGTGTTCGTAGCGCACACCTCCGGCGCGGGTGAGGGACGTGCCGTGGTACGTGCGGGCCCCCGTGGCTTCCCGGCCGGGATGGGAGGCGGGCCAGGAGGCGGAGACCTGATTGCCGCTCGCGTCGTAGGCGTACCGCTCGCTCCAGTCGTCGGCGGTCACGGCGGTGACACGGCCGACCGGGTCGAGGCCGAAGGTGCGGTTGCCCGACAACCGGTCGAAGACCGCGGAGAGGTGGCCGTCGGCGCGGTAGGCGTAGGCGCGGCTGTTGAGAGTGCGCCCGCCGGCGGTCAGGTGCTCGGCGGACAGCCGCCCCGCCTCGTCCCACGCCGAGGTGACGGTGAGGGAGCCGAAAACGCGGGACAGTTCACGGCCCGCCGCGTCATGGGTGAAGGTGACCTGATGACCACCGGCGGTCAGGAGGCCGGGGCGGCCTGCCGCGTCATGGGCGTAGGTGGTGACATGGCCGGTGGGGGTGGTACGTCCCACGCGACGGCCCACGGCGTTGTAACGATAGGTGGTGGCGCGGCCGTCGACGAGTTCCGTCTTGACCAGGCCGCGTCGGTCGTACTGCCGGATCAGGTCGCCGTCCGGGCCGGATGCCCGCAGCAGGCGCCCGGCCGGGTCGTAGGCGTAGCTGGTTGTCCGTCCGGCGGCGTCCTTGCACGTGATACGGCCCAGCTCGTCGTAGGTGAAGGAGATGACGTCGCCGAGCGGGTCGATCCGCTTGGTCAACTGCCCCGCCGCGTCGAAGCGGTAACCGACGGTGCGTCCGTCGAAGTCGGTTTCCGAGACCAGATGGCCGACCGCGTCGTACCGGTAGCTCCAGCCCAGCCCTTGCGGGTCGGTGACACGGGTGAGGCGCAGGCCGGTGTCGTACTCGAACGCGTAGCGGGCGCCGTCCGGTCCGGTGCGGGCGGCGAGGAGGTCGAAGTGGGTGTACTCGAACCGGGTCACTCCTCCCGCAGGGGAGGTGTGGGTCAGGCAGTTGCCCTCACCGTCGTAGGTCCATGACTCCGTGGCCCCGTCCGGGGCTGTACGGAGGGCGAGTCGACCGTCGGCGTTCCAGGTCAGACCGGTGACGCCGCCCAGGGGGTCGACCGTGCTGACGGGTCTGCCGAGGGCATCGCGTCCCACGCGGGTGGTGCCCCCGGCCGGGTCGGTGACCTCCACCGGCAGGCCCGCGGCGTCGCACACCACCCGGGTCGTGGCGCCGAGGGGGTCGGTGACGGAGAGGAGGCGGCCGGCGTCGTCGTAGGCGTAGCGGGTGGTGTGGCCGGCCGCGTCGGTGACGCTGATCCGATTGCCGCGGTCGTCGAATTCCTGGGTGCGGCGGGTGCCGTCCGGCTCGTGGAACTCCACCGGCAGTCCGAGCGGGCCGCGCACGATGCGCGATTCGGTGCCGTCGGGCCGGGTGACCGCGACGAGCAGGTCGTCCTCGTCGTAGCCGTGGACGGTGGTGCGGCCGAGTGGGTCGGTGCGGGTCAGCAGGTTGCCGCGGGTGTCGTAGGTGAAGCGGGTGGTGTGACCGAGGGGGTCGGTGGTGGCCAGGACCCGGCAGCCGGCGCCGATGAGGTGGCGGGTGGTGTGTCCCTCAGCGGTGGTGAGGGTGGTGGCGCGGTGGCCGGTTTCGGGGTCGGGTTCGGTGTAGGCCAGGGTGATCTGGACGTGGCCTGCTTCGCCGCCTTCGGCGATGACGCGGTCACGGTCGTCGTAGGCGTAGTCGTAGCGGCTGCCGTTGGAGTCGATCCACGCCGTGACGCGGCGGCGGTCGTCGTAGACGAACGTGGTGGTGGCGCCGGAGGGCTTGGTGACGGTGGTCAGATCGCCGTCCTGGTAGCCGTAGCGCATCAGGAGCAGATCCGTGCCCCCTTCGCCCCCGCCGGTCACGGACAAGGCGGTGATCCGGCCGTCGGCGGTGGTCAGCGTCAGCTGATGGCCGGCCGAGTGGACCAGGGCCGTCGGCACACCGTCGTCGGTGCGGTCGACGGTGATCGTGTGGCCGTTGCGTTCGGTGACGGTGGTCAGCCAGGCGGTTCCGTCGCCGCCGGGCTCGCTGCCGAGCGGGGCGCTGAAGCCCGCGGGTCCCCGACTCCGGCCCGCCGCTCGGCGATACGCCCGGCGAGCACCGTCCCCGACTGCTCCACGGCCCCTCCCTCGTCCTCGGTCACTGACGGCACCGTAGAACAGACGCTCCGGAAGGTGGCGGTGGTTCTCCGGGACCCTCACCGGGGCCCCGCACGGCGCCCTCGTTCCGAGGCCGCGCGGTCCACGGGGGAACCAGGCCGGGAGAGAAGTTCCCGGACGCGCCACCGCACCCGCTCCTGACCTCTGTGCTCGCAGGCCGGGCCGGGTGCGGCGGTGGTGTCCGTGGCTCAGATGTCCCGGAAGATCTCGATCTGCGCCCCGATCGAGTTCAGCCGTTCCGCCAGGTCCTCGTAACCCCGGTTGATGACGTAGACGTTGCGGAGCACCGACGTGCCCTCCGCCGCCATCATCGCCAGCAGGACGACGACCGCGGGGCGCAGGGCCGGCGGGCACATCATCTCGGCGGCGCGCCAGCGGGTGGGGCCCTCGACCAGGACCCGGTGCGGGTCCAGGAGCTGGAGGCGGCCGCCGAGGCGGTTGAGGTCGGTCAGGTAGATGGCGCGGTTGTCGTAGACCCAGTCGTGGATGAGGGTCTTGCCCTGCGCGGAGGCCGCGATGGCCGCGAAGAACGGGACGTTGTCGATGTTCAGGCCGGGGAACGGCATCGGGTGGATCTTGTCGATCGGCGCCTCCAGCTTGGAGGGCCGGACGGTGAGGTCCACGAGCCGGGTGCGGCCGTTGTCCGCGACGTACTCCGGGGTGCGGTCGTGGTCGAGGCCCATCTCCTCCAGGACCGCCAGCTCGATCTCCAGGAACTCGATGGGCACGCGACGCACCGTCAGCTCCGACTCCGTCACGACGGCGGCGGCCAGCAGGCTCATCGCCTCGACCGGGTCCTCGGAGGGGGAGTAGTCCACGTCGGCGTCGATGACGGGCCGGCCGTGCACGGTCAGCGTGGTGGTGCCGATGCCCTCGACCTTGACGCCCAGGGCCTCCAGGAAGAAGCACAGGTCCTGGACCATGTAGTTGGACGAGGCGTTGCGGATGACGGTGACGCCGTCGTGCCGGGCGGCGGCGAGGAGGGCGTTCTCGGTGACCGTGTCGCCCCGCTCGGTCAGCACGATCGGGCGGTCAGGGCGCACCGCGCGGTCGACCACCGCGTGGTAGTGGCCCTCGGTCGCGGCGACGTCCAGGCCGAACCGGCGCAGCGCGATCATGTGCGGCTCGATGGTGCGGGTGCCGAGGTCGCAGCCGCCGGCGTAGGGCAGCCGGAAGCGGTCCATGCGGTGCAGCAGCGGGCCCAGGAACATGATGATGGAGCGTGTGCGCACCGCCGCCTCGGCGTCGATGGCCTCCATGTCCAGCTCGGCCGGCGGGACGATCTCCAGGTCGACGCCCTCGTTGATCCAGCGGGTGCGCACGCCGATGGAGTTCAGCACCTCCAGGAGGCGGTAGACCTCCTCGATGCGGGCGACCCGGCGCAGCACCGTGCGCCCCTTGTTGAGCAGCGAGGCGCACAGCAGGGCCACACAGGCGTTCTTGCTGGTCTTGACGTCGATGGCGCCGGACAGGCGGCGGCCGCCGACCACGCGCAGGTGCATCGGACCCGCGTAGCCCAGGGAGACGATCTCGCTGTCCAGCGCTTCGCCGATGCGGGCGATCATCTCAAGGCTGATGTTCTGGTTGCCGCGCTCGATGCGGTTGACGGCGCTCTGACTGGTGTTGAGCGCCTCCGCAAGCTGTGACTGCGTCCAGCCGCGGTGCTGCCGGGCGTCACGGATGAGCCTGCCGATGCGTACGAGGTAGTCGTCTGCCATGGGGTTGAGGCTATCTCAGATATGAGATGGCACCTCTCGGGGGGTCCGTTCGAGTGACGGGCCGTCAAGGGTGCCCGGCCGTCAGCGTCGCCGGGCCGTCGTCGTGCGGCGCCATCCGAAGGGCCCGGGCAGATCCATCGACGTCGTGCGGCGCCCCGTGCTGCTGCGGGTGTGACGTGGCCCGTTGCGGCCGCCGGTCGTGAGGGACCAGGAACGTTTGTTGATGTTCAGACGTACTCCGGGGAGGATCCGGAAGCTCTTGCGGAACGTGAGCGGCATCGTGCCCCCTTCCGAGTCGTGCCGGGGGTGCCCGGCACGACCCGGATACCCCGGATCGGCGTGGGGATGGCCCGCTGGGTACTCGGACGGGGCCCGCGCCAGGGGCACGGTGGGGCGCACGCCACACCGCGCCCGGGCATGACCAGCCCGCGGCCATGTACTAGAGTTATCTCGACATCGAGATATCTGCCGAGGCGTACCGCAGCCGCCACCCTGGTAAGGGTAACCTAACTTAGCCCTGCCTCAGCGGACCGGCCAGGGCGGCGTGGCGGCAGGATGCGGTGGAACGCGCACATAAATGAAGGAGACTGTCGTGTCGGCGAACAGCTTCGACGCCCGCAGCACGCTGCAGGTGGGCGACGAGTCGTACGAGATCTTCCGGCTGGACAAGGTCGAGGGCAGCGCGCGCCTTCCCTACAGCCTGAAGGTGCTGCTGGAGAACCTGCTCCGCACCGAGGACGGCGCGAACATCACCGCCGACCACATCCGCGCCCTCGGCGGCTGGGACTCGCAGGCCCAGCCGTCGCAGGAGATCCAGTTCACGCCGGCCCGCGTGATCATGCAGGACTTCACCGGCGTCCCCTGCGTCGTCGACCTCGCCACCATGCGCGAGGCCGTCAAGGAGCTGGGCGGCGACCCGGCGAAGATCAACCCGCTGGCCCCGGCCGAGCTGGTCATCGACCACTCCGTCATCGCCGACAAGTTCGGCACCAACGACGCCTTCAAGCAGAACGTCGACCTGGAGTACGGCCGCAACAAGGAGCGCTACCAGTTCCTGCGCTGGGGCCAGACCGCCTTCGACGAGTTCAAGGTCGTCCCGCCCGGCACCGGCATCGTCCACCAGGTGAACATCGAGCACCTGGCCCGCGTCGTCATGATCCGCGACGGCAAGGCCTACCCCGACACCCTGGTCGGCACCGACTCGCACACCACGATGGTCAACGGCCTCGGCGTCCTCGGCTGGGGCGTCGGCGGCATCGAGGCCGAGGCGGCCATGCTCGGCCAGCCGGTCTCCATGCTGATCCCGCGCGTCGTCGGCTTCAAGCTCACCGGTGAGCTCCAGCCCGGCACCACCGCCACCGACCTCGTCCTCACGATCACCGAGATGCTGCGCAAGCACGGCGTCGTCGGCAAGTTCGTCGAGTTCTACGGCGAGGGCGTCGCCGCCACGTCGCTGGCCAACCGCGCCACCATCGGCAACATGTCGCCGGAGTTCGGCTCCACCGCCGCGATCTTCCCGATCGACGACGAGACGCTGAACTACATGCGCCTGACCGGCCGCTCCGAGCAGCAGGTCGCCCTCGTCGAGGCGTACGCCAAGGAGCAGGGCCTCTGGCTGGACCCGAAGGCCGAGCCGGACTTCTCCGAGAAGCTGGAGCTCGACCTGTCCACGGTCGTGCCCTCCATCGCCGGCCCGAAGCGCCCGCAGGACCGCATCGTCCTCGCCAACGCCGCCGAGCAGTTCAAGCAGGACGTGCGCAACTACGTCGACAGCGTGGACGAGGCGGGCCAGGAGTCCTTCCCGGCCTCCGACGCCCCCGCCGTCACCAACGGCGTGCCCTCCAACCCGGTCCCGGTCACCGCCCCCGACGGCACGACCTACGAGCTGGACCACGGTGCGGTGACGGTCGCGGCCATCACCTCCTGCACCAACACCTCCAACCCGTACGTCATGGTCGCCGCCGCCCTGGTGGCCAAGAAGGCCGTGGAGAAGGGCCTGACCCGCAAGCCGTGGGTCAAGACCACCCTCGCCCCGGGCTCCAAGGTCGTCACCGACTACTTCGAGAAGGCGGGCCTGACCCCGTACCTCGACAAGGTCGGCTTCAACCTGGTCGGTTACGGCTGCACCACCTGCATCGGCAACTCCGGCCCGCTGCCGGACGAGGTCTCCAAGGCCGTCAACGACCACGACCTCGCGGTCACCTCGGTCCTCTCCGGCAACCGGAACTTCGAGGGCCGCATCAACCCCGACGTCAAGATGAACTACCTGGCGTCCCCGCCGCTGGTCGTCGCCTACGCCCTCGCGGGTTCGATGAAGGTCGACATCACCAAGGACGCCCTGGGCGCCGACCAGGACGGCAACCCGGTCTACCTGAAGGACATCTGGCCCTCCGAGGCCGAGGTCAACGACGTCGTCGCCAACGCCATCGGCGAGGACATGTTCTCCAAGTCCTACAGCGACGTCTTCGCGGGCGACGCCCAGTGGCAGGCGCTGCCGATCCCGACCGGCGACACCTTCGAGTGGGACGGCGAGTCCACCTACGTGCGCAAGCCCCCGTACTTCGAGGGCATGGGCATGGAGCCGGCCCCGGTCGAGGACATCTCCGGCGCCCGGGTGCTCGCCAAGCTCGGCGACTCGGTCACCACCGACCACATCTCCCCGGCCGGTGCCATCAAGGCCGACACCCCGGCGGGCAAGTACCTCACGGAGCACGGCGTCGAGCGCCGCGACTTCAACAGCTACGGCTCGCGCCGCGGCAACCACGAGATCATGATCCGCGGCACGTTCGCCAACATCCGCCTGCGCAACCAGATCGCGCCGGGCACCGAGGGCGGCTACACCCGCGACTTCACCCAGGACGGCGGTCCGGTGTCGTTCATCTACGACGCCTCCCGCAACTACATCGAGCAGGGCATCCCGCTCGTCGTCCTGGCCGGCAAGGAGTACGGCTCCGGTTCGTCCCGCGACTGGGCGGCCAAGGGCACCGCGCTCCTCGGCGTCAAGGCCGTCATCGCCGAGTCCTACGAGCGCATCCACCGCTCGAACCTCATCGGCATGGGCGTGCTGCCGCTGCAGTTCCCGGAGGGCAACTCCGCCGCCTCCCTCGGCCTGACCGGCGAGGAGACCTTCTCCGTCACCGGCGTCACCGAGCTGAACGACGGCACCACCCCGCGCACGGTCAAGGTCACCACCGACACGGGCGTGGAGTTCGACGCGGTCGTCCGCATCGACACCCCCGGTGAGGCCGACTACTACCGCAACGGCGGCATCCTGCAGTACGTGCTGCGCAGCCTGATCCGCAAGTAAGCGGTACGGCGCGCGCATCGAGGGCCGCATCCCCGGCGACGGGGGTGCGGCCCTTCGGCGTCGCGGCGCCGGCCCGCGCCCCGTCGCGGGCCGTGCGTCAGGCGACCGCCCCGCCGGTGCCGCGCGCCGCGGCGATGTAGTCGGTGCGGCCGGCCCCGTCGTAGAGCGTGATGTCGACGTACGCGCCCTCGGGGATGTCGAAGTCCTTCACCGTGAGGTCCACGGTCTCGGAGGTCCCTGGCGCGGAGAAGGTGCCCAGGTCGTGGTAGGTGCCACCGGACGAGTAGCCGACGGCCGCGTAGAACGTGTCGCCGTCGTTCCTGGTGTCGTAGACCCAGAGCTTCTCGTCGTAGGGATGGAACTCCACCTTGCCCACGAACCAGCCCGCGTCGCTCAGCTCCATCTTGACGGCCGTACCGCCCGCGTCGTACGCGAAGGAGGTGCTGTCGAACGGGTCGGTCAGGCCGCCCCCGCTGCACGGGCAGGTGTCGGTGTCGCGGTAGTGGGTGGAGACGCTCGGATCCGGGTCGTAGGCCTGGGCCGGCGGGGCCGTCGCGCACAGCGCCCCCACCGCCAGCAGCGTGCCCGTGACCAGTCCCGTGAGGCGTTCGCCGATGCTCGTCCGCACGTGTTCCCCCTCCGACGGCGTATGCCGCGCCCTCGGCGGCCGCCGGGACGCCCGCTCATTGTGGAGCATCCGGCACGCGCGGGGAACGGTGCCTCACAGGGGGGAGCGGGCCGGGACAAGGGACGGGCCCGGGCATGAGCCCGGGCCCGCCACGGGGTGTGCCGGCCGCCTACGCCAGCAGTTCCACCTCCGCCAGCGTGTGCTCGCCGTCGAGGACGAGGCGGTACTTCGCGTACGTGCCCGGCGACGCCACCGAGAACGCCCGGGTCTGCCGGTCCCAGGCGAACGACTCGCCGGAGCGCCGGTCCAGGGTCTTCCAGGTGCTGCCGTCGGCCGAGCCCTGGAGCGTCCAGCCGGACGGTGCCGAGGTGCGGTCCTTCGGCGAGGTCAGGGTGTACTGGACCGCCTCGACGCCCTTCGCGGCCACCGGCAGGTCCACCGACGTCACCGCCGCCTGGGTCGCCGACGTGTCGTCGAACAGGGCGCCCTCGCCCTCGACCGCGTCGGCGCGCGGCGCGGGGACCCGGTCGTCCTGGGTGATCGACACCGGCGCCGCGTTCTTCCCGGTGCCCCAGGAGGACGGCCGCGCGCCCATGTCGAACTCCAGGACGCCGCCCCCGGCGATCAGCGCGTGGGGGAGCGAAGTGGAGTTCCAGGCCTTGCCGTTGACCTTCAGGCCCTGCACGTAGACGTTCCTCGCGCTGTTCTTCGGCGCCTTGACGACCAGCTCGCGGCCGTTCTCCAGGTGGACGGTCGCCTTGGTGAACAGCGGGGAGCCGACGGCGTACTCGCCGCTGCCCATCACCAGCGGGTAGAAGCCGAGCGAGGAGAAGAGGAACCAGGCCGACTGCTCGCCGTTGTCCTCGTCGCCGTGGTAGCCCTGCCCGATCTCGCTGCCGGTGTAGAGGCGGGAGAGCACCTCGCGGACGTTCTTCTGCGTCTTGTGGGGCTGCCCCGCCGCGTCGTACATGTACAGCGCGTGGTGGGCGACCTGGTTGGAGTGGCCGTAGTTGCCCATGCGCACGTCCCGGGCCTCGGTCATCTCGTGGATGACACCGCCGTAGGACCCGACGAACTCGGGGGAGGCGGTCTCCGGGGTGGCGAGGTACTCGTCGAGCTTGTCACCGAGCCCCTTGCGCCCGCCGTACAGGTTGGCCAGGCCCCGGCTGTCCTGCGGGGCGGTGAAGGCGTAGCCCCAGCCGTTGGTCTCGGTGTAGTCGTAACCCCACACACGCGGGTCGTACTTCGCCGAGTCCACGCGCCACGTGCCCGCCGCGTCCTTGCCCTGGAAGAAGCCGGCCTTCGCGTCGAACATGTTGACGTAGTCCCGGGCGCGGTTCAGGAAGTACGCGGACTCCTCCTTGTACCGCTTCTCGCCGGTCTCCCGGTAGAGCTTCTCGCCCATCTTCGCGATGCCGTAGTCGTTGAGGTAGCCCTCCAGCGCCCACGACAGGCCCTCGTGCGTCTCGGTGCTCGTGTAACCGAGGAACGGCGAGGTCGCCATGCCCTTGCGGCCCACGCCCGACGACGGGGGCACCACGGTGGCGTTCTTCACGGCCGCGTCGTACGCCGCCCTCGCGTCGAAGTCGACGCCCTTGACGTACGCGTCGGCGAACGCCACGTCCGAGGAGGTGCCGGTCATCAGGTCCGCGTAGCCGGGGGAGGACCAGCGGGAGGTCCAGCCGCCGTCCTTGTAGTGCTGCACGAAGCCGTCGACCAGCTCACCGGCCTTGGACGGGGTCAGGAAGGAGTACGCGGGCCAGGTCGTCCGGTAGGTGTCCCAGAAGCCGTTGTTGACGTACACCTTGCCGTCCACGATCTTCGCGCCGGTGTGCGTCGGGGTGTCCGCCGCCGGCCTCCTCTGGAACGGCGAGGCGTACTTGTACGTGCCGCCGACCTTCTCGTGGCCCGCGTTCGGGTACAGGTACAGCCGGTAGAGGCTGGAGTACAGCGTGGTGAGCTGGTCCCGGGTCGCGCCCTCCACCTCGACCTTGCCGAGGATCCTGTCCCACTGCTTCTGGGCGTCGCGCGCGACCTTCTCGAAGGAGGTGCCCTCCGGGATCTCCTGGCGCAGGTTGTCCCTGGCCTGGTCGACGCCGATCAGCGAGGTCGCCAGGCGCAGCGTCACCGTGCGGTCCTCGCCCGCGTCGAACCGCAGGTGGCCCTTGACGCCGCTGGAGTCGCCGTCGGTCACCTTGCGGTCGAAGGTGCCGTACACGAAGAGGCGGGTGGCGCCCGTCGACAGCCCGGACTTGACGTCGGAGTAGCCGCTGAAGGTGCCGTTCTCCTTGTCCAGGGTCAGTCCGGCCTGGTCGTTGACGTTGTCGAAGATCACGCTCGCGTCGTCACCGGGGTAGGTGAAGCGCATCACCGCCGCGTGGTCGGTGGGCGCCATCTCGGCCTTCAGGCCGTTCTCGAAGCGCACCCCGTAGTAGTACGGCCGCGCCGTCTCGTTCTCGTGCCGGAAGGCCAGCTCCCGCGCCTCGCGGCCGGTGTCGGGGGGGCCGGACGCGGCGGACGGCATCACCTGGAAGGTCTGCCGGTCGCCCATCCACGGGCTCGGCTCGTGGCTCGCCGCGAACGCCTGGAGCGTGGGCAGGTTGTCGGCGTTGTTCCCCCGCGCGTAGTCGTACAGCCAGCTCAGCGAACCGGCGTTGGTCACCGGCGTCCAGAAGTTGAAGCCGTGCGGCACCGCGGTCGCCGGGATGTTGTTGCCGCGTGAGAAGCCACCGCTGGAGTTGGTGCCGCGCGTGGTCAGCGCGTAGTCCGACAGATGGGCCTCGGGACGCTCGGGGGCGGCCCGTCCGATCTCGATGTCGTCCAGCCAGCCCCGGAACTTCGCGGGGCCCTTGGGGGAGTCGTACGCCACCAGGATCCGGTCGACGGTCTTGCCGGCCGCGACCGAGCCGATGCCCGACGCGACGGCGTTCCACTGGTTGACGTAGAGCACCTTCGCCGCGCCCTGTCCGGCGGGCGTCAGCGGGAACCCGTGCCGGTCGGTGGCGCCGAGGTCGCTCAGGTAGGTGCCGTCGGTGAAGGCGAGGTCGACGGAGACGTTCGTGGCGTCGTAGTCGAGGTCGCCGTCGGCCATCGACGGGAAGATCTTGTACGACAGCTCGGTGCGGCGCTCGACCTTCACATTGACGTCGAAGACCTTGTTGTACGAGTACGCCCGGCCGTCCGCGGTGTGCCGCCCCGCGTACTTGAGGGCGCGCTTGCCGGTGAAGCCGGCGCCCGCCTTCGCGGTCGGCGAGCCGCTCGGGCCGCGGTCGACGAGGGAGAGCATGTCCTCGGGCACGGGCGTCTCGCCGGCGCCGGTGGACAGGTGCACGTCGGCGAGCTGGAGGATGTCCCCGCCGTTGTTCCTCGTGAACTCCAGCCGGAAGTGGCGGTACTCGCCCGGCTCGGCGAGGTCGTACGTCCTGGTCTGGAAACGTTCGGTGAAGGACTGCCCGGAGCGGGTGTCGAGGGTCTGCCAGTCCGTGCCGTTCGCCGAGCCCTTGAGCGTCCAGTCCGCCGGGTCGCGTTCGGCGTGGTCGTTGGCCGACGTGAGCGCGTACGTGGCGATGCGCGTCGGTGCGTCGAGGTCGAACTCGACCCAGCCGGTCTTCTCGAAGGCCAGCCACTTGGTGCTCGGCTCGCCGTCGACGAGGTTCTCCTTCACCTCGCCGCCGCCGGTGTTCTCCGCGCTCGCCCGCACGTCGGTGACGTGGTCGGTGACGTCGCCCGGTATGCCCGTGGAGTATCCGCCGTCGACCCCGGCGGTCCGCCTGCTGCCGTCCGGGGCGGTCTCCACCGTGCTGAGCCAGTCCGGAACCGGGTCGTCCGCCTCGAACGAGGACGCGAACTCCCGGTCCGCGGCGGCAGGTGCGGCCGGCAGCGCCACCGCGGCCCCCTGGACACCGACCGCCACCGTGAAGGCGGTCGTCAGCGCGACCGCCGGACCCCATCTGTGCCGAACTCCGTACCGCATGACAGAGCACCCTCCCTGCACGCCCCGGAAGCGCCTGACCGGGGAATGGACAACGTTGTCAAATTCACAGCGCAAGGAACAGTAGTGCGTGAAGAGGTCAGTGGTGTCAAGGGTGTTGACGGTGGGGGCCGGGTCCGGTGCCGAGCCGAATCGCTTCAAGGGGCACGCAGGCGGCCGATATTTCCGCCAGGTCTCAACTCGGAAAAGACGTACCGGGAACCATGCATTCGATCTTGCTCCGCCGACCGGAAGTGGACTATACCTGTCGGCCACCGGGGGATCCGTGGGGGAACCGCGAAGGCACACCACCAAGGCGCCCGTACAGCAGTATCCGCACTTCCTGCACGACCCAGCGTGACCCGATCGCGGTGCCGGGGAGGATCCGGTTCACCGCCTGAGTCCTGGAGAAGGCGAGGACTTGAGCATGGGATCCACTTCCGCCGAGAACAACCGAACGGGCGTCGGCCGCCGCGATCTGATCAAGCGGTCCGCCGCGCTCGGCCTGATCTCCGTCCCGACCATGAGCTTCCTGTCCGCGTGCGCGAGCGGCGGCGGGGACGACCAGAAGAAGGCCGAGTCCGGCAAGAAGACCGCGCAGAACCCGCTGGCGGTCAACGAGACCGCCCAGATGGAATTCGTGCTCTTCGACGGCGGCTTCGGCAAGGAGTACGCCGAGGACGCGGTCAAGCTCTACGAGAAGGCCTTCCCGAAGGCCAAGGTGAAGTTCTCCGCCACCCAGAAGATCCAGTCCACGCTCCAGCCGCGCTTCAACGGCGGCAACCCGCCGGATCTCGTCGACAACTCCGGTGCCGAGCAGATGGACATGGGCGTGCTGGTCGGCAAGAACCAGCTCGCCGACCTCACCCCGCTGCTGGACGCCCCGTCCTACGACGACCCGAACAAGAAGGTCCGCGACACGCTGCGCCCCGGCATCGTGGAGATGGGCCAGTTCGACGGCGAGAAGGTCTGGATCCTCTACTACGCCTACACGGTGTACGGGAACTGGTACTCCCAGAAGGCCCTGGACTCGCTCGACGCGGAGTACCCGAAGACCTGGGACGAGATGCTCGCCCTGTGCGCCAAGGCCAAGAAGAAGAACATGGCCGGCTGGACGTACGCGGGCAAGTACCCGTACTACATCCCGTTCTCGATGTACCCGATGATCGCCAAGGTCGGCGGTGTCGAGGTGCTGGACGCCATCGACAACCTCGAGCCCAACGCCTGGAAGCACCCGGCGGTCAAGACGGTCTTCGAGGCCTGGTACGAGCTGTTCAAGAAGGGCTACATCCTCAAGGGCACCCCGGGTCTCGACCACATCCAGTCGCAGACCGCGTGGGCCAAGGGCGACGCCCTGTTCCTCCCCAACGGCTCCTGGGTGGAGAACGAGTCCGCCAACGTCATCCCCGCCGACTTCCAGGTCACCGTCTCCGCCCCGCCCGGCATCGACTCCTCCGACAAGATGCCCTTCGGCACGATATGGGCCTCCGGCGGCGAGCCCTTCATCGTCCCGGCCAAGGCGGCGAACGGCGCCGGCGGCATGGAGCAGCTCCGCATCATGCTCAGCGAGGCGTCCTCGAAGAACTTCACGTCCAAGGTGAAGTCGCTGACCGCCTACAACGGCGGCACCGACGGCATCGAACTCACCCCCGGTCTCAAGGCCGGTGTCGCGGCGCTGGACCTGGCCGGCGACAACGTGGTGAACCCCCGTCTCCAGGACTGGTACGTGCAGCTCCAGAAGGAGAAGATCGGCGTCGGCGGACTCGGCGAGATGATGGCCGGCCGCATCACCCCGGCCGAGGCCATCAAGAAGATCCAGGGCTACGCCGACGAGGCCGCCAAGGACGATTCGATCAAGCACTACAAGCACCAGTGAGGACGTGTCACCAGGGCCCGGCCGGCCTCTTCCCGCCGGCCGGGCCCTGGCGGCGCCACCCGCGCGCAGATCGGGGTCGGTAGCAATGCAGCACGGCAAGTACCGGTTCATCGTGGGGTTCCTGGCGGTTCCCCTGGGGCTGTACGCGCTCTTCGTCGTCTGGCCGTTCATCCAGTCCATCTACTACTCGTTCACGGACTGGACGGGACTGAGTCCCGAGTTCAAGATGGTCGGCTTCGACAACTACTCACGGATGCTCGACGACGACATCTTCTGGAAGTCGTTGCAGCACAGTGTGATGTTCGCCCTGCTGGTGCCGCTGGTGACCCTCGGCCTGGCGCTCTTCTTCTCGTTCATGATCAACGTGGGCGGACGCCACCGGCGCGGCGGGCCGGTGGTCACCGGTGTCCGCGGCTCCGGCTTCTACAAGATCGTCTACTTCTTCCCGCAGGTGCTGTCCATCGCGATCGTGGCCCTGCTGTTCGCGTTCGCGTACAACCCGGACAGCGGCGCGATCAACTCGCTGCTGCGCGGCATCGGGCTCGACTCGATCCAGCCGCTGTGGCTGGGCGACCCGAGCCTCGCCCTGTGGTGCGTGATGGCGGTGCTGGTCTGGTCCACGGTCGGCTTCTTCGTGGTCCTGTTCTCCGCGGGCATGGCCTCCATCCCGGCGGAGCTGTACGAGGCGGCGCTGCTGGACGGGGCGAACCGCGCGACGACCTTCTTCAAGGTCACCCTGCCGCTGCTGTGGGACACCGTGCAGTCCGGCTGGGTCTACATGGGCATCCTCGCGCTCGGCGCCGAGTCGTTCGCGGTCGTACAGATCATGACGACCGGCCCCGGCGGCCCCGACTACTCGACCACCGTCATGGTCCTGTACGTGTACCAGAAGGCGTTCCGTGACGGTCAGGCCGCCTACGCCACCACGATCGGCGTCGCCCTGCTCGTCGTCACGCTGGCCTTCGCCGCCGTCGTGATGCGGCTGGGCCGGCGCGAGCGGCTGGAGTTCTGATCATGAAGACGACCGAGACCCCCGCGCCCGTACCGGCCGAGTCCGGCGCTCCCGTCCGCAAGACCGAGACCCCGCCCGGCGGACTGCCCCGGGGGAAGAGGGAGGGCACCACCCTCAACGTCTTCTCCCACGGCGTCCTCGTCATCTGGGCGATCATGGTCGGGATGCCGCTGATCTGGGCGGTGATGACCTCCTTCAAGGACGACGCCTCGATCTTCGGCTCGCCCTGGTCGCTGCCCGACAAGCTGAACTTCGACAACTGGTCCCGGGCCTGGTCGCAGGCGCACATGAGCGACTACTTCCTCAACACCGTCCTGGTGGTCGGAGGATCGCTCATCGGCACCCTGGTGCTGGGCTCCATGGCCGCCTATGTGCTGGCCCGGTTCGACTTCCCGGGCAACCGGTTCATCTACTACTTGTTCATCGGCGGCATGAGCTTCCCGATCATGCTGGCCCTGGTCCCGCTGTTCTACGTCGTGGACAACATGGGGCTGCTGAACACCATCCACGGGCTGATCCTGGTCTACATCGCCTACTCGCTGCCCTTCACGGTGTTCTTCCTGACCGGGTTCTTCCGCACCCTGCCCAGCTCGGTCGCGGAGGCCGCGTTCGTGGACGGCGCCTCGCACACCCGGACGTTCTTCCAGATCATGCTGCCGATGGCCAAGCCCGGCCTGATCAGCGTGGGGATCTTCAACTTCCTGGGGCAGTGGAACCAGTACATGCTGCCCACCGTGCTGAACACCGACCCGGACAAGCACGTCCTCACCCAGGGCCTGGTGCAGCTCGCGGTCAGCCAGGGCTACAAGGGCGACTGGTCGGGGCTCTTCGCGGGCCTCGTGATGGCGATGCTGCCGGTGCTGGCCGCGTACATCATCTTCCAGCGCCAGGTGGTCCAGGGCCTCACGGCGGGCGCCCTGAAGTAACCCCGCCACCGCTCGCGCACACCCACCGGCATGCCGCTCCCGGACCTTTCGGGGGCGGCATGCCCGTGTGTGTACGGGGAACCCGGATGCGGTTCAACCTCTTGACGGGAGGCGACCCGAACGGCTCAGCTTAGAGTTCACTAGTTGGACATAGACGGGGCCTCATCGAGGCGGCCCCGTGCGCAGGAGGTCGTCGTGGAGACTCCCGGGTCGCAGTCGTCGCTGCACCGAGCCAACCTGGAACGGGTCGTACGAGCGGTACGGCTCGCCGGGTCGCTCACGCAGGCGGAGATCGCGCGGACGACGGGTCTGTCCGCGGCGACGGTCTCGAACATCGTCCGGGAACTGAAGGACAGCGGGACGGTCGAGGTCACGCCCACCTCGGCGGGCGGCCGCCGGGCCCGCAGCGTCTCGCTGAGCGGGGACGCCGGCATCGTCATCGGCGTCGACTTCGGGCACACGCATTTGCGCGTCGCGGTCGGGAACCTCGCCCACCAGGTGCTCGCCGAGGAGGCCGAGCCGCTGGACGTCGACGCCTCCTCGGCGCAGGGCTTCGACCGGGCGGAACAGCTCGTGACCAGGCTGCTCGCGGCCACCGGCGTCGACCGTTCCAAGATCGCGGGCGTGGGCCTCGGCGTGCCCGGCCCGATCGACGTGGAGTCCGGGACGCTGGGCTCGACCGCGATCCTGCCCGGCTGGGGCGGCACCCGGCCCGCCGAGGAGATGCGGGGACGGCTCGGCGTGCCGGTGCACGTGGACAACGACGCCAACCTCGGCGCCCTCGGCGAGCTGGTCTGGGGCAGCGGCCGGGGGGTGCGCGACCTGGCGTACATCAAGGTCGCCAGCGGTGTCGGAGCCGGACTGGTGATCAACGGCAAGATCTACCGGGGGCCCGGCGGCACGGCGGGCGAGATCGGGCACATCACGCTGGACGAGGCCGGACCCGTCTGCCGCTGCGGCAACCGCGGCTGCCTGGAGACCTTCGCGGCGGCGCGCTACGTGCTGCCGCTGCTCCAGCCGAGCCACGGCCCGGACCTGACCATGGAGGGCGTCGTCCGGCTGGCCAGGGACGGCGACCCGGGCTGCCGCCGGGTGATCGCCGACGTCGGCCGCCACATCGGCAGCGGTGTCGCCAACCTCTGCAACCTGCTCAACCCGAGCCGGGTGGTCCTCGGCGGTGACCTCGCCGAGGCCGGTGAGCTGGTGCTCGCCCCGATAAGGGAGTCCGTCGGCCGCTACGCCATCCCCAGCGCCGCACGCCGGCTCTCCGTTCTCCCCGGGGCGCTCGGGGGCCGCGCCGAGGTGCTCGGCGCGCTCGCCCTCGCGCTGAGCGAGATGGGCGATTCGACGCTTTTGGACGGAACCGCGACCGCGTCTCTGTCGACGGCCACGCCTGCCTTCACTTAGAGGACGGATGGCACCGTTGTCATCTCGTTAAGGATTTACTTCTTGACGTCGCACGTGTGGCCGAGTTGACTTCCAGCCACCTCGGCCGCAACGACGCGGCCTCGTCAGGGAGGTTTCTGAAGTGAACACGCGTATGCGTCGTGCCGCCGTCGCCGTTGCCGCCACCGCGATGGCGGTCTCGCTCGCCGCCTGTGGCAGCGCCAAGGAGTCCGGCGACAACAAGGATTCGTCCGACTCCGCCGCCAAGAAGGGCGACGCCATCAAGGTCGGTCTGCTCCTTCCCGAGAACCAGACCGCACGGTACGAGAAGTTCGACAAGCCCTTGATCGAGAAGAAGGTCAAGGAACTGACGAACAACAAGGGCGAGGTCGTCTACGCCAACGCCAAGCAGGACGCCACCCTGCAGGCGCAGCAGGTCGACACGATGGTGACCAACAAGGTCGACGTGCTGGTCGTGGACGCGGTGGACTCCAAGGCCATCGCCGGCTCGATCAAGAAGGCCAAGGACGCGGGCATTCCGGTCGTCGCCTACGACCGCCTGGCCGAGGGCCCGATCGACGCCTACACCTCGTTCGACAACGTCACCGTCGGCAAGACGCAGGGCGAGGCGCTGCTGAAGGCGCTGGGCGACAAGGCCAAGGACGGCCAGATCGTCATGATGAACGGCTCCTCCACCGACCCGAACGCCGCCCAGTTCAAGCAGGGCGCCCACTCCGTCCTCGACGGCAAGGTGAAGGTCGGCCGCGAGTACGACACCAAGGAGTGGAAGCCGGAGAACGCCAACTCCAACATGGAGGGCGCCATCTCGGCCCTCGGCAAGGACAAGATCGTCGGCGTCTACTCCGCCAACGACGGCATGGCCGGCGGCATCATCACCGCCCTGAAGGCCGCCGGCATCAGCGACATCCCGGTCACCGGCCAGGACGCCGAACTCGCGGGCGTGCAGCGCATCGTCACCGGTGAGCAGTACATGTCCGTCTACAAGTCCTACCCGCAGGAGGCCGCGGTCGCCGGCGAGATGGCCGTCGCGCTCGCCCAGGGCAAGCCGCTCGACTCCATCGCCAAGGACAAGGCCGACAGCGCCACCACCAAGGGCATCCCCACCGTCCTCGTCCCGGTCGTCTCGCTGACCAAGGACAACATCAAGGACACCGTGGTGAAGGAAGGCTTCTACACCATCGACGAGATCTGCGCCGGCAAGTACAAGGCCGCCTGCGACAAGATCGGTCTGAAGTAAGCAGTCCCGCGCTCCCCGTACCGCCCCTGCGCGTACGGGACCGGCTGCACGCAGCTTCCTCCGGCGCCCCGAACTCATCAGCCCCGCAAGCTAGACGGGGCGCCGGACGGAACACCCCCCAAACTTCTGCACAACCTCCCGCCGGGTCAGGCGGCGAAGGAGATGGTTCACGTGTCCGCTACGCCCGTGCTGGCGTTGCGCGGGGTCTCCAAGCGATTCGGTGCCGTCCAGGCGCTCACCGACGTCGAGCTTGAGGTCCACGCCGGTGAGGTGGTCGCCCTGGTCGGCGACAACGGTGCCGGAAAGTCCACGCTGGTCAAGACGATCGCCGGCGTGCACCCGATCGACGAGGGCGTCATCGAGTGGGACGGCAGGGCCGTCACCATCAACAGGCCCAACGACGCCCAGAACCTGGGCATCGCGACGGTCTACCAGGACCTCGCGCTGTGCGACAACATCGATGTCGTCGGCAACCTCTACCTGGGCCGGGAGCTGCGCAAGCGCGGTGTCCTGGACGAGGTGGAGATGGAGCGCCGCTCCCGCGAGCTGCTGGACACGCTCTCCATCCGCATCCCCAGCGTCCGCATCCCGATCGCCTCGCTCTCCGGCGGTCAGCGCCAGGTGGTGGCGATCGCCCGCTCCATGCTCGGCGAGCCCAAGCTGGTCATCCTCGACGAGCCGACCGCGGCCCTCGGCGTCGAGCAGACCGCCCAGGTCCTCGACCTGGTCGAGCGGCTGCGCGAGCGCGGCCACGCGGTCATCCTCATCAGCCACAACATGGCCGATGTGAAGGCGGTCGCCGACAAGGTCGCCGTCCTGCGCCTCGGGCGCAACAACGGCGTCTTCGAGGTCAAGTCGACCTCGCAGGAAGAGATCATCTCCGCCATCACCGGAGCCACGGACAACGCCGTGACCCGCCGTGCGGCGCGCACCAATGGGGAGATCAAGAAGTGAGCATCGACAAGACCTCGGCCCCCGCCGGCGGCGGCACGGCCGAGAACCCCGAGGCGGCCTCCGCCGCGGTCCCCACCGTCGACCCCCGGCTGCTGGTGCGCGAGCAGGGACTCGCGGGCTACGTGGGCGAGTTCAAGCGGAAGATGAAGGCCGGTGACCTCGGGTCCCTCCCCGTCGTCGTCGGACTGCTGGTCATCTGGGCCATCTTCACCAGCCTGAACTCCAACTTCCTGACCGCCGGCAACTTCTCCGACATGTCGGTCGCCATGGTCGGCACCGGCATGATCGCCGTCGGCATCGTCTTCGTGCTGCTGCTCGGCGAGATCGACCTGTCGGTCGGCTCGGTCAGCGGTGTCGCGGGCGCCACCTTCGCGGTGCTCAGCGTCACGCACGGGATGAACGAGATCCTGGCCCTGGTGCTGGCGATCCTCACCGGCACCGTGGCCGGCGCCATCCACGGCTTCGTCTTCGCGAAGATCGGCGTCCCGGCGTTCGCCGTGACCCTGGCCGGCCTGCTGTTCTGGCAGGGCTTCATGCTCCAGATACTCGGCAGCAACGGCACCATCAACCTGGACGCCGACGGTGTGGTCGCCAAGCTGACCAGCTACTACTTCAGCGACGTGGCCGCCGCCTACGGTCTGGCGGTCGTGGTGACCGCGGGGTACTTCCTGACCGCGTTCTTCGACAACCGGCGCCGCGAGGCCGCCGGGGTGCCGTCCCGGCCGCTGAACGAGATCATCGTGCGCACGGTGCTGCTGGCCGCCCTGGCCTTCGCCGTGGCGATCGTCTTCAACCAGTACAAGGGCCTGCCCCTGGCCGTGGTGATCTTCCTGGCGTTCCTGCTGCTCACCGACTTCGTGCTGCGCCGCACCGCCTACGGCCGCAAGATCTACGCGCTCGGCGGCAGCGTCGAGGCGTCCCGCCGGGCCGGCATCAACGTGGACCTGGTCCGCATCTCGGTCTTCGCGATCGCCGGCACCTTCGCGGCGATCGGCGGCCTCTTCGTCGCCTCGAAGATCGCCTCCGCCAACCAGGGCGCGGGCACCGGTGAGTTCCTGATGAACGTCATCGCCGCGGCCGTGATCGGCGGCACGTCCCTCTTCGGCGGCCGCGGCCGCACCTGGGACGCGCTGCTCGGTGTGATGGTCATCATCTCGATCCAGTACGGCCTCGCCCTGGAGGGCATCGCCTCGCCGGTCCAGTACATGATCACCGGTGGCGTGCTGCTGGCGACCGTCGTCATCGACGCGGTCACCCGCAGGACCCAGAAGACCGCCGGCCGCGCCTGAGGGCCCGCCGCACCTGCGAGGAAACGGTCCGCCCGCCCGCCCGTACGACACGGGCGGGCGGGCGGACCGCTGTCGCGCGCACCCACCCGGACGACGGGGCGTCAGCAGCCGCGGACGACCTGCCGGACCCACCGACTGGACCATCCGGAGCAAAGAGGTCCCCGTGCGAGTGCCGGGGCGCCGAGCCTGCCCCGGCGTCCGTGTCGTATAACGGGCCGATCCTGGGTAAGGCCGAACGCGTGACGTACGACGCACCGCCCGGACACGTTCCGCCGGGGCGGAACATTAGACTCGACGAGCCCGGCAACAGCTCTACTGCAAGGAGGCACGGGTGCCGCTGCTGACCCGCATCACGGGACCGCGCGATCTGGACCGGCTCAGCCTGGAAGAGCTGGGCCGGCTGGCAGAGGAGATCCGGACCTTCCTCGTCGACGCAGTGTCCAAGACCGGCGGCCACCTCGGCCCCAACCTCGGCGTGGTGGAACTCACCCTCGCCCTGCACCGCGTCTTCGACTCGCCCACCGACAAGGTGCTCTGGGACACCGGCCACCAGTCCTACGTGCACAAGCTGCTCACCGGACGTCAGGACTTCTCCCGGCTGAAGATGAAGGGCGGCCTGTCCGGCTACCCCTCGCAGGCGGAGTCCGAGCACGACGTCATCGAGAACAGCCACGCCTCGACGGTCCTCGGCTGGGCCGACGGCATCGCCAAGGCCAACCAGGTCCTCGGCCGCGACGACCGGCACGTCGTCGCGGTCATCGGCGACGGCGCGCTGACCGGCGGCATGGCCTGGGAGGCGCTGAACAACATCGCCGCCGCCAAGGACCGCCCCCTCGTCATCGTCGTCAACGACAACGAGCGCTCCTACGCGCCCACCATCGGCGGCCTCGCCAACCACCTGGCGACCCTGCGCACCACCGACGGCTACGAGCGCTTCCTGGCCCGCACCAAGGAGCTCCTCGAGCGCACCCCGGTCGTCGGCCGCCCCCTCTACGACACCCTGCACGGCGCCAAGAAGGGCCTGAAGGACTTCATCGCCCCGCAGGGCATGTTCGAGGACCTCGGCCTGAAGTACGTCGGCCCGATCGACGGCCACGACATCGAGGCCCTGGAGTCCGCCCTCACCCGCGCCAAGCGCTTCGGCGGCCCCGTCATCGTGCACTGCCTCACGGAGAAGGGCCGCGGCTACCAGCCCGCCCTCCAGGACGAGGCCGACCGCTTCCACGCCGTCGGCAAGATCCACCCGGACACCGGCCTGCCCATCTCCACCTCCGGCGCCGACTGGACCTCCGTCTTCGGCGACGAGATGGTCAGGCTCGGCGAGGAGCGCGAGGACATCGTCGCCATCACGGCGGCCATGCTCCAGCCGGTGGGCCTCGAGAAGTTCGCCAAGGCCTTCCCGGACCGCGTCTACGACGTCGGCATCGCCGAGCAGCACGGCGCGGTCTCCGCGGCCGGCCTCGCGCACGGCGGCGTCCACCCCGTCTTCGCCGTGTACGCCACCTTCCTCAACCGCGCCTTCGACCAGGTGCTGATGGACGTGGCCCTGCACAAGTGCGGTGTGACCTTCGTCCTGGACCGGGCCGGCGTCACCGGCACCGACGGCGCCTCCCACAACGGCATGTGGGACATGTCGATCCTCCAGGTCGTCCCCGGCCTGCGCCTCGCCGCCCCGCGCGACGCCGAACAGGTCCGCGCCCAGCTCCGCGAGGCCGTCCAGGTGGACGACGCGCCGACCGTGGTCCGCTTCTCCAAGGGCGCCGTCGGCCCCGCCGTACCGGCCGTCGGCCGCGTCGGCGGCATGGACGTGCTGCGCACCCCCGGCACCGACACCCCGGACGTGCTGCTGGTCTCCGTCGGCGCGCTCGCGCCGATGTGCCTGGAGGTCGCCGACCTGCTGAACAAGCAGGGCATCACCACCACCGTGGTCGACCCCCGCTGGGTCAAGCCCGTCGACGAGGCCATGGCCCCGCTCGCCGAGCGGCACCGCGTGGTCGTCACCGTCGAGGACAACTCGCGCGTCGGAGGAGTCGGCTCCGTCGTCGCCCAGGCCCTGCGCGACGCGGGCGTGGACGTACCGCTGCGCGACTTCGGCATCCCGCCGCGCTTCCTCGACCACGCCTCCCGCGCCGAGGTGCTGGCCGAGATCGGGCTCACCGCGCCCGACATCGCCCGCCAGGTGACCGGGCTGGTCGCCAAGCTCGACGGCAAGTACGAGCGCGCCGAGGCGGACCCGGTGGAGGCCGCCCGCGACTGACGTACGGCCGGATGGGCAGGTTCTCCACTCGTTGCAGTGGTGAAACCTGCCCATCCGCGTGAATCAGCTCACGCCGGGGCATACGCCATACGCCCCCCTCTCGATCATGTCGGGGACGACAAGCGTCGGAGGTACCCGTGAGCAGCAGCAGTCTCTTCAGGACCAAGAAGATCGAGCAGTCCATCCAGGACACGGAGGAACCGGAGCACGCGCTCAAGAAATCCCTGTCCGCGCTGGACCTGACCGTCTTCGGCGTCGGCGTCATCATCGGCACCGGCATCTTCGTACTGACCGGCACGGTCGCCAAGAACAACGCCGGGCCCGCCGTCGCCCTGGCCTTCGTCGTCGCCGGTGTCGTGTGCGCGCTCGCCGCGCTGTGCTACGCCGAGTTCGCCTCCACGGTCCCGGTGGCCGGCTCCGCGTACACCTTCTCCTACGCCTC
This sequence comes from Streptomyces sp. NPDC018947, assembly GCF_044390505.1. Classification (NCBI taxonomy): domain Bacteria; kingdom Bacillati; phylum Actinomycetota; class Actinomycetes; order Kitasatosporales; family Streptomycetaceae; genus Streptomyces; species Streptomyces sp. NPDC018947. Next base: position 357,935 of record NZ_JBIRZD010000005.1, read on the forward strand.
GCTCGGCGAACTGCCCGCCTGGATCATCGGCTGGGACCTCGTCCTGGAGTTCGCACTCGGAACGGCGGTGGTGGCCGTCGGCTGGTCGGGCTACATCCGTTCGTTCATGGACAACGCCGGCTGGCAGTTCCCCGCCGCCCTCGGCGGCCGGGAGGGCGCCGAGGGATTCGGCTTCGACATCCTCGCCGCCGCCCTGGTGCTGGTGCTCACCGGAATCCTCGTCCTCGGTATGAAGCTGTCGGCCCGCATCACCTCGCTCGTCGTCGCCATCAAGGTGACCGTCGTCCTCATCGTGATCATCGCGGGAGCCTTCTTCATCAAGGGCGCCAACTACGACCCGTTCATTCCTCCCGAGCAGCCGGTGGAGGCGGGCGGGGGCCTGCACTCCCCACTGATCCAGCTCATGTTCGGGTGGGCGCCGTCCAACTTCGGCGTGATGGGCATCTTCACCGCCGCGTCGGTCGTCTTCTTCGCCTTCATCGGCTTCGACATCGTCGCCACGGCCGCCGAGGAGACCAAGAACCCGCAGCGCGACATGCCCCGCGGCATCCTCGGCTCCCTGTTCATCTGCACCGTCCTGTACGTCGCCGTGTCGATCGTCGTCACCGGCATGCAGCACTACACGAAGCTGTCCGTCGACGCCCCGCTCGCCGACGCGTTCAAGGCCACCGGGCACCCCTTCTTCGCGGGCGTGATCAGTTTCGGCGCAGCCGTCGGCCTGACCACGGTGTGCATGATCCTGCTGCTCGGCCAGACGCGGGTGTTCTTCGCGATGAGCCGCGACGGACTGCTGCCGCGCTTCTTCTCCGTGGTCCACCCGAAGTTCCGCACCCCGTACCGGCCGACCATCCTGCTCGGCGTGATCATCGCGATCGTCGCGGGTTTCACCAGCCTGAGCGAGCTCGCCGAGCTGGTGAACATCGGCACCCTGTTCGCCTTCGTCGTCGTGGCGATCAGCGTCGTCATCCTGCGCCGCACCCGCCCCGACCTGCCGCGCGCCTTCCGTACGCCCCTGGTCCCGCTGCTGCCGATCGTGTCGGTGGCCGCCTCGCTGTGGCTGATGCTGAACCTGCCCGCCGAGACCTGGGTCCGGTTCGGCATCTGGATGGCGATCGGCTTCGTCGTCTACTTCCTCTACGGCCGCGGCCACAGCCGGCTGGGCCGCGGCGAGGGAGTCGGGCGCGCCCCGGCCGAACCGCCCCGCGGCGACATTCCGTAGCCACCGCCGCGCGTCCCCGGCCCCGTATGTCCCTTTCCTGGGGGACCGCGGGGCCGGATAGCGTACGGCCATGCACGCCCCGTCGCTCTCCCCGTCACGCTCCGTGCCGACCGTGCGGGGGAGGGCCGGCTACTGGACGCGCCTGCTGCCCCTGCTGGCGGCGCTGGCCTGCGCCACCCGCGTCCCCTCCTTCGCACGTCCCCTGTGGAACCCGGACGAGGGCTACCTCGCCGTCCAGGCGGGCCTGCTCGCACACGGCGGCGAGCTGTACGAGACGGTCGTGGACCGCAAGCCGCCCCTGGTGCCCTGGCTGTACCGGGCCGCGTTTGCGGTGGCCGGCCACGAGTCGCTGACCTCGGTGCGGGTCCTGGCGGTCCTCGCCCAGCTCGCCACCGCCGTGATCCTCGCCTCCCTCGCCCGGCGCCGCTGGGGCGACGGCGCGGGCCGCACGGCGGGCGTCCTCTACCTGCTGATCTCCATCGGGCTCAACCCGGAGGACGCGCAGGCCGCCACCTTCGAGGTGTTCATGCTGCCGTTCACCGCGGCCGCCATGTGGTGCGCCGACCGCCGCCGTCCGGGCGCCGCTGGTCTCGCCGCCGGCTGCGCGTTCCTCGCCAAGCAGACCGGCGGCGCGGTCCTGCTGCCGGTGCTGTGGCTGTGCGGCAGACACGGGGCCGGGCCGGTGCGGCTCGTTGCGGGGGCCGCGGCACCCGTCCTGGGCGCGGCCCTGGCCACCGACCCGGCGGGCTTCCTGTTCTGGACGGTCACCGGTTCGGGCACCTACGCCTCACTCGGCGGATCCGCCCTCCCCGTACTGGGCCGGGCCCTGGCCAACGCCGGTGTCCTCGCCGTGGCCTGCGCGGGCCTGCTGCCGCCCGTCCTGCGCGCCCTGCGCGTCTCCCGGCCGGGCACGGCCGACCTGTGGCTGTGGCTCGCCGCGTCCGCCGGGGCGGTGACCACGGGCCTGCACTTCTTCGGTCACTACTACCTGCAACTCCTGCCGCCCATCGCCCTGCTGGCCACGGCCGCGCTGCGCACCCCGCCCAGGCAGCGGCGGGCGCGCGCCGTCCTGGTCACGGCGTGCTGCTGCGCCCTGTTCCTCACCTGGGGCCTGCTCGCCCCGCGCGCCGAGCTCGACCACGCCCGCCGGGTCGCGGACACCGCCGCGCAGCGCACCCGTCCCGGCGAGCGGGTCCTGTTCTGGGGGATGCACCCCGAGGCGTACTGGTTCGCCGGCCGCACCCCGGCCACCCGCTACCTCACCGCCGGCCTGCTCACCAACTACAGCGGGGGCCGCGACGGCACCCTGGTGGGGGAGCGGTACGGGGTCGAGGGCGCGTGGACCGTCCTGCGCGCGGAACTCACCGCCCACCCCCCGTCCCTCGTCGTCGACGACTCCCGCGGCAAGCCCTACGCCCCGGACCGCCTGCCCACCCTGCGACGCCTGCTGAGCGCGGCGTACGAGGAGGTGGGGGAGGTGGACGGAGCGGTGCTGTACGCCCGGGCGGGGGCGGGGTGGTCGCCGGGAGCGGGGTGGTGGCCGCAGGGCGCGGCGGTGGACCGGGGGGCCCGGGGGTAGGCGGCCGGTGCTCCGGGGCCGGGCGGGCTCCGGCTCCGCGGGCGCCCTCTGGTCCGGGCGGGGCGTGTCCGGGCGGGCTCCGGCTCTCCGGCGCCCTCCGGTTCGGGCGGGGCGTGTCCGGAGGGGCTGCCCCGGCTCAGGCGGGCCGCACCGTCCGGGGGCCCGCCACCTCCGCGCCGAGGCCGGTCACCCGGCGGCGCAGCTCGCGGTCGGCCGTGACGACCAGGACGGGGCGGTCACCGGCCCGCGCGACCAGCTCGACCATGTGGTCGTCCCCGCTGCCCGGCGCCGCCTCCACCCGAACTCCCGGCGCCGAGTCCACGCCGCGGGCCGCGCCCTCGACGACGAGCACGATCTCCACCGGGCCGGGGAGCCCCGGCACCCCGTCCGCGGCGAGCCGGTCACGCAGCCGTTCCGCGGCCCCGCGCCGGTCCCGCCACCATCCGTCGGGCACGGACCCCACCACGTTCGCGCCGTCGACGATCACGAGAAGGGGGCGGACGCTGTTGCTCATGGGGCCAGGGTCGCACGGGAGCCGACCCGGCGGAGCGGGCCCGCTCCCGGCGGCATAAAATGATCAGGTGAACGGCGAGTGGCTCATACGCGGCCGGGACGGCCGACTCAGCGTCTACCTGGTCACGCAGGACGCGGTCCTGTGCCGCGCGGAGCAGGTGCCCGGCGGCGCCTGGGACACCCCGCGCAGGATGGGCGGGGACCAGCGGCTGCACCCGGGTCTGGCGGTCGGTCAGGGGGTCGACGCCTACGCGCACCTGACCGCCTGGCGGCCCACGACGCCCGGCGAGTCCGGACTGGTGCACTCCACCCACTTCCGGCCGCTGCTGGCCGCCCTGGACTGGTCACCCATCGGCCATCCGAACGGCAAGGGGGACCACACCGGCAGGCCCGCCGTCGCGGTCGACCACCAGGGCCGCGCGCACGTCTTCGTGCGCAACGGCGGGGGCGGGCTCAGCATGCGGGCCCAGAAGCTCAAGGGCGGCTGGGGCCCGTGGCGCGACCTCCAGGGCGAACGGCTCCAGGACATGCCCGTCGCGGTCGCGGGCCGGGACGGACGCATGGAGGCGTACGCGGCCGGCGACGGCACGATCCTGCACTGGCGCCAGGAGGAGCCCGAGACCGCGATCAAGATGGCCGACACCGTGGGGGTCACGGCCCGCCCGGGCAGCCTGCGCGCCCTGGCCACCTCCGGCGAGTCCACCACGCTGTTCTTCAGCGACGCCTCCGGCACCCTCTGCGCCTGGCGCCCCGGCACCGCGCCCGTGGCCCTGCTCCCCGAGGCGGGCCCCGGCCCGGTCTCGGCCGTCCGCTGCGACCTCGACGGCCTCGACTGCACGGTGCTGGCCCAGCGCGCCCCCTCCGGCCGGATCGCCTTCGCGGCGTACCCGAGCGAACAGGAGTCGGCGGGCGCGGCGTGGACGGAGTCGGCCGGGTCCCTGCCGGCCGATGCCGAGGTGGCCATGACCCTGGACGCCGACGACCGCCTGGTGGCGGCCGCGCTCTCCCCGTCCACGGGCGCGCTCCACCTCACCCGCCGCAAGGACGAACCGGGTCTGGCCCTGGGGGCGTGGCGGGCGGTCTGACGCGGCGTCGTGCGTGATGTCGACGCGCGAGCCGGGGCAGCACGGGTGCGGACCGGCCGTAGCCCCATCTCCTTGCTCCGTTCACCGCACGGCCATCCTATGATGAGCCCGCTCGGTCTCCCGTACACAGGTTCGGGAGGGGCGGACCGGCCGCGCCGAGAGTCACGGAAGGGGCAGGTCTCGCCATGCGGACCAGATCCGGGCGCGGCGCAGCCCGGGGCAGGGAACTCTCCGGGACGGAACAGCCGCCGGCCGAACGGTACGGCGCCTTGCGGCCCGTGGAGGGTCGTTGGCTCGTTCTGGGCAAGGACGGTCGGCTGACCGCGTACGCGCGCACCGACGACGGTCTGTTGCGCTGGACCGAGACGAGGCCGGGCGGACCGGCGTGGGAGGGACCGGACTTCTTCCCCGTGCCGCATCTGACGCACCTTTCGGTGACTCAGGGCGCCGACACGTACGTGCACTTCCTCGGCCGCCGTGAGGTCCGCCGCCCGGGCGGCCCGCCGGCCACCGACATCGTCCACGCCATCCAGTACCAGACCGCACGCCCCGTCACCGAGTGGCGTTCGCTGGGCAACCCGCACGGGGACGCGGAGAAGGCGGCCCACGTGGGTGCCCCCACGGCCGCGGTCAGCGCCTCCGGCCGGGTGTACGTCTTCGTACGGAACGCGGGCGGCGGGGTGATGCTGTGCCGGGAGGCACCCAGCGGCAAGTGGGAGCGCTGGCACGACCTCAAGGGCAGTGGGGTGCAGGACGGTCTCGCCGCCCTGGCCCACGCCTCCGGACGCGTCGAACTGCTGGCCGGCGGTGAGCGCAACGTGATGTGGTGGCGTCAGCATGAACCCGACGGGGAGCTTCGGCGGGAGCCGGACATACCCGTGCGGACGGTGCCCGGGACCGTCTCGGCGCTCGAGACCTCGCCGGACCGCGCGACGTACTACTGGGCCGACCCGCATACGGGCGGCATCGTCGCGCACCGCCCCGGGAGCTGGCCGATCCCGCTCGCCGGTGCCCCGGCCGCCGAGCCCGTCGCGGCGATGCGTGCGCTGCTCGACGGCTATGACTGCACGGTGCTGGCCCACCGGGATGTCGGCGGACAGGTCGTGCTGGCAGCCTTCGGTGCGGAGAACGAGCAGTCGGGCGTGTGGTGGTCGCAGACCGGCGAACACAGCGAGACCGCCCCGGCCCTGGCTCTCGACGCTCACGGTCGCGTCGTCCTCGCGGTGCTGAGCCGGGACGGTTCACTGCGCATCGCCCGCCAGACCGGCGAGCCGGGCCTGTCGATGGCCCGCTCCGTGTCCGTGTGACACCGGGCCGGGGCGCTGCCCGGGCTAGCTCTGCGCGCCGCCCGTGGCAGGGGACTTCTTGGCCGATTCCGGGATCTCCGAGTCGCCGCGGATCGCCTTCCACAGGTCCGACGCCTGCGGCTCGGCGGCCACCACGCGGTTCGGATCGGTCTTGTCGTACGCCACCGGGAGCATGATCGTCTCCATGGTGGCCGGGTCCACGCCGTTGAGGCTGCGGCCGAAGTCCGCGAGCTTGGTGAGAGAGGCCAGCTCGGAGTCCGTGGTGAGGGCGGAGGTGAGCTGATCGGCGATCTTGTAGGTCTTCGTGGGACTGCCGAGCAGGTCCTGCTTCTTGATCTCGGACAGCAGGGCGAGCATGAACTGCTGCTGGAGGCCGATGCGTCCGAGGTCGCTGCCGTCACCGACGCCGTGCCGGGTCCGGACGAACTGCAGGGACTGGGTGCCGTCGAGCCGGTGGGTACCGGCGGTCAGGTCGAGACCACTGGAGGGATCCTTGATGTCCTGGTCCACGGTGACGGTCACCCCGCCGATGGCGTCCACCAGGCCCTTGAAACCGGCGAAGTCGATCTCCATGTAGTGGTCCATGCGGACGCCGGACATCTTCTCCACCGTCTTGACCACACAGGCCGGACCGACCTGCGAGTAGATCGAGTTGAACATCACCCGCTCCGCCGAAGCCACCTCACCGCCGTCGGACTTGGTGCACGAGGGCCGGGTGACCAGGGTGTCGCGCGGGATGCTGATGGCGACCGCACTCGTGCGGCCCTCGGGTATGTGCATCACGAGGGCGGTGTCCGAGCGGGCACCGGCGACCTTGCCGGTGTTCAGCTCGGCGTTGGCCCCCGCGCGTGAGTCCGAGCCCAGGATCAGGATGTTCTGCCCGGACGTGGGGAGCTTCTGCGGCCGGTCGTCGCCGATCGCCTTGTCGATGTCGACGCCGTCGATGTTCCCGTTCAGGCTGCTGTACAGCCAGTAGGCCGTGCCGCCCGCGGCGAGGAGCAGCACCACGAAGGTGCCGAGAGCGATACGGAGTATCCGCGAACGACGAGTGCGCTGTCGGCGGCCCGCGCTGCGGGAGGCTCTTCGGCGGCCGGCGCGGGTGCTGGAGTCGGGAGTGGGGTCACTCATGACGGAGCACTATATGCAGGCCGTCCAGGTGTCGCGGCAACCGTCCCCGCGGCGGCGCAGACGTTTCCTATGACCCCAAAAGGTTGTACGGGGCCGGCGTGGGATTGTTCACGTACGCGGACACGTTGCCCAATATTTCACGCCTGGACTTTTAGGGGCCTTGTATGTGAAGGTTCTGTGACTCGCTCAACCGTGCCCATGTTCGAATGCGTGCGCGTGTGGGGCCATGAGTCGAACAGATCGGATTAATGAGCAGCAAACGGTCTGTCTTCGCTCGGTGCTCGGGGGGATGCGCCACCTCTCCGTGATGTCGGCGCGGGACCGGTAGCGGCATGGATGGTGAGTGCCTCGTGGTCGGTTCCGGCAATCCGGAGTCTGGATCTCTCGTGTCCGCGTACCGGGCACTCGTGCCCACGACTGCCCGGCGCGGCATCGCCCGCAAGGTCCCGGTCCCGCTGCGCTCCGCCGTCAAGCAGTCGCTGTCCACCGTCGACGCCGTCCGCTCCGCCGCGGTCGTCTGGGCCATGGGCGGCCGCCGCAACGCGCCGCGCCACGGCGGCGGCCACAGCATCCGGATCGTCAAGGTCGGCAACCGGCACATGCGCGCCCAGCTCGTGGAGGGTGCCACCGCCTGGGCGGCTCGTGCCCGTAACCTCCACCTCCTCGTCACCGCGTTGGAAGCCGGGGGCATCGACCACTTCAGCATCCGGAGCGCCGGACGCGACCTGCCCGCCGTAGCCGTGCCGGCCGCTCTGCGCCGTGAGGCGGAGGCGGTGCTGCGGGCCGTGTTCGAGGCGGCGCCCGGGTATGCCGGACCCGTCGTCGGCGGCGACGGAGCCATGCAGGCCGGCGAAGAGCAGCGAAGCTGGAACCGACTGCGCCGGTACGACGTGCTCCGCGTCGCCTGGTACGTCACCGACCGCACCCAGGAGCTGGTCTTCGGGGCCGGCTTCGGCTGTGACCTCGAGTTCTGGAAGGAAGTCGACGGGCGTCTCACCGCCCCTCGTCCCAACAGTGTCGTCTCCGACTTCGTCGACGTCGGAGAGCGGGTCGAGGCGCCGCAGGCCCTGTTCAGCCTCATCCCCGGTGCCTACGCCACGGGACTCACCCGGACGCTGCCCGAGTTCGCCCAGCCGCTGCCCGAGGACCACCTCTTCCCCATCGACGTCGTCTACACCTGGGTCGACGACTCCGACCCCGTCTGGGCAGCCGAACGAGACGCCGCCCGATCGGGACGGCTGGGCGTCCCCGCACCGCGGCTGCACTCCCAGGCCGCCAACGACGCCCGCTTCACCAGCCGTGACGAGCTGCGCTACTCCCTGCGCTCCCTGCACCAGTACGCGCCCTGGGTGCGTACCATCCACCTGGTCACCGCCGGGCAGGTCCCCGCCTGGCTCGACACCGACGTCCCGGGCCTGAAGGTGGTCGACCACCGGGAGATCTTCTCCGACCCCTCTGCCCTGCCGACCTTCAACTCGCATGCCATCGAAAGCCAGTTGCACCACATCGAAGGCCTGTCGGAGCACTTCCTCTACCTCAACGACGACGTGTTCTTCGGCCGTCCACTCACCGCGGGCCACTTCTTCCACGCCAACGGGCTGAGCAAGTTCTTCCAGTCCAAGGCGCTCGTGCCGAGTGGACCGGCAGGCCCCGAGGACCTGCCCGTGAACGCGGCCGGCAAGAACAGCAGGGCGCTGATCGAGCGCTCGTTCGGTACCCGTATCGCGCAGAAGATGAAGCACACCCCGCACCCGCTGCGGCGCAGTGTCCTCGCGGACATCGAGCTGGTGTACGCGGCCGAGCACCGCCGCACCCAGCACTCCCGTTTCCGATCCCCCGAGGACGTCCCCATCGCCTCGTCCCTGCACCACTACTACGGCTTCCACACCGGCCGCGCGACCACCGGCAACCTGCGCTACATCTACATCGACCTCGCGTCGGACCTCGCCCAGCGGCGCCTGGACACCCTTCTCGCGCGCCGCAACTTCGACACCTTCTGCCTGAACGACACGGTGGTACACCCGGACCCCGAGGCGCAGGAGCGCATGGTCAGGACCTTTCTCGACGCGTACTTCCCCGTCCCGAGCCGCTTCGAGCGGGTGGGCTCGGACGAGTACCGCACTGTGAGCCGGTCGCGGAAGGGCGAAATCAGACGGTGAGTGAACTCTCCTCCTGCCGCAGCACCCATCCCCGTAACGAAAGTGAACCGCGTGTTTGACACCTCCAGCCGAGAGAGGGCTGGCGAGACCTCCATGGGCACCGGCCCTCGCCCGGAGCCCACGTCGGCGCACCCGCGCAGGAGCCGTACGGAGCGGCAGGTCGTCGTGGACATGCACAAGCGTGTCGCGCTGGTGCACGACCGTCTCACGCCGCTCGCCGCGCGCGAGCTGAACAACCTGGAAGTCCGTCGCGCCCTGGAAGCCGAACACATCGACTGGTTCGCGGTGCCGGGCCTCGACGACACCGCCTCCGCGGTCGGCGTCGACGCGCGTCAGCGCCCCCAGGTCCTGGCGGCACTGCGCGCCGCCCTGTCCGGCAGCAGGGGCTACATCGCCCGCCCCAAGGCCGGGATGGCGCCCGGCGACGGCGCGTGGGACGGCGCGTCGGGCAAGACGTGGGAGCGGGCGAGCGGCCTGTCCGTCGTGCGCGCCTTCTGGTTCCGAACCACGCAGGAAGGGCGCCTGACGTACGGCGCCGACACGGGCTGTGACATCGAGTTCTGGGAGCCCGAGGAGAGCGTGCCCGGCCAGGGAGTCGACCGCCTCGTCGCACCCCGGCGCAACCGTGCCAGCGAGCACGTCCACCTCGGCCACCAGCAGCTTCTCGTCCCCGGGGAGCAGATGACCAGGCTCGTGGGCCGGGCCCACGGGGCCGGGGTGCCGCAACTGCGCCCGACACGCACCCGCCCCGAACTGGACATCCCGTTCCCCGACGAGCACCCCTTCCCGATCGACGTCGTGTACACCTGGGTGGACGGCGACGACCCGGCCTGGCAACGGCGCCGCGCCGAGAGCCGCGGTGAGGTCTTCCACGCGGAGGCGGCAAGCCTGGCCCGTTATGTCTCCCGCGACGAGCTGAAGTACAGCCTCCGCTCCGTGCGCATGTTCATGCCGTGGGTGCGGAACATCTACATCGTCACCGACCAGCAGACTCCGCACTGGTGGGCCGCCGGCGACGGCAGGGCCCGCGTGGTGGACCACCGGGAGATCTTCGACGATCCCTCCCACCTGCCGACCTTCAACAGCCATGCGATCGAGTCCAGGCTGCACCACATCCCCGGACTGTCGCGCCACTTCGTCTACTTCAACGACGACATGTTCATCGGCAGGCCCCTCACGCCGTCCGCGTTCTTCCACCCGAACGGCATCGCCAAGTTCTTCCCGTCCCCGGCACAGGTCCCCTACGGCCCCCCGGAGCCCGACGAGGTGCCCACCTCGGTCGCCGCGAAGAACAACCGCCGGCTCATCCAGGAGCGGTTCGGCCGCACACTGGTACAGAAGATGAAACATGTGCCGTACGCGCTCAACCGGGACATCCTCGCGGCCATCGAACGGGACTTCCCCGAAGAGCACCGGCGCACCTCCGCCAGCCCCGTGCGGAGCATCTCCGACCTGTCCATAGCCTCCTCGCTGCACCACTACTACAGCTACTACTCCGGGTGCAGCCTGCCCGGCGACCTCCGGTACGGCTACTTCGCGCTGGACGACCCCGAGCTGGAGCACAAGCTGGAACTGCTGCTGCTGCGCCGGGACCGGGACACCTTCTGCCTCAACGACTCCGCGAGCGACCCCGCCGAGATCGAGCACCAGAGCCAGGTGCTCCACCGGTTCCTGGAGGCCTTCTACCCGGTGCCGAGCCCGTACGAGAAGACGGCGGCCTGAGCCATGAACATCGAGATCCTGGTTCACACCCTGGCCACCGATTCCCTCGGCGCGCGGGCGGCCGCCCGGCTCGCCCAGTCCCTCGTCGCCAGGCACCAGGTGACCGTCGTCACCGTGCGGGGCGCCGCCGCACCGCACCCGGCGCTGCGGCTCCCGGGGAACGTCGACGTCCTGGCCCTGGCCCCCTCGGTCGCGCCCGGCGACCGGGACGACGACGAGACCTCCCAGCTCGTCATCGCCGGCGACCCCGAGTTCCGGCGCTACAACCGCGCCGACGACGGGAGGCTCCGCAAGCATTTGTCCGCGAGCGGCGCCGACGTGGTGGTCGCCCTGAGCTCCGCGCTCGGCGCGGCCCTGGCTCAGTGCCGCGTGCCACACGCGCGGCGCATCGCCCGCCAGCCGGCACCTGTCGAGCGGCTCCCGGAATCGGTGCGCGCCCGCTGGACGGAGCTCTACCGCGAACTGGACGCGGTCGTCCCGCTCACCCGGGGCGACGCCGCCGCCCCCGAGTACCAGGCGCTGCGTGCCGCCGGTGTCGAGGTGCGTCACATCGCCGAGCCGATGCTGCTCGCCGAGAGCCCGGACAAACCGACGACGGGTGTGGTGATCAGCGCCGGGCGGCTGGTCTCGCACCGGCGTGTCGAGGTGGCGCTGCACGCCTTCGCCCAGACCCGTGCGGCTCAACCGGGCTGGCAGCTCAGGGTGGTCGGCACCGGGCCGCTGCGCCGCGAGATGCGCGAACTGGTCACCGCGCTGGGACTCCACGACGATGTGCTGCTGTTCGACCGAGAAGTCGGCGAGGAGGACTTCTACGACGCCGATATCGCCCTGGTGACCGCGGAGCGCCTGGACAGTGCTCGCCCGGTGCTGGAGGCGCTCGCTCAGGCCACGCCCGTGGTCGCCACGGAGACGCCCTTCGGCGCTCCAGAGGTGTTGTCCGAGGGCCACGGCGGGCTGCTGGTGCCGGTCGGTGACGTCCATGCCACGGCGCGCGCCCTGGAGCATTACATGGCGGACGAGCGACTGCGCTCCGCGCACCGGGCCCAGGCCCTGCGGATCGCCGGGTCCGCAAGCACGGAGACGGTCGGCGACGCGTACGAGGAACTGTTCAGGACGGTCAAGGCCGGGGCGCGCGGCCGCTGGGGGCGGCGGCGCACGGGCGGCGGCGCGCCCGCCGAGGACCGCCCCCTCCCGACCGCCGACTGCCGGGTGCTGCCGGACGGCGCATGGGAGGTCACCTTGCGTGGCGTGTCCGGCGCCCGGACCCTGCGCGTCAAGGAGGAGGGCAAAGGCCGCAAGGGAGTGGTCGACTTCGCCGTCGAGAGCGGCGGGACCCGGGCCCGGATCGACACGCGCGCGCTCGCCGTGCTGGGCGAGGGCCGCGCCGATGTCTACGTCGTGGACGGCAGGGGCAAGGAGAGGCGCCTGCGCCACGGACGGTGCACGCTCGGCGGGGCACGCGACATCGGACACCTGAGCGACCTGAACCACTTCCACTGGGTGCTGCCGTACGCGACCGAGGGCGGCTACCTCCGTCTGCGTGTCTGGTCCCGTCCGAGCCATGCGGAACTGGTGACCGTCGACTACAGCGACACGAGCCTGTGGCTGACGGGCTGGCTGCACGGGGAGTGGCAGCTCGGTGGCGAGCTGATGTTGCTGCTGCGGCGGCGCCAGGAGCCCGCGCGCACACTGGCGGCCGGCCGGGTGCGCTTCGAAGGCGGCTGGTTCGGTGCGGAGCTGAACATGGACGAGGCCATGAGGGCCCGGCTGCTCATGCGCGAGAACTGGGACGTGCTACTCACCGACAGCCGCGGCGGCGAGCCGGTCAGGGTGGCGCGCATCGCCGACGACCAGGTGGTGAGGCGCGACGTACAGCGCTTCCCGGAGCTGGTGCGGGAGGAGCCGGCCGGCCTGTTCGGCCCCGACGTCGACCGCGCCGTCGTCGGACTGCGCCCCTACTTCACCGCGGACAACGAACTCTCGCTCGTGGTGACCGAGCATCACTGACAGCGGCTCCTCACGGACCCAGAGCATCCCAAAGGACACTTTGTGCGGATCTCCTTCCTGCTCCACACCATCGACAACTTCGGCGGGGTACCGCGAGCGACCAGCAGTCTGGCCTCCGCGCTGGCGGTCCACCACGAGGTGGAGGTCGTCTCGGTCTTCCGTACGGCGGACCGGCCGTCCTTCCCGCCGTCCAGCGGCGTGACCCTGCGCTACCTGGCCGACCGGCGGAAAGGGGCCGCGGAGGCCCAGCGCGGCAAACCGTCCCGGATCATGCCGCGCGAGGACAGCTGGGCCGACCAGTACACCCAGGAGGTCGATGACCTGATCATCGGTCACCTCGGCAGTTGCGGCGCCGATGTCGTGATCGCTGCCCGGCCGACGTTCGCCGCGTATTTCCTGGCCCATGGACGGCACGGCTACGGGCGCGTGGTCATCGACCACGAGGGCTCGATGGTCCCCTCCCAGGAGCTGCGCGAGCGCACTCTGGAGCTGTACCGCGAGATGGACGGCATCGTCTGCCTCACTCAGGCCGACGCGAACAACTACCAGCGACAGCTGGGCGACCAGGCACCCCCGCTCGCCGCCATCGGAAACATCGTGCCGCCGCCGGCCCGGCACGCCCCGGTGCGCGGCCTGCCGCTGATCGTCGCCGCGGGACAGCTCGTACCGCGCAAGGGCTTCGACACGCTGATCAACGCGTTCGCCCAAGTCGTCCCCCATCACCCGCAGTGGCGGCTGCGCATCTTCGGCCGCGGGCCCGAGCAGGCGCGCTTGCAGGACCTCGTGCACGCACACGGGCTCAGCGACGCCGTCCGCCTCATGGGCGCGCTGCCCGACCTCACAGCCGAGTGGGACAAGGCCGCGTTCGCGGTGAGCGCGGCCCGCCGCGAGTCCTTCGGTCTGACCCTGGTGGAGGCCATGCACCACGGGCTTCCGGTTCTCGCGGCCGACGCGCCCTTCGGCCCCGGCGAGATCGTCGTCCCGGGCAGCAACGGCATTCTGGTGCCGGTCGCCGACGAGGACGCCATGGCCCAGGCGATGCGCTACCTGATCGAACAGTCGGCGGTGCGGGAGACCCTGTCCCAGGGCGCCTACGCCACGGCCCCGCTCTACAGCGCCGAGCGCATCGCCTTCCGCTACGACGCGTTCCTGCGGGACGTGGCGGCCTCGGTGCCGAAGGAGGGTACCGCCGCGGTCCCGTCCGTCACCCCGGGCGGTGTCCCGGCGGAGGTACTGGTGCGTGGCGACGGCGCCATCGAAGTCCGTGTCGCGCTGGTGCCCGGCACCGAGCCGCCCGCGCTGTGCGTCACCCCGCGCAGGGGCGAGACACTGTTCAGGCTGGCCGCTCTCGGGACGTCGGTGGACGAGGCGACGGGCACACCGCGGTCGGTGTACGCGATCCCCGCCGAACCGCCGGCCCTCGCCGAGGGCCGCTACGACATCGACCTGGAGCTGTCGGACGGCCGACGCCGGCCGCTCGCCGTGGAGGGCGTCCACACCGGTGGTCTGCTGGTCCGCCGCATTCCGGCGGAAGGCCCCGCGTACTGGCCCGTGCCGTACCGCACCGCGGACGGCCATCTGTCGCTCTTCGTGCGTCACCGTGTGGAGCACGCCGAGGTGCATGCCGTACTGGTGGGGCAGGACGGTTGGCTCGTACGCGGCGGCCTGGTCGTCCCGCCGGGCACCGACCTCTCCGCGCTGCGGCTGGCGGCCGTGCCCCGCAAGGGGAGCGCCGCCTCCACCGTTTCGGGCTCGGTGTCCGTGGGACACGACGGCGCCTTCGAGGCGCATCTGCCCTTCGCCGGGGTGGTGGCCGCCTCGGCGGGCGGCCACGACGACTGGGACCTGTGGTTGGAGCGTGAACCCGGTCAACCGCGTATCCGGCTGGCGCGCTTCTTCGACGACATCCTGGAGCGCAAGCGGATCGACGTCTACCCCACGCAGCGCTGGCACCACCCGACGCAGGGCCTGGCGCGCGGAAGGGTCTTCTTCACGCCCGGCAACGAGTTGTCCTTCACCGTCAGGCCCGACAAGTCCTGACACACCCCTCTTCCGGCCCCGGGTCCCCCGGCCTCGGACCGAGTCCCGTCGCATCGTCATTTCCGCCGCCCGCCATGGAGCACACGTTCATGCCTACGCACCACCGCCGCACCCGCAAGGCCGTCGTCCCGGCCGCGGGTCTTGGCACTCGATTCCTCCCCGCGACCAAGGCGACTCCCAAGGAGATGCTCCCGGTCGTGGACCGGCCCGCCATCGAGTACGTGGTGGCGGAGGCCGTGCGCAGTGGAATCGACGACGTGCTCATGGTCACCGGCCGTAACAAGCGTGCCCTGGAAGACCACTTCGACCGTGCCTACGAACTGGAGCACCTGCTGGAGCTGAAGGGCGACTTCCGCAAGCTGCGCCAGGTTCGTGAGTCGAGCGAACTGGCCGACGTCCACTACGTGCGGCAGGGCAACCCGCTCGGCCTGGGCCACGCCGTCCTCTGCGCCGAACCGCATGTGGGTGACGCCCCGTTCGCGGTGTTGCTCGGCGACGACCTCATCGACGAGCGCGACGCGCTGCTCGCCCGGATGCTGGAGGTGCAGGAGCAGCGAGGCGGTAGCGTCGTGGCGGTCATGGAGGTCGAGGACGACCGGACGCACCTGTACGGATGCGCGGCTGTGGCCCCCGTGGGCGACGAGGCAGGCGACGTGCTGGCCGTCACCGATCTCGTGGAGAAGCCCGAACCCGGCACCGCGCCCAGCAATCTCGCCGTGATCGGGCGGTACGTCCTCGCCCCGCAGATCTTCGAGATCCTGCGCAAGACCCCGCCGGGCCGCGGCGGTGAGATCCAGCTGACCGACGCCCTGCGTCAGTTGGCCCTCGACCCGACTCTCGGCGGTCCCGTGCACGCGGTGGTCTTCCGGGGGCGCCGCTACGACACCGGGGATCGCGGCGACTACCTGCGTGCCGTCGTCCGGCTGGCCTGCGAGCGCGAGGACCTCGGCCCGGAATTCCGCGCCTGGCTGCGCGAGTTCGTGCGGGACGAGGGCATCCGGTAGCGGGGCAGCCCGTGGCATGGGGCCGCGCACGCAACGGTGATCCGGCCGAAAGAGGCGTGGGGGGGGGGGGGGGGGGGGGCGGGGGGGGGCGCGGGGGCGCCCCCCCCCCCGGGGCGCCCCCGCCCCCACCCGCGCCCCCGCGCCCCCCCCCCCCCCCCCCCCCGGCGGGGGGGGGGCCCCCCCCCCGACCAAACA